>NZ_JBKJMB010000077.1:0-14457 GCF_046596595.1 Sphingorhabdus sp.
TTGATTCGTCACTGGTCCGTTGCATCTGCCTATAATCGGGCAAGTCATATTTGTTGCGGAGAATTAGAATGTTAGACCCAAAATTGCGCGGGATCGTATATGCGACAGCAGCGGCCGTACTTGTCACTGGTTGTGGCGCAGACGACATTGCGTCGCCAGGAACTGGCGGGAACATCACCATAAATAACCCGGCTGCTCCACCCCCTCCGCCACCACCCCCACCGCCACCCGCAACTGTTGTGCCAGCTACCGGTTGCCCAACGATTTCGGACCCGCAGGGCCTCACTGATAGCGGCACGATTTCCGGTCCTACTGGCTCATATCGCGTTTGCACCTTACCTGCGCAGATTAACACCAGCATTACATTGCCTAAGGTTACCGGCTTGCTCTACCGTCTTGGCGGACGTGTTGATGTCGGTACCGACCAAGGCGCGGCTTCTACCAACACCGCTGTAACGCTTACTATTGCGCCTGGCGTGATCGTTTTTGGCGGCACTGGCGTGTCGTGGTTGAACGTCAACCGCGGCAACCGCATCAGCGCTGTCGGCACGGCTGCGCTTCCAATCATCTTTACAAGCCGCGACAATGTTCTCGGCCTGAATACAGACAGCTCGATCGGTCAATGGGGCGGCGTCGTGCTTAACGGCCGTGCGCCAATCACCGATTGCCTTGCTCCGGCAGCAACACCAGGCACAACGGCTTGCGAACGGCAAGTTGAAGGCGCAGTTGACCCAGCGCGTTACGGTGGTGCGAACTCTGCCGACAACAGTGGACGTTTGAGCTTTGTGCAAATTCGTTATTCCGGATTTGTGCTTTCGGGTGACTCCGAGCTTCAGGCTTTGACAACTGGCGGCATTGGTTCCGGCACGGTGTTAAACAACATACAGTCATTCAACAGCTCGGACGATGCAGCGGAATTTTTCGGCGGTAGCGTGAACATGAAGTATTTCGTGGCTGTCGGCGCAGATGACGACAATCTCGACACCGACACCGGCGTGAAAGCGAACTTCCAGTACGTGATTGCTGTTCAGCGTCAGGGTGCCGGCGATTCAATCATCGAAGCGGACTCGGACAATGCTCTTGACGGCAACACGCCGCGCCAGAACACCCGCGTTGCCAACTTCACGTTCATTCAGCGCAGCAACCTTGGTAACTTGTCGGCAATTCTGCTGCGTGGCGGTACCGATTATTCGCTGGTCAATGGTGTGATCGTCAGCCCTAATACGTCTTGCCTACGCATCAGCCGTCCGCAGACGATCTCGGCAACGGTCGACGCAAGCATTGATGAAGCAGGCGCGCCTTTGGTTCGCTCGGTTGTTGCACAGTGCGGCACACCAGCCTTCCGCGGATCGAACGGTGTGACTGAGGCAGAAGTTACTGCAGTCTTCGGATCGGGCAGCAACAACAACAACAGCGCGTTCACGCCAAGCCTGACATCGTTGTTCATTAACGGTGCCAACGAAACGGCAGTGACCGCGTTCAACGCAAGCACGCTCAACGCCTTTTTCGACGCAACGACGTATGTCGGTGCGGTGCGCGATGCCAATGACACCTGGTATGCTGGCTGGACCTGCAACAGCGCGACCGCCACATTTGGCACGAGCGTCACAGGGCTCTGCACCTCACTCCCTACCTTTTGATAGGTGATAGCTAATTGGGGTGGGGTGCTGGCATGGCCAGGCACCCCGCCCCTTTTTTAAATAAGAAAAAGGGAATGAAAATGTTGAAGCCATTGGGGGCAATCAGCCTGTTGCTTTTAACGACCGCACTTGTCTCGCCATCGGTGGCGTTCGCGCAAAGCGCCGAGCCTGCCGACGCTGAAGCGAGTGAAGCAGCAGAACCAACACCAGAGGCCGCGGCCGCAGATGCTTCGGAGCAGCCTGCTGAAGAGGAAGTCGATGTTTCGGTTGGTGGCACAGAAATCATCGTTCGCGGCTTTGTCGACCGCAATATATCCAAAAATGCGCCGCAAGTTGTGTCGGTGTTGTCGGCAGCGGACATTGAACGAACCGGTGAAGGCGACATCGCAGGTGCACTCTCACGCGTAACCGGCCTGAGCGTTGTCGGCGGCGGTTTTGTATATGTGCGCGGCTTGGGCGATCGTTACTCGCTCGCATTGCTCAACGGTTCGCCATTGCCGAGCCCCGAACCTCTGAAACGCGTTGTTCCTCTTGATCTCTTCCCCACTAGCGTCATTGCCTCTTCGTTGGTGCAGAAAACCTATTCCGCCAATTTTCCGGGTGAATTTGGCGGCGGCGTTATCAACCTGACCACCAAGGCAATTCCGCGCGAAACATTTCTGACCGTGAGCGGTGATGTCAGCGTCAACGGTGAGACCACCAATCAGCTTGGCTATACTTATTATGGCAGCTCGATGGACTGGAGCGGCTTTGACAATGGCAACCGTGACCTGAGACCTGCGCTTGCCGCTTATCTGGCGAGTGGTCAGCGCATCAGCGCCGGCGGCGTCGATACCCAGGCCATTGCGGGCCAATTGGTTACAGGGCGCAATGCTGTAGTGCAGCGCGACTATAATCTGCCGGCCAACGGATCGGCGAATATCACCGGCGGAACCAATTTCGATATTGGTGATGACGCCACCATGGGTATCTTGTTTAATGCTGGTTACAGCAACAAATGGCGCACCCGCGATACTTTGCAGCAAACAGCATCGACGCTTGATCTCAGCCAGAAAGAACTCGATTTTCAGCGCGTCATCACGGACAACCGGATTGTCGTAAACGGCTTGGTCGGTTTCGGCATTGAGGCTGGTGACCAGAAGCTGCGCTGGACCAATGTGTTCATTCGCGACACGCTCAAGCAAGCGCGACTTGGCATTGGTACGCGGCAGAACCTGTCGCCAACCGCAACCTTATTGCAGCAGGATACAGCGTGGTATGAGCGGCAACTGGTCAATTCGCAGCTTGTCGGTGAATTCAAGCTTTCACCCGATGTAAATTTAAGCTTCCGCGTGGGTTATGCCAATTCGAAGCGTGAAGCGCCCGATGAGTTCAGCTTTGAATATTACCGAAGCAACCAAGCCTCCGATCCATTTGGCCAACAGTTCATCAACCGGTTGAATAACGGTCAGCAGGGCAGTGCAGAGGTCAGCTATTCATACCTCAATGAAAATCTCTGGTCGGGTAGCGCAGATCTGTCGTTTAAAATCACGCCAGATATGACCGGCACCATAGGCTATGCATATTCGGACACCGCGCGCCGTACCGAGCGTCGCGACTTCTTGTTCACAGCGCCCGGCGGCACGCCGGTTGTGTCTGCATTATTCCGTCCGGATTTCTTGTTGCAGCCAGATGTTATCGATTTCTACAACATCACGTTGACAGACACGAACGAAGCAAACCCGGTGTTTGACGCCACCTTACTGACACATGCTGGCTATGGGCAGATTCAGGCGTATATCACGCCAGAAATCAGCCTTAACCTGGGTGTGCGTTATGAAACTGCCACCCAGTCCGTTTCGCCGGTTCAGGTCTTCACGGTGCCTACCGCATCGCTGGCTTCGACAAGCTTGAACCGCGCATATTGGTTGCCAGCTGCAACTTTGACGTGGGACATTACTGACCAGATGAAGTTCCGGGTGAGCGGTTCAAAAACCATTGCGCGTCCGCAGTTTCGCGAACTGATTTTCCAGAACTTCTACGACACAGATTCTAACCGTTTGTTCCGCGGCAACCCGCTTTTGACAGACAGTCAGTTGTACAATGCGGAAGCACGGTATGAATATTATTTCGACCGTGACCAGCGCTTTACCGTTGCTGCCTTTTTCAAGCGGATCGACAAGCCGATTGAGTCCTTTTCGAGCTTCGACGATAACTCTGTTGTCACCAGCTTTGCAAACGCACCAAAGGCAGATTTATACGGCGTCGAAGTTGAAACGCAGAAATATTTCGATCTTTCCGGCCTTGGCGAAGAGGGCTTTTTCTCGACCCGCCGTGCCGTCGTCATTGCCAACTATACCTACACGCAATCCAAGTTGAGCGTGAAAGCTGGCGATCCGGTATCGGTTTTCAACTCGTCGTCTACCAGCGCGCTCGACTTCTTTACCGATGGCTCGCCGCTGACTGGCCAGTCGGATCATTTGGTCAACCTGCAACTTGGGTTCGAAGATACAGAGCGCCTGTCGCAACAGACCATCCTGTTCACATATGCAACCGACCGCGTCACCAGCCGTGGCGCTTCAGGGCAGCCTGACATTAAGGAAAAGCCCGGCATTCAGCTGGATTTTGTTGCACGTGAAGGGTTTACCGTTGGCGGCAAAGAAGCCGAGCTGAAATTTGAAGTGCGCAACCTGACCAATACGAAATATCAGGAACTGCAGCAGAGCGGCGAGAACAAAATATTCTACAACCGTTATAAGCAAGGCATCAGCGCCTCTATTGGTGTCGAGATTAACTTTTAAACGATTTAGTGTCCCCCCCTGACTTACGGCGACATGTTCATTTCAACGTGTCGCCGTCATTTTTGGTCGGAAGGTCTGCGCCTCGTTGACCGTAACCAAACTGTCATTTAAACGTCATTTATAAGTCATGTCGGAGCCTTAATCCCGCATAACCGGGCGGATTCGCCGAAGGGGGTCCAGTGGCATTATCGTTGGCGCAGAGAGTAAAAGTTCAGTCGCGCCAAATGACGCTGGTACCTTTTGGCAGTGTTATCATCGGCCTACTCGTAATTTTGGCGTCCATTCAGACTGCGCGTTTATTCTGGCTTTTAGTTACGCCCATTGGTCCGCTTTCGGACTGGCGATCACCCACCGCCAATGTGGTACCGGCGACTGCGCGGCTTGCGCTTTTTTCGGGCTTTGACCCCTTCTATCGAACCGACAGTGCTGTGCCGACCACTCAGAATGTGACAGCATTAAGTCTGGTCTTGTTTGGCGTCCGCGCGAACCAGAGCTCGGGCGGCGGGGCCGCAATTATCGCGGGCGAAGATGGCATTCAAAATAGCTATGCGGTTGGCGAAGAAGTCGCACCCGGTGTTACGCTTGACTCAGTCGCCTTCGACCATGTGATTTTGTCGAGGGGCGGCGTCAAGGAATCGCTTTATCTTGACCAGTCGGTTCCTGCGGAAACCGTTGGTCCTTCGGGGTCATTACCGGCAGGATCAACCCCCATGACTGGAAACGGTGCCGGCCTGAATGCAGAAACGCTGCAAAAGGCGATCGGGTTCGAACCACGCAATGAGGGCGGCAGGGTGACCGGACTTGTTTTGCAACCGCGCGACGACGGCGCTATGCTGCGGCTCGCCGGATTTCAAGGAGGAGACGTAGTCGTTGCCATCAATGGTCGTCCCGTATCCTCAGCCGCCGATATCGCTGCGCAATTTAGGCCAGGAGCCCGCATAAGCGTTGAAGTCGAACGTGGCGGCTCGAAAGTCCCCATATCTCTAAATCTGGAACAACCGTGATCCGCAAGTTTACTTTGTTATTGGCGTGCAGCACGCTGATTCTTGCCAACCCGTTGGCCGCTCAGCAGACATTGAATGTCCGCGACGCCGATATTCGTGCCTTTGTTCAGGACGCTGCGCGTGTGACTGGCCAGACGTTTATTGTAGATGGGCGCGTCAGTGGCAAGGTTTCGGTTGTGACCGATAGGCCTTTGTCACGTTCCGAATATTTCGAAGTATTTTTGTCGACATTGCGTGCAAATGGTCTGATTGCGATCCCAATGCGTGGCGGCGGCTACCGTATTCAACCGTCGGACGGCGCGGCAACGCAGCCAAGCCGCGTTGGCAGCCGGGCTGCATCAGCGAGCCAGTTTGTGACTGAGGTTTTCCGCTTGCGTTCGATTGATGCGACCACTGCAGTGGAAACATTGCGTCCACTCATTAGCCGTGAAGGCTCGCTTACCGCCAACCGCAGCGCAAACAGTCTAGTCGTGGCGGATTATGCCGACAACATACGGCGGATCCGTGATTTGATCCGTCAGATTGACCGCGACAGTGCGGCGACGCAAATTGTGACGCTGGATAATGCCGTCGCGCGTGAAATTGCGACGGCGCTGCAGGGCCTTGCCGGACAAGGCGGCGAAGGGAGCCGCTCACCCGTTTCCGTCGCGGCAATAGACAGCAGCAATGCGATCGCCTTGCGCGGCGATCCTGTTTCGGTCGCGCGCTTTGCTGCAATGGCCAAACAGTTGGATGCACGCGCACAATCGGGCGCTGAGATCCGCGTATACCGCCTTGAACATGCCAATGCAGCGACGCTGTTGGAAACAGTGCAGTCGCTGATTGGCGGACAAAGTGGCGGCTCTCAAGTCAATGACTTGCCGCCCGTGGCTCCAGCGGCCAGTAATGCGGGGCAGGCGCCTGTTGTAGCACCGGTCGTTGCGACGTCATCGGGGTCAGGAGTCAACGGCATAGGTGGCCGCGGACCAGTCGTGGTAACGCGCTACGAAGGCACGAACGCCCTTATTGTGGCTGCCAATCCTGAGGTGCAACGCACGTTGGGCGAGCTTATCCGGCAACTCGATACACGGCCCGAACAGGTTCTCGTGGAAGCCATCGTTGTCGAAATCGGCAATGAGGCTGCAAGAAAGCTTGGCGTTCAATTCCTCGTCGGTGGCAAAAATGCGCCATTTGCGGCAACCAACTATTCGAATGCCACGCCCAATATCCTGACCATCGCAGGGGCGATTGGCGCAGAAGAGCTGACACGCACGACGACCACCGTAAATGGCAATACAACCACGACTGCGACCAACAGCGCGCTTGGCGACAGCCTTCAGGAGGCCGCAGCTGCATCCATACTAAGTGCAACTGGCGGTTTTGGCGGCTTTGCGCTCGACATTGGTAGGAATGCCATTTTTGGTACTATCATCAACGCTATTGCTGCGGATACTGAATCCAACCTGTTGGCCACGCCACATATCGTGACGCTGAACAATCAAAAGGCGAAGTTTCTGGTCGGGCAAGAAGTCCCGGTGAGCACGGGCGAGCAACTTTCAGCGAACTTTGAAAATGCGTTTCGTACCGTCCAGCGCCAAGAAGTTGGTATCAAGCTTGAAGTCACGCCGCAGGTCAATGCGCAGGGCGACGTCAAGCTGTTCCTGAAGCAAGAGGTGTCGAGCGTTGCAGGGCCCGTATCATCGCGGTCAAGCGACCTCATATTGAACAAACGCGAATTCGAGACGACGTTGACTGTGGGTGACGGGCAATTGTTAGCCATTGGCGGTCTTCTTAACGATGACGAGCGGCGGACGATTGAACGCATTCCATTGCTGAGCGATATTCCCATCATTGGGGAGCTGTTCAAATCACGCAGCCGTAGCCGTAGCAAAACGAATTTGATGGTATTCATTCGGCCAACCATATTGCGCAGCCGCGAAGACGGCGACCGCTTGACCGCGCGACGTTATGATTATGTCCGCGATATGCAACTGCTGCGCAATCCGGACTCTGAGCCAAGCATCGATGAATTGCTCCGCGATTATATGGGCGCAATCCCGCCCACGCCACCGAGCATTCGTGCCGATGACGTCATGATCGGGTCAGATGGTACACTTACACGGCCGCCTACTGGCGGTCCGCTTCAGCCGGCGCAAGTGCCCGCGAGCAGCATTTCGACGACCAATGGGGATGGGCAGTAAACATGATACAGCGGGGAGGGGCGATACAAAAAAGCATCATGACGCAGTCCGATCAGGATATGCCTGTAACGGTTGCCCAAATCACGCCGTTGCTTGACTTGCCTTACGCCTTTGCCAAGGCGAATGGCCTCGTGCTGCGTCATGAGAGCAATGACAGACTTGTGGTGGCCATGCGTGAGGGCGCTGATCCGCTAATGCTGCTTGAGGTGCGGCGCTATCTGTCGATGCCCTTCGACGTTGAAATGGCGGATAACGCGACCTTCGATAGATATCTGTCCGATCATTATGCCATGGACGGCAGCGCCGCTGCGATGGCGGGCTCGATTGGGACGAGCGATGGCGATTTATTGTCCGACATGTTGCCAAGCGCCGACGATCTGCTTGATAGCGCAGATGATGCACCAGTCATCCGGTTGATCAACGGGGTTATTGCCGAAGCCGTGCGGCAAGGCGTGTCAGATATTCATATCGAGCCTTATGAAACAGGCCTTGTCATCCGGATGCGCGCTGACGGCGTGTTGCAGGAACGCCTCCGGCTCCCCGCGAATGTTGCGCCAGTGGTTGTGAGCCGGATCAAGGTCATGGCCCGCCTCGACATCGCAGAACGCCGTATTCCGCAAGACGGACGCATCGGGCTGACGCTCGGCGGACGGATGGTGGATGTGCGTGTGTCAACCTTGCCAAGTCGCGCAGGCGAACGGGTCGTGATGCGTATCCTCGACAACGAAAATGCGGGCATATCGCTTGATCTGCTTGGCATGTCTGAAGATACGCTCACGATATTGCGTGAGGCGTTGGCCGAGCCAAATGGTATCATACTTGTCACCGGGCCAACGGGATCGGGTAAAACAACCACTTTATATGCTGGCCTTAAGCGGCTGAATGATGGCACGCGCAATATTCTCACGGTCGAAGACCCCGTCGAATATGCGGTTGAAGGCATTGGGCAGACTCAAGTAAACGCAAAGGTTGGGATGACCTTTGCCGCCGGTCTACGAGCTATTTTGCGGCAGGACCCTGACGTTGTGATGGTTGGCGAAATCCGGGATCGGGAAACCGCCGATATTGCTGTGCAGGCCGCGTTGACTGGGCATCTTGTTCTGACGACGGTTCACACCAATGATGCCCTTGGCGCCATTACCCGGATGCGAGACATGAAGGTCGAACCGTTCTTGCTTGCCTCGACTTTGCGCGCGGTAATAGCGCAGCGGCTCGTGCGCCGATTGTGCCCTGTATGCAGGCAGACGGTTCAAGCCGATGGCAACGCGGCATCATTGCTTGGCTTTGACAAAGGCACGGCGGTGTACAAGGCAGTTGGCTGCGCGGAATGTAACAATACCGGTTTTCAAGGGCGCATCGGAGTGTTTGAGGCGGTGCGGGTCGACGATACGATCCGGCGGTTGATCAATGACGGCGGCGATGAAGCCATTTTGGCGCGCCATGCGTTTGTGAACCAACCCAATTTGAGCGCTGCTGCGCGTAAACTGGTTCGCAGCGGGGACACAACGCCGGAGGAAGCCATCCGCATTTCACGCCGCGAAGACATCGTTGATGCCTGAATTTGCCTACCACGCCATTGACCCCGAGGGGCGGGAACGGCGCGGGCGGATTGCTGCGGCCAATGACGATCAGGCGCGTGAACAGCTGACTTTGAAAAAATTGTACATCGTCAGCGTTGCACCTGCCGAGGTTCGCGCTTCTGCTTTTGCCAGCTTGCCGTTGAAGCGACAGCCGCGTCTGAACGCCAAGCAGCTGACCTTATTTACGCGTCAATTGTCTTCGCTGGCGCAGGTGTCGCCTTTGGAAGAAGCATTGCGGACAATCAGCCGCCAGAGCGAACAACCGCATGTGCGACAGATCCTGACTGGAGTGCATGCAGGCGTGGTCGAAGGTCAGCGTCTTTCCGAGGCAATGCGCCGCGAGAGTAACAGTTTCCCTGCGTTATACCGTGCGATGATCGCAGCGGGCGAGGGCGCAGGAACGCTGCCACTAATTACTGAGCGCCTCGCTTTCTTGTTGGAAAGACAGGCGGAAATGCGTGGCAAGCTGATTGGCGCGCTGGCCTACCCTGCAATCCTGTCTCTTGTTGCGGTCCTCGTGGTCATGGGGTTGATGGTATCGGTCGTGCCGCGCGTGGTTGAACAGTTTGACAATGTCGATCAGCAACTGCCGCTCATCACGCGGGTTGTTATTGGCATATCGGCCTTTTTGGCAAGTTATTACTGGGTACTGATCATTGTACTGATAGTTGGGGCGTTTCTTTTCGCACAGGCACTCAAACAGCCTGCATTCCGCCTCGCCGTTGACCGTAATGTTCTGCGCATACCGTTTTTGGGAAAGTTGCTGCGCAATCTGCACGCGGCGCGGATGGCGCGGACATTATCCACTATGGTTGCAAGCCGGTTGCCATTGTTGGAGGGTTTGCGCCTGACGGGCGGCACCATTCGAAATAAGGTCTTGTCCGCCGCCAATGATGATATTGTCGAAGCTGTGCGCAGCGGCGGCAGCTTGTCGGGCGCGATGCGTGCGAGCGGGGTTTTTCCGCCATTATTGGTGTATCTTACCGCCAGCGGTGAAAGCGCTGGGCAGTTGGATATCATGCTTGAACGTGCAGCAGAGTATCTCGAACGCGAATTTGATAACTTCACAACGACTGCGCTATCGTTGCTTGAGCCATTGATTATTGTCGCCATGGGGGGCGTGGTGGCAGTCATCATTTTGGCTATTTTGTTGCCTATACTTCAACTTCAAAACCTTACGGGACTTTAGATATGCTCCGCATCTTCTTTCATCTGCTCACCGACACCAACCGGCCATCACTAAAGTTCACCTGCAAAGCTGCCAAGGCATTTAAAGGGACAAAATCTGAACCCAACGGCTTTACCCTCGTTGAAATGATGGTCACCTTGTTCATCCTCGCATTGCTCACCACCATTGTGGCAATCAATGTCCTGCCCAATCAGGATAAAGCGATGGTACAAAAGGCGCGGGCCGACATTGCGGTTCTAGGGCAGGCGATGGAGACCTACCGGCTCGACAATCTAACATATCCGGACGCGGGTGCTGGATTACAGGCCTTGATAACGCCGCCTGCGACGGGTGGAAGAACCGAAGGTTATATCAAGAAACTTCCGAATGATCCATGGAACCGCCCATATCAGTATAGCATGCCGGGCAAGGATGGAGCCTTTGATATTTATTCCCTCGGAGCGGATGGAGCCCCAGGCGGCGAAAATGACAATGCCGATATATACGGCGACTAAGCCGTCGGTGCGCCAGTCTTTTCAGAAGAATCAGATGGGCTTCACTTTGGTGGAGCTCATGGTGGTGATATTCATCATCGGCATTGCCAGCACCGCCGTAGTCATGACCGTCCGTTCGCCTGATCGGGGGGTGCGTGACGAAGCAGAACGATTTGCAGCGCGTGTCGCGGCGCTGCGGGACAATGCCATCTTGCAATCACGGTCGCTGGCCGTGACAGTCCGGCCGTCTGGCTATGCCTTTGAGGCGCGCAATAAAGGCGCATGGGTGCCCTTGTCCGAGGCACCTTTTACATCGACAGATTGGAAACGCGGTACATCCTTGGAAATGGCGGGCACAAGGCAGATGCGTATTGCTTTTGACAGCACGGGAATGCCTTCAAGCGCAGCCGATTTCGCCATTCAAAATGATAATGTGACGGTAACGCTAAAGCTTGCCGCGACCGGGGACATTCGCGTTGTCCGCTAATCCTTCGACCCGTCCCAACGGCTTTACATTGTTGGAAATCATGGTGGCGCTTGCGATTTTCAGCCTCGCCGCCTTGGCCATGGTACGACTGCAGGGCTATTCGGTGCGGTCAACCGCCAATTTGGGCGATAGCAGCATGGCGTGGCAGGTTGCGCGAAACGTGGCGGTTGAAATCTTGTCCAATCCCGCGCCGCCGACCTTGGGCGAAACGCAGGGCGAAGAAGAAAATGGTGGCCAGAACTGGCGCTGGACCGCGAAGACGAGCCCCACCGATGACAGCCGGTTGGTCATGGTGGATATATCCGTTTCAGGCACGGGAAATGCCGCATTGCGCAAGGCCCGCCTGACCATAGCTCGGCCAATTGAACAGTGACCAAGGCTGGTCATTCCGAAGCCGGGTTCACGCTGATCGAAATGTTGGTTGCGCTTGCCATTTTTGCGCTCATTTCGGTGGCGGGTGTCATGCTTTTAAGATCGGGCAGCGATACCCAAATCGCGGTCAAGAAGCGCCTTGAGGAAATGTCTTTATCGCACCGATTGTCTAACAGTCTGGAGGGCGACCTAGCGCAGGCAATGGTCCGGCCTGTGCGTGACCAGTCAGGCCAACCGATTCCAGCGTTTACGCAAGGCGATGCTGAAGTCCCAGGGGCGTTATTCGGTTTTGTGCGTGCAGGATGGTCAAATTTCGATGGCGCGCCAAGGTCCGGGTTGCAGCGGGTGGCATATATTCTCGAAGATGGCGCGCTCAAGCGTTTAAGCTGGCCAATGCTTGATGGCGCCAAGCCTTCTGACGCGGCGATATTGCTTGAAAATGTTGTATCTGCGCAAGCCGAGTATCGGGACGACAAGGGGGAGTGGCGAGACGATTGGACCGCTGCCGACGCGCAAGCTTTACCGCGCGCAGTTGCGCTGCGTGTGACGGTCAACGGCAAGCCCGAACAGCGCATGCTTTTTCTCGTCGGCGCGCAGACACGCGTTCCTGCGCCCAACTTTGAAGAGGGCGCAGACGGGTGAGCCACATTAAGCCTTCGGAACGCGGCGCGGCGTTGCTGTCGGTGTTGTTGATGGTCGCGGTGCTTGCGGTCATAGCGGCGACGACGCTGGACCGGCTGACCTTGTCGAGCAAGTTAGCAGCAAATGGCAACGCATTGGCACAAGCGCGCATGTTTACGTACGCAGCCGAATCTATCGCCGCTGCGCGGATCGAGGATTTGGTCGCGCGCGATGCCGCGCAAACGACGTTGGCGGGTGATTGGCTGGGCAAGCCGCAAAGCCTGCCGATACCGATCGGTTCAGCGACAGCGACCCTTCGCGATGCCGGCAACTGTTTTAACCTCAACAGTCTGGTTACCGAATCCGAAGGGCTATATTTGGCCAATGCAGCCGGCATGGCGCAGATGGTTTCGTTAATGGTTGTCTTGGGTACCGATGAGAATACTGCCCGTGCGGTAGCTGCGGCGGCGGCGGACTGGGCAGACAGTGATATGGTTCCAGTTGCCAATGGGGTTGAGGACGAGGGCTATCGTGCGGCAACAACGCCATATCTGGCAGCGAACAGGCCTTATGCGCACCCAAGCGAGCTGCGCGCCGTGAAGGGTGTCACTCCAGCGATATATGCCAAGCTTCAGGACTGGATCTGCGCGCTCCCCGTTTTCGTGATGTCTCCGCTCAATGTAAACACGTTGCTGCCTGAACAAGCGCCTTTGTTGGCCATGCTGTTCGCGCCCGGTCAAATGAACTTAACAGCAGCACGCAGTTATCTCGCCAAACGGCCTTCAAATGGCTATGGCAGCCTCATTCGATTCTGGGCCGCACCTGAACTTACCGCGCTCGGACCGTCTCCTCTGGTTCAAGGGCAGGTAAAACTGACGAGCAATTTCTTCCTTTTGAACACGCAGGTTTCATTTGGCGAACTCGTGCTTTCTGGCCAGTCGATGATTGTCGCGTCGCCAGCGCCGGCGCGTGTCATCTGGCGCAGCTGGGGGGAAGAGGAGTGACGCTTGTCATCACCCGCTTCCCGATGGCCGATGCAGACGACCCTGCGGTGTTCCGTGTTACCGAGGGCATCTGGCAGGACGCTGGGTTATTATCCAACTTTGTGCATTCGGCGGATGATGCGACAGTCATGGCGTTGGTTGCGCCGCAGCATGTGCGATGTAGCTGGTTTAGTTTTCCTGATTTGGAAGCGCGTCAAGCCGAAGGTGTCGCCAAATTGCGGGCGACCGAGCAATCGCTTGGTCTGGTCCATAGCAGTGCCGGATTGGATCTCGACGGTGCTATTGCGACCGCATCAATATCGCCAGAGGTGATGCAGCGAGGGCTCGATAGCCTTGCCGCGCGCGACCTTAACCCGGACATTGTCTTACCATTTGCGCTTGTTCTGAATTCGCCGTCAGAGGGTGTTTCGGAAGCGGAGTTTGACGGTGTTTCTGTGCTGCGCGGTCCCGGGTTTGCGATTCCGGATGAGCCAGTTTTGCGCGACATATTTGTAGGCGCATCCGTTGCGGACATTGTCGATGCGCAGAACCTACGGTCGATGTTGGTGCGCGCGAGCGCTGCACCAGTGCTAAATCTGCGCGAAGGGATATTTGCCAAGAGGGAGCGTACGGTCTGGACAACAGCCGAGCAACGCAAGTGGATCAAGCGGCTATTGAGCGCGATTGTTATCATTACGGTAGTTATAACTGTAGTGACATTGGCTAAATATTGGAGCGCGACCAGCGCAGAAAACCAAACTGCCTTAGCCACTGCACAAAAAGTTGACCCGTCGATCCGCGATATAGATCAGGCCGAAAGTGCACTTGCGAATGCCTTGGATCGGCGGGGAATCGTGCATAGTGGCTTTACGCCCTTGTCCGCTGCATTGTGGCGCAGCGTAAAGGCATCACCCAATGTGTCTGTCCGTGAACTACGGTTTACGCGTGACGGTATATTGACCGCAGTGCTTGCCGCACCAACGGCAGACAATCTCAACAAGACATTAGTGGCGATCCAGCAAGACGGTTTTCGCATCACTGCGACGCCCCGCCAAGACACGAGCGGAAGTACTTTGGTCGACCTTACGGTGAGGATGCCATGATGGCCGCTATGCGCATATGGTTTGCTGCCTTGACTCAGCGCGAGC
>NZ_JBKJMB010000028.1:0-47633 GCF_046596595.1 Sphingorhabdus sp.
CGGTAAAGATGATGGCCAGCCGATGATGGAAATGAACACGACGCCGTTGATCGACGTCATGCTCGTTCTCCTCATCATGCTGATGATCACCATCCCCCCGGTTTCGCACGCCGTAAACATCGATCTTCCGGTCAATGACCCGAATGCACCTCCACCAGACGTCCCTATTGATCCTGTTATTAACAAGATCATCATTCTTCCGGACAGCACGATCCAATGGAACGGCACACCAGTGACGTTGCAACAGATGGAGCAGTATCTGGTGCGGACGACGTCGATGAATCCGGAGCCTGAGCTTCAGTTTCAGCCGGCACCAACGGCGCCCTATGATACTGTTGATAAGGCACTGGTGTCGGTGAAACGCAGCGGAATTACCAGATTTGGTTTCGTCGGCAACGAACAATATCGCGTATTCGGCAAGGCCGCGCGTGACGGTCGGTAGTCTTTAGACGAACCCGATTAAAGTGAGATTGAAAGGGCGGTGCAGCATTGCGCCGCCCTTTATTTATGTCCGCAGCAGATGTTGCACAGCAGCCTGCAATTGAGGGTCATCGCCCGATTCAATCGCCTTTGCCGTCATCGCCACCGCAATGTCAGGCGTGATACCCGCATCCGGCATCTTGCCTTCAGGGAAATATCCAATCAGCGGCACATCAAACTCAATCCCAGAATCTGGCAAGCGTGCAAAGAAGAATGCGCCGCCATTAATGCCCCTCTGGTTCCCGCCTGTGGTTTCTCCAATAAGTGTTCCAAGTCGTAGCTGCTTTGTTAGCGCGGCAAACTGGAATGTCGCGCTGCTATTTTGGGCACTGGTCAAAACGGCCATCGGAACATTAAGCCTCTTCGACGCCGCTGGGGTAATCATCGAATCGGCATCTTGCTTGAGCCGATAAAACCGGCCCTGTTTGGCCTCGATCTTACCGCTCCAGTCACGGAAGCTGTCGTCCCATGTGTCGAGATAGCGGTTCAGATGCTCAGGCGTTTTGACGAAGCGAACCAGTCGGCCGAATTTCGGCTTGGCAATATCGCGGCCAGCGAGCCGGGTGAGAATAAGATCACCGCAGTCCAACCCGCCCTCATTCTCCCGGATATCGACGATAAGGCCCTTCGCACCGGGCAGGCTGTCCAGTCGGTCATTAAGCCAGCCAGCCCAATCCCAACTGCTGTTGTATAGTCCCCATCCATCCATCCGTAAAACGGCAAGCCCGTCATCGCGCATCGTCCATTGCCACACAGGCGCTTTGCCGCGATAATCGACCGGCCGCATGAAAGATTGCCGCTGTAACAAGGTCAAGGCGGGTAGGTTGACGATCGTGTCGGTTTTTGCCCCTGGGAGGCGCACACGAAGACGAAAGGTGCGCATTGGGGTGTTGTCGCCTAATGCATCGTTCTGATGGTCCAGCAGCCCTTGAAACACGTCAAATGTCTCAATCTCGTCGCCACCTGTCGCTGACAGCAGTGCCCTGCGTTTATTGTCATTGTTTCCGTCGGCGCGCGCATATGGCATCAGACGGGTAAGAATGTCTGTGGCGGGAATATCGTTTATTCCGCGAACGACACTGCCCGGCGGCAGAGAGGCCGTGCCGCTCTGGTCCTGCAAGACCACCATTTGGCTACCCAGCCACCTGAATGTAAATGGCACGCGGGTTTGCCGGTCAAAAAGCGAAGCTTGAAGCGATTTTTTCTGATTGAAGAAATTGGCATAGCTATGGCCGCATTTAATCGTCGCCAGAAACCGCGATAAGTGTAGGTATCGCTCCGCAAGGTCGGCATTTGCAGCCCATGCCTTCGAAAGCTGCTCAAGTGATCGTTCCATCGCCGAAGGGCTTTGGTAGCGGTATAACCCGGGATGCAGGGTGCGCAATATGTCCCCAAGCAAGGTGATATCGTCAGGGCCGGACTTCGCGCTGGTTGCGGACAGGGCCTTGGGCAAGATAGCTGTCGCTGCTGCACCAGCGATGCCGACAACCAAATCACGACGGTTTGGCATATACGTTCTATTGGCCTTTTCCACTTGCCAAACGCGTCATCAAAATCGCCGCGCGTTTGGCCTGCCGTTTGATGCTGGCAAGGTCCACTGACTCGCCCGGCGCATGGTCGCCTTTGCTATAGGCACCAAGGCCGACAAGGCCATCGACATCATTGGCAACAAAGCTGATATCGCCGGCGCCTCTTTTTAGTGGGTCAAGCGTCGCTTGCTGTGCAAGGCCGAGATCGCGGTTTACAACATTCAGGCTGGCGAGAAGCGCCTTGTTTCCCTCGGTTGGTGCCATGGCCGGATAGCTGCCTGGATCAAAGGAAATCTTTGCGCTGGTTTTCGGCGACGATGCAGAAACGATAGCCAGCATTTTTTCACGGACACGTGCGCTTTGCTCTTCGGATAACGTTCTGAAATCACCGCGCGCAAGCGCAATACCCGGTATGATATTCGTCTTGCCCTTGGCGCTTACGCGAACGCCATCGGCATCCAGACTTGCCTCTTGCCCTGCAGCGATGAGGCCAACGTTGAAGGTCAGGTTCTGCTCCGGTAATTGAGTCCGGAACTGGTGGATGATCCGCGCCAGTTCAAACGCCGCACCGTCGCCATATGTAGAGTCAAAAATCAGCGAACTATGCCCCGTGACGCCGGACACCTCGAGTTTCCAGCTGTTCGATGACCGCCGTGAAATAACACCCATGTCCGCGCCGTTCTCAATCGACAGCCCCTCGAAATCCAGCGCCACGTCGGCTGCCTTGCCAGCGGCAATCAATGGTGCACGCGTCACGTCAATTGGGTCGCCCGCATCTTCCTCGTCTCCGGTCATATGAATTTCGATGGCAGCATCTTTCAACGTGCCAGCGGCCTGCATCGCCCGAAGCGCGGAGACGATGACCACTATGCCGCCTTTGTCATCACCGGCGCCTGGCCCAATCGCTTCATCACCATTGCGGACAAAGGTCTGAAAGGGACTGTCAGCCTCAAACACGGTATCGAGATGCGCAATGAGCAAGAGCTTCTTGCTTCCTTTTTTGCCCGCCTTCGTCGCAACAAGATGGCCGGCACGCCCCGCCTTTGCCATGTCGAGCCATTCTACCTTGAAACCCAATGGTTCCAATTCGGCGCGCATCATGTCGCCGACGGTCTTCACGCCCGGAAAGTTCATCGTTCCCGAATTCTGGTTTACCAGCCGCTCAAGCAAAGCCACCGACCGTTCATATTCCGCATCGACTGTGGCGATCATTTTGGCTTCGGGCGGCGACAGCTTGGCGTAAGCAGCGGGAGAAAGGGCAACGAGGGCAGCGCTACAGCAAAGCTTGAGGGTAAGGGTTTTCATGAAATACTCCGGACTGATACCGGAACGATGTGCCGCGCTTTGCCGGGCGGGGCAAGGGTATTGATGATGAAGACTATACGCAGGACTAAGCAGGCTGTCTGTTCGACATCAAATGCTCCAAAATGAAATGCGGCACCGTCAGTGTGGATATAAGGATGAATGCGGCCCGGATGACGCCCATGTCAGTTGGAACCTTGCCCTGATACAGGAACATCAGCACGCCGAGCCCCAAAGAAAGCGCTGACACCGCAGCAATGATGACAAGTTTTTTGACAGGCGAAAGGGCGCCTGTCTCACGCAGCGCATCGGCCATATGTCGCGGTGAGTGGAGGCCGCAGAAGAATACTGCGAATGCGACCAAGGGTGGCAGGAACAAAGCTGCAATGATGCAGGCAAGGACCTCCAATGCGCTTTGTGCATCGTCATTTCGAAAGGCCCAGTATGCAAAGACCAAACTGCCCAATGCTGCAGGAACCGATGCAGCGCCCAGTAGCGCTGCGATCACTGCGCCATTTTCGCTGCCGGTCAGCGCGGCAAATATTGCCGCGGCTTCATCGGGGCTGGCAAGTGCGGGCAAAGCCACCAAGGCCCAACCAACCATCATCGCCAGAAACGGATCTGCGCCGCCGCGCCAATCACGGCTGAAGTGAATGATTGAGATAAACAAAAATGAAATAAGCGCGCATTCAGGCAACCAGAGCCATAACATCACCATCGCTGCGGCACAGCCGATATAGCTGCCGAGGATTTTGGCTTTTCCGCTGAGGCCGTTTTGCCCGAAATGGGCGGCGGCAATCTCAATGTCGAGGGTGCCGTGCGGGATACCGGCAATAACGATTGCAATGGCGGCAAGCATGTTGGCTTGAATGCCACCGATGCCCCCGAACGCACGGTCGGCAACGATAAGGAGCATGCTGGCTATTGGCACCGCCCACAGGCGCAACGGTTTCGGGAACGTTGCGCCTGCGAACTTCGGTAGCATGATCGTGGTCATATCAAGACGTCATCTGCAAAAGCAGCGGACATCCAGTTATCAAGCAAATGCCTTCTCGCCATATTCGGCGCGCGATTTGCGGACTGCGATCATGTAGACCAGGACGCCAACGCCTGCCTTGGCGATCAAGTCAGCGATGGTGTAGCCGACTTGCACGCCGACGGTTACATTTGAACCGCTCAGGCTTGTATATGGGATCATATATACGATCGGGTAGAAACCCCATGATGCGAAGGTGAGCAAACGTGCCTTCTTCACGAGGTCACGGACATTTTCTGGCTGATTGTTGATCGATGCACCGAGGCCGGCGAACAACTGCCAAACGATGTAGACAAAAGGAATTGACGACAAGGTGCCCCAGAGAATTCGTGTCGAATTGTCTGCTGCGATTTCGCCTGGATAGCCCAGGATGATCATCAATGCCGCTGCGCCGCCAAGCTTGAAGGCCTTGGAGACGGTTTCTTCTTCGCTCAAGCGCATCACGAGAATGAGTTCGACCAGAAGCAGTGGCACGGTCAGCAACCAATCGACATAACGATAGGCATCATTAAATGCATATCCGCTCGAGGCGACAACGCCGCCTTCGATTGAATATGCGCCTTCCCAGCTTTCGAAAATCCGGAAGTAATGATAGGCAGCGATGGCGCAAACGAGGCCGGAAATGGTGAGCGCCGTTTTGTAGGCGGGGCCAACTTGCGACCGGCCAAGCCACAAGAATAATGTGGTTGCTGCCATCGTGGCAAATGTGAACGAAAATGCGTTGTAGACCAATGAATATTGGCCAAATGATAGGTTTTCCATGTGTTTCCCCTTAGCGACCCCGTTACGGATGACGGGTAGCGCCCAGATAGACGATGGGCTAAGAGCAACAACCTAACCTTTATACCATGTTTTGCCGATATTGCCGCGATAGGCCAGTCGGTCGAAAATCATGATGACGCACTCGAAGCGCTTTTTGTCAAATTTGGAGGCATTATATCTTGGTCGTCACTGACCACATCACCGAGCGATTGGATGTCCTGATCGCCAATAGTCCGATAGCGTCGGTGATTAGTGATCCGCGTCAAAGGGACAATCCGATCGTGGCGTGCAACCGGGCCTTCATTGAACTTACTGGCTATGCCGAGCATGAAATTATTGGACGGAACTGTAAATTTCTGGCCGGGCCCGCGACCGAGCCGTGGTTGACTCAGGCCATTCGGAATGGTGTGGAGCGGCACGCGCCGGTGTTGGTGGAAATCCTGAATTACAAGCGCGACGGCACGCCATTTCGGAACGCTGTGTTAGTGGCGCCTATGTTCGACGAAGAAGGCGAGCTTGAATTTTTCTTGGGCTCCCAGGTCGAACTCGAAGCCAGCGCCCCTATGACTCATGAAAACCGGCGTATTGCTGCTGCGCTTGCCGTAAAAACTCTGTCACGCCGCCAACGCGAGGTTCTGGCCGAAATGGCTCTTGGTCATCTGAACAAGCAAATCGCCTTCAGGCTTGGCTTGAGCGAACAGACAGTGAAAATGCACAGGGCGTTGTTAATGGACAGGCTGGGCGCCGCCACGACCGCAGACGCCATCCGTATAGCGGTCGAGGCGGGTCTCTAAGTAGCTGGCAACCGGTTTCCCTGCTGTCGCCATGGGGTGTCAAACCGGAACATTAGCACCAGCAGCGGATTACCCTTTCACGAAACAGTTACGTGAAAAGAGAAATCTTATGAAAAAGCAGATGTTCATGGCAGGCCTTGCGCTTGCCGCTCTCACCCCATCCGTCGCGATGGCGCAGGACGATGGCTGCCGCCGCGATAACAATGGCCGCATCATTGGCACGGCCATTGGCGCAGGTGCTGGCGGCGTTTTGGGTAACGTCATCGCCGGACGCGGAGACAAAACCGAAGGTTCCATCATTGGTGCAATCGTTGGCGCAGTCGTCGGCAATCAGGTATCAAAATCGGACCGTGGCGACTGCCGCAGCGCTTATGGTTTTTATGATCAAGAAGGCCGTTGGCATGCAACGGGCGTGAGCGCGTCTCAAGCACGTGGCTATTATGACCGTAATGGTGGCTGGGTAGAAGGTCAGCCGAATGGCTATTATGATAACGGTCGCTGGGTCATGTCGAACACGGACCGCAATAACTCCGGCTATGTGGACCGTGACGGCCACTGGGTTCCCGCGTCATCGGCAGGCTATTATGACCGCAACAACCGTTGGGTTGGGGGTACAGCAACAGGCTATTATGACACGAACGGACGCTGGGTCGCTGGCCCGACGCGTGGTCGTTATGACGCACGCGGACGCTGGATTGCAGGTGACACGGGCTATGCAAATGAAAACAGCGCTAACTGGAACGCCGTTGAACAGCCTGGCTATTATGACTCAAAGGGTCGTTGGGTAGCCGGCCGCGCTTATGGCTATTATGATGCGCGGGGCCAGTGGGTCTCAACGCGTAGCGACGGTTATCAGTCAAATAATCGGGACAACAATCAATATCGTCCGGGCAATGGCCAGTATGATTTAAACCAGATGCCTACCGACATTACGGGCCGTATCAGCTGGATGCGTGAATATATCCGCTCGTCCGTGCAATCGCAGCAAATTGACCGTTCAACTGCGCAATATGCGCGCCGTGAGTTGACAGCGATTGAAGCACAAAACCGTCAGTTTAATCGCGACGGCCGCTTCACGCAGCGGGAAGAGCAGATGATTGATCGCCGTCTTGATCGACTCAGGATGCGCTTCGACCAAATGGGGCGTCAAGCACGCAACTATTGATCCCACATATTAAGGCCCGGCAGTCCCCCAACTGCCGGGCCTTTAGCTATGATCCGATGCGTTGGATCAGTAGCTATAGTACATGTCGAATTCGACAGGGCTCGGCGTCATTTCCCAACGGGCGACGTCTTCCATCTTCAATTCGATATAGCTTTCAATCTGGTCTTTCGAGAACACGTCGCCCTTCAACAGGAAGTCGTGATCGGCGGCCAAACACTCCAGCGCTTCGCGCAGCGACCCTGCAACCGTTGGGACTTCAGCGAGTTCGGCTGGTGGCAAGTCATAGAGGTTCTTGTCCATCGCTTCGCCCGGGTGGATCTTGTTCTGGATGCCGTCAAGACCAGCCATGAACAAAGCTGCGTAGCACAGATAGGGGTTTGCCATTGCGTCGGGGAAGCGGACTTCAACGCGTTTTGCCTTGGCGCCGGCACCATAAGGGATCCGGCAAGAGGCCGAACGGTTACGTGCTGAGTACGCAAGCAAGACAGGCGCTTCATATCCGGGGACCAGCCGCTTGTAGCTGTTGGTGGTCGGGTTGGAGAAAGCGTTAATCGCCTTGGCATGCTTGATGATGCCGCCAATGAAGAACAGGCACATTTCGGAAAGTCCGGCATAGCCGTCGCCCGCGAAAAGCGGAGTCTTGCCTTCCCAGATCGACAAATGGGTATGCATCCCAGAACCATTATCCTCTTTGATTGGCTTGGGCATGAAGGTTGCGGTTTTGCCATAGGCATGGGCGACCTGATGCACGACATATTTGTAGATCTGCATCCGGTCCGCCGTCTGTGTCAGCGTACCAAAGGTCAGGCCAAGCTCATGCTGGGCGGCGGCAACCTCGTGGTGGTGCTTGTCGCAAGGCAGACCCATTTCGAGCATGGTCGAAACCATTTCGCCGCGGATATCCATTGCGCTGTCTACAGGCGCGACGGGGAAATATCCGCCCTTCGCACGTGGGCGGTGGCCCATATTGCCGCTTTCATATTTCGTACCGGTGTTGGTCGGCAGTTCGATGTCGTCGATTTTATAGTATGATGTGCTGTAGCTGTTTTCAAAACGCACATCGTCGAACATGAAAAACTCGGCTTCGGGACCGACATAAACGGTATCACCGATTCCAGTGGTTTTGAGATAGGCTTCAGCGCGCTTGGCGGTTGAGCGTGGGTCTCGGCTGTACAATTCGCCAGTCGAAGGCTCGACGATGTCGCAGAAGATGATCATCATCGGTGTCGCCGAGAACGGGTCGATATAGACTGCCTCAAGATCAGGCTTCAGGATCATGTCGGATTCGTTGATCGCCTTCCAGCCCTCAATGGACGAGCCGTCGAACATCAAACCGTCTTCAAGTTCGTCTTCGCCAATAACGCCCGCGCACATGGTCAGATGCTGCCATTTGCCCTTGGGATCAGTGAAACGGACATCGACCCACTCGATCTCTTCCTCCTTGATGCGTTTGATAATGTCCTTGGCTGACGTACCCATATTGCTTTCCTTCTTTCGCTTGTCTTTTTTAGCTGATTTGGAATGTTTAGACGGCATCGTTGTCGCGTTCGCCGGTGCGGATACGCAAAGCGGTTTCTACCGGAATAACGAAGATTTTGCCGTCGCCAATGCGGCCGGTTTGCGCGGCGGCAGCAATTGCCTCCACAACGCGGTCGGCCAACCCGTCTTCGACAACGACTTCAAGCTTTACCTTGGGAAGGAAGTCGACAACATATTCAGCGCCGCGATACAGTTCGGTATGGCCCTTCTGCCGGCCAAAACCCTTCGCCTCAGTTACGGTGATGCCGGAAACGCCGACTTCATGCAGCGCTTCTTTTACTTCATCCAGTTTGAACGGCTTGATGATCGCTTCGATCTTCTTCATGACTTTCTCCTGTATGGCGCGTGAGGCAGTGGCTCCGCGCGCGCGGATGTTGCCAAGCACTCATCAAGTATCGTGCCAGAATGTAGACGGCGCAAACACGCTGTTCCGTGACGGTTCGACGCTGGCATCTGCCTAATTTTTAGGCAGATGCCAGAATCATGGGCAGCAGTGTCTACTTGGCTGCCTTCTTCGTACCGCCGCCCAAGGCGGCGTCGTTAACCTTGGCATAATGCGCTCGGCTTACGACATAGGCACGCATCTGTTCCGCCTCTTTGGGCGTCAGCACGCGGCTGAAGCTTACCATGCCGTTGCTTTTCAAAATGCCGTCAATGACGACGGATTTCCATGTCGCGGCGTCGGCAATTGTTCCCGATTTGCGCAGATCGGGGAGCACACCGTTTCCAACCGCCCCCGGGCCGTGGCAGACGAGGCAGTAGCGTTGGAAGTTTGATCCACCGGCTGCAATATCCGCAGGGGTCCCGAACTGTACCGGCGGCGACCAGACGTAAGCTGGCGTTTCAGGCAGAGCCGGTAGCGCGATTTTGCCGCCCAGTTTAAGCACGATCAAGCGCGGTAAATTGGGCACTGAGGCACTTGTCGCACCTGCATAGCCGGACACCAGCGGAAACGCGCCGCCCTTGCTGGTCAGGAAGGCAACATATTGTTCGCCGTCGACAGTATATGTCGACGCGCCGGAAAGCACACCTGATTGCACTTTGAGGTTGAGCAATTGCTTGCCGGTGTCGGCGGCATAAGCGCGAAATTCGCCCATAGCGGTGCCTTGGAACACCAGATTGCCCGCTGTGGTCATTGTGCCGCCATTCCATGACGCCGGATGGTCGACGGTCCATTTCGCTTTGCCGGTCTTGGGGTCAAAAGCGACGAGCTTGCCCGTCGTTGCGGCCTTTACTGCCTTCACGAAGTTGGTGTCGTCAGGCAAATCAGCGGTCGCCATCGCGCCGCCGGTGTTAAAGCCAAGCGACTTGCGCTCCTGTTCATTTGGCGCGACTGGCGGCAAATATGCTCCGCCAATATACATCGCTGGAATGTAGACCAAGCCAGTGGCGGGGTTAAAGCTCATCGGGTGCCAGTTGTGTGCGCCCAATGCTGACGGGTTGGCCATGTAAAGCTTGCCCGTTTTCTCGTAGCGCGCTTCGGGGTTTTCGATCGGGCGTCCGGTTTTTACGTCGTAGCCACTGGCCCATGTGATGCCGTTGATGAAAGGATTGGCCGAAAGCAACTTTCCATTCAGGCGGTCAATGGTGAAGAAGAAACCATTCTTCGGCGCATGGTAAAGTACCTTACGTTCTTTGCCTCCACGGGTTTCGTTTGCCAGAATTATCGGCTGAGTGGCGGTGTAGTCCCAGCTTTCGGCTGGAGTCTCCTGATAATGCCAAACATATTCGCCCGTGTCGGGTTTCAATGCAACGATGGACGACAGGAACAGATTGTCGCCCTCGCCATTCGACCGAATACCATGGTTCCAAGGGTTGCCGTTGCCAACACCGAGATAGAGCTGATCGAGTTCGGCATCATACACGATCGCGTCCCACACGGTGCCCCCGCCGCCGCTCTCGCGCCAGTCTCCCTTTTTAGGCTTGGCACTCCATGTGCTTGTTGCTGCCGTTTTCAATATTTCGTCGCTGGCGGCGTTGTCGGGTTCGCCCTTTGGGTTGGGTGTTGTGTAGAATCGCCACGCCTGCTTGCCCGTGGCCGCGTCATAGGCCGTCACATATCCACGCGCGCCGAATTCCGCGCCGCCGAAGCCGATGACCACCTTGTCCTTGACCACCCGAGGGACGCCAGTGATTGTGCCATTGGATTCCAGATCGAGCGTTTGTGCGCTCCAGTTCTGCTTCCCAGTCGTCGCGTCGAGGGAAATCAAACGTCCGTCGATGGTGCCTACGAAAACGCTGCCTTTCCAGAAAGCAACCCCCCGGTTTACAACATCGCAGCACGCCTTAACACCGCGGGCCTTGTCAACTTCGGGGTCGAAATTCCACAACGGCTTTCCGTCTTTTGCGTCATAAGCGAACACTTTGGACCACGCGGTCGACACGAACATTTTGCCGTCCACGACAACGGGCGTTGCCTCCTGACCCCGTGCATCGGGCAAGTCGGCGAACCAGGCAATGCCGAGGTCCTTTACGTTTTTGTCATTAATCAGCGTGAGCGGGCTGTGACGTTGTTCATCATAATTGAAGCCTGTCATCGCCCAGTTGGAGCCATCACCACCGGATGTGAGATAATCACCGTCAATCGCAGTGGAGGCAGACACATTAGGTTTGACCGCGTCTTTTTGGCAGGAACCCAATATCGATGATACGCCTGCGCATGCCGCCGCCAGCCAAAACTTATATGTCATATTTCACTCTCCCGGCCGGGAGGCTATGCGCATGACGCCGCCGCGTCCAGTCCGAAGTTAATCGACGAATTAAATTAAATCTCTGATGGCACTTTCCATGTCCGCCGCCGCCTTTTGATAGACTCGCGCGCGCAGGTTTGCGACTATTTCGTCGGAGGCAACCGCGAGCGATCCACTTTGAAATGGCGGTGAGGGGTCATATTCAAGCGCCAACTGGATACTACGGGCGACATCGTCCCCGGATATTGCGGCGATCAGCTCAAATGCAAAATCAATGCCCGATGTGACACCGCCCGCCGTGATCAGATTTCCGTCGCGCACAACCCGTGCAGACTGGTGTATTGCGCCAAAAAGGGGAAGCAATTGGGTATAGGCCCAATGGCATGTTGCCTGCTTACCCTGAAGCAAATCCGCCGCACCCAATATGAACGCGCCGGTGCAGACGCTCGTTACATATTGCGCGCTTTTGGCTTGGGTCCGAACAAAATTGACGATCGTCTCATCAGCAATTGCATCGCGCACGCCGTGGCCTCCGGGCACACAGATAATGTCAGCGGGCGGGCATTGCGTAAAGCCCGAACGGGGCAGAATGGAAAACCCGCAGTCCGTCGTTGCGGCTTTGCCATCTTTGGTCACGACATGGATGTGCGCCCCGGGCAGCCGTGAAAGCACCTGCACGGGTCCGGTGAAATCGAGCTGCGTGACGTTATCGAAAAGGACGAACACTATATTCATCGGCAGTCTTTAACGCGCGGCGCGCAAAAAAACAAAGGGCCGCTGGATTTCTCCAGCGACCCAAAGCGTTCAGGGAGGATTGAACGCTTTAGAGGTAAAAGCCGCGATAGGCTCTAACCACGCGACCGGTCCGCGTGTTCACCAACAGCACGTCATTATAGTGACGGACATATGTTTGGTAGCGACCCGGATTAGGTAAGCGGTAATTCGAATAATTGCCTATCCGATAGCGAGGCGCGTAATAGCTTGCGCCAATGTTTACACCATTGTTAAAAGTCCGGTAACGGAATGGCGCGTTGAAACGTGTCGCTTGAAACGCGCGACGATTTTTCTGGCGATATTCGCGCCAGTCTTCGCGATATTCCTGACGCGCATCACGCACATCACGACGTTCGTCGCGTACGTCATCACGGTCGCCATAGCGCCGCGCTTCTTTAACGTCGCGCCGCTCTTCACGAACTTCGCGCCGGTCGCGTTCTAGCTCACGTGTCTGGGCCTGCGCCGCCATTGGCGTTAATGTGCTGGCGATGACCGCTGCGATCAAAAATTTGGTCTTCATGGTCTTCTGTCCTTCTTGTCGAGGTAAACGCATTGATTGCGTTGACGTTCCACAGATAGACTTTGGACCCTGAACGCGCGGCGAATAGTGTGTTCAGAAATCAGACATTAGTGTCGCAAATTGTATCGGTTAGATAATCTCGATAGCCATTGCGGTCGCTTCGCCGCCCCCGATGCACAATGATGCAACGCCGCGTTTCTTGCCGTATCGTTGGAGAGCCGCAACCAAAGTTGTAATAATCCGCGCGCCTGATGCACCGATAGGATGACCAAGCGCAGTTGCACCGCCGTGAACATTTATCTTGTCGTGCGGAATTCCCAGATCATGCATCGCGAACATCGCAACACAGGCAAAAGCTTCGTTGATTTCAAACAGGTCGACATCGCCGATGGCCCAACCGGCCTTTTCAAGGCATTTGGTGATTGCGCCGACGGGGGCAGTTGTGAAAGCCGATGGTTCCTGCGCATGCGCGGCATGGGCGATAATACGTGCAATGGGGGTTTGCTTATTAGTATCGGCGACCGACTGGCGGGTGAGCACAAGCGCAGCGGCACCGTCGGATATGGAAGAGCTGGTGGCGGCGGTGATCGTCCCGTCCTTGGCAAACGCTGGCTTCAACGTCGGAATCTTGTCAGGCATGCCCTTGCCGGGTTGCTCGTCGGTATCGACGATGACATCACCTTTTCGTGTGACAACGGTCACAGCAGCGATTTCCTGCTTGAACGCGCCATCGGCAATCGCGCTTTGTGCACGGCGAAGCGATTCCAGTGCGTAAGCATCCTGCGCTTCACGGGTGAGCTGGTATTCGTTCGCCGTATCTTGCGCGAACGTGCCCATCGCGCGACCAGCGTCATAGGCATCCTCAAGCCCATCCAGAAACATGTGGTCGTAGGCCGTGTCGTGGCCGATGCGCGCGCCGCCGCGATGCTTCTTCAACAGATAAGGGGCATTGGTCATGCTTTCCATGCCGCCTGCGATGACATAATCGACGGAACCAGCGGCCAGCGCCTCGCTGCCCATGATGACGGTCTGCATACCTGAACCGCACACTTTGTTGACTGTTGTTGCCTGCACGGACGTGGGCAAGCCAGCCTTGATCGCGGCCTGTCGGGCGGGGGCTTGACCCAAGCCCGCCGGGAGGACGCAGCCCATGTAGATGCGCTCAATCATTGCGCCATCAACGCCAGAACGCTCGACCGCAGCCTTCACCGCAACCGCGCCAAGGTCTGTCGCGGCAACCTCAGCCAGCACGCCTTGCATCCCACCCATTGGTGTGCGGGCGTATGACAGGATAACAACAGGATCGGCGTGGCTCATGAGAGTTTCCTTTGATTTCGATTTGCGGCCTTGTAGTGCGACGCAGCATCAAAAACAAATGTGAATCGGTCCCTTCGCCATTCAGAAAAGGGCCTTCAAATCCCGCTTTAGGATTTTCCCGTTGGCGTTGCGGGGAAGCGTATCATGCGTGAAGATGATTTTAACTGGCACCTTGAACTTTGCCAATCGTTCGCTGACCCAGCCACGCAATTCCTCTTCGCTGACTGCGGTGCCGGGCGCAAGATGTACCACGGCAGCAGGCTCTTCGCCCAATGTCTGGTGCGGAATGCCCACTAAGGCGGCATCAGTCACCGCCGGATGTTCATACAGGATATTTTCGACTTCGGATGAATAGATATTCTCGCCGCCGCGAATGATCATATCCTTGGCGCGATCGACGATGAAGCAAAAACCTTCATCGTCGACCCGTGCGAGATCGCCCGTGCGCACCCATCCATCAACGAAAGTCTCTGCGGTCGAGTCTGGGCGATTCCAGTATCCTTTAACGATTTGCGGACCGCGCGCCCATAATTCACCGACTTCGCCAATGGGCAACTCGGTCATGCCGTCTTCGGACATGATCTTGAGATCCGAAGCAGCCACGGCAGGACCGCAACTGTCTGGCCGGTTGAGATAGTCTTCAGCGGTGTGTGAGGTAACCGTCGCCATTGTTTCAGTCATTCCCCAGCCATTTCCCGGGAAGGCACCGAATAGCTCGTGGATTTTGCTCACCAGTTCAGGCGCAGAAGGTGCGCCGCCATAGCTGATGGTGTCGATGGAACTTAGGTCATATTTTTCGCGGTCAGGATGCTCGATCAGCTGCCAAGCAATAAAGGGCACGCCGCCAGTGGCGTTGATCTTTTCGCGCTCGATGATCTCGAACGCTTTCAACGTGTCCCATTTGTGCATGAACACAATTTTATGGCCGGCCTGAATGGTCGGGATCATCGATGCCGAGCACGCTGTAACGTGGAACATGGGGATAACCACCAATCCGGCCCTGATGCTTGGTTCGGGCAGGGGGTCACCCCGGCGCAGCACCGTTGCGGCACCCGAATAGGCGCTTGAAAGGCCATTGGTCAGCAAATTGCGATGCGAACCCAAGGCCCCTTTCGGCTTGCCAGTCGTCCCGCTGGTGTAGAAAATCGTCGCGGCGTCATCTGGCGCGATTTCGACCTTGGGCAAGTCGATTTCAGGCAAGTCCGCATAGCCATTCGCGTTACCAATGATGCTTTCGAGCGCGATTGCAGGCTCCGCCAGAGTCGCTGCACCTCCGCGTGTTACAAATACATGCTGAAGTGCTGGCATCGCTGCCTTCAAAGGCGCAATCCGATCCCATCGTTCGGTATCGCAAATGAGAACACTGGCGCCAGAATCGGCCATTCCAAAGGCCAGCTCTTCTCCGGTCCACCAGGCATTCAGTGGCACAACAATCGCGCCTGTTACCGCTGCTGCAAAAAAGGCCACCGGCCATTCGGGCAGATTGCGCATGGCAAGCGCAACGCGGTCGCCCTTTTTAACGCCGCGCTCCTGAAGCGCCTGTGCCAGCGTTGCAACTGCACGGTGCCATGCCGCATAGGTCACTCGTTCGTCTTCATACACCACAAATTCGCGGTCGCCGAATGCTGTCTTGGCATGGTCGGCAAGAACGGCGAGGTTCGGCAGGGCATTCTTCCAAACGCGTGTTTGGATGCCATCAATGGACACAGATTCCATCTCGAACGGCATGCCCGGCGCACATAACGCAGCCTTTACTTCGTCACGAGTCATCGCTGGCCAACCCGCAGGTGGCGTCCACTTTTTACCGGCCTCGATCATGTTCTCTCCAATAGTTCGTCATGCTTTGCACATGTTCGCGACTGCGATACGCCAAAATGGTTTCAATGTGCAACGCTTCGCGCTAGCAATTCATCAACTGATTAAACGGAGAGAGAAAATGTCTGCAAATATGCAAGCCGTGCTCGAAAAACAGCGCGCAGCGTTCACGTCCGCTATGCCCGAATCAATGTCGGTGCGTCGGGATCGGATCGACCGCGCCATTGCCATGCTGATTGACCATGCCGAGGACTTTGCAAAAGCTGTTTCTGCAGATTTCGGACATCGCAGCCGCGAACAGACATTGCTCACCGACATCATGCCATCGGTAAGCGCAATGAAACATGCCAAAAAGCATTTTGAAAGCTGGGCCAAGGGCGAAAAGCGCAAGCCAACCTTTCCACTAGGGCTGCTCGGGGCCAAAGCCGAGGTCGTCTACCAGCCAAAGGGCGTTGTCGGCGTGGTTGCGCCATGGAATTTTCCGGTGGGCATGGTGATGGTGCCAATGGCAGGCATTCTGGCCGCCGGTAACCGCGCGATGATCAAACCGTCTGAATTTACCGAGCGCGTGTCGGCATTATTTGAAGAAGTCATACCAAAATATTTTTCCGAAGAGGAAATGGCGGTGTTCACCGGCGACGCCGATGTCGGGATGGCTTTTTCCAAGCTCGCCTTCGACCATATGATCTTTACAGGCGCGACTGGCGTTGGCCGGCATATCATGCGCGCCGCTGCCGACAATCTGGTGCCTGTCACACTTGAGCTTGGCGGCAAATCCCCGACAATCGTCAGCCGCAGTGCAGACAAGAAAAAAGCGGGCGAGCGGATTGCCTTGGGCAAGATGATGAATGCCGGACAGATTTGCCTCGCGCCCGATTATCTCATGGTGCCCAGCGATCAGGAGCATGATGTCATTGAAGCGGTAAAGGCCGGCGTAACTGCGCAATATCCCAAATTGCTGCACAATGATGATTATACCTCAGTTGTAAACGGTCGCAATTATGAACGGCTGCAAAGCTATCTCGACGATGCACGCGAAAAGGGCGCGGAACTGATTGAAATCAACCCTGCTGGTGAAGACTTTGCATCGTCGAACGGCAACAAGATGCCTCTGACGATCGTCCGCAATGTGACCGACGATATGAAAGTGATGCAGGAGGAAATCTTCGGGCCAATCCTGCCTGTGATGACCTATTCGTCGATGGACGAGGCAATTGATTATGTGAATGCGCACGACCGGCCGCTTGGGTTGTATTATTTCGGATCCGACAAGGCAGAGGAAGAACGCGTATTGTCGAGGACCATTTCCGGCGGTGTCACCGTTAACGACGTCATCTTCCACAACGCGATGGAAGACTTGCCGTTTGGCGGGGTGGGTCCATCAGGCATGGGCAATTATCATGGTGCCGACGGCTTTAAAACCTTTAGCCATATGCGTGCAGTTTATCGCCAGACCGGCATTGATGTCGCAGGCATTGGCGGCTTCAAGGCCCCTTATGGCAAGGCAACGCTCAAGACTCTGGCAAAAGAGCTGAAGAAATAAGGATGCGCTTGCATCAAGGCGGAGGCTCGGTTAGAGGGGCCTCCGCTTTGACGGGTCCGCCCGTGAGAGCTGTGCCCCAGTGGTGGAATGGTAGACGCGCTGGATTCAAAATCCTGTTCCGAAAGGAGTGCCCGTTCGAGTCGGGCCTGGGGCACCATTACTGGTCAAAGCTGGTCCTAAACCTGGCCGGAAATGCATCCACAACGATTATCGGTTGGACCATCTGTTGTGTCTGCACCCTAAACCTGTTTTACTCCCTGATATTGAACGCGGCACCGACCGCAGGAAAACAGGCAGAGCGCGCGCAGGTCTAAGGATGCCGAAGCGCCATTACTTCCGCTGAATCGCTGATCTTGGAGCGGCTCCTTTATGCGGACGACAGCATGAGCAACAGTGAGTAACTTAAACTAATAGTTAGGATTAATAAATCCTATAGTCACCTTGTGCGGTTCAATCCACTTGTCGAACTGTCATGTGTTCTGACATGCTCAGTTTTTTATCAGACAGGGTAACAGGAATGAAATCGACGGCACGTGCGGTGGTTATTGGCGGCGGTGTCGTAGGCGTTAGTACCTTGTATCATCTTGCCAAAATGGGGTGGAGCGACGTTGTCCTGCTTGAGCGTAAGGAACTGACATCTGGGTCGACATGGCATGCGGCTGGGTTGTTACCGCTTTTCAACCTCAGCTATTCCGTCGGTAAATTACATCAATATTCTGTAGCTCTATATCCCACTTTAGAAGCCGAAACAGGCCTCCATGCGGGCATGTCGCAAGTTACCAATATCCGGCTGGCGACGACCAAGGACCGCATGGATGAATATCTTTATTATGCCGGCGTTGCCCGCACCATTGGCGTTGATGTAAATTTCCTGACGCCGGATCAGGTCAAGGATATTTGGCCGCTTGCCAATATGGACGGTGTTATCGGCGCGATCCAGCATCCCGATGATGGTTATATCCAGCCAGCTGACCTTACCCAAGCGCTGGCGAAAGGCGCGCGGCAGCATGGGGCGACGATTTATCGCAACACAACGGTCACTGCCATCACACAACAACCAAATGCCAAGTGGCTCGTCTCAACAGACCAGGGCGACATTATGTGCGAGCACGTTATTTCCTGCTCAGGTAACTTTGCGCGACAAACCGGGGCTATGGTTGGCCTTGATATTCCCGTCATTCCAGTCGAGCACCAATATCTGGTCACCGAACAGCATCCCGAAATCATGAAACGCAAAAAGGCTGGCCTGCCAGAAATGGGCGTTCTGCGCGAATCCGATGCAAGCTATTACATGCGCGAGGAAGCCGGCGGGCTGTTGCTTGGACCCTATGAGGTTGGCGCGCCCGCATGCTACGTCGATGGTCCTGCTGCGAACAGCGAATATGAACTTTTTCCCGATGCGCTAGAGCGGCTTGAGCCTTATATCCTGGCGGCCATGAAACGGGTGCCGGCCTTTGGCGAAGTTGGCATCAAGAAAGTCTATAATGGCGCTATCGCCTATACGCCCGACGGGTCGCCTATTGTCGGACCGGCATGGGGCCTCAAAAACTTTTGGCTGAATGAGGGGCATAGTTTCGGAATAACCGCTGCTGGTGGTGCGGGTTGGCAGTTGGCGCACTGGATTGTGGATGGCGAGCCGACCATCGACATGATGGGCGTCGACCCCCGTCGCTTTGGCGAATATGCGGGCAGGGGTTTTCTGGTTAAAAAGAATGAGGAGGCCTATGCCAAGGTCTTCACGGTGCATTATCCTGATGAGGAACGCGAAGCCGGAAGGGCATTGCGGCGCACGCCTTGCTACGACCGGATGAAGGCACTCGGCGCAGTATTTGGCAGTGTGTTTGGCTGGGAACGTCCCAACTGGTTTGCGCCCGCTGGCTACAACTTGAGCGCAGCCGATCTTGATAAACCAGACGTGCTGTTAAACGATAACCACCCAGTTCTACCGGGCGAACCTGTTCGTGAAAAATGGTCATTCCGCCGTTCCAATTACTTCGAACATGTCGGCAATGAATGCCTGCATGTAACAAAGCATGTCGGCATTCAGGATATGAGCGCTTTTGCCAAATGCGAAATATCAGGTCCGGGGGCGGAAAGCTGGCTTGACCAATTGCTGACAAATGCTGTGCCGAAAAAGGTTGGACGCGTGACCTTGTCCTATCTGCTCACGCATAGGGGCGGCGTGCGCAGCGAATTCACGGTCTATAAAGCCGCACCGCGGCGATATTATATGGTGTCTGCAGGCGCATATGAGCGCCACGATCATGATTATCTGAAAAAGGCCATGCCAAACGATGGCTCAGTTAATTTCGAGCGGCTGACAACGTCCATGGGCGTCCTGGTGGTTGCTGGCCCAAGGTCGCGCGACGTGCTGGCGAAGTTGACAGATACGGATTTGTCTAACGACGCCTTCCCGTGGCTGACTGGCAAGAAAATGAGCATTGGCCTAGCGCAGGTGGACGCGTTGCGGGTCAATTTCATTGGTGAGCTGGGCTGGGAAATCCACCATCCAATTGAAATGCAGAGCTATATTTTCGACAAGTTGATGGAGGTGGGTGCAGCGTTTGACATCAAACCATTTGGCATCCGCGCGATGACGTCAATGGCGCTGGAAAAAAGCTACAAGCTCATCCCGCGCGAATTGTCAGTTGAATATTCGGCCTATGAAAGCGGCTTGGACCGTTTCATCAGCATCAAGAAACCATCATTTTTTGGACGCGAGGCGTTGCTGGAATGGCAGGAGCGCGGCAGCGCGAACCAGTTGGTTACGATGGAAGTGCATGATGTCACCGATGCCGACGCGCGCGGGTCAGAACCGGTTTACCATGAAGATGACATGGTTGGCCGCGTTACATCGGGGGGCTATGGCTGGCGCGTCGGTAAATCGCTTGCCCTTGCAATGGTCCGGCCGGATTTGGCGGTAGCGGGCGCGGAACTGGAAATCGTTATTTTAGGCGTTCGTCACAAAGCAACTATCATAGCAGATTCGCCGTTCGACCCTGACAACTTGGCGTTGAGAAGTTAGGTCGATGTCGCATTTTGCTCCTGTCGCCAATTGGCTTGCCAATGACCGCAAAGGTTACACGTTGCCGCGTGGCTTATATGTCAGCGACGATGCGTTCGCATTCGACACGCAGGTCATGCTCAAATCGGTGTGGTTATACGCCTGCACCGTTGCCCATGTTAAAAATCCGGGCGATTATTTCGTGTTTGAACTGGCCGATAACTCTATCATCATCGTGCGTGGACGCGACAATGAAGTCCGGGCATTTTGGAACAGCTGCCGGCATCGCGGCGCAAAAATCTGCTTGGAACAGCGCGGTCGTGCGCCTCGTTTGATGTGTCCCTATCATCAATGGACCTATGGCCTTGACGGGCAATTACTCGCCGCGCGGAGCATGGCAGAGAATTTTGACAAGACGGATCATGGCCTGTCGCCGGTGGCGCTGGAAAATGTCGGCGGGCTGATATTCATCTGTCTCACCGATGATCCGCCGCTAATTGATCGCGTAAAAGCCGACATTGTCGATCAGATCGCAGTGTATAACCTCGAAAATTTGAAGGTCGCTGTTCAAGACAATTATGTCGAGAACGCCAATTGGAAACTGGTTATGGAAAATAACCGTGAATGTTATCATTGCGACGCAGGCCACCCCGAATTGATCAGCGTGCTTGGGACAACAGGGTTCGGCAAAGACGCGCCTGCGGATGCCGCGTTGCAGGCCAGCCGGGATGAATGGCGCCATTTGGGCATTGACCGCGATTTGATTGAATTTCCCGACGGATGGTGGCACCGGATTGCCCGATTAAAGTTGGCCAATGGCGCGGTTACTCAATCAATTGATGGCAAACTTGCCTGCCAGAGGCTCATTGGGCCATTTACCGAGCCTGAAATGTCAAGCCTGTCGGTTTGGACTCAGCCCAATAGCTGGCATCATTTCTGTTGCGACCACGTCGTGACATTTTCGCTGACACCCATCGCGCCTGACAAGACTTTGCTACGGACGAGCTGGCTGGTGCATGAAGACGCAGTTGAAGGGGTTGATTATGACCCCGAACATTTGGCCGCATTATGGCGCAAAACCAACGAACAAGACGGATATTTTTCCGCGATCAACCATCGTGGGATCGCGAATGACGGCTATGTTCAGGGGCCTTATGCGCTGGAGGAAAAGCTGGTTGATGATTTTAAGACTTTCTACGTGAGCCGGGCGAAAGCGGCGCTTGCGCAGGTGCAATCATGACTCGCTTCAGCGCATTGAGCCTTTTTACCAGAGCGTTCAGCGGGCATAAGAACTGGCCTGAGCAATGGCCTGATGCTGCGCCCAAGCCAGCTTATGATGCGATTATCGTTGGCGGTGGCGGCCACGGTCTTGGCGCGGCTTATTACCTCGCGAGCAAATACGGCATTACCAACGTTGCAGTGCTTGAAAAGGGCTGGATTGGCGGAGGTAATACCGGACGAAACACGACGATCATCCGCTCCAATTACCTATATGACGAAAGCGCGCATCTTTATGATCACGCAGTGAAATTGTGGGATGGCCTCAGTCAGGAGCTGAATTACAACATCATGTATTCAAAGCGCGGTGTCATGATGCTCGCGCACAATGTGCATGATGTGCAAAGCCTTCAGCGGCATATTAATGCAAACCGCCTTAATGGCGTCGATAATGAATGGCTGACGCCTGAAGAGGCGAAGGCATATTGCCCGCCGCTGAATATATCGCCTGATGCGCGCCATCCAGTGTTGGGCGCAGCGCTGCAACGGCGCGGCGGCACTGCGCGGCATGATTCGGTAGCCTGGGGCTATGCCCGTGCGGCGGCTGCTTTGGGTGTTGATATCGTTCAGAACTGCGCTGTCACGGGTATCCGCCGTGGCGCGGATGGCGCGGTAGAAGGTGTAGAAACAACGCGGGGTTATATAGCCTCGAAGCGTGTTGGCGTATCGGCGGCGGGTAACACTTCCGTCATCATGCACATGGCGGGTCTAGATTTTCCACTTGAAAGCTATCCTCTGCAGGCATTGGTTTCCGAACCGGTTAAGCCCACTTTTCCGTGCGTTGTGATGTCGAATACCGTCCATGCGTATATGAGCCAGTCGGACAAAGGCGAGTTGGTGATTGGCGCGGGAACAGACCAATATGTGAGCTATTCGCAACGCGGTGCGCTGCATATCGTTGAACATACATTGGCTGCAATCTGCGAAATTTTCCCGATTTACCGGCGGATGCGGATGTTGCGGACATGGGGCGGTATTGTCGACGTGACGCCCGATCGTTCGCCAATATTGGGCAAGACGCCAGTCAAAGGCCTTTACGTTAACTGCGGTTGGGGCACGGGCGGGTTTAAGGCTACGCCGGGTGCAGGCGACTTGCTGGCCTACACAATGGCAAACGACGAGCCGCATAATATCAACGCCCCCTTCAATCTCGACCGCTTTCGGAACGGGCGGTTGATTGACGAGGCGGCGGCAGCAGCAGTGGCGCATTGATATGATCCTGATCCACTGCCCTTATTGCGACGAAAAGCGTCCAGAGATTGAATTTGCGAACGCGGGACAGGCGCATATCGCGCGGCCGATCGACCCATCCGGCCAAAGTGATGCGGAATGGGAGGCCTATCTGTTCATCCGGGCCAACCCGCGTGGTCGGCACCATGAACGCTGGCGGCATACACATGGCTGCGGGCGTTTCTTTAACGCGGTGCGCGATACAGTGACGGATAAATTTGAAACAATATATAAAGCTGGAGAGCGGCGCAGATGAGCGGTTTTCGCCTTGAAACCGGCGGGCGGATTGACCGAAGCCAGCCTGTTCAATTCCGCTTTGATAGTAAAATCTACAATGGCTTCTTGGGCGACAGCTTAGCGTCTGCCTTGCTCGCCAATGGTGTGATGTTGTTCGGCAGATCTTTCAAATATCACCGACCGCGCGGCTTGGTTGGCGCGGGCAGCGAGGAACCAAATGCCCTTGTTTCGGTCAACCGCGGGCCGGGCCGTTTCACACCTAATTTACGGGCGACCGGTGTTGAAATCCACGATGGCCTAAACGCGTTCAGTCAAAATCGCTGGCCATCTTTGGCGATGGATCTTGGTGCGATCAACGACCGGTTGGGGATGTTTTTTCCGGCAGGTTTCTATAACAAAACTTTCATGTGGCCGCGTTCATTTTGGGACAAGGTATATGAGCCAGCCATTCGCAAAATTGCAGGACTTGGCGATGCACCGACCGCCGAAGATCCTGACCATTATGCATCAACCTATGCCCATTGCGACCTGTTGATCGTTGGCGCAGGTCCCGCGGGTATCGACGCCGCGCTTGGTGCCATGGATTCAAACAAGCGGATCATCCTGATTGATGAGCAGGATGAATTGGGTGGGGGCGCGCTGGCGGACCCTTCATTATGGCTATGGCTGGAGCGTAGCCGGAAAGCGCTGACCGACGCGCCGAATGTTAAGATACTGACCCGAACCACGGCGTTCGGTTATTATCATGACAATTTCATCGGCGCTGTGCAGCGGCTGACCGACCACCTTCCGGACTTTACAGACACGCCGCGCGAAAAATTATGGCGCATCAGGGCAGGCGAAGTCTTGCTCGCGCAAGGTGCAATCGAACGACCGCTTGTTTTCGATGGCAATGATACGCCCGGCGTGATGCTGTCGTCTGCCGCGAAGGTCTATGCCACGCGCTACGGCGTGGCCATTGGTAGAGCCGTCGTGTTGATGGCTTCGCATGACAGCGGCTGGCACGATGTGTTTGCACTGGCCCAAGCGGGCATTGGGATTGCGGCGATTATTGATGCGCGGCAACACGTGGACAGCGCGCTCATGCAGGAGGCGGATCGGTTAGGAATCGTCGTGCATCTCAACCACAGCGTCATGGGCGTAACGGGCAGGCACGGCGTCCGTTCGGTGCAGATATGCAACAATGACGACTTTCTAGGCCGCCGCACCGATTGTGATGCGCTGTTGATGGCGGGCGGTTGGACGCCCAGCGTGCATTTATGGTCACATAGCAAGGGTAGCCTTAAATGGCGCGATGACCTTGGCGCTTATGTGCCCGATCAGCCAAATGAAAATGTCCGTTGTGTCGGTGCATGTTCAGGCGATTGGGATTTTGGCACGGGCATGGTCATCGATATGCTGCCGACGCCAAAGGATCAAAGCCGGATAAAGGCCTTCGTCGATTTCCAGAATGATGTCACGGCTAAGGACATCACGCTTGCGGTGCGCGAGGGCTTTCGCTCCATCGAGCATATCAAGCGGTACACCACCAACGGCATGGCGACCGACCAAGGCAAGACATCGAACCTCAACGGTTTGCAAATTGCGGCGTCCGCGCTGGATAAGCCTGTCCCAGACATCGGGCTAACCAGCTTTCGTCCGCCTTACACGCCGCAAACATTTGGGGCATTGGCCGGACATGCCAAAGGGGCGTTGTTCCAACCGACACGGACAACCAATATCGATAGCTGGGCGCAAGTGCATGGCGCAGTGTTTGAATTGGTCGCGCAATGGCGACGGGCGCGTTATTTCCCTAAGCCAGATGAAGATATGCATGCGGCGGTAAACCGTGAATGCGTTGCCGTGCGGTCATCGCTTGGTATCTTTGATGCGTCTACGCTGGGCAAGATTGAAGTTGTCGGCCCCGACGCTGCCGAATTTCTCAACCGCATGTATACCAACCCTTGGAAGGCGCTGGAGCCGGGGCGTTGCCGTTATGGACTGCTGTTAAAGGAAGATGGTTTCATCACCGATGACGGAGTTTCGGCACGGCTGGCGCACGACAGGTTCCACCTGACCACGACGACAGGCGGCGCGGCGCGCGTGCTGAACATGATGGAGGATTATCTCCAGACCGAATGGCCCGACCTTGACGTCTGGTTGACCAGCACGACCGAGCAATATGCCGTTATCGCCTTGCAAGGCCCAAATGCGCGCAAAGTGCTTCAACCGATGGTGGAGGGTATTGACCTGTCGGCAGAAGCGTTCCCGCATATGGCGATCCGCGAGGGCATGATTTGCGGCATCCCAACGCGCCTGTTCCGGGTAAGCTTCACGGGCGAACTAGGCTTCGAAATCAATGTGCCGACGGCTTATGGCCGTGCCGTGTGGGAACAGTTGATGGCGGCAGGGGCGCAATATGACATCACGCCTTATGGCACCGAGGCGATGCATGTGTTGCGCGCTGAAAAAGGTTTCATCATTGTGGGGCAAGACACCGACGGTACGGTGACGCCCTTTGATGCTGGTCTCGATTGGGCCGTAGGTAAGAAAAAGCCTGATTTTGTGGGTAAGCGGTCAATGGCGCGCCAGGACATCGTTGCGCCGGGACGCAAGCAGTTGGTGGGGCTTTTGACCGATGATCCTAATGTCGTGTTAGAGGAAGGCGCGCAGATTGTTGCTGACCCCAATCAGCCAATCCCGATGACCATGATTGGTCATGTCACATCGTCTTACTGGAGCGAAACGCTTGGCCATTCGATTGCGATGGCGCTGGTTGCCGGTGGACATCAAATGATGGGCGAGACGCTGCATGTTCCCATGCCGGGCAGGACGCATACTGCCAAAATCAGCAGCATTGTTTTTTACGATGCCGAAGGAGCGCGGCTGCATGTCTGACGCCCTCATTCGTCATGAACCTGTTTCCGAAACCCCATTTAGTGCGGCCGGTGTCTCAATCAGCCTTGCTGCACCCATGCAGCGCTATGCACTGCGGGCAAGGAATGCAGAGGATTTGGAAAGCCTGCTAAAGGTCAAAATGCCACGGAAAATCGGTGGGTCCGAAGGTGGTATTTTCTGTATTGGCCCTGACGAATGGTTTCTGCGCACCGAGGCTGGCGCGACGATCCCGATCGGGGGCGGGCTGCCGGTTGCCATCACCGATGTTAGCGAACGGAGCATATGCCTTGTCGTCGAAGGCCCGCGCGCATCGGAAATTTTGATGTCGGGGTGTCCGTTGGATCTCGAAAACTTTGCCGTCGGGCGGGCCACACGTACCATTTATGAAACGGTCGAAATCATCCTGATCCGCGATGCTGAACATCGGTTTCATGTCGAAGTCTGGCGCAGCTTCGCCGTATGGCTGCGAAGTGCGATGACAACCGCTGCCAGTCATTAGATGACTGACTGATGACCTTAAGGGAGAGCGGCAATGGCACGTTGGGATAAATCGATAGATCTGGGCAATTATGGCCAGTCCAACCGCAATTGGGGCGGGATGCACATCAACCCCGCCGTTTTCTTCCCTACGGCATTCATTTCCTTCGCTGTTATCTTATTTAGCGTGATTGCCCCTGCAGCGTCCACGAACGTCTTCGCTGCTTTGCGCGGTGGTGCCGTGTCTCATTTCGACTGGTTCTTCATGATGTCCGGCAACCTGCTCTTGCTGTTCTGCGTTGTCGTTGCACTGTCGCCGCTTGGTAAAATCCGCTTGGGCGGTCAAGGTGCAACGCCCGATTATTCCCGGCTGTCATGGTTTGCCATGCTGTTTGGCGCTGGCATGGGCATCGGCCTGGTTTTCTATGGCGTGGGTGAGCCCGTTACCCATTTCACATCTGCCATGGCCGGCGGACCTGCGGCACCATTGGGGGGTGCCGTTGGCGATGCCGATGCCGCAAGAAGCATCGCGATGGCAGCAACAATTTTTGACTGGGCGCTTCACCCCTGGGCGATTTTCGCAGTGACTGGCCTCGCGTTTGCTGTCTTCAATTTTAATTTCAACATGCCGTTGTCCATGCGCTCGGCATTTTATCCGTTGTTTGGAAGGGCCGTTTGGGGGCGCACGGGAGATGTTTTAGACGTTCTGGCGGTACTCGCGACAATTTTCGGACTCGCGACGTCTCTTGGGCTCGGCGCGCAGCAAGCTATGGCAGGGATTGCCTATCTGTATGATATGACGAGTTCGTCGCTCATGATCCTGGCGCTAATCCTCGTAATGGCGAGCATCACCTTCCTGTCGATCCGGGGCGGTATTGACCGTGGCATCCGGATTTTGAGCGAAGTGAATCTGCTGGTCGCCTTTGCGCTGCTGATTTTTGTCCTTACAACCGGGTCAACGGTTCAACTGCTTGGCGACCTTGCAAGCAACATCTACAACTATCTCAAGCTGCTCCCGGCATTATCCAACCCGATTGGTCGCACGGACACCGGTTTCTATAACGACTGGTCGGTTTATTACTGGGCGTGGTGGATGAGCTGGGCCCCTTTTGTCGGCATGTTCATGGCGCGCATTTCATTGGGCCGGACCGTGCGTGAATTTATTGCGGGGGCGGTCATTTCGCCAAGTTTGTTAGGCATATTATGGCTGACCATTTTTGGCGATGCCAGCATCGCGCAAATCGTTGCGGGCAATGGTGCGGAGTTGGCATCGGCCTCACTCGACACGCAATTATTCGTGCTGCTCGGCGCTTTGCCATGGGCGCAATTCACGTCTTTTGTTGCGATTGCTCTGATCCTCATCTTTTTTGTGACAGGGTGGGATTCCGGCACTTTGGTCATTGATACAATGACAGCGGGCGGACGCACCGATACGCTTTTGAGACAAAAGACGATCTGGCTGGTCGCAGTTGGCGGCATTGGCGTCGTTCTGCTCCTCAATGGTGGGCTGACTTCACTTCAGGCAGGTGCCATCGCCACTGGCCTACCCTTGGCTCTCATCCTGCTGGGAATGTGCATTGGAACGCTAAAAGGGTTGCTAGCATTGCATCTGCATCCCGTGGGCGACGATGGCGCCATAAAGTGACGCAAGTATGCAACGAACCTAATGCATAATCCGTCTATGTCGAAAATGCATAGGACTATTACCTCAAGTCTCGCATAGCCATTAGCGCAGGTAATAATAGCCATTGGCTATGCCTGAGCGCTTGGAGGGGCTGCTGTATGAAATTGCCACAGGAATTCGATCTGCACGCGCTGGAAGTGTTCGTCATGACCGTTGAGCTTGGCGGCATGTCACAGTGCGCTGCGCATCTTCAGGTCACGCAATCGGCGGTTTCGCAAACTATCGCCAGGCTGGAGACCGGCATCGGCGCGTCGTTATTTGACCGCACGACGCGCCCATTGGGTTTAACCGCGAGTGGAAAGTCCCTGTTTGTGCGCGGCCACAAGCTTATCGCCCATGCCAGACTGGCTTATGATGAGGTCCGTGAAGGCGCAAACCTGCCGATTTCCAGTGTTACCGTTGCGATGTCATTCAGTTTGGCCAACCAACTTACTGCACCCATCCTGCAGAATCTTGGTCCCCGCGCAGATCGTTGGAATATTCGTTCCGGCATTTCCATGGAGCATCAAGGTGAATTTCTGGCGCGGGACATTGACATGATGGTAACCGGAAGCTTCAATCTTGAGCATCGTGACACGGTGGAGCTGCACGCCGTGTTTGAGGAGAGCTTCATTCTTGTGTTCCCCAGAAACTATCGTGAGCCGCTCGATCTGATCGGCGTGCCCTCGTCCTTACCATTCATCCGTTTCTCCCGCCTGACGGGCACAGGCCAGCAAATCGAACGCCAGATTGTCAGGATGAAGCTGAAGCTGCCACAGTTGGTTGAAGTGGAATCGGCGCATCAACAATTGGCGTTGGTCGCCGCAGGCATCGGGTGGACCATAACCACGCCGGTATGCTTGGCGGCTGTGCCAGAGTTGCTCCCCGAGCTTCGCGCCGAACCGATGATGCGTGGGCGCTTCTCACGCGCGGTTCAAGTGGTGGCGCGGATCGATGAACTGGGTGATATTCCGCAGCTTACCGCGGCTTTGTGCCAGCAGGTTTTGCGAGAAAAAACCTTCCCGCCGCTGATTGCTGAATATCCCTGGATGTCCCAGCAACTGTCTTGGCCGGCCACGACGTTTGAAGGCGAAGAGATCATGGCATGAGCCGCTGCGTCTGGTTTACCATCCTGACCTTGCTGGCTGCGCCGATCAATGCTGGCATTCCCAGCGTTCCCGGCGTTGACGCACCGGAGCTTGCAAAACTGGGTTCACATAATGTTGGCTTCCGTTCCGTCCTGTTCACGCACAGGAACCAGCCAGATGTTGAAAATGGCAATATGGATGGCATTGAAGTCCCACTGACTGACCGCAGTTTACAGGTGGATATCTGGTATCCCGCGTTGCCGAAAAAAGGTTCAAAACCTGTTTTGTATCGCGGAACCCTACCTGCAGAACCTCCGCGTCCGCCAGTCGATTTTACGCAAAATGGCATTGCGGTGGCAGGTGCAAAGGCAGCAGGTACCAAATATCCTTTGGTGATCATCAGCCACGGATATAGCAACAGTCCCGCCGTAATGACGTGGTTGACCGAAAATCTCGCGTCTAAGGGCTATGTCGTTGCGGCCATCCATCATCGTGACCCAAATCCCTATATTGTGTCACCTGCCACCCGCGCGGCGCCGAATTTTAACCGACCGCGCGATATTGTTTTTGTTGCAAGTGAACTCGGCGCCGCTTTGGGCGACCTTATCGATACCGATAATGTCGCGCTGATCGGTTATTCGCAAGGTGGCTATGGAGTGCTGACCGCTGGCGGGGCAACGCTTGATCCGTCGGGGCCGAACATGGATATGGTCGCGGGCGGCTGGCTCAAGAAATTCGCGCGTGGCAGTCAGCAAGCTGATGCCATGAAACTGGCAGGGGTGAAGGCAGTGGTGGCAATGGCACCCGCTGGCGGCGCTCCACGCAGCGCATGGGGCGCAGAAGGTCTTGCCGCGCTCACCGCGCCTTTGCTGTTGATTCAGGGTGATAGCGATCCGGTCGTTGACTATAATACCGGTGCGTTGGCGGTCTTTAACGGCGCAGTGAACAGTGATCGCATGCTGCTGACCTATAAGCAGGCCGGTCATGCGATTGCGCTCAATCCGGCACCGCGCAACATGCGCGGGTCGGTTTGGGATATGGACTGGTTTGAAGATCCAATTTGGCGGCAAGACCGGATTAACGCCATAAACCTGCACTTCATCACCGCGTTTTTGGCCGTCCATCTCCGCAACGACGACGGCAAGGCCGCGTATCTGAACGTGTCAGTGGAAAATTCGGATGACGGCGAATGGAATGCGCCCGCCGGAACAGCATGGGGCGCTTATAGCCCGGGCAGCGAGGGGGTGACGTTATGGAAGGGTTTTCAGCGCCGCCATGCCCGCGGCATGAAGCTGGTTCGCCTGCCTAGATCGCCAAATTGAGCGCAGCCTGTTCCCAGAAGTGCATCAGCCCCTGACTATAGCTTAATGGCACATAGGCGACGCAGGTTGTTTCATCGACCACGTGCAGCCGAACATTGACATGATCGATGATCGTCGCGACGCTGCATCCCGATGCGAAATTCGGGTTTTCCGCGTCGAACACGCCGCCTTCCAAGAGCAACGTGCGCCAGCCACTGCCGGACAGCCGGACCCGGACGATGCCGCCGCCAATGGCTGTGAGCGCCCCGTCATCAGCCAATATGTCGGCTAGTGTCGACGCGCCGCCCTCTACAAGCCAGACGGTGGGCTCAAAGCGGATCAGGCGAAGTGCGTCGCTCCCTCCGGAACGGCCCATATTTGGCAATTCAAATCCGCACGCTTCCTTGAACCTCTTGGCAACCGCCGCCGGATTGCCCCAAATCTCAAACACATGAAGCGGTGCGGGGGGCAGGGCTGTGATGGTTACATCAGTCACGATAGCGTTCTCCCGCCGCATCATAGAAATGCGGCGCCACAACGCGCACCCGCGCCTGTTGCCCGCGCGTGGGTGAGGTTGCGATCAACTCTTCCCCATGCCGTGCAAAGCCGTCGGTCAATTGGCCAAGCGCAATCGATCCCCCCTCGATTATGCGAAACGCAGCGGCGCTTACATGGCCATGCGGAGATGCGCCTTCGGCTGTGACCAGCATTGATCCTTCGGGAATGTTGCCTTCAATCGCTTCAAGCCCGACTAATTGTCGTCGCCCCGGTTCGGATAGCGCGGGGCGGGACAGCCCCGACGCACCAACAAACCCGCCCGCCTTATTGAGCATCTTGTCCAGCGCCAGATCATGCGGGGTCAACCGCCCATCGACTTCACCGCCAACCACCAAATGGCCCTTTTCGATACGGAGAAATTCCATCGCATCAAGGCCGTAGAGCGCGCCTTTATGTTCCGAGACAGCCAACTCGCAAGACGTCCAAACCGATGCCGCTTGGCTTGCCTCGACATAGATTTCGAACGCACGCTCGCCGCTGTAGCTGGCGGCAAGGATGATGACCGGCACGCCTGCGATGACCGCCGGAACGGTCGACATGTGGCGCGGTGGCTCCTCGCCGATCAATGCCGACAGCACCGTTTTGGCTTTTGGCCCCGCGACCGCAATCCCCGCATAATGCTCCTGCACGTTGACGGCGGAGACGCGCAAATGTGGGCACAGATATTGGCGGACATAAGAGATATGCGTCGCCATCCTGTCCGCCCCGCCGGTTGAGCTGGTGAGCAGATAGCGGTTTTCGTCAAGCCGCCAGACGGTCCCATCGTCAAAGACAATGCCGTCCTCGCGTAGCATGAAGGTGTAACGGCCACGCCCGACGGCAAGCTTACTGACCGTGGTTGCGCAAATGATTTCAAGAAAAGCGGCGGCGTCCGGCCCGCTGACTTCGAATTTGGCGAGGGTGGACACGTCCGTCATCCCAACATTGGTACGCACGGCCTTTGCCTCACGCAGAGCGGCTTGCGCCAATGTTTCACCGCCTGTGGGATAAGCGCGCGGCCGGAACCAATAGCCTAGCGGCTGCCATATCGGGTTTTTTGCGGCATGCAGATCATATAGCGCAAGTCTGCGAACATGCGCGCCTGCATCTTTCGCGCCAGCACCCGCGAGCAACCCCATGGTCACGGGCGTGTAAGGCGGACGGAATGTGGTCAGCCCAGCCTCGGGAATGGCGACGCCCTGTTTCTCGGCCAAGCGCCCAAGCGCCGCCATATTGCTGAGCTTGCCTTGGTCAGTCGCCATTCCAAGCGTGGTGTAGCGTTTGAGATGCTCGACTGAACGATAGCCCTCGGCCCACGCCAGATCGACATCCGCCAATGTCACGTCATTCTGAAAATCGATGAAGCTTTTCTTGGGGCTGGAAACGGGCGAGAGATTGAACACCGGTTCGGGATTGGCGGCACCGCCGATCGTCGTCACATTCTGGCGGGATGCAGCAGGAACAAAGGCTTGCGCGGGCTCGTTCCAATCAAGCGTGCCACCCGCCTGCATGTGCAGATGAACGACGGGCGTGAAGCCGCCGGAAACCGCGAGCAGATCGGCATCGAAGCTAACCGTCTTGCCCTCAACCAGCGCGCTCACACTTTTCAGGCAATGTCGTGCGCCTTTGGTCGAAAGCGGAACGGCGTTGTTGTAAACGCGAAATCCGCTGTCCCCGCCGGCAGGTGCTGACCGGGCGTCGAGGATGGCGACCACTTTCGCCCCGGAGTCTGCAAGCTTCTTCGCGGTTTTATAGGCATCGTCATTGTTGGTTGCGATGACGACGCATTTCCCCGGAATGACGCCAAAGCGGCTGACATAAGTTCGTACCGCTTGCGAGAGCATGACGCCGGGACGGTCATTATGCGCAAAGGCCATTGGGCGCTCAATGCTTCCGGTCGCCAAAATGACGTGCCCTGCGCGGACATGCCATAAACGTTGGGCAACACCGTGCGGGGGGATTTGTCCGGGTTCGGCCAAAAGCTGCGTCAGGGTGACGAGGTCGTGTTCCCAATAGCCTGAGGCTGTCGTGCGCGTGAGGATGAGGCCATTTGCGGCACGAATGCGTGCCGCGGTGGCATTGATCCACGCTGCATCCTGCTCTTGAGGATCGCGGAGTAACGACGGGGCGAGGACGCTATCTTGCTCCACCAGGATCACGCGCTTGCCCGCTTCGGCAGCGTCAACTGCGGCTTGCATACCTGCGGGCCCGGCACCGACAACCAGCACATCGCAAAATGCTCCACGTTGGCTGAACCGGTCGGGATCGGGTTCGGTGGGCGCATTGCCAAGCCCTGCTGCTTTGCGGATGAAATATTCGTAAAACATCCATCGTTTGGCCGAACCAAAAAATGTCTTGTAGTAAAAGCCCGCTGAAAGGATCGGAGCAGCTAAGCCGAGAATCGACCCGACATCAAACGACAGGTTTGGCCAACGGTTCTGGCTTTTGGCCACCAGACCTTCATACACAAACACATCAGTGGCGCGGGTATTGGGTTCAGTGCGGCCACCTGTGCCAATGGTGACGAGCGCATTTGGCTCCTCAATCCCTGCGGTCATGATGCCGCGTGGGCGGTGATATTTGAAGCTGCGGCCGACAAGGCCAATTCCATTGCGCAGCAACGCCGCCGCAAGCGTGTCGCCTTCCTGAGCAGAATAGCTTTTACCATCGAAGCTGAAGTTGATCATGACAACGCCTCAGGACCAACTGCCCTGATTTCGAAGATTTCGTTGGTCACGCGGTGACGGGTCACCACTATCCACGCGCGGCAGCCATAAGTATGGCGCCAGATTTCGTCGTCCACGCCGCGCGGGTTGCTGCGGGTAAACAGCGTTGCCATCGCATTTTCGGGCGACGCATCAAGCGCCACAACGGAATCGACAGTGCGTTCATATACAAACTCGGCTTGCGCGCGCGGGCCGCAATGGGGGCAGATAAATTGCATCATTAGCGGCTATTCGGCATCGGGCCGCTCCCCGTTTCGTCAATGGTCGCGCCGCGCGCAAAACGGTCGAGCGCAAAAGGTGCATTGAGCATGTGCGGCTTTCCAGTCGCAAGCGTGTGCGCATAGGTCCAACCAGAGGCAGGCGTTGCCTTAAACCCGCCATAGCACCAGCCACCGTTGAGGAAGAGGTTCCTTACCGGCGTTTCGCCAATGATCGGCGCGCCGTCAAAACTCATATCGGTAACACCGCTCCAAGTCCGCACCATGCGCAAGCGTGAAAGTGCCGGGACGAGCGCAAGGCCTTGTGCAACCGCGGCCTCCATCACCATCGGGTTGCCCCGCTGGGCATAGCTTGGCCAATTGTCGGGATCACCGCCGAAGACAATCCCGCCTTTGTCTGACTGGCTGATGTAACAATGCAGCGACTGCGACATGATCACGCTGTTGATCATGGGCTTCACGCCTTCGGTCACCATCGCTTGTAGCGTCTGCGATTCAATCGGTAGTCGCATACCCGCCAGCCCTGCGACATGGCCGCTATTCCCCGCTACGCAGATGCCGACCCGGCCTGCGTTGATACGCCCGCTTGTCGTTTCAACGCCGACCACCGCCCCGCCATCGCGCACAAAGCCGGTCACTTCGCATTTCTGGATGATATCGACGCCCAAGCTGTCCGCTGCGCGCGCATAACCCCATGCCACGGCGTCATGGCGCGCAGTGCCGCCGCGCCGCTGTATCATGCCGCCCTCGATAGGGAAGCGGGCATTTCGTGAGAGATCGAGCAAGGGTTCCAATTTGGCAACCTGATCACGCGACAGCAATTCCGCATCAATTCCGTCACACCGCATGGCGTCGCCACGTTCGGCGAGCTTTACCATATCGGCATCGCTATGACCCAGGAACATCCCGCCGCGCGGCGAAAACATGACATTATAGTTCAGTTCATCGCTCAGATGCTCCCACATCTTGAGCCCGAATTCGAACAAGTCGTGCAACGGCTTTAGGCGGTAATTGGACCGGACTATTGTCGTGTTACGTCCGGTATTGCCGCCACCAATCCAGCTCTTTTCAACCACAGCGATATTTTTAAGGCCGTGCACCTTTGCCAGATAATAAGCAGTAGCGAGCCCATGGCCACCGCCGCCAATGATGATGATATCATAATGCGATTTAGGCTCGGGATCACGCCATGCCGGCTGCCAATGCTTCTGCCCATTAAAGGCACCGCGTAGCAATCCGAACGCCGAATATCGGTTCATGAAATCGGCATCCACCCGCGTTTTTCGCGCCAATCGGCTTCCAGATTGTCAAAGCGTGATAGTTTCAGGATATCTATGTCGGCGAACGAACATGTCCCATCGATTACCAGATCGCGAATTGCATGGCCCGATGCCGGGGATAGGCCGAAACCAACGCTAGACATTGAGGCGACAACAACATTGTCGGGGCTGGTGAGCCGGTCAATAATGGGGCGACCATCAGGCGAATTTTCGATGATACCGGCCCAGTTGCGAATAACATTGAGATGCGCCGCCTTGGGCAACATTTCGGCTAAACGCTTTGCAAGGTTGCGGGCAAGCGGCGTCGATGGCCGCGCGACAGGGCCATCTGCGTCCATATCAAGCCATTCATGCGGTCCGCCGCCATAAGCAAGGTTGCCGCGCATCGTTTGTCGGCCATAGATTTTATGGCCGTCAACGCCGCCAAGCGGCATCATCGGCGCAGGTTCGGTAATGATCATTTCGGCGCGGGCCGCAGCCAATGGCACATTGACGCCAAGCTGCGCCATTAATTGCGGTATCTGTGGTCCAGCGGCAACCACTACAGCGTCGCAGCCATATGTAGCATTGGCTGTTTTAACGCCCGTCACTTTGCCACCAGCGGTTTCAAAGCCAGTTACCGGGCTATGCTGCATGATTTTACCGCCTAAATCCTGCAACGCCCAGGCATAAGCCTGCACACTGCGTTGCGGGTTGGCATGGCCGCCAAATTTATAATGCACGCCGCCAAAGCAATTGTCGCCAGCGAGCGGCACTGCTTCTTGCACTTGTTTGACGTCAAGCACTTCGACCGGATGGTTCAACCGTTTGTGTCGTTCGGCGACGAAGCGATATTGCTCCCATTGCCGTTCAGTCATTGCAATCAGGATGCGGCCTTTTTGATGCTCAGTAGGGTAACCCAGCAATTCGTCCATTTGCGGCCACAGGCGCTGTTCCTCATCGAACAACGGGCTGGCATAATGCGATGCACCACCGCCATTGCGCCCGGAGGCTTCCCAGCCAACAATGAACTTGTCGAGCACCGTGACCTTGATACCTGAACGCGCAAGCCACCAACCAGCACTCAGCCCAGTGACGCCACCGCCGACAATGACGACTTCAGAGCCGCTCATTTATACATCCCTGTGTATAGCATCTCACGATGCTCATCCTGATATTCTGTGCCGATATCTTCCACGGGCACCCACTGGGTCGGAATACCGAACCAGACGTCCCAGGCCGCATCCATGGAGCTCGGCTCATCCCATTCGGCCAAGATCTTCAGCGGCAGTGGGCGGACGGGTGCGCGGTGTGACGCAAGGGGAATCGTGCCGAATGGTGTGCCGGATTCAATGGCTAGCATCATCGCCACCTGATCGCGGCAGCGGCGACCCTGACACACACCCATGCCAGAACGGGTCAGTCGCTTGATCTGATCCGGGTTGGCCGGGCCATCGTCGAGCAGCGTGCCAAGTGATCGGGCCTGAAGCGCCGGTGGGCGGGGCAGGTAATTTGGTGGCTGGATACCGATCAGGTCGGCAATAGTTACTTCTTCACATTGGCAGATGATCGTATCGTGCGCATTGACGCGCAAAGCCGCGCGCACCCAATCCATACGATAGGCAACATGATCAAAACCCGTATCAGGCAAGCCAGCGCAAGTGCCCACGGCCGCGACATTTGGCTCTCCTACCGGAATATATCCGCCACGCGCCGGGTTTAGCGCTCTTGGGCCGTGCATGGCATCCACCAGTTCAATGGAAGGCACAAGGCCAATTGCAACACATACGGTATCGCATGCAATGTCCGTTCCGTCGGTCAGGGTGATGGCTTCAATCCCGTCAAGGCCGCCTTTGCTCGATTTGATGCTTTGACCGCAGTGGATGGCAATGCCCGCCGACATAATCTTTTCGACGAGCGCGGCATCACCTTGCGGGGCATCGCGCACTTCCACAAGAGCGGCCACTTCCAGCCCATGTTCCAGCGCCAGAAGCGCGGTGTCGAGCGCAAGGTCATGTGACCCCAAAACGACAATGCGCCGTCCTGAAAAGGCCCCATAGCGGGACAACAGCATCTGCAAGCCTGCGGCCCCCATGACGCCGGGCTGGTTCCAGCCGGGAAATGCAATTGCAAGGTCGCGTGCACCCGTTGCCAGCACAATCCGGTCGAAGCCAACCATCCAAGACCGTTCTGAATCAGCAAGGCCAACAACTTGCTCTGGCAGGCTCTGCACGCCCGGCCCGTTGCGATACACGCCCCACGCGGTAGTCCCGAGCAGCAGCTCAACTCCGGCGTCCATTGCCTTTTCAAGATCGGGCATGCTGATGAAAATTGCCTCGAGCATCCGGTCGCTATTTTGCGTGGCGGCGGTCATTCGCCCACCGAAATAGAGCGGGGTGTCATTGCCCATCAGGGCACCGGACACGGGATTTTCATCCACTAGAAGCACCGAAGCTCCACTGGCCGCGCCCTCAATGGCAGCCGCAATGCCGCTCGGGCCCGCACCAATCACGACAATGTTATAACGCGCTTCGGGCGCGCTACGCGTACCATTGATTGCGCACAAATCGGTTCCGGTAAAGTTCAGTTCCATCACACCGCCTCCAGCGCTTGGCGCAAATCATCAATTAAATCATCCACATGTTCCAGCCCAACCGAAAGCCGGATCGTGCCGTCGGTAATTCCACCTGCCAAACGCTGGGCAGGCGCGACCGCATAATGCGTGGTGCTTGCCGAATGGCAGATTAAAGTCTCCGAACCGCCAAGGCTGACGGCCAGTTTCAACAGCTGCAAACGGTCAAGCATGCGAAATGCCTCCGCTTCGCCGCCATGCAAATGGAATGAGAAAGTGGAGCCTGCTGCCTTGCATTGCCGGTCATAAACCGCGCGGGCCCGGGTGCCCTCTTCAAGGAAACCGAGATAGGTGACGTCGGCAATCTTGGGATGGCTGCGCAGAAACGCGGCGACACCGCGTGCATTGTCCATCGCGCGTTCGGTGCGCACTGCAACCGATTCCAACGAACGCAGAACCAACCAAGCCGTATAGGGATCAAGGTGGTTGCCCCACGTTGTGCGCTGCATCCGTAAATGTTCGATCAACTCTTTGCGACCGGTAATCCCGCCCGCGAGCAAGTCACTATGTCCGCCGCAATATTTGGTGAGCGATGTCATGCAAAGGTCGACTTTATGTTCAATTGGCCGCTGCGCAAACGGGCCGAGCAAAGTATTATCTACCACGACAAGTGGGCGATGCCCTTGCTTTTCACCAATCTCGTCCGCAATCCGCACCATCAGGTCAAGGTCAACCAATGCTGCGGTCGGGTTCGCTGGTGTTTCTGCTATTATGAGCTTGAGCGGGCCTTTGGACATGGCCGCTTGCGCTGCGGCGCGCACGTCGGCTTCGTCAGTACCGTCCAGATATGCGGCGGCATGCGATCCGAATTGTGGCATAACATTATTGTAGAGCATATCGACACCGCCATAGATCGGACGGCCGTGAATAACGCTATCGCCGGGGCGGACATACGCAAGCGCGATGCTTGATTGTGCAGCCATACCACTTGAATATGCGACCGCTTCTTCTGCGCCATCAATGGCGGCGAGGCGCTTTTCCAGAAAGTCCAATCCGGGATGGCCAAGCCGCGAATAAATGTGGTTGGTTTCGCCGACCAATGGTCCAGTGCCGTCAAAATAGGCCTCATGCACGTTTTTCGCATGTTGCGCTGTGGGATAGACGAAGGTCGACGTCATGAAAATTGGGGGTTTGACTGATCCCATGCCGAGTTCAGGGTTGTAGCCATAAGCGACCGCCAGCGTTTCGGGGCGCAACCCCTTATGCTTATCCATGGACATGGCTAGCAAGATAATCGCGGGCCTTGTCGCAATAATAGTCGGTAAAACGCTGTGCGAGCATTTCTGCCTCTTGCGAATATGGGCCGGGGGTGTAGCCGGGACTGTTCACGCCGAGTTGGTTATTTTCCGCCAGTGCCTTGTCCTCCAGGTTGGTCGTCGTCCACAACGCGATAAGTTTATCGACATCGTAATCGACGCCTTCAACCGCATCCTTATGCACATACCATTTGCCGGTTACATGCGTTTCATTGGGTCCAACGGGCATGGCGCTAAACATGAAAGCATGATCTGCGGCGCAATGCACGAAGCAGTGCGGGTCAATTGCCCAACGCATTGAACCAATGTCGCCTCCATTGGCCTCGCACATTAACTTACGCGATAAATGTTTACCGTCGCCGGAAATCGAAACACAGCCTTCATTCAAAGCAAAGCGTGCAACTTGCCAATAATGTCCCTCAACCGGAGTCTGCGGAAGATCATATTCGCGCATCGCGGCTTCAAAGGCCACCACACGGGCATCATGGCCACTGTCGAAATGCTTCGACATACCGACAGGAAAAGTCTTCGAAAGTTCAGGATGCCCGGTTCCACAGTGATAGCACTCACGGGCATTTTCCATGACCAGCTTCCAATTGGCATTTTCAACGAGGACGCTCTCATATGCCAGCTTTGCATCCTTGAGATTATGCGGCGCTGCGTATTCGGCGAGCTTCTCACGAAAGTCTTCGATTGGTGGCGGCATTTCGCCCAAACAAATGAACATTGCACCGGCGATACATTCGAGTGCCACCGGTTTTAGGCCATGATCGGCTTTTTGAAAATCATCACCCATCCGATTTGCGGCAAACAGCGCGCCATCGAGGTCGTATGTCCAACGATGATACGGGCACACCAACTTTGGCGCTGTGCCGCTGCCAAGGGGGCAGATCATCGAGCCGCGATGGCGGCAGCTATTATGGAATGCACGGATTTCGCCCTGCCGGTCACGCGTGATTACGACTGGCCATTTGCCAATCATCATGGAGATATAGCTGCCTGCTTTTGGCAATTCGCATTCCATGCCGGCCATCAACCAGCTTTGGCCATAAATCGCCGCCATATCAAAATCAAAGCTGTCAGTCTCTGTGTACAAAGCCTGAGGCAATGTATGCCCTTCACGACGCTGTTTAAAAAGCGCGTCTATCCGCTTCAAATCCATGGCTGGGCCTTTATGCAAATCTCTCCAAAACGGGAATGGGCCAGATATGAGATCGAATAAAATCGCATTTTCGCATAGCCCTATGTCAAAATGTCGGGCTATGGTGTCAGCGTAAGATTGCCCGCAGTCGAAAGGCCGAACCCATATCCAACCGTAGCACAATTAACCGTCGCTGGTTGCCGTTGAATGCCTTGCGCGCGTTTGAAGCGGTGGGACAGAATTTAAGCTTCACGGGCGGTGCGTCAGCACTGTCGGTCTCGCAAAGCGCGATGAGCCGCCATGTTGGCGGGTTGGAGGAACTGCTTGGCAAGCAACTTTTCGTCCGCGACGCGTCACGGCTTTCGCTCACGGCGGCAGGTGAAGAATTGTTGCCGGTCGTGAGCAAATGCCTAGACCGGTTAGAGCAAACGATGAACGCCATCCGCGATGATGAAGTGACTGGTCGCTCACTGCGATTGCACGTGCCGCCGTCGCTGCTTCAACAATTGTTCCTGCCGATGCTGCGTGATTTTCATGCTGAACATCCCGATATCCGCCTTGATGTTTCAAGCGCGCATGTGACAGGATTGCCATCAACAGATTTCGACATGGCAATTGCCTATGACCGGCCCAATGTGGATGACCGGATTACTGACCTGCTATGGATGGTGCGCGTTGCGCCACTTTGCGCGCCGGCAACGGCCATGGCCAGTCAGGGCAATTCGCTTGAGGCGTTCCTTGAAAGTCAGGAATTGCTTCATCTTAAACTGGATGGCGAACCACGAGACCTTTTGTGGACCGCCTATCTTCGGCAAAGCGGCCTCGCCACCGCAACGCATCGCGGGCTGGCGTTTGATACCACCATTGCGGCTGCGCAATATGCCATGGCCGGCAATGGCGTGTTTTTGGGTGATGTTGATATGTTCGCTCAGGAAATCGCTGATGGGCGACTCGTGATGCCTTATGATGCGGTGATTGAAGACGGCTATGGCTATTATCTCAAACTTCATGCGGATGATCTGGCTGACCCAGCCATTTCAATGTTCCGAAGCTGGTTGATCAGCCGTTTTGGGGCATTGCGGCAAGAGCCGAGTCCGCACGCGCAAGGCTGATCAAGCGCAGGCCCGATTGTTCGGCTATACTAATCGCCAGATCGGTCGCAGCCGAAATCGTCACGAGCATAGGGCAGTTCGCAAGGATAGCCTTTTGAACCAGCTCGAGACTGCAGCGTGCGGTCAGAATGATGAAGCCGGCCGAGATGTCGATCTCCGCGCGGGCGAGTGCGCCAATTAACTTATCAAGCGCGTTGTGGCGGCCAACATCCTCGCGCGTCAGGAGGATCGCACCGTCGGGCGCGCAGAACGCTGCCGCATGTGCGGAACCCGTTTGCGCATTTAACGTCTGGTGCGACCGCAAACTCGATAGCGCCGAAAAAATCACTGCTTCGGCCACATCGATCTGTGTGGTTACGCGCGGCAATGAGCGCATGACTTCCTCCAGATTGTCCATGCCACATAGGCCGCAACTGCTTTCGGAAACGCGCTGACGGGCGCGGGCGATAACTTTCTCCGCGTTCTGTTGCGGGAGTTGAATGCGTAATATCCAGCCCAATTCGGCCTGATGCGTATCGATAGCCAGAATTTCACTAGCGTGTGTAATCAAACCCTCCGACAGGCTGAAACCGACGGCATAGTCCTCAAGATCAATCGGCGTTGCCATCATTACGGCATAACCAATGCCATTATATTCAATGGCGATGGGTGCCTCTGATATGATGGCCCGTTCGATTATTTCGGTCGAACGATGATCAGGTTTAAGCACCGAAAAGCGGACAGGCTTTGCGCCCTGCTCAGCCGCCATTTTGCGCGTCGGCGAGCAAGCTAATAGCAGCTGCAGCAATTGGAGACAGACCAGCGGTCCCATGCGCAAAAACCATTTGTTTCATCCGCGGATCCCAGAATAACTGAATATGTTCGGCGACAGCAGCGACGGGCGCATCGTCCGTCGCCAGATTTGTAGCGATCTGGTTGGCCATATGGACGAGACGCTCGGTGCTGTTCATTCGGCAGGAATCTCGGTTCCCACCCGGCGCGCGCGTGCCGACAAAGCCTCATATTCTTCCTGCCACTCGGTTGGTCCGTTAGACGCGCTGATCTGAACCGCTGTAACCTTATATTCGGGGCAATTGGTCGCCCAATCGCTGTAGTCGGTGGTGACAACATTGGCCTGCGTCACCGCATGGTGAAATGTGGTGTAGACAACGCCCGGGGCAACGCGGTCCGTCACGGTGGCGCGTAACGTGGTTTCGCCCGCGCGGCTGGCCAGTTTAACCCAGTCGCCTGATTTCACCCCGCGATCCTCGGCATCCACCGGGTGAATCTCGAGCAAATCCTCAGGATGCCAAGCGACATTCTCGGTCCGCCGTGTTTGCGCGCCGACATTATACTGTGACAATATCCGCCCGGTCGTCAGCAGCAGTGGAAAGCGCGGGCCAGTCTTTTCATCGGTCGGGACATAATCTGTCACAACAAATTTGCCCTTGCCGCGCACAAAGCCGTCGACATGCATGATTGGCGATCCGTCGGGCGCGTCTGCTGTCACTGGCCATTGTAATGAGCCGACCTCATCCAGCCGAGCAAAGGATACCCCTGCAAAGGTCGGTGTCAGCCGGGCAATCTCGTCCATGATGTCAGACGCGTGACTATAGTTCCAATTTAGCCCCATCGCCTGCGCCAACCGCTGCGTGACCTCCCAATCCTCCAACCCGTTCATTGGCGTCATCACCTTGCGCACAGGTTGAATACGGCGTTCGGCGTTTGTGAAGGTGCCGTTCTTTTCAAGGAATGTCGATCCGGGCAGGAAGATATGCGCGTAGTTTGCGGTTTCGTTGAGGAACAGGTCATGGACGATCACACATTCCATCGCCGCCAGCCCTGCGGACACATGGGCGGTGTTCGGATCTGACTGGAGAATGTCCTCGCCTTGGCAATAAAGCGCCTTGAATACGCCATCGACTGCGGCATCCAGCATGTTGGGAATGCGCAGGCCGGGTTCTGGATCAAGCTTCACGCCCCAGTCATTTTCAAACAATGACCGTGCATCATTGTCGCTTATGTGACGATATCCCGCAAGTTCATGCGGGAAGCTGCCCATGTCGCATGCGCCTTGGACATTGTTCTGGCCACGGAGCGGATTGACGCCGACCCCCCGACGACCAATATTGCCCGTTGCCATCGCCAAATTGGCGATTGCCATAACGGTGGAGCTACCTTGGCTATGTTCCGTAACGCCAAGGCCGTAATAGATCGCGCCATTGCCGCCTGTGGCATAAAGCCGCGCTGCTGCGCGCAATTCCTCGGCATCGACCAACGTTACGGGTTGCAGATTTTCGGGGCTGTTGCGGGCTTGCGAAACAAACTCGGCCCAATGGCTAAATTCATCCCAGTCGCAACGCTCTCGAATGAATGCCTCATCGGATAGGCCCTCGGTGACGATCACATGGGCCATCGCGGTCAGCACTGCGACATTGGTGCCGGGGCGCAGCGGAAGGTGATGCTCCGCCTCAATATGCGGTGAACGCACAATATCGGTCCGGCGCGGGTCGATGACGATAAGCTTGGCACCGGGACGTCCGTCTTGCCCACGCAAGCGGCGCTTCATCCGGCTTGCGAAAACGGGGTGGCCATCTGTGGGGTTAGCGCCAATGATCAGGATGACATCGCTGTCTTCGACGCTATCAAAATCCTGCGTTCCCGCGCTTGTGCCAAAGGTCGTTTTCAGACCATATCCCGTCGGCGAATGGCACACGCGTGCGCAGGTATCGACATTGTTGTTGCCAAAGCCTGCACGCACCAGCTTTTGCACAAGGAAAGTTTCTTCATTGGTGCATCGGCTTGAAGTGATGCCGCCAAGGGCATTGCGGCCATATTTCTCGCTAATCCGGTTCAGTTCGGATGCGGTGTAGGCAAAGGCTTCGTCCCATTCGACCTCGCGCCACGGGTCGTTGATCGATTGACGGATCATTGGCTTCAGGATGCGTTCCTGATGCTGGGCATAGCCCCAGGCGAAGCGGCCCTTTACGCAACTATGGCCACGATTGGCCTTACCGTCCTTGTAGGGAACCATCCGCACCAATTGTTCGCCGCGCATTTCGGCACGGAAGGTGCAACCAACCCCGCAATAAGCGCAGGTCGTGACGACGCTGCGTTCAGGTGTGCCGACCTCGACCACTTTTTTCTCGACCAATGTCGCCGTGGGACAGGCTTGCACACAGGCACCGCACGAAACGCATTCCGAGCCCATAAAATCGTCGCTGGCAAGGCCAGCAGATATTTTGGAATCCCACCCTCTGCCTTCCATAGTAAGCGCAAGTGTGCCTTGCACTTCGTCACAGGCGCGGATGCACCGTGAGCAGGCAATGCACTTGCTGGGATCGAAATCGAAATAAGGGTTGGAGTGATCTTTTTCCTGCCCCAGATGCGTCGCCTTCACATCATAGCGTACATCACGAAGGCCAACGGCCCCTGCCTGATCCTGCAACTCGCAATCACCATTGGCAGCGCAGGTTAGACAATCGAGCGGATGGTCGGAGATATACAGTTCCATCACGCCTTTGCGCAATTTCGCCAGTTGCGGGGTCTGCGTGCGAACGACCATGCCCGGTTCAACAGGCGTCGTACAACTTGCCGGCGTACCCCTGCGGCCATCGATTTCAACAAGGCACAAGCGGCACGAACCGTAACTTTTTACGCTGTCCGTTGCGCATAATTTGGGAATGGAGGTGCCTTGTTCGGCCGCCGCACGCATGACGCTTGTTCCGGCAGGCACAGTGACATTGCGGCCGTCAATCGTCAACGAAACCGCTTCGTCCGAGCGACTTTCCGGCGTTCCGAAATCTTTTTGCGGCTGGTACGTCATCTCTCTACCTTATACCAATAGCGGACTGTTGCGCAGCATATTGCGCAAGATCCGAAGGCGTGTTCAAGTTGTAAAAAATATCGCTTGATTTGATCGCCTGCGCGCCAGTCGCCGCGATCCAGCTGCGCATCGAGAGATCATCTTGATTGCGCAGATGCTTTTCAAGAACGGGGGCTAGCGCAACTGGCCACAAGCCGAACAGATAATGCCCATCAATGTAGACCGCACGTCCATCATATAAATGGCGCGGAAATTTCGCCACGGGGACGACGTCACACCCAGCGGTCATTACCTCGTCAAACCCCTTTTGCTGCGCGTAAAGAAGCGCTGCATTCAGGCCGCCCAAAGGCCCCATGTCGGGGAATGGATGGTCTTCCATACAATCCATTCCGGGCCATGCGCGCCCACAGACAATCAATGCGTCCACCTGCTTGCGCAATCCCTCGGCGACATGTTCCATGAGCGGGCGACCGTTTAACAGTGCAGCGGCCTTGTCGCTGCCAAAGCGCGTCGCTTTGCCACCGGCAATGATCGCGCCGAGCCTTTTCACCGGAAATCCTCGGGGAAATGTTTGATGGCGCTCATTACCGGGTAAGGCGTGAAGCCACCCAAGGCGCAGAGCGAACCGAACTTCATGGTTTCCGACAGGTCGGCAATGAGCGCGAGATTTTCTTCGACATTTTTACCTGCGATAATCTGGTCAAGCGTTTCCATGCCGCGCGTGCTTCCCAATCGGCAAGGCGTACATTTTCCGCAGCTTTCAATAGCGCAAAATTCCATCGCAAAGCGCGCCATTTGCGCCATGTCGACGGTGTCGTCGAAAACAGTGATGCCAGCATGGCCAACCAGTGCATCGGCGGCCGCAAAAGCTTCGTAATCAAGCGGAAGATGAAACTGTGCCGGGGGGATGTAGGCGCCCAGCGGCCCTCCAACTTGCACACAGCGGACGGGACGGCCACTCGCCGTGCCCCCGCCTACGTCATTGACCAATTCGCCAAGCGTGATGCCAAACGCAGTTTCAAAAAGGCCGCCTTGCTTCACATTCCCAGCGATCTGGATGGGCATTGTCCCTTTGGACCGGCCTGCGCCGAACGCGGCATAGGCTTCACCGCCATGCGCTAGAATCCATGGCACAGCCGCCAGCGTCAGCACATTATTGACTATCGTGGGCTTGCCAAACAGGCCTTCAAGCGCGGGCAGTGGCGGTTTGGCCCGCACTTCACCACGTTTGCCCTCAAGGCTGTTCAGCAGCGATGTTTCCTCGCCGCAGACATAGGCGCCAGCGCCTACGCGGACTTCAATAACAAATGGCGCGATCAAATGGGATGATAGTTTGATGGCGGCTTGCATCTTATCAATCGCATGCGGATATTCGGACCGGATATACACATAGCCCTTGCTGGCCCCAACCGCGAAACCGGCGATCGCCATACCCTCAATCAGCATGAAGGGATCACCCTCCATGACCATACGGTCAGCAAAAGTCGCACTGTCGCCTTCGTCGGCATTACAGACGATATATTTCGGATCACCGTCGGCCCGCGCAACCGTCTGCCACTTTATCCCGGCAGGAAAGCCAGCGCCCCCACGGCCTCGAAGCCCTGATGTCATGACCGTGGCAATGGTTGCTTCGGCACCCATTTCGTGTGCTTTTGCAAGCCCAAGCCAGCCTTGCGATGCGTAATAATCGTCTAGCGAGAGTGGGCGGGTTTTGCCTGCGCGCGCAAAAGTCAGGCGCGTCTGATTGGCGATAAAGGGATGTTCCTCGATTCGACCCACGGACGGAGCAGTCCCGTTGATGATCGCCGGAACCTGATCGACAGACACCGGACCAAAGCCGATACCGTCAATATCGACCAACGGCTCGAGCCATTGCATGCCCCAGCTCGAAACGCGCTCGACTGCAACGCCCGCTGCAATGAAAGCAGCCGCAACATCGTCAGCGCCGCAAGCGATCGCCACCGCATCGTCGGATATCCGGACGGTCACATGGCCTCCAATAATGTTTTGAACCGCGCACTGTCCAAACGTGCATAGACCTTGTCACCAACCATTGCAGACGGACCAACCGAACATAGTCCAAGGCAGTAAACAGCCTCTATTTTTATGCGGTTCTGGCTTTCGGCCAGCGGAACCAGTGCCTCCACGCCACGCGCTTTACAGGCTTCGGCCCGGCATAGTTTTAGAACGGGCCTAGCTTCAGCTTCTTTGCGGAAGTCATGATAAAAGCTGACGACGCCGTACACTTCCGCGCGCGTCAGGTTTAATATATTTGCAATCTCGCGTATGGCTTCTTCACTGACATGGCCGAACTGTTTTTGCACATCGTGCAGAACTGGCAGGAGTGGACCTTCTCTGTCTTTATGCTCAGCCAAGATGTCCGCGATGGACACCATTCAGAAAACCACGACGCTGCGGATACTTGTTCCCGCATGCATTAAATCAAATGCCTTGTTGATCTCTTCCAGACCCATGACATGCGTGATCATCGGGTCAATCTCGATTTTGCCGGTCATGTACATGTCA
>NZ_JBKJMB010000094.1:0-40815 GCF_046596595.1 Sphingorhabdus sp.
CCATGTCACGACAAAAGATTGTAATTCACGGCCCAAAGGCGGCGCTGCCGAACGCTTTGCTTAGCGATAACGCTAATCCACCAGCGGTACGTACTTCTGTAAGTAAATGGTGCACCCAACTGGATTCGAACCAGTGGCCCCCAGATTAGGAATCTGATGCTCTATCCTGCTGAGCTATGGGTGCATCAACAGATGCCATAGCTGCCAACAATCTGGTGGTCAATTTTTTGAGGATGGCGGGACAACGGGAAACAATAAAGGAGCAACGGCGATACCTTCATCAAGCAACGCCTTTGCTTCGTCACTGCTGGTTTCGCCATGGATCTGACGATCCTGTTCTTCGCCATAATGCATGGCACGCGCGGTTTCGGCAAATTTGCCGCCCACCCATTGGGAGTTATCGAGCAATTCTGTCTGCGCGCGTGCAAGCTTTTGCACCAGCTCCGCCATTTTTGGGGGCAGGATCTCAGCGGGCGGCAAGTCGGCGACTGGATGAGACTCAACGGTGGAAATAGCGGGCAGAGTTGTTGACCGCTGATTGCCTTTTCGCGGCACGTTTGGCACCGAAAGAGCCTTTTTGACGATTTTGTCATCACAAAGGGGGCAGGCAAGCATCCCGTTTGAAGTTTGCGCATCGAAGTCTGACGATGACCCGAACCAGCCTTCGAACTGATGTCCGTTGCCGCAGTGCAGATCAAACGCAATCATTATGTTGAGCTAATGCCCAGCATATTGTCGAGTTTTCCCGAACTGTCGATCGCGCGCAAGTCGTCTGAACCGCCAATCGCTAGATCGTTGATAAAAATTTGCGGCACCGTCCGCGCGCCGGGGGAACGCGCAACCATCTCTGCGCGCTTTGCGCCGCCCGTCGACACATCATATTCGGTGTAACGAACGCCTTTGCTATCCAGAAGTTGCTTGGCCCGAACGCAATATGGGCATCCGAATTTGGTGTAGATTTCAACAGTTGCAGTCATACAATTGAAAATGGTGCTCACCGACGCGCAAGTCAAGAGTCCAGTGACATAAGTGGACTGTCCTGCACGCGGCCGCGTAATGCACGCGCCCAGCAGAAAATCTGCACCCAGCTTGCTTTATGACGTTTAAGCACCGACAGGCATCCGTCGCTGGTTGCGCCCGTCGTCAAGACGTCGTCGATTAAGATTATCCGGCGCCCGGCAAGGGCACTGTGCCACTTGGGATTAAGCGCAAATGCGCTGCCTACGGCTTTTTTGCGCCGTTTCAGATCAAGACCACGCATGCTTGGTGTGCGTTTCGTTCTGATCAGCATATCAGGCACAAACGTGATACCGCTCAAGGCCGACAGTTCTTTGCCAATCAAGGCTGACTGATTGAAACTGCGCGACCAGATCCGCGTCCAATGCAAGGGCACAGGCGTGATAATGACGTTGTCACGGTCCTCTGGCAAATGTCGCAAAAGCTGCTGCGCGATTATGGCGGCCAAACCAATTTTACCGCCATATTTTAAACGAAGGGCAACGTCCGCCGACACGTCGTCATATCTTACAGCAGCGCGGATGCCATCATGCCTCGGCGGCGATTTAAGGCAGGATGCGCAAGATGCATCGTCACCGCGGTCAAATTCAAATGGCGTCGCGCACTGGCGACACCAAGGCGGCCCTAAGAACTCAAGTTTTTGCCAACAGGAAAGGCAGAAGGGGCCGCCCGCTGACGTGATCGTGCCGCAGCAGGGGCAGCGTTCTGGCAGTACCCAGCCCAATATATGATGAAAAATGCGGCTGCCCCATGCCATATCGGGCTTGTCGGACAAAGCATCGGCCTGCACAAGGCGCAAATGGACAGCGAACTCAATCCACCCGAAATATTTGACCGCCGCCGTCGCCGTGCGATGCGTGAGCGCGCCGCGCGGCGAAGAGGCGACATGTTTCTGTGGAATCATATTGCACAAGACATTGCAGAGCGGCTGTCGGCGGTGACCCGCAATTTTGAGCATGCGCTGATTATCGGGCCTATCGGTCGATGGCATCAGCAAATTCTGCCGCCGGCGGTATCACGCACAATCGTGGCGCTTAGCCACGGCGAAGCCGAAAGAAGTGCACCTGCATCTTTGGAAGAGGACAAATTGACATTTGCATCCGGCAGCTTTGACCTGATCATTGCCGCCGGGACGTTAGATAGCGTCAACGATCTTCCCGGCGCGCTTATTCAGATTCGACATATCTTAAGACCAGACGGGCTTTTTCTTGGTCATATGTTTGGTGCCGGCTCACTGGGTACGCTGAAGTCCATATTTCTGGAGGCAGATGCCGCGCGTGTAACCCCGCACATGCATCCACAGATCGATTTGCGCAGCGCAGCTGACCTGCTCGTCCGCGCTGGTTTCGCCTTGCCCGTAGCCGATCAGGACCTTTTAGATATCAGCTACCGCGATTGGCGATCAATTGTCTCGGACTTACGCGATGCAGGTATTGGAAATGCACTCACTGGACCACGGCCATATCTGGGCAGGGATATTGCGGAGCGACTGGACGCGGCATTTGGAGTTCGCGCCGCCGCTGCCGGAACGGTCACAGAGCGCTTCGCGCATCTATATTTAAGCGGATGGGCTCCGTCGGAAAACCAACCTCGCCCTGCGAAACGAGGAAGCGCGCAAGTTTCGCTCGCTGACTTCCTGTCAAAGGACCAACCAGACTAAAATAGCTGAAGCTTGCGAACCAAAGGGTAATCTGCAGGCGGCATTGGCAAGGTCTCCATATCCTTTGGCATTACCCATCGGAGATCTGACGCAAATAAGGCAATAGGATTTCCTGTCCAGCGGACGCATCTGTATAGCAAAAGAACAAGATTTCGGTCAACCAGTGGTGCGCTGGCAAATGTCTCTGCGACCAGGTCTTGCACATCAAGAGTGATGCCAAGTTCCTCGTTTAGCTCCCTGACAAGAGCAATTTCGGGTGATTCGCCCTCATCAACCTTGCCGCCGGGAAATTCCCAGAGCCCCCCCATTTGCGAGTCATCGGGACGCTTTTGCAGGAGAATCTCGCCGCTCTCGTTGGTTAATGCGGCGGCAACCACAAATAATGTTGTCGGACTTTTTTCCATATTCTCTTCACGATGCAAGGTTTTGTTAACTTCTGTGTGTGATTTTCATCGTGCTCGCAACCTAGGAATGAAAAGGGACCAGAAATGTTGGAACTAATTCGCCGTATTGAAAAATGCGAACAGGGCGCGACGGCAGTAGAATATGGGTTGATAGTATCATTAATCGTTCTTGCGATGCTTAGTTCTCTTAGCAGCGTAGCCACTAGTACCACTCAAACGTGGAATGACGTCACGACTAAAGTTACTTCTAGTACAAGTTAAAAGGCAATTTAACGAAATATTAAAAATATCGACTTATTGTAATTTTGACGGTTTTTATCAATTAAACCGCCAGGGTGAATGAACAAAGAAACTGGAGACCGAACATGAAATCTTTTAAGAAAATCTTCAAGAACGAAGACGGCGCGACTGCAATTGAATATGGCTTGATTGCCGCTTTGATTGCTGTTGCAGCAATTACCGCAATGACCAGCCTCGGTACCAACTTGTCGGGCACCTTCAACAAGGTCAGCAATTCCGTCAAAACAACGTAAGACGGTTTGTAATAACGATAGCCGAAAGACTGCATAGGTTATCGGCGAAGCAAGGGCGGGAACTTCGGTTCCTGCCCTTTTTTATTAGGCAAATACATCCCAACTTTATCATATGCCGCAGGTTTAGCTGGTGGTTACGCCGCTTGGCAGTCGCGGTTGCACACCGCTGATGTGGTTCAATGTCTTTGATAATTAACGAAAATTACATTTTTCTAATTCATAAGCACCCTACTTTGCTTCGCAAACACGGTCCAGAAATTTTAGTCAAGTAACTGGAGACCTGAGATGAAGAATATTAAGAAAATCCGCAACAGCGAAGAGGGTGCAACTGCAATTGAATATGGCCTCATCGCCGCGTTGATTGCCGTCGCAGCAATCACTGCTATGACAAGCCTCGGCACCAACCTGTCTGGCACTTTTGATAAGATCAGCACAAATATAGTAACAAGCTAACAGACAGCTAATATCATCATAGTCGGCATATTATTGAGAGTTGCTGGCCGTAGAGCAAGGGCGGAGACCAATGGTCCCCGCCCTTTTCATTTAGTAAGTTACAATTTTCAGTTTCTGGCCCGGACGAACAGCGGCGTTGGATGACAACCCATTAAGCGCCATAAATCGTTCGGTTTGTAATGATGAATACGCCATGCGACCTGCAAGCGAATTAATCGTATCGCGCGGTCCTGCTGTTATAACGCGTAGTTTCCGCGGCTTTACCGCAGCTGCTTGCGCATTTGTCAAACGGGCCATGCTTGAAAACATCTGATCAAATGGATTCGCATTACCGGCAGTGATGGTTACGAAGTGATAGGCGGTGCCTTGTGCCCATTCATAGGCAAACACACTGATAACACGCTGTCCTTGCTGCGTATTTACGACTGCATTTGTATAAAAGGCCGGAATATTGTTGACGGTTGTGCGCCGTATTTCCTGGATCGGTATCGTCGCATTCTGGCCTGATACGGCCTTTAGCGCATTGGCCATATAGGCTTCCCGATTGCCGTCAAAGGCACCGGCAGTAAAAATCGCTTTGCCGCTGTTTCCGTTAATGGAAATAGCATCGCTGCCATTTTGAATACCGAAACCATTTGGTGCGGTGAATCGCATCTTGAGTTGCGGGTGAATAAACTCTTGTCCTTCAACCACACCCTGCGCAGGGTCGTCACCATAGAGCATGCCATCGATCGCAGCCAGATGCGCATCGGCGTTGCGGAACGTACTTACAGGGTAGCTTTTTGAGCGCGACGCAGCACGCGCAACACGGCGTGCCGGATCAGGGTGCGTACTTGCCCATTCGGGCACTCGTCCGTCGGTTAATCCGGCAACGCGGGTATCCACGCTGGTCTGTAACGCAAGGGAATTGAGCATCGAAGCTAACGCGCTTGGATCATATCCCGCTTTGCTAAGGTAGCGAATGCCGTAATCGTCCGCTTCTTCTTCCTGCGTACGCGAGTATTTAAGGGTAAACACCTGCGCCAGCGGACCTGCATATTGCTGTAACCCGCCGCCCACTGCGCCGAGCAATCCGCCCGCGTTTCCGAGGACCGAGCCCAATATGCTTCCGCCCACGCCCAATAAGCCAGCTAGCGTCGAATTGTTTTTGCGCTTTTCGCTATGACGCGCAGCGGTATGGCCGACCTCGTGCCCTAATACGCCTGCCATTTCGGCTTCGCTGTTGCTCAAGGCAACGAGCTGGCGCGTGATGTACACATAGCCACCGGGCAAGGCGAAGGCATTGTTTACCGAGGAGTTGAGCAGCGTCACGTTAAAATCGCTTTGCGCGTTCCCAAGCCCTGATTGCATCGCAATATTCTTGCCTACACGCACGACGTACGGGGTTTGTGGGCTTTGCATTGGCCCGCCAAATTCTTTTAAAATCTCTGCATTGAACTTTGCGCCTTCTGCCTTTTCTTTCGCAGTAAACGCCTTCGGAACGGCCGGAGCTTTGGTTCGCGACTGGGCATCGACAGGAGCGATGCCGCCAATTGCGGCCATTGCGATTAAAGCAGAACCCGCCGCCAGCAACGTTTTAGAAAAGCGCATATAATTCCTCCTTAAACACGGAAAACGCATTACGTTACATAATGTTTCCGGCTGTAGGGAAAAGCGATGCGTCACCGCGCATTTATTCCGCCTGAATGCTTTACGCGCCCATGGACAAAAACTTGGTCCGGCGTTGCTGACGCAGTTCCTTGGATGTGAAGGCCGACAACGCTTCAAGTTCCTCATCAATGGCTTTTCCAAGCGACGCTGCGGCCATCATGTGGTCACGATGCGCGCCACCCACAGGCTCCTTGACGATCCGGTCAATGATACGCAGCGCTTTCAGGTCATCGGCAGTCATCTTCATGGCCTGAGCCGCTTCAGCCGCCTTGTCGCCAGTGCGCCAAAGTATCGACGCACATCCTTCGGGTGAAATCACCGAATAGACCGCATATTGAAACATGAGCACACGGTCCGCAGCCGCAAGTGCCACGGCACCACCCGAACCGCCCTCACCCACAATGCAGGCGATCATGGGCACGCCAAGTGACAGGCATTTTTCCGTTGAGCGGGCAATCGCTTCGGCCTGTCCGCGCTCTTCGGCTTGAATACCTGGAAAAGCGCCCGATGTGTCAACCAGGCTGACGACGGCTATACCAAAGCGGTCCGCAAGCTCCATGAGGCGAATGGCTTTGCGATAGCCCTCCGGCTTTCCCATGCCGAAATTGTGGCGCAGGCGGCTTTGTGTATCGTCGCCCTTTTCGTGGCCGATCACCATGACCCGGCGTCCGTTTAGGCGGGCCAATCCGCCAATAATCGCCTGATCGTCGCCAAAGGCGCGATCACCAGCCAATGGTATGAAGTCTTCGAACATCGCTGCTACGAAATGTTTGAAATGCGGCCGTTCCGGGTGGCGCGCGACTTGTGTCTTTTGCCAAGCCGTCAGGTTGGCGTAAGTATCCGCAAGTTGCTTGTCAGCCTTGTCGCGCAGCTTTGCCAACTCGGCACCCACATCGACGTCACTGTCACGCGCTGCATCTTGCAATTCCAAGATGCGCGCTTCCAGCGCAGCAATCGGCTTTTCGAAGTCAAGATATACCATCATGCCTGCCGGTTAGAGCCTGAGGTGCGGCGGGTCAACGTGCGCGTAGCCAATGGGTGCCGACGATTGACCAGCTCGACAAGCCGGCTGCTGTCGACATGCGTGTAAATCTGCGTGGTTGCGATGTCGGCATGACCCAGCATCGACTGAAGCGCCCGTAAATTTGCGCCCCCTGCCAACAAATGCGTGGCAAAGGCATGGCGAAGGACGTGCGGACTGACTTTTGCCGGATCGAGGCCGGACACTGCGGCCAGTTCCTTGATAATCTGAAACAGCCGAATGCGGCTGATATGGCCGGCACGCGACGGAAATAGAAAGCGCGACTTTTCCGGAACAAAAGCCAGCCAAATGCTCACGGCTTGCCGTGCCCGATTTGAAATGGGCACCAACCGATCCTTATCGCCCTTTCCATTGACAATGATGAATGGTTTATCCGAAACAACCGCGTTGCGCGGCAACGCCACCAACTCGGTCGCCCGAAGTCCCGAACCATAAAGCATCTCGATCAAGGCCGATGCGCGAAAATCATTGGGCGCAGGTTCGGCCTTCTCCAGCTTCGCCTCTATTGTTTTGAACAGAAGATCGACCTCATCAGTATCAAGAATTTTCGGCAATGTGCGCGCCTGTACTGGCTTTGGAAGCGCTGCAGAGGGGTTATCTGCGCGAAAGCCCTCTTCATGCAAAAACCCGAAAAACCGCCGAAGCACGGACGACTTGCGCGCAACTGAGCTGTTGGCGAGCCCCCTCCAATTGCGCGACAAAGCTATCAGATGATCTGGCCCTGCATGTGCCAGCCTGCTCTGCACCAGAATGGAGGCAGACGTCAGGTCGCTGTTGTACGCCGAAATCGTGTTGGCGGCGACCCCCTGCTCGGCTGCCAACATTTCGAGAAAACGGTCGATCAGGTCACGGTCTGGCGACATCATGTCCGGCGAGCAGACACGATATCTGGAAAGTCACCCAAAGGTCACAGCCTCAGCGGCGATCATTCGAGCCTCGGCTTCGAGTCCCACCCGACGCAGCGAACGAACGATGTGATAGAGATGAAAAGCAGGCACAAGCGACCATGATGGGGCCTGCATGCCCGCGACTGCCATAAGCGCAACCGTGCCTTGTTCGCCACGCTCAGCTGCTGCTGTAATGGCCGTTGACCACGCTGTTTTCTGCGCAATATTAACCTTGAGATCAGTCCCAAATGCAGTTCGTGCGTCGGCGTCAATTCGGCCGAGCCCGGACAGTCCAGCAAGTAACAGCGCGGATTTATGGGCTTTTGCGCTGTCATCATTGCCGTAAAACTCATCAAGACTGCTGTTTTCGGCAGCTGCAACCTGGCCCGGGGCGCTTAAGGTTAGCAACGCCCAACCCACCGAACCATCTGGCACTATATTGATCCAGCGCGCAGCGGACCGATCCAGGCCTGCCGTCAGCATCGATGCAATCAACCCGTCCGCTGCCGCCACATGGTCAGCGTTGGGTTGGACCAAAGCCGCAGCTCGCGCGGTCATTACCAACGCCGCCTGATAATCAGCGCCCGCGGCTGCGGCAGTCCATAACGACGTCATGGCTGCAACCTTGGCGTTTGCCCCTGATGCGGTGTAGGCATTGCCAAGCGTCTCCGCCCGCGACCGAACCGCGTCGGGAGCATCCGGGTCTTCAAGGACCTGCGCATATAGGTCAACCATATCGCGGTTCGATAATATGCCAAGCGCGGCCGCACCCGGTGCATATTGGGCACGTATAGCCGGGCCAAACATCGGTAATTGTGCGCGCCAGCCATCGACCTGACGGCCTGTGTCTGCAAAAAGTGTTTGAGGTGGCTCAAGGCCCACAGCGGCGGCAAGGCCGAAGCGCCAAGGGTTCATTCCCTCGACCCCCTCCCATTCGATCTTGACCGAGCGGCGTCCGTTAATGCCTGCGCCAACAGCCTTTTCAGCGAGTAAATAATCGACCCCGCGAACCCAACCCTGATACCGGCCCTGATTGATGAACGCCGTTGCGCTGCCTTGTTCTCCCGCCAAGGACGCACAGATAGCACGCGACATTTTCCAGCGGCCATTATTGACCATGCGCACGCCACTTTCGGTCAACGGACACATTCCCGCAAGATCGCCATTGGCAAGATATGCCTGCATCGCGACCTCATGCAGGCGCTTTGTGTAGTTGCCACCATCGACTTGCTGCACCATGCCGCGCGCAACCACCGAATCGCCCATCCGCAAAAGCAACCAAGCGCGCTCTGCCGTCCAATCAGCGCCATTCACACCGTCTGGTGTGTTCGTACGACTCGCAAGTAGCCGCCGCGCCATGATGGTGCCCCAACGCGACGCAATTGGCCCGGACGTGCGTTCAACGACGTTTTTAACAAACACACCGTCAAGCGATCCGAAGGAGTCGGCAGGAAAGCCGCCCGCTGCCTCAGACATTATCCCGATAGCATCCAGCGACCGTCGCGCCGCCGGAGGGACATCATAACGGATAACCAATTCTTGCTCTTCTTCTTCGTCTTCCTCCTCGTCCGCTGCGCCATCTGTGTCAGCTACAGATCCGCTTTCAGCCCCAGCCGATGGCGGGGATGATACGCCCGGCGTTCCGGGCGCCGCAGGATCCGGTCTGCCCGGGGTCGTTGGCGGCGGAGGGGGCGGGTCGCCAAATCCCTCAGGAAGCAGGGATTCCGGGCCTTGCTGGCCAAGTGCTGGCAAGGATAATATCAAGACCAGGGCGCTAGCGACCAAGAGACCGCTTTTTGTAATTTTGTCAGTCAATGATGCGAACCTATTCTCATATTTGCGCGCTGCAATGCCGTAAGTTCCAATGCCAGCTGCCGCAAGAGCGGCAACCGATATCGCCAGAATAGCAAGCCTATGCCCTTTGCAGCAACAGATAGTAACCGCAAAAGACGTAATTCGCCATTATCGCTTCGGCCAGATATCGTAATAGGCTGCAATAGCGCAGAAATCCGGCAATGCGGCAAACCGCTTTCGGCTTAGGCTAAGGCGATATATAGGCAACGAGGTAATGGCTTCACAGCACCAACCACAAACGCCGGGAGACGGCAGGCATTCTGCTTTGGTCATTGACCGGCCCGTGGTGCTCGTTGGAATGATGGGTGTCGGCAAAACCAGCATCGGTAAGCGGCTTGCGGCCCGGCTTGGCTCAGACTTTGTGGATGCGGATGAAGAAATTGAAAAAGCGGCGGGCCTTTCGATTGCAGAAATATTCGAAAAATTTGGTGAGGAATATTTCCGCGACGGCGAAAGGCGCGTGATTGCGCGGCTCATTGACGGGTCACCTAAGGTCATCGCCACCGGCGGCGGCGCGTTCGTAAACCCGTCGACCCGCGCGCTTATACTGGAGAAGGCAACCTCAATCTGGCTGGACGCAGATATCAAGGTTCTGGCAGACCGGGTTTCACGGCGAAACCACCGTCCGCTGTTGAAAGGAAAAGACCCAATTGAGGTCCTGACCGAACTTGGCAAAGTCAGAAACCCATTATATGCCGCGGCAAACCTCCATATCCGAAGCGATACGTCGCCACATGTGCGAACTGTCGAAAACATTTTGAAGGCACTCGCCGCATGACTGTGATATCCGTTGACCTGTCCAACGCCCCCTATGACATCCATGTCCGGGCAGGTCTGCTGGCCGATGCAGGGCGATATCTTGAGCCATATGCGCGCGAAGGTCGCCTCTTGGTGGTCACTGACGAACATGTCGCGCATTTCGTTTTGCCTAAGTTCGAAGCTGCCCTTCGTGACGTTGGCGTTGCTTGTGCTGCCTTCACCCTGCCCGCGGGCGAGGCAGGCAAAAGCTGGTCTCAACTCGAACGGCTCACTGACTGGTTGCTTGAACATCATATCGAGAGAAATGATCATATCATCGCGCTTGGCGGCGGTGTGGTCGGGGATATCACTGGCTTTGCAGCCCATATTGTCAAACGCGGTTGCGCCTTTGTGCAAATTCCCACGACCTTGCTTGCCCAAGTGGACAGCAGCGTTGGGGGCAAAACCGCAATCAACAGCGCGGCAGGCAAAAATCTGGTGGGTGCGTTTCATCAACCCGCAATGGTGCTCATTGATCCCGATCTTTTGGAAACGCTGCCAACACGTCAGCTTGCCGCAGGCTTTGCCGAAGTCGTAAAATATGGCGTGATCGACGACGCCGGCTTTTTCAAATATTGTGAGGACAATCTCGACCGCTTTTTTGCTGGTGACCCTGATATCCGTGCCGAAGCCATCATACGCGCGGTGCAATCAAAGGCGCGGATTGTGGCGGCTGATGAAACCGAACGGACGGGCACAAGAGCGTTGCTAAATCTTGGTCATACCTTTGGCCATGCGCTGGAAGCGGACACGGGTTTTTCGGACAGACTGTTTCATGGCGAAGCGGTAGCAGCAGGGATAGCGCTGGCGCTGCGTTACTCGGTCAGGCTTGGTATTTGTGAAGCCAACGAAGCCCACAGGGTGTCACGGCTGTTGAAGCAAGCCGGCTTGCCGACAACGCTATCAGAAGCTGGTGTCACGGCAGATGGAGCGACATTGGTCGATTACATGCGGCATGACAAAAAGATGAGTGCGGGCACCTTGCCCTTTCTGCTGGCCCGGGGAATCGGCGAAACCTTCCTGTCAAAAGATGTATCGCTAGACGATGTCGCCACGTTTCTCGACCGCGAAGCTCAATCCTGAGCAATCAGGAAGTCATCTGAATCATCGCCGCCGAAACTATGCCGTTTTCCGGCGTGCATATCGCCGCTGGTGAATTGCGCATTTAATCTGTTGCGATCACGACGCCGAAATTCTGCTATGATGTCGTGAATGGCCGCGCGATCAGTTCCGAAGAATTTAAGCGCATCCGCCGACATGCGGATCGAAGACTCAAACACCTCACGCATGATGCTTATGCCGTCATCCTCCATCAATTTTAGCGCCTGTTGACGGTCAAAGGCCCGGACGAACAATTTTGTTCGCGGAAATGTCTCGCGCACGGGCATCAGCGACTCTGCGGTCATGTAGCGGTCATCGATGCAGAAAAATATCGCCTGCGCATCTTCGCCGCCCGCACGCTGCAACAAATCGACGCGTGTTCCGTCGCCGTAAAACACTTTAAAGCCAAAATCGCCGCTTCGGTCGATAGTCTGCGGGTTAATGTCAATAAGCGTGACCGAGCGCCCTGCTGCTTGCATGATCTGCGATACCTGCTGCCCAAACCGGCCATGCCCCACAATGATCACATTGGCTTGCGAAGCCAGTTCCGGGTCATCAAGCTGCACATCATCCTTGCCCTTGCGCGCGGCAAGCTTGCCCGCAAGGATCATGAGGAATGGGGTTGAAGCCATCGACAACGTCACCACCGCGCCGAACAGGCTCGCTGCTTCGGGTTCAATGAGCAGAGCACCCTGCGCCGCAGCGAACAGCACGAAAGCAAATTCGCCGCCCTGGCTCAAAAGCATCGCCATGATGATCGACGGATTGTTCTTTAATCCAAACACCCGGCCAAGCGCGTAAATGACCGCGATTTTTACGATGACAAGTGCAAGTGCTAACCCTGCGACTAACAACGGCTGGGCCAGAATGACATCGACGTCGAGAAGCATCCCGACGGCCAAGAAAAACAGACCAAGCAAGATTGAACGAAAGGGGTCAATATCCGCCTCCAGCTCATGCCGATAAGGTGATTCCGCTAGCATAACGCCCGCCACAAATGCGCCCAGCGCAGGTGATACGCCAATCGCCTGCATCACCGCCGCACTAAGGCAGACCGTGAATAGCCCCGTCACAATAAACAATTCGCGCTCGGAAATCTTGCCGACGAGCCGCAACAATGGCGACAATAAATAGCGCCCGGCCAGCACCAGACCGACAATCGCCACGACCGCATACAGTGCGAGGTACCAACCGCTTATCGCGCCTTCCTCCGCTGGTGCGCGCGACAATGCGGCTACGATGGTGAGCAAAGGAACAATGGAAATGTCCTGAAACAGAAGGATCGAAAAACTTTTTTCGCCATAATCTGTTTTTATGCGGCCGCGTGATTGCAGCAAAGGCAGCACCTGCGCGGTGGATGACAAGGCCAGCGGCAGGCCAAGCACCAACGCAGCCTCCCAGCTAAAATTAGGTACGGCTAAACGGATCACGGCGAACATGCCGAATCCGCACAGGATAACCTGCAATGGGCCAAATAACAGGATGTCCCGCCGTAACAGCCATAGCCTGCTGGGTGACAATTCAAGTCCAACGAGGAACAACAGCAGAATGATACCAATTTCGGAATACGCCAAAATTGTCTCGGGCGCGCCAATCAGGCCAAGCCCGTCGGGACCGATGACGATGCCCGCGACCAGATAGCCCAAGACGGCACCCAGACCCAGCTTTCGGAAGATGAGCACGGCAACAAGCGCTGCGCCCAGAAGCACCACTCCGCCAAGCATCACATCTGCAACGAGGTGGTGCGACGCTTCTTCCATCACATTTCCGCTTTTACAAATTTGGTGGCAGCAAGGATTGCATCATAAGGCAGCAAAATCGCCGCGTGGCGCGACGGGTAGTCGCACGCTGCCGACAGCAAGCCCAATTCAGGCCAGCAGGACGGCATCTCACCTTCGCGCTTGAGCGCCATTGCGACGCTTTCCCGCAATGCCTTCATCTCTGACAAAGCAAGGCCAACCGCATTGTCTTGTAGAATAGCGGCAGAAGCCTGTCCAAGCGCGCATGCGTTGGCGCGCAGCGCAAGTTGCTTTATCCGGCCATTTTCGTCGGTGACAATATCCGCCTGAATTCTGCTACCGCATAGGGGAGATCGCACCTCAGCAGTGCCATCTGCGTCCTGAAGCCTGTGGTTGGCGACGAGCGCCGATGCCAGCCGCAAAATGTCCCGGTTGTAAAGCGCAGAGTCCATCAGTCCGCCGTTTCCGCAGCATCTTTGCTTGCCGCACGTTGCGCACGAACGAATTCCGACATGGCATCGCCGCTGGCATTCAACAAGGGATAGGTCCGCGATGTCGTCATCCATTCAGGCCTTCCCTCATCCGCACCGAAAACGACGTCATACCCCATGACAATAAGCAAGAATATCAGGGTCGCAATAATCAACCCCTTAACCATGCCAAAGCCAAAGCCAAGCACCCGGTCGATGGGCCCAAGCACCGATTTACGCGATTTGGCTCCAAGTGATTTTGAAATCCATTTCCCAAGCGCAAAAATTACGATGACTATTGATAAAAATGCAAGAACAGCAGCGCCGGACTCGGACCCTATAGCCTCTGCCAAGGCAGCCGTTGCCGGTGCATGCAGCACCCAAACAGCAACGATAATCAGCACCCACGCGACCATTGAGAGCGCTTCTTGCACAAAGCCGCGCAAAAAACCTGCTACGGCACCGCCGCCAAGCAGGAACAGGACAATAATATCAAGTGCGGTCATCTGTTCTTGCTGCCCCAATTACCCCAAGCGCGTCTCCATAGCATTGGGAACGCGCAGAATTCCAATGCACTGCCGGATTCGCCGTGTCAGGGTGCTTTTTCAAGCTCTCATCCGCTGACGCTGTCTCAAAGTGGATTTAGGGCCGTCCCAGCATATGGTCAACGAGATTGGCAAGCGTGCGGAATTCCTGCGTTGAAATACCCGCCTGCCCTTTGACCGAAGGTGGTACCAGCGCCCGGCTAAATCCCAGCTTTGCCGACTCTTTCAACCGCAAGGCGCCATGTGCTACCGGGCGGACCTCGCCGGACAAGGCAACTTCGCCGAATAAAACAGCATCGGATGGCAAAGGTCGCTCGGCCAACGCCGAAACTAATGCAGCCGCCACGGCTAGATCGGCTGCGGGGTCGGAAATGCGATATCCGCCAGCAATGTTGAGATATACCTCAGCCGTCGAGAAGCTTAAGCCGCACCGCGCCTCGAGCACCGCCAATATCATCGCAAGCCGGCCGCTGTCCCATCCGACGACGGCGCGGCGCGGTGTTGCTCCGCTGGACAGCCGAACCGTCAGTGCCTGAATTTCGACGAGCACGGGGCGGGTTCCTTCAAGCGCCGGGAACACCGTCGCTCCGGTCACCTGCTCGGCACGGTCGGTCAGGAACAGCGCGCTTGGGTTACCAACCTCGGTCAGCCCATCTTCAACCATTGCAAACACACCGATCTCATCGGTACCGCCAAAGCGGTTTTTGGACGCACGCAAAATTCGATATTGGTGGCTGCGCTCGCCTTCGAATGACAAAACGGTGTCCACCATATGCTCAAGCACGCGTGGACCAGCAATCGTGCCATCTTTCGTGACGTGACCCACGAGCATCAGCGCAGTGCCGCGTTCCTTGGCAAAACGAATAAGCTCCTGCGCCGACGCCCGCACCTGGCTGACGGTGCCCGGTGCGCCCTCAATCAGATCGCTGTGCATGGTCTGGATTGAATCGATGACCAGCAATGCAGGCGGCGCGCCCTGCCCCATCGTGGTCAATATGTCGCGCACTGACGTCGCAGCGGCCAATTGCACCGGCGCGTCGCCAAGCCCAAGCCTGCGGGCACGCAGCCGCACTTGATCGACCGCCTCCTCGCCCGAAATGTAGGCTACTGACAGGCCGCGCCGTGCCAGATTGGCTGCTGCCTGCAACAATAAAGTCGATTTCCCGATACCAGGATCCCCGCCAAGCAAAGTGGCAGACCCCGGTACAAGACCACCGCCCAACGCACGGTCAAATTCGGATATGCCCGTCGAGGCACGATCCGGAAGCTTGATGTCGGAGTTCAATCCAGACAGCTCAACCGCACGGCCTCCGGAATGCAAATGATGCTTCAGTTCAAACACTGTGGCGCTGGCTTCTTCGGCCAACGTGTTCCATTCGCCGCAATCGTCGCACTGCCCTTGCCAGCGATTTGATTCCGATCCGCAGGCCTGACAGACATATTTACGCTTCGCTTTTGCCATAAACGAGAGTTAGCAGAACATATCAAGAACTCAAGAAATAATAAGCAGATATCGCGGCTTGCGTGTGCGGTGGCGTAATGCCACACCCTGATGATGCGGGAAAAAGAACTCAGGCTGGCGCTCATTTGCTATGGCGGGGTCAGCCTCGCCATTTACATGCATGGGGTCACGCGCGAGATCTGGCACATATTGCGCTCCAGCCGCGCCTTCCACGACGGCACCCCGCCAAATCGCAGCAGCGAAGCAGTATATCACGACCTGCTTGCGGAAATGTCACGAGTCAGTGGCATTAAGCTCCGCGTGCTAACTGACATCATTGCTGGGTCCAGCGCGGGCGGAATAAATGGCATTTTTTTGTCGCAAGCGATCGTCACCGGCCAATCGCTTGAGCCGTTGACTGATATGTGGCTGGAGATGGCGGATGTCGATGTCCTGCTTGATCCCGACGCCCGCCCACTTTCGCGCTTCTCCAAATTTTGGGCAACACCAATTGCTTGGATGATATTGCGGCGACGCGGCGGGGCGGTCGAGCGCACGGTTGCAAAGGAAGCGCAGGAAGAAGTCGCGACAAAGCTGTCACGTTTTGTGCGCGCCCGCTGGTTTGCGCCGCCCTTTGGCGGCAATGTGTTTTCCAAACTGTTGCTCGACGCGCTGAATGCGATGGCGGCAAGCAAGCCCCAGCCGCCTCTTTTACCAACGAACCAGCCGCTGGATTTGTTTGTAACGGTGACCGACTTCAACGGGCATGATCAGGTGCTCCGCCTCAATAGCCCGGAAGAAGTCACCGAATCCGAACATCGCCTGACGGTGGATTTTTCAACACGCGGACGCACCGACCTTGCCGAAATTGCGGAGCTGATATTCGCGGCGCGCGCAACGGCCAGCTTTCCGGGGGCATTTCCGCCATTTTCGGTCCGGGAACTCGACCGGTTGCTTCAACGCGAAGCGATACCTTGGCTTGGGCGCAATGCATTTTTGAAACGCATTTTGCCGCAGCAATTTGCCGTAGGTGCGGCCGAAGACGTCATGCTCATCGACGGCTCAGTCCTGGCCAATGCACCATTTAACCAAGCGATCGCAGCCTTGCGTAACCGCCCGGCTCGCCGCGAAGTCGACCGGCGCTTTGTCTACATAGACCCCAAGCCAGGCCGACCAAGTTTCCGTTTTGGCAGGCGCAATGCAGACGGCAGCGCTGATATGCCGCGTAAACCGCCAGGGTTTTTCGCAACCATATTGGGCGCGACGTCGAATATTCCGCGCGAACAGCCGATCCGCGACAGTCTTGAAAAGATTACCGGCCGTTCGGAGCGGATTGAGCGGATGCGGCGCGTCATCGACAGCTTGCGTAACGAGGTTGAAACCACGGTCGAAACGATGCTTGGCAAGACATGGTTTCTGAGCCAGCCGACTGCCAGCCGGATGCAAAAATGGCAGCAATCCGCCCAAGAAAAAGCGATAGTGGCCGCCGGATTTAGCTACCGCGCTTACAGCCACCTGAAGATTGCAGGCGTCGTTGACGACATTATCGCAACTGCCCGGCGAAGCCTGCCAGAAGTATCGCGCGAATTTTTCCGCGACCTTCGCGCTGCGCTTTGGACCGAAATCCTTGCGCGCGGCCTCGACAATTTGACGCAGCAAAATGGAAAGGAAAAAGCGCGTCAGGCAGCGTTTTTCAGAGCACATGACTTGCGTTTTCGCATTCGGCGGCTGCGGTTCCTCGCGCGACATTTGACCGAACAAGTCGAAAATATTTTTGATGTGCCCGGCGAAACCATAACGCAGATGCGCGATGCGATTTACAAATGCCTCGCCCTGTTTCTGGACCTTGAAACAGCCGAAGTTTTAGGGGCTGACTTCGCCCTGGCTGCAAAGCAAGGCGTCAGTAATCCAGCCGGTCTCATGGACCATCTTGCCGCTCAGCGCGATCTGGTTCGCACCGATGGCCAAGTGGACAAGATCCTCTGCCAGGCGCTGCTCACCCTGCCCTTGGAGGCACGGCGGGCCATGCTGCTTGGGTATCTTGGCTATCCGCTTTATGACATCGCCACATTGCCCTTGTTACAGGATGAGGGATTTGACGAATTCGACCCTGTGAAAGTGGATCGCATTTCGCCCGAAGACTGTGATTCAATCCGCAAGGGTGGCGCGGCCACGACATTAAAGGGCATCGAATTTAACAATTTCGGGGCGTTCTTCAGCCGTTCCTACCGCGAGAATGATTATCTATGGGGGCGCCTGCACGGTGCGGAGCGGCTCATCGACATTATAGTGTCGTCGATGCCGCCGGGGCATGAATTTGGTTATGACCGGGTGGAGAGTTATAAACGGCTCGCGTTTAACGCCATATTGGACGAGGAGCAGGATAGGCTCACGCATATCCAGCCCCTCATAAATTCGCTTCGCACCGAGATCGATCAGCGCAAAATCTGACGCTTATTTCACCATATTAAAAACAGTTTCGACAAAACGATCGGCGGTAATGAAACCATCCGCTTTTACGCCATAACCGTCCGCTGGCCGGTCTGCCTTGATTTGCTCAAGCGTTTTGCCAGCCTTGATGCCGGTTTCAATCTTGGCAACAATTTCGGACACCATGTTGCGATATTGCTGCAAATCCGCCTTTGAGGCCATTGCACCATGGCCCGGAATAATCTTGGTCTGATCATCCGCAATTGCGAGTACTTTATCTGCGGCTGCAATAACGCCGCGGACATCGCCGCCACTGCTTGCGTCGACAAATGGGAAGCTCATGCGCAGAAAGAACAGGTCACCCATATGAATGACGTTTGACTTGGTCCAATGGACGATTGAGTCACCATCGGTGTGGCCCGCCGGCATGTGAATAACGCGCACTTCTTCGCCATTCAGATGCAGCTTAAGACCATCTGCGTAAGTCACCACCGGAAGCGCCACCTTTGCGCTGGGCTTTTGATCGCCCTGACCCGCTGCCATACGCACGCGCACATTATCGTGCGCCATTATTACCGCGCCCGCCTTACCAAGATTTTCATTCCCGCCGGTATGGTCATAATGCCAGTGGGTGTTGACCAAAAACTTGACCGGTTGAGCGCCAAGCGTGGAAACGGCGGTCTGAATTTTCTCGGTCAGCGGGGCGAACTGGTCATCGATCAGGATCGTACCATCTTCGCCGTAGGAAACACCAATGTTGCCGCCAGCGCCAAACAGCACAGCCACGCCCGGCGCGACCTGTTCGGACTTGATTTCAACTTTGGAAAGATCCTGAGCAAGCACAGGACCGGAAACAATAAGCGCAGCCGATGCCAATAAATGACGCATAAAGAAACTCCTTTGACACAAGTTATTAATACTAAAACCGCGCTTGGCCAGCGACCCGTTTAATCGGTGATGCCTTCCCAAATGCCCTTGAGCTTATCGAAAAATCCGGTCGACTGAGGACATTCTTCACCTGTTTCGGTTTCACGGAACTCGCGGAGAATTTCCTTTTGACGTGCTGATAGCTTTGACGGCGTTTCCACATCGATCTGAATGACCATGTCACCCCGGCCGCGCCCTTGCAGGACCGGCATCCCGGCCCCGCGCTGACGAAGCTGTTTGCCCGACTGTATGCCCTCTGGAACGACAATCATATGCTCCGCCCCATCAAGACCCGGGATACGGATTTCGCCTCCCAGCGCGGCTGTGGTGAAGCTTACAGGGGCACGGCAAAACAATGTTGTGCCATCGCGCTCGAAAACTTTGTGCCGCGACAGATGAATGAAGATGTACAGATCACCCGCAGCCGCCCCATAAGGTCCAGCCTCACCTTTGCCGGCAACGCGAATACGCGTGCCTTCGTCTACACCCGGCGGGATGTTGACGGCAATGGTCTTGCGTTCATCAACCCGGCCTTCGCCGCCACACACACGGCATGGGTCTTCAATAACTTCGCCCCGGCCATGGCAGGTCGGACAGGTGCGTTCTACAACGAAGAAGCCTTGCTGTGCGCGCACCTTGCCGTGACCTGCGCACAGGTTGCAACGACGCTTGCCTGATCCCGGCGTCGCGCCACTGCCTGCACATGTGCCACAAGCTGTTGCGACGTCGATGGTAATTTCGGCGTCCTTGCCGTGGAACGCCTCGTCGAGCGATATTTCGAGATCATAACGCAAGTCGGCACCGCGTGCAGGTCCACGCTGGCGTCCACCAAAGGCGTCACCGAAAAAGCTTTCGAAGATATCGGAGAAATCTCCAAAGCCAGCGCCGCCCTGACCGCCCCCGCCCATGCCGCCATTTTCAAACGCAGCCTTGCCAAAACGGTCGTACGCCGCGCGCTTTTGCGGATCTTTCAGAACATCATAGGCCTGGCTAATCGCCTTGAACTTGGCCTCGGATTTTTCGCAGCCGGGATTTCGGTCGGGATGGCATTCCATCGCGATCCGGCGATAAGCAGTTTTCAGCGTCTTTTCGTCCGCTGTCCGCTCGACTTCCAATAATTCATAATAATCAATGTCGAGATTCATGACTGAGTACCCCCGGCTTCCCGACCGTCGCTGCGTTTCGGTTGCGACGGTCGGAAATTTTTAACATCAGTCTTTCTTGTCGTCTTCGACTTCGGAGAATTCGGCATCGACAACATTGTCGTCGGCTGGCGCTTCTTCCGATGCTGCACCTGCCGATGCTCCGGCAGCCTGCTCTTCCTTGTAGATCGCTTCGCCAAGCTTCATCGCAACCTGGGCCAAGGCAGTTGCCTTTTCCTTCATGGCTTCGGCATCGCCGCCTTCGATCGCAGTCTTGGTTTCAGCTACCGCCGCTTCAATTTCGCCCTTCAAAGCCGCATCAATTTTGCTGCCATGCTCTTCAAGCTGCTTCTCGGTGGTGTGGACAAGGCTTTCAGCGTTGTTCTTTGCCTCGGCCGCCTCACGACGCTTCTTGTCTTCTTCGGCAAAGGCTTCGGCATCACGGACCATCTGGTCAATATCCGCATCTGACAAACCGCCTGATGCCTGAATCTTGATCTGCTGTTCCTTGCCAGTGCCTTTGTCCTTGGCGGTCACGCTAACGAGGCCGTTGGCATCGATGTCGAATGTGACCTCAACCTGCGGAACGCCGCGCGGTGCTGGCGGAATACCAACAAGGTCGAAATTGCCGAGCAGCTTGTTATCCGCAGCCATCTCGCGCTCACCTTGGAATACGCGAATAGTCACGGCGTTCTGGTTGTCTTCAGCGGTCGAATAGACCTGGCTCTTCTTCGTTGGAATGGTCGTGTTGCGGTCAATCATGCGCGTGAACACGCCGCCCAGTGTTTCGATACCCAATGACAATGGCGTCACGTCAAGCAACAGCACGTCCTTGACGTCGCCCTGCAACACGCCCGCCTGGATGGCTGCGCCCATGGCGACAACTTCATCCGGATTGACGCCCGTATGGGGTTCCTTGCCAAAGAAGTTTTTCACAACGTCGCGTACCTTTGGCATGCGGGTCATACCGCCGACCATCACCACTTCATCAATGGCATCAGATTTAAGTCCGGCATCGGCCAAAGCCTTTTTGCAGGGCTCAAGCGTACGCTTGATCAAATCGTCGACCAGTTTTTCAAGGTCGGCGCGCGTAATCGTTTTCACCAAGTGCTTCGGACCATTTTGATCCGCAGTAATGAACGGCAAATTGACTTCAGTCGTCTGCGTCGACGACAGTTCAATCTTTGCCTTCTCAGCGGCTTCCTTCAAACGTTGCAGCGCCAGTTTGTCCTTGGTCAGGTCAATGCCTTCGGCCTTGTTGAAATCGGCTGCCAGATGTTCGACCAGAACGCTGTCGAAGTCTTCACCGCCAAGGAATGTGTCGCCGTTGGTCGATTTCACTTCGAACACGCCGTCGCCAACTTCGAGGATCGAGATGTCAAACGTACCGCCGCCAAGGTCATAGACCGCGATGGTTTTATTTTCGTCCTTATCCATGCCGTATGCCAATGCGGCAGCAGTCGGCTCGTTGATGATCCGCAACACTTCAAGTCCGGCAATCTGGCCGGCATCCTTCGTTGCCTGACGCTGCGCGTCATTGAAATAGGCTGGAACGGTGATGACCGCTTGGGTGACCGTTTCGCCCAAATAGGCTTCGGCCGTCTCTTTCATCTTTTGCAGGATGAATGCCGAAATTTGCGATGGCGAATATTCTTCGCCGCCTGCCTTAACCCACGCATCGCCGGTCTTGCCCTTGACGATGCCATAGGGGACGAGGCCCATGTCCTTCTTGGTCATAGGGTCATCAAAGCGGCGACCGATGAGGCGCTTTACCGCGTAAATTGTGCTTTCTGGATTTGTAACCGCTTGGCGCTTTGCAGGTTGACCGATGAGCCGCTCGCCGTCTTTAGCAAAGGCCACAATTGACGGCGTGGTCCGCGCGCCTTCTGCATTCTCAATGACCTTGGGCTTGCCGCCGTCCATAACCGCAACGCAGCTGTTTGTCGTGCCCAAGTCGATACCAATAACTTTAGCCATAAAAACTTACCCCGAAATTTTAAATTGAACCTATACTTGCCCTGTCACGCGCCAGCCCTATCAGGCACTGGCGTTTGTCGCGACACGACGTTGTAGCGGCGATATAGGTGCCAATTCTCTTGGCACAAGACTTTGGCGCACGTAGATAGACAAAAAGTAAGTGGTATTTCTGTATTGGATGGTCCCGCTATTGGACAATAAGCGGCGGCAATGTGAGGACATTATGAACCGACGGATATGCATATCAAGCGCGGTAGCAGCAGCGCTCCTTATCGTCGGCTGCGGACCAACGCCGCAGCTGAAGGTGAAAGAAGCCGTGTTGACCTTGTCGCCGGTTGACAGCAACCCGTCGGCCTTCCATTTTAACGTGTATGGTGGCCCCGAAGATGTCTACTTGCTGCGGGTAAGCTCACCGTCGGCCATCCGCGCCGAAATGCATGATGTCACCGTTGACGCCAAAACCGGCGCGGTAACAATGGCACCCCTGGACCGCCTGCTCGTCCCTTCCGGCGAGAAAATCGCCTTCAAAAAAGGCGGCAAGCACGTAATGATGTGGGGCGTGAATATCATCCCCCGCAGGCTTGGCATTATTGAAACCGAATTCCTGTTTTCAAACAATGTGCGGATATTGGTGAAGGCACGCGTTCAGGAAATTGACGGCAGCGACCCGGACGAGAAAAAGGCGATTGATGGGTAATTCGTGCCATGGAATACCGGCTACGGCTTGCCGACCACTTCTTGTCGTTTTGAACGTGCGCAATGTTATCTTCTAATTTCGTCATCCTGAACTTGTTTCAGGATAACAGGCGGCATTGATGCGTTGTCCTGAAACAAGTTCAGGACGACGAATGATAGGATAGACCTGTGAAAGACAATCATGTTAGGCCCACATAAATCTGGAAGACCCCTAACCGTCCGTGAACGCGCGCTTGCCGAATCTGTATTCGGGTCCGCGATTAATTATCACAGCATCCGGATTCACAACCGCAAATATTGGTGGTTTCAACCACGGCGCGTCACCATGGCACCAAACGGCCATTTGTGGTTTCACCCCAAAAGCGACCTATTTTGTGATGATTTTTGTGACCGCGACCTAGTTTTGCAGGGCCTTTTCATTCATGAACTGGTACATGTGTGGCAGCACCAAAAAGGCATATTTCTGCCCCTGCGCCGTCATCCCTTTTGCCGATATGATTACAGCCTGAAGCCCGGATGGAAGTTGGCCCAATATGGGTTGGAACAACAAGGCGAAATTGTCCGTCATATTTTTCTTTTGCGTAACGGGGCGAAGGTCGCAGGGGCGCCGCCGCTGTCGCAATATGACGGTGTCCTACCGTTCTAAAGGCAGCAGGCCAAGCCGCGCCCGCATCGACCAGCGAAACAGCATGAGAACCGACACTACAGCCAAGCCGGTGGCAAGGCCCGTCCAGACGCCGACGCCATCCCAACCTGCCTTAAAGGCAAGCCAGGCTCCTATCCCGATGCCAACGATCCAATAGCCGAAAGCGGCAAAATACATTGGTACTTTGGTATCGTGCAACCCGCGCAACATTCCAGCGCCGACCACTTGCGCGCCGTCGACAATTTGAAAAATCGCGGCAACCATGAGAAAGCTAACGGCGAGGTTGAAAACCCGGGTCGTTTCGGCATCGACTGGGGTAACGAAGATACCGATCAAAGCCTCTGGAAACAGATAAATCCCCAAGGCCATTACCGCCATGAAACCTGTCCCAAGCACAAATGCAGTCCACCCGGCTCGGCCAATGCTTGTGGCATCACCGCGACCATAAGCAAGGCCGACCCTAACTGTTGCCGCCTGCCCAAGCCCCATGGGAACCATGAAGGTCAACGAAGCTATCTGGATCGCTACAGCGTGCGCTGCAACGGAGGCTTCGTTGATTAGACCCATAAGCAAAATGGCAACCGCAAACACGCCGCCTTCAAATCCCATTGTCACGCCAATTGGCAAGCCGAGCCGCCAGATTTCGCGATAGCGTCGCCAGTCGGGACGCCAGAAGCGGCCGAACAAATGATAACGCCGAAATTTCGGATGAAAGCTGACCACGAGCGCCATCACAGTGAATTGGACGACGTTCGTTATCGTGCTGCCGATACCTGCACCCAACAGGCCAAGCTGCGGCAACCCGTAATGGCCAAGGATCAGGCCGTAGTTGACGACGGCATTCAAGATGACCGCACCGCAGGCAACCACGGTGGCCCAGACGGGCTTTTCCAGTGCTGCGACGAAGTTGCGCAGCACCAAAAAACCCAGAAAAGGCAGAATTGACCACATATAGCTGCGGACAAAAATCGCAGCGTTCGCGGCCAAATCTGGTTGCTGACCCGTCGCGAGCAGAATCGCTTCTGCATTCCATAAAAACGCCCAGACGGGCACCATGACCGAACAGCAGACCCAAAGGCCCTGCCGGAATGTCCGCCTGATATCGCGCACCGAATGTGCCATCCGGCCTTTTTCAGAGGCCATCATTGGCGCCGTTGCGGTCACCAACCCCATGCAGAAAATGGCGCAGAAGATAGCAAGATTATGCCCCAATGCACCTGCCGCCAATTCACGCGGGCCAAGCCAACCAAGCAAGATGACATCAGTCACGCCAATGAGCATCATCGTCAGGTTCGACAAAATCATTGGCCACGCAAGCACCAATGTCGCGCGAAGCTCATCGCGCCAAGGGGACTGACGGTCCATCGTGATTGCCGTTGCGGTCATCGGGGGCGCTGGATAGCGGAGAGGCCGCGCCGAGACCACCCCCGAAACTATTGATGCCGCAAAAGGCACATTACTGCCCAGATATAGTCACTCCCGCGAAGGCAGCAATGACGCGGATTGGCTTCTGTGGCTGGCAGCTTACTCCGCCGCCTTCGCCACCCCAACCAAAGCAGGGCGCAGCAACCGGTCCTTGATCATGTACCCTGCCTGCATTTCGGCTATGATTGTGCCGGCGGCGGCATCGGTGCTTGGGATTTCAACCATGGCCTGATGCTGGTTGGGATCAAGCGGCATGCCCATAGAGGCGATGCGGGTGATGCCGTTTTTGGCAAACACGCTCTCCAGTTCGCGGCCGGTCGCTTCGAGACCAATGACGAGCGGTTTCATGGCTTCGCTTTCACGCATTTCGGCCGGAATGGCTTCCAAAGCGCGCGTCAGGTTATCGGCAACCGAAAGCACGTCGCGCGCAAAACCGGTGGCTGCATAAGCACGCGCATCCTGGGCTTCTTTCTCCATCCGGCGGCGGACATTTTGTGTTTCTGCCTGTGCATACAAAACTTCCTGCTTTGCGGTTGCGAGCACTTCTTCAAGTGCCGCCACTTTGGCCTCTGCGGTGTCTGTCACTTCGGGCGTTTCGTCCTTCATATGCTCTGGCACGCCTTCAAGTTCTTTTTCCACCGCCGTGTCGGCAGTTGCTGATGTCTTTTTTGTCATAACCTGATTAACCCATTTACGTTGCGACGCTGTGGCCGTTTGTTGCTGTGCGCATATAGAAAGCAATTTTATTTCATCAAGCCGCGCGTCACTTAATTAAACGGCTGAGCGCTTGAGCAGTGAAGTCGACCATGGGCACGATCCGCGCGTAATTCAGCCGCGTTGGGCCAATAACGCCGACCACGCCCACGACTTTTCCGCCTGCTTCGCGATAAGGCGCGGCGATCACCGAAGATCCTGATAGCGAGAAAAGATTATTTTCCGAACCGATAAAAATCCGCGTCGACTGCGCCTCGCGCGCGCTGTCGACCAGCCGGGCGATCTCCTCTTTGCTTTCCAGTTCATCGAGCAATTGCCGAACGCGGTCGAGGTCCGCGGCCGCCGCATCGTCAATCAGGTTTGACTGCCCGCGGACAATCAGCACTGGACGGTCATTTGCGTCCAGCGACCAGATCGCCAAGCCATCACGGACAAGTTTCTGGCTGGCAGAATCGAGTTCGGCCTTTTCCGCACGAATTTCGCTGTCGAGGCGCACTAAGGCTTCGGACAATGTGAGCCCTGACAGGCGCGCAGAAATGTAATTTGCGGCTTCCACCAGCATGGATTCGCTAATTGAAGGGTCAATTGTAACCAGCCGGTTTTCAACGCTATTATCGGAGCCAACCATGATTGCGAGCATTTGCGTAGGCGAAAGACGCGCAAAGCTGAAAGCCTTTAAAACAGCGTCGCGTTTTGGCACCAGCACGATTCCGGCGCAGGCCGACAAACCAGACAGAACCGATGTAGCGGCTGCCAACGCTTCCTCAATCGGCCCGTCGCCCGTAATTTGAGATTCAATTGCGCGCTGTTCTTCGGCAGACGGTTCAGCAGCCTGCATCATACCGTCGACGAAAAGTCGAAGGCCACTTTCGGTTGGTACCCGGCCCGCGCTGGTATGCGGCGAGGCAAGGTAGCCAGCCTCCTCCAAATCTTGCATCACGTTGCGGATCGACGCAGGCGAGAGGTTTAAGCCAGCAAATTTGGAGATTGTGCGCGAGCCAACGGGCGCGCCATTGTCGAGATAGCTCTCGACAACCATCCGAAAGATGATGCGCGTGCGGTCATTCAGTTCATTGATGGGTGTCTGGCTCACACCGACTGATGTAGCGCACCGCGTACTTGCAAAGCAAGCGGGGCAGGCTATTGCAGCCTCCAACCCATTATCAGGAGAAGATCATGCGTCCATCCGGCCGTGCCCCAGACGAAATGCGCGCCATTTCGATTGAAACCCATTTTACCAAACATGCCGAAGGCAGCTGCCTCATCGGCTTCGGCGATACCCGCGTCTTGGTCACCGCAAGCGTTGAAGATCGTATCCCGCCATGGCTGCGCGGCAAGGGTGAAGGCTGGGTCACGGCGGAATATTCGATGCTGCCACGCGCCACGCACACAAGAGGTCAGCGCGAGGCAGCAAAGGGCAAGCAGTCGGGGCGAACTCAAGAAATCCAACGGCTTATTGGCCGGTCTTTACGAACTATCGTCGATCTGAAGAAACTGGGCGAACACCAGATTACCCTCGACTGCGATGTTCTGCAGGCTGATGGCGGCACACGTACGGCAGCTATTTCAGGCGCCTGGGTAGCATTGCGGCTCGCGGTCAACGGCCTACTTGCGTCTGGCGCAGTTAAGGAAGACCCGATCAGCGGCCGGGTTGCAGCCGTTAGCTGTGGCATCTTCAAAGGCACGCCAGTGCTTGATCTCGATTATATCGAAGACTCCGCCGCGGACGCCGATGCCAACTTCGTTCTGATCGAAGGCGGCCAAATTGCCGAGGTGCAAGCCACCGCCGAGGGCGCGACATATGACGAAGAAGGTTTGTTGCGTTTGCTTCGCTTGGCACGCATGGGAACCGACCGCATTTTCGCCGTACAGGCCGAGGCGGTTAAGTAGGCGAAGGCATTAGGGAGCAATAATGACTCACCGCAAACTCCTCCCCGGAAAGCTCGTGATCGCCAGTCACAACGCAGGCAAGGTGCGCGAAATCCGTGCATTGCTCGCGCCTTTTGGCATAGAGCCTGTCTCCGCAGGCGAACTGGGTTTAGCCGAACCGGAGGAAACCGGCACCAGCTTTGCTGAGAACGCCTTGCTGAAGGCCCATGCGTCGGCGCAAGGTTCCGGGCTGCCCGCGCTTGCCGATGACAGTGGCTTGTGCGTCGCGGCATTGGGCGGCGCGCCGGGCGTCTACACCGCTGACTGGGCCGAATCCCAAACGTTCGAGGGCGAGGCTGGGCGTAACTGGTATATGGCCATGGGCAAGGTTGAAGGTAAGCTCGCACAAATTGGTCCCAATGCAGATCGAAGCGCCTATTTTATCTGCACGCTCGCCATTGCGTGGCCCGACGGACACGAGGAAATATTTGAAGGCCGCGTTCAGGGCAGCCTGACCTGGCCACCGAGGGGCACGTTGGGCTTTGGCTATGATCCTGTGTTCGTGCCCGAAGGACGCACCGAAACCTTTGCCGAGCTTGATCCAGAGGAAAAGCATGCGATGAGCCACCGGGCAGATGCGTTTCGCAAGCTCGTTGCTGCGGTTTTTTGAGCACGCCTGCACGCTTACACACCTCAGCAAATGCCAAACCCCCTCGCCCTCTACATTCACTGGCCGTTTTGCGTTTCGAAATGCCCTTATTGTGATTTCAACAGCCATGTGCGCGAAAGCGTGGACGACGCTGCATGGCGCACTGCGCTGTTAGCGGACATGGCCTATGAGGCAAAGCTGACGCCCGATCGAAAGCTCACATCCATCTTCTTTGGCGGCGGTACGCCTTCGCTAATGCCGCCTTCAACGGTCGCGGCGCTTATCGATACAGCGGCGCAGCTTTGGGGATTTGCCGATGATATCGAAATAACGCTTGAAGCAAATCCGTCTTCTGTGGAGGCTGCCCGGTTCGCAGATCTCGCAACCGCAGGTGTAAACCGAGTGTCGCTTGGCCTCCAATCGCTGGACGACGCAGCTTTGGCCTTTCTGGGGCGCGCCCATTCGGTCGCGGAAAGCCTTAATGCGCTGGAAATTGCACAGCGCCATTTTGACCGGATCAACATTGATTTGATCTATGCGCGACCCGACCAGACGGCAGGACAATGGGAACAAGAGCTTCAGCGCGCTCTGTCCTTTGGCACTGACCATATGTCGCTGTACCAGCTGACCATTGAGCCGGGCACGCGGTTTGAAACACTTGTGCGAACCGGGCACTTCATCCCCGCCGCCGCCGACGACGCAGCCACATTATATGAAATTACCCAGCAGATCACGTCAGCCGCGGCCATTCCGGCCTATGAAATCAGCAACCATGCGCGAACGGCAAGCGAAAGCCGGCATAACCTCAGCTATTGGCGATATGATGATTATATCGGCATTGGACCAGGCGCGCATGGACGTCGGTTGAACTCTGCGACGCAACGCCACAAGAAACCTGAAAATTTTCTGTCTGCCGTTGCGCGGAATATGCACGGCATAAGCAGCGAAGAGCATCTTGATGCCGAGAGCCGCGCGACGGAGAGCTTGCTGATGGGCCTGCGCTTGAACGAGGGGATTAGCCTTGATCGGCTATCGGCGCGAACAGGCGTTGCTGCGGACAAGCTTCTGGATCTCGCTGCGGTGGACAAGATTGCGCAGCTTGGTCTTATCCAGCGTACAGGCGACCACGTAACCGTCACATCGCAAGGCATGCCCTTGCTCGACGCTATCCTGCCGCAGATAGTAAATGTTGAGGTGGAGACCGCCGCCTGATAGCACAGACGCATGCCGTCTTTGCTCACCGAATATCATGCGTTCCTGACCGACAATCGTCGGATGTCGCCGCACAGTGTTCGCGCCTATCAGGCAACAGCAGAGCGGCTCGCGGGCTTTTTGCAGTTGCACTGGGGCAATGAAGTCGACCGCGAAGCGCTGCATAAAATTTCAACTGCAGATATCAGGGCATTTCTGGCGGACCGGCGCGGCGATGGCCTCACCAACCGTTCAACAGCGCGCGAACTCTCTGCCGCGCGACATTTCTTGCGCTTTGCTTTGGGCGAAAGTGCCACCTTGCCCGCCATGAAAGGACCGCGCGTGCAACGCAGCCTGCCCCGGCCGGTTAATCCGGACGATGTTTTGGCGCTGGCCGACGACATCGCCGAAAATGCAAAAGACGGTTGGGTCGGGGCACGCGATTGGGCCTTGCTCTTGCTGCTATATGGCAGCGGGTTGCGGGTCAGCGAAGCGACAGGCCTTCATGGTGATATCCTGCCGCTTGGCGCGACGTTGCGGGTAACCGGCAAGCGGAATAAAACGCGTATTGTTCCTCTGCTGGAGCAAGTCAGGACCGCCATTCAGGACTATCTCGCATTGTGCCCTTACGCTGCCAGTGCCGACCAGCCTTTGTTTCGCGGCGCGCGGGGTGGACCATTGTCGCCCGCATTAGTGCGCCGCGCGGTTCAGGGCGCGCGCACGCGGCTTGGCCTGTCCGACCGCACAACACCGCATGCCCTGCGCCATAGTTTTGCTACGCATTTACTGGCAGGCGGTGCAGACTTGCGCAGCCTTCAGGAATTATTGGGCCATGCCAGCCTGTCGTCTACGCAGGTGTATACAGCCGTTGATACCGCTATGCTTCTGGATGAGTATCAGAATTCGCATCCAAGGGCATAGCAGGCGCTGCCTTTTTTGGATGCGTGACGTTCCAGCGGGCAAGACGCCAGACATAGGTCAAGACGATACCAGCAATCACTAAGGTCGATAACGGCCCAAGCCATTTTTCGACGTCTTCGAACTGAGACCCCAAGAAATAGCCTGCGCAGGCCAGCGCAGCAGTCCAACCAGCGGTTCCAATCGTCGAGAAAATCAAAAAGCGCCGAAGAGTCATGCCAAACAGGCCGGCAGGTATCGAAATGAGTGACCGCAACGTCGGTAACATGCGCGCGATCAGCACAATGATTGAACCATGTTTGCGAAACAACCTGTGGCCCCGCTCCACTTCTTCCCAATCAAGCGTCAACCAGCGGCTAAAACGGTCAATGAAGATTTGCATTCGCGCTTCGCCAAATTTGACAGCTACCCAGTACCAAATCCAGTTGCCGAGCATTGCGCCTGCAGTTCCCGCCGCAATCGTGCCCGCAAGGTTCATGTTACCGCGCGCGGATGATACGCCAGCTACGGTCATGATGACTTCGGACGGTATCGGCGGAAATATGGTTTCCAGAAGCATCAGCAAAGCAACACCCCAATAATGGCCCCATTCGACCAAGCGGATAATCCAGTCTTCCATGAAGCTTAACCCTTAATCCGGCGCTCGATGGCGTCGAGAATGCGCGATGGTGTGTCCGTGCCATTGAAGCGATCAATCGCGACGATCCCGGTGGGCGATGTGACGTTGATTTCGGTAAGCCACTGACCGCCAATAACATCAATACCGACATAGACCAGCCCGAGTTCTTTCAACCGGGGTCCCATTTTTGCGCAGATTTCCAGTTCGCGTGGCGTCAATTCAGTTGCTTCAGCGCTACCACCCATCGCAAGATTTGACCGGAACTCTCCTTCGCCGGGACGACGGTTGATTGCGCCAGTAATCTCACCATCAATCATGACAATGCGCTTGTCGCCCTTGGCCACATCAGGCAGAAATGGCTGCACCATATGTGGCTCAGGCCAGGTGTTGTTGAACACTTCGAACAAGGCGCCAAGGTTGGTGCCATCGGCATCGATGCGGAAGATAGCCTTGCCGCCATTGCCATGCAGCGGCTTCACCACGACAGCGCCGTGTTCCTTTTGGAAATCGCGCACTTCGTCGGCCGAGCGGGTGATCAAAGTCGGCGGCATATATTGCCGATAGTCCAACACCATCACCTTTTCGGGTGCGTTGCGGACGCTGGCGGGGTTGTTGACGACGAGTGTCTCATGTTCGATGCGCTCAAGCAAATGTGTAGCGGTGATATAGCCGACGTGAAAAGGCGGATCCTGGCGCATCAGCACGACGTCAATGTCCGCCCCCAAATCGATCCTTCGGGGCGTACCAAAGCGGTAATGCGCGCCGTCAACACGTTGCACGTCATGCACCGGATGCGCCCACGCCGTCAGTCGGTCATTGGCGTCCAGTGTCAAGGTCGTCACGTCATAATGCCAGACATCATAGCCGCGCGATTGGCCGGCAAGCATCAGCGCGAAGCTTGAGTCGCCGTGGATGTTGATTCCGTCCATCGCGTCCATCTGGACTGCCATTTTTATTGCCATGCGCTTGTCCTTATCCGTGCCAAACATTGGGCAAATGGTTCGGCCAGCGCCATGGCGCAACCATAATCACGTCAATCTGCATATTTTCACACTTTTTGCCATATTTGGGGAGCAGAATTTCGGCTGCAGCTGCCACACGGCGCAATCTTGTGGCATCAATCGCGGTGGCAAGGTCGCGCGTGTGCGTTCGGGCCTTTACCTCGACAAAGGCAATGCTTTTGCCCCGCCGTGCGATGAGGTCCACTTCGCCGCGCGGCGTTTTTACGCGCGTGCCAACGATACGCCAGCCCTTAAGGCGCAGGAACCATGCGGCAAGTGTTTCGCCGCGACGGCCGCGCTTTTCTGCCGCAAGGCGGTTCATATGGCCTTCAACTCGGTAGCGCGTGCATAAACGTCGCTGCGTTCCAAGCCGAAACGCTTGGCAATTGCCCCTGCTGCCTTGGCCGCGGACATGGTTTGGAGGGCATCCTTTAAGGCAGCATCCACATCGCCGGTCTCGGTTACCATATCATCATCGGGCGGGCCCACAATGAGAACAATTTCCCCTTTCGGCTCATGCTCTGCATATCGCGCGGCAAGTTCAGCCGCGGTTCCTGTGACAACCTCTTCAAACTTCTTGGTCAATTCGCGCGCCACAGCGACTTCACGGTTGCCATAAGTTTCAGCGATCGCGGTCAAAGTGGCGGCGAGGCGCGGTCCGGCCTCGTAGAAAACCAGAGTTGCCCTGACTTGGCCAAGCTCCACCAGCGTCTCGACGCGCGCCTTGGCCTTGTTTGGCAAAAAACCTGCAAACAAGAAACGGTCGGTAGGCAGGCCGCAGATCGACAACGCCGCCGTGACGGCGCTGGCACCTGGTATCGTGAACACCGGCACGCCGGCTTCCCGCGCTGACCGGACAAGCTTATATCCGGGGTCAGAGATAAGCGGTGTTCCGGCGTCCGATACCAAAGCCACAATGGACCCGCGCGCTGCGGCCACAAGGGACTCGCGCTCCACCTCTCCGCTATGGTCGTTATAGCGCCGCATTTTTTTCTTCAGGCCAAGATGATGCAACAATTTGCCAGTCACGCGGCTGTCCTCAACAGCAACTATTTCTGCGGCTTTCAGCAGATCGATTGCCCGTTGTGACATATCTGCAAGGTTGCCGATTGGGGTCGCGACGACATATAAGCCCGATTCGAAAGCCATCCGATGTATATGCTTCTTCCCAAGGAACCCGAAATGAGCGCAACCATTGCCGCAACGAGCGCACGGCCGCAAGCTTTAGCAGGCCAGATCAAAAAGCTGCTGATATTGGCAACCGTCATCCTGCTATCGGCATGTGCCGCGATCCCGCGCGGCAAAGGACCGCCTCCTGTTGTAACGGCTGACCCGATGGACAGCATGCATCGGGTCGCGTTGTTGTTGCCCGTCACGGGACCAGACGCCGATGTCGGGCAGTCAATTGCCAATGCAACTGTATTGGCATTGGCAGATACCAAAGTCACCAACATCCGGATGATTACGTACGACACTGGCCTTGGTGTGGCAGCAGCAACCAAACGGGCGATTGCCGACGGTAACAAGGTCATCCTTGGGCCACTGCGCGGCGACCATGTTGTCGAAGCGGCAGCGTTCGCAAGGCCAGCGGGTGTGCCAATCATCAGCTTCTCGAACGATGTCGGTGTTGCCGGGCAAAATGTGTTTCTGCTTGGACACTTGCCAAACCAGTCCATCGACCGGGTGGTGCGTTACGCCAAGTCGCAAGGGCATAACCGCTTTGCCGGCATCGTCTCGTCCAATGTTTACGGGCAACGGGCGCAATCGAACCTGACGGCTGCGGTGCGCAATGCCGGCGGCGTGCTTGTTAGCATTCAGGAATCCAACGGGACGACAGCTTCGGCCGATGCAGCGGCACGCCGCTTGGCGCAAATGGGTGGCGTTGACGCTGTCTTAATCGCTGACAGTGGTCGCGCTGCCATTGCAACCGTTCCTGCGCTGCGCCGCAGCGGATTGCGTAACGCGAAAATACTCGGCACCGATTTGTGGAATATTGACGGCACTCTGGCGGGCAGCTCGAATATGTATGGGGCGTGGTTCGCAAGCGTATCCGACACCCTGTATACCCAATATGCAACAAAATACCGCGCACGTTTTGGCAAGCCGCCGTTGCGCCTGTCGAGCCTTGGTTATGACTCAGTGTTGCTCGTCGCACGCGTTGCCCGCGACTGGCGTCCCGGCACACGTTTTCCCGTATCGCAATTGATGGATCCGCAGGGGTTCATCGGCGTCGATGGGGCATTCCGCTTCAACTCCAACGGGCAGTCAGACCGCATGCTTGAGGTGCAGGAGATTCAGGCTGGGAAGTTTGTCACCGTCAGCCCAGCACCATCGCAGTTTGCAAAGTAGCAGAGCGAACCTTCGCTCCTTCAGGCCCGTGCCGGAGTGACACCGCACCATGATCAGTGGTGGCAATGCTCGCCATGAACATGGCCGCCACCCAATTTGCGGGCTTTCTCAATTTTCTTAAGCACCATCTGACGCTTCAACCGGGACAAATGGTCGATAAACAATATGCCCTCAAGATGATCCATCTCGTGCTGAAGGCATGTTGCCATCATGCCAGTCATGGTCTCTTCATGGACTTTACCTTCAAGATCCTGCCAGCGCGCGCGGATTTGAGCCGGGCGTTCGACCTCTGCATATTGGTCAGGAACCGACAAGCACCCCTCGTTATACACGCTGTGGTCGTCTGAAGGGTCCAATATTTCAGGGTTCACAAAAACGCGCGGGTTGCGGACAGGCTCCTCGCCTTCCGTTTCCTCTTCTTGCAAATCAATAACGAGCAGACGCTTGGGGATGCCAACTTGAATGGCGGCAAGGCCAATTCCGGGCGCTGCGTACATGGTCTCGATCATATCATCGACCAAGGCTTTCAAATCATCGCCAAAGCTCTCGACCGGTTTCGAGATGGTTTTCAGCCGTGGGTCGGGCACTTCAAGAATAGGTAATATCGCCATGGGTCGCAGATAGGGACGGTCTTGCGATAAATCAACCGACAGGACGCCGCGCCCGCAAAGCTTGCGCCAGCGTGCCATCATCGAGATAGTCGAGTTCGCCACCCACAGGCACGCCGTGCGCCAATTGCGTGAGGCGAATTGGGAATTGTTCAAGCCGTTCGGCAAGATAATGTGCAGTTGTCTGCCCCTCAAGCGTGGCGTTCATGGCAAGTACCACTTCATCGATGCCGCCAACCGCGATGCGGGCGACCAAGCCGTCGATGTTCAAATCCTCAGGCCGAACGCCGTCAAGTGCGGACAGGCGGCCACCAAGCACGTGATATTTTCCGGGAAAAAGCCGCGACCGATCAAGCGCCCACAGGTCTGATACATCTTCGACGACGCAGATGGAGCGGATGTCGCGCCTTGGGTCAACGCAAATGCCGCACGGGTTTCCCGTGTCGATATTGCCGCAGGTGCTGCAAACCACCAACCTTTGCTCCACGTGCTCCAACGCCCGCAAGAGCGGCTGGAGAACGCTTTCGCGCTTTTTCATCAGATGCAGAACGACGCGACGCGCAGATCGCGGACCAAGGCCGGGTAATTTTGACAATGCTTGTGCCAGTGCGTCTATTTCTTGCGATGCCATGTCCCTCGCTTTAAGGCTGCACGCCGACAAGTAAACAGTTCCGTTCGTGTCGAGCATCGTCGAGACACCGCGAATGCGCACATGGACTATTGGTGTCTCGACTGGGCTCGACACGAACGGTTTCTGGCGTGGGGACAAGGTTTGGGAATTGATTGATGCGTCTTGCCTTCATGGGAACACCGGAATTTGCCGTGCCTACGCTCGATGCGCTGGTCGCCGCCGGGCATGAAGTGATCGCGGTCTACACGCAGCCACCCCGCCCTGCCAATCGCGGCAAGAAGCTCACCCCCTCGGCGGTGCAACAGCGTGCGGAGGAACTTGGCCTCTACGTGCGATCGCCTCTCTCGCTGCGTCAGGAGGACGCACAGGCCGATTTTGCCGCACTTGGTCTCGATGCCGCCATCGTCGCGGCATATGGCCTAATCCTGCCCCAAGCGGTTCTGAGCGCGCCTAAATATGGCTGCCTGAATGTGCACGGATCGTTGCTGCCCCGCTGGCGTGGTGCCGCGCCAGTGCAACGAGCCATTCTGGCGGGTGATATTACCACGGGCGTCATGGTCATGCAGATGGAGGCAGGGTTGGATACCGGACCTGTCCGCGCTACCACTGAAACCGAAATAGCGAACAAAACCACAGGTACGCTAACTGCCGAGTTGGCAGAGCTTGGCGCTGAACTGATGGTCCGGGTTCTTGCTGATATCGATGCATATCCGTGCGTGCCGCAACCTGAGGCGGGCGTCACTTATGCAGCGAAGGTCGACAAGGCGGAAACGAAACTGGATTTTGCGATGTCGGCCGTGGCAGTCGAACGCCAAATCCGCGCCTTTAACCCTGCGCCAGGTGCCTGGTTTGAATTTGGAGGCGAACGATATCGCGTGCTGTCTGCTGCGGTCGTTGCTGGCAATGGTACGCCAGGTGAAGTCATCGACGATGCTCTGAGCATTGCATGTCAGGACACGGCCATTCGCCCGATGCTTATCCAACGCTCTGGCAAACCCGCAATGCCGTTAGCAGACCTCCTGCGCGGCAAAGCAATCCCGGTTGGTACGATCCTGATATGACCCGTTTTGCGCTCACCATCGAATTTGATGGCGGTCCTTACATGGGTTGGCAATGGCAAGACCACGGTCCATCCGTTCAGGGCGCAATCGAAGAAGCCATATTCAAGACAACCGGCGAGAAGACACTGGTCTACAGCGCTGGACGCACCGACGCGGGCGTGCATGCGCTTGGTATGCGCGCGCATGTCGACGTGCAAAAAGACTTGTCACCCTTTCGCCTGATGGAGGCAATCAACGCGCATCTGCGGCCGCACCCGATTGCCATATTGGCATGTGAACAAGTCGCCGGTGACTGGCATGCGCGTTTCAGCTGCATTGGCCGCGCATATGAATATCGCATCCTAAACCGGCGCGCCTCGTTGACGCTCGAGAGGGGCCGCGTGTGGCGTGTCGGCCCCGATCTTGACGCCGACGCCATGCATTCAGCAGCACAAATCCTCGTCGGCTCGCATGATTTCACGACTTTCCGTTCAACCGCGTGCCAATCAGCCAGCCCCGTCAAGACGCTCGACCGGCTTAATGTGCGGCGGGAGGGACAGCATCTCATTATTGAAGCGGCGGCCTTGTCCTTCCTGCATCACCAAGTCCGGTCGATGGTCGGTTGCCTCGTAGCGGTAGGGATTGGTCGTTGGACAGCAGCGGACTTGCAAGCCGCGCTGGCCGCCGCTGACCGGTCCGCCTTGGCGGAGAACGCGCCGCCCGATGGACTATATTTCGTACGGGCCCTTTACCCTTAAATATCCCGGTCAGACGCGCGTTTCACGCTGCGCGGTTGCTTTGCCGAAAACGCGCCTCGACGCTGCCCTCCTTGTCCATCCAGTCAATCATCGTGGCAAGCACGCGGCGAAGGGCGTCATCTTGGTCGGCCACCCGTTGCTCCAGCGCAGCCAATCGTGTGCCCAAATCGATTTCTTCGACAGGAACATCTTGACCAGGCGGGGATTCGAGAGCCGTTAGCAAACTGGTATCCGGTTCAACGATCTGCACAAGCACCGAATCAGGCACTTCGCTCTGCTCTTCAGTGTGCGCAACGATGACGTCTTCGGGAATGTCTTCCTTGGGGGTTTCTTCGCCACCCAGGGCTTTTTGCGGTTCGGCAATTTCGACAATGCCAGTGGATAATTGCGCGTCATAGGCAAATGGGGTCCCTGCCATATCCACCACCACAGCGCAGACAACTGCAGCATCAATAAAATTGACCTGTTCCACCGCACCCATCAACATGACCCGGTTCATGATAGTGTTCAACTTGCGAGGAACGCCGCTTGTTTCTGCAAATAGCATCGGGAAAGCGTCTGGCGAAAAGCTGGGGTTTCCGGTCCATCCGGCGCGGGCCAAACGGTGTAGCACATAGGGCTCAACCTCATTTGCATCCATGGGGTCGAGGTGATGCGTCGCAATGACGCGTTGCTGCAACTGTTCGAGTTCAGGCGCATCGCGCACAAGATCGCGAAACTCGGGCTGTCCAAGCAAGAATATCTGCAACAGCGCCGACGAACCCAATTGATAGTTGGAGAGCATCCGCAGTTCTTCCAATGCATCGATGGAAAGATTTTGCGCCTCGTCGACCACCAACAAACATCGACGTCCAGTCCGCGCCTCGGCGTGCAGGAAATTTTCGATGCTTCGTAACGACGCTGCTTTATCGAGGCCTCTTGTATCAATGCCAAATGATACGGCGGTCATTTGAACGATATCATGTGCGTCAAGCCGACTGGTAACAATCGTTGCCGCCGTCATCCTCGCCCGGTCGATGCTTTGCATCAGGTGACTGACAAGCGTTGATTTGCCCGCTCCAACGTCGCCGGTAATGATAATGAAGCCTTCGCCTTGAGCAAGTCCATAGCCCAAATAGGACAACGCTTTGCGGTGTGTCGCACTTTCAAAATAAAACAAAGGATCAGGCGTAAGCTGGAAGGGACGTCCCGTTAACCCATAATATTCATCATACATGTCAATCTAACCCCTTCAACATTCCCTGTTCAAACGCCTCAGCGCAAATGCCGTCCGTTCGCCGTTTGCGCGGCTGGGAACGGACGTAGAATTTTCTACCTCGAAATCAGTCGCGGACTGTTTTCCACGAAGAGGAATCTCGTCGGGTTCAAAGCGAACACGATAAAAATCTTATACTACTGATATCTAACGAAAACTGCATTATCGGCCCTTTTGGGCGCCACGCACACTTGCGATGGTCGCTCCCCGACCTCGCATATGCCCAAAAAGGGTGAACAGAATGTTATGATTGGCCGCAAGTATTTGACCAAAATTTGCAATCGTAGGGAACTGTGTATCTTGGTAACTATCTGCTTATACAGAAAATAAATCACGTCTGCCGGCTTCCCGCTCAAGCAGACTCCGCTTGCGTTCAAGCCCATAAGCATAGCCTCCGAGCCCGCCATTAGAACGAATGACCCGGTGGCATGGGATCAGCACCGCAACCGGATTTGCGCCATTAGCTGCGCCTGCTGCACGGACCGCGTCTGGCTTTCCAACCGCAGCAGCAATTTCCGCATAATTTCGCGTTTCTCCAACGGGAATCTCAAGTAACGCTTGCCAGACGGCCATTTGAAACGCGGTGCCACGAACATCCAACGGTATGTCCGCGATGTTTACAGGATTACGAATGGTCAGAGCCGCTGCGTTCGCCAACGCAACTGTCGACGCGCCGCCGACAACAATATGGGCCTTGGGAAACAGGTACCTTAACGCAGTCTCATTTTCATCGAATGAAAGTCGGCACACCCCTATGTCGGTCACAGCCAGCAGCATGTGGCCAAGTACGGTTTCGGTCACGGTCCATTCAACTGTTACCCCGTCGCCGCCGTCATTCCAGACGCTGGGCCGGCGAAATTCCCCACTGGTCATTTGCTGTTCTAACAGCGGCGTCAAAATGGCTATCCGCCGCAAGCGCGAAAAAGTGCAATTGTCCGCTCCCGAGCCAGTTCAGCGCTAGGTTCGTGATAATCCTTTCGCCGATCTGAGTTAAAGCCGTGATTTGCGTCATAGATAAATATCTGCGCTGTCGGATGTGCCTTTTCGATGAGTGCTTCGACGCCTTCCATGGGAATACCAGCATCGTAGCGCCCGAAATGCGCGATCGTAGCGCATTTGGGCGGCTTATCCGCATATAAGGTGGGGACAAGACTTCCATAATAGCAGCTCGCGGCAGCAAGATCGTCGCTGATGCCGGCCACGGCCCACGCAACCGACCCGCCATAGCAATAACCCGTGATGAAAACCGGCCCCCTGTCCTTTAATGCATCGATGCATACGTGCGCATCATCCAATGATTGCACAAACGGATGGAGTTCCCGTGCAAGTTCAACGGCGCGCGTGTAATCGGGGCCTGTATAATCAGCTTCAAAGCCCGGATGCTCCCTGTCAAATATGGCGGGAGAAAGAACTTCATATCCATCTGCGGCATATTCGTCACATAATTCCCGAATGTGGTCAGTCACCCCAAAAATTTCCTGCACAAGTACCAGCCCGCCGCGACGCGTCCCGACAGCTTCAGCGTGATAAACGCCGATTTCAGCGCCATCCGCCATTTTCATGCGAATCATTTCGCCCATAAGATTCTCCATGCCGTCATCCTGAACTTGTTCCAGGATACCACGTATGGCAGCTTGTTATCCTGAAACAAGTTCAGGATGACGATTACGTTTATCCAAGCGCCAATCCCTATCTTGCATCGCAGCAAAACCCCTGCTAGGCGCGCGGCGACGCTTGAGAAAGGGCAACCTTTCGGGCATGTCAGCAAAAACATCAGTCGTACATCTTAAGGACGAAAACGCGTGGATATTTCCGGCGGCACAAGCGCTAATATACAAGCCAGTCTTGCTGGCCGTTACGCGACGGCATTGTTCGAGCTGGCGCGCGACGCGAAAGCAATCGACGCCGTCGAAAACAGCATGGGCAGCATCGCGCAGGCGGTTTTCGAATCGGCTGACCTTAAGTCCCTGACGACCAATCCTGTCCTCAGCCGTGACGACGCAAAAAAGGCGATCGCCGCTGTTGCAAAGGCAATGAAGCTTGATCCCCTGACGGCAAAAACATTGGGCGTACTTGCGCACAACCGTCGCCTGAACGAGATAAGAGCAGTAGCGCGCGCTTTTGCAACGCTTGCCGCGTCGCATCGTGGCGAAGTGACAGCAGAAGTTACCTCCGCCCACGCCTTGAGCGCAGCGCAGACCAAAGCATTGTTGGCCACACTTAAAACGCGCGTCGGCAGCGCCGTCGCCATCCAGACCAAAGTTGATCCGTCACTTCTTGGCGGGCTTACCGTTAAAATCGGAAGCCAGATGATCGACAACTCAATCAAAACCCGTTTGAACACCCTCGCTAACGCGATGAAAGGCTAAGTAGCAA
>NZ_JBKJMB010000004.1:0-16267 GCF_046596595.1 Sphingorhabdus sp.
GGCCGCATGCTTCTGCATCGTGCGCTGCATTTGCAGACGGATTTGAGCCGTTGGCGTGCCGCCCTTGGCATTGCGGAACTTGTCGAGACGCGCAAGCGACAGATCGGCGGCATCGGCGGGCAAAGCCTTATGCGGTGCACCGGGCGTCAGGGATGATTTGAGGTGAAGGCCAGTGGCGCGTCCAAAGACGACAAGGTCAATGAGCGAGTTGGAGCCCAGACGGTTTGCGCCATGCACCGAAACGCACGCAGCCTCGCCCACGGAATATAGCCCTGGAACAATCACTTCAGGATCATCACCAACCTTGGTCACGACCTGCCCATGATAATTGCAGGGAATGCCGCCCATATTATAGTGGACCGTGGGCGTTACCGGCAATGGCTGCCGTGTGAGGTCAACGCCTGCGAAAATCTTGCCGCTTTCGGTGATGCCTGGCAGACGTTGGGCCAATACCGCGGGATCGATATGATCGAGGTGCAGGTAGATATGATCCTTATGCGGACCAACACCGCGGCCTTCACGCATTTCAAGCGCCATCGAGCGGCTAACGACGTCGCGCGATGCAAGGTCCTTGGCCGATGGCGCATAACGCTCCATGAAGCGCTCACCTTCGCTGTTGGTCAGGTAACCGCCCTCGCCGCGCGCACCTTCGGTAATCAGCACGCCCGCACCGTAAATGCCGGTCGGGTGGAATTGGACAAATTCCATATCCTGGAGCGGCAAGCCAGCACGAAGTACCATGCCGCCGCCGTCGCCGGTGCAGGTATGCGCCGAAGTTGCTGAGAAGTAGGCGCGGCCATATCCGCCCGTCGCAAGCACGACAGCGTGGCTTTTGAAACGATGAATGCTGCCATCTTCCATACACATGGCGATAACGCCGCGGCATTCACCGTTTTCCATGATCAGGTCGAGCGCGAAATACTCGATGAAGAAATCCGCATCATATTTCAGGCTCTGCTGATACAATGCATGCAGCATGGCGTGGCCGGTTCGGTCGGCCGCCGCCGCAGTGCGCTGCACTGGAGGACCAGCGCCCATATTCTGCATATGACCGCCAAATGGCCGCTGGTAAATCGTACCGTCGGCATTGCGCGAGAACGGCACGCCAGCATGTTCAAGCTCGTACACCGCTGCAGGGGCCTCACGGACCATATATTCAATGGCGTCCTGGTCGCCGAGCCAATCGGAGCCCTTGACCGTGTCGTACATGTGCCACGTCCAGTGATCCGGAGAGTTATTGCCCAATGAAGCGGCAATCCCGCCTTGTGCGGCCACAGTGTGCGAGCGGGTTGGAAATACTTTTGTAATGCAAGCCGTTTTCAGACCAGCTTCGGCGCTGCCCATGGTGGCGCGCAGACCAGACCCGCCAGCGCCGACGACGACGGTGTCATATGTATGGTCAATGATCTTATAGGCGTCAGACATCAGGCGGGAGCTCCGGTAAATGCAAGTTTTGCGACAACGAAAATGCCGAACACCGCGCTGGCGATAACGTAGAAATTCAATAGCGCCATGGTGGCAAACTTTAACCCGTCGTCATGCACATAGTCTTCGATCAAAATCTGAAGCCCAAGGCGGACATGGGTAAATATATTTACGATCATCAAGATCATGGGGACTGCGACTAACGGTTGCGCAAGCCATTGCGACAACGCCGCATGTTCAAAGCTGGGGATCATCAACAATGAAACGACAAACCAGGTCGTCAGCAACAAATTGCCGATCGCCGTTAAACGTTGCTTCAACCAATGCTCGCCGCCATGTTTGGCCGAACCCAAACCACGAACACGGCCGATATAAGTTCTGCTGTCCATCAATAAGCTCCAAGAAAGCGTGATGCCATGAACAGGACAACGAATGCACTTGCAAAAAAGGCTACGACAAATGCAACAGTTGCCCATTTGCGGTTGGCTTTCAGTTCGTAACCCGCTCCAATATCGAGGACCAAGTGGCGAATGCCGGATGCCATGTGCTGAAAAAAGCTGAAGATGACAGCCAATGCCACAAGGCGGAAAAACCAGTTGCTAACGCTTTCAAAAGTGGTGCCCTCTGCACCTGCGGAGACGACATATTTTTCAAAACTGGCGTAGCTTTCTGCGCCACCACCAATGGCCGACAGCCACCAAAGTAACGTCATCATTCCAACCGTTGCCATGATGAACCCCGTCGCGCGGTGGAATATCGAAATAGCCATCTGCGGCGACCAGCGATATACCTGCAGATGCGGCGCTACCGGGCGGTTGGGGTTTTTCGTCATGCGTTCAGCGTCCTTTATATACGACCATAGTCGACGTTGGCTCGCTCTTTAATCGATTAGAGCGGTGGCGCAAGACCCGCGCAGTGCGAAACGCGCAATCTGCTAACAGATTTGTTCAATGAGCATTTTCGGAAAATCAGACTTCTTTCCTTTGCTCGTCCGTCACTGATAACCAGCTATTAACCACTTAACCTTTATTCCACGGCCCGGCACCTATTAATCCACTACCGTCGAACAGGAACAAAAATGGCTGAAAAACGGGATATTGAACATTCCAACGTACAGGCGATCGTTGACGTGTTTAATCAGGATAAAAGCCTGGCCGCCCGCTGCCGCAAAATCGGTGATTTGTTAAAAGACCGTTTTTACGAGCTCGCCACCTTTTATTGGGACTATTGGATTGCCATGGGCAAGTTCCCCGAACTGGAAAATACGAGCAATATTGAAGCCACACGAACCAAGACCGCCGCGTTTATCGGTCGTCGCCTGCGAGAAGTTGATGGTACGGAATGGTCAAAATATTTAACGCGCCAGGTGATGGACTCGTGCCAGCGCGGCATTCCAATGGAACATGTTTACGCGGCATCGGCCCGCACAAATGCCAGGACTTTGGAGTTACTCGGCGAAGTGTATGGCGTTGGGCAACCCGATTACCAGGAACTTGCCACCGCAATCCTGACGACAACCGGGTTGGAACTTTCGATCATGGCCATGTGCTATACCACCTTCCATGCCGAACAGAATGCAAGCCGGCGCCGCGAACAATCCGCACAATTTGAATCCGATATTGGTACTGCGGCCCATGAAGTTGCCGACAGGACAGCTGTATTGCGCCAACAAGCGGCAAGCAGTTCACAAATGGCCAATGGTATGTTGTCGAAAGCATCCGAAGTCGCAGCAGCATCAGAACAGTCCGCAATCGCCATGCGCGAAGCTGCGCAAACCGCAGCAGGTCTTATTCGCGCCATTGAGGATGCGCGGACCGAGGTTGAAACCGCGGCTGACGTCGCAAACCGGGCTGCGGCTGTTGCAACCAAAGGCGCTGTAGCAACCGATACGCTGTCGGAACAATCGCATTCGATTGAGTCTATTCTTGGCCTCATTCGCGATATTGCAGGACAAACAAACCTCCTTGCGCTGAATGCCACAATCGAAGCCGCGCGCGCCGGTGACGCGGGCCGGGGATTTGCGGTGGTTGCGCAAGAGGTCAAAAGCCTTGCTAACCAGACTGCCCAAGCCACAGATGAAATTGCGCAGAAGATTTCCGCCATTCAAAGCGCAACGAAAGCCTCGGTGGAATCCAACGCGTCGATCCGCGAAACAGTCGACGAAGTGAAGATGTCGGCAGAGCGTATACGCCGCGCAATGGAGGACCAGGCCCAAACCGTGACGATGATTACCGCATCAGTCGACGAGACCGCACTTGCCGCTGATCTCATGTCGAACACAATATCTGCCATTCGTTCCGACACCGAAAATGTCGTATCTGAAATTACCTTGCTTGAAGACGGATTTAGCGAAGTGAATGACAAGATCACATCGCTTCAGGCGAACGCTAAGCGCTTTGTAGGCAATTTGGTGAGATAACTTTTGTTGAAATTTTATCGGCGCTGTGAAAAGCATCGCCGATGAAAACACATATTCTAATCACAGGCGCATCGCGCGGCATTGGAGCCGCTATCGCCGCTAGCTTTGATCCTGAAACAACGACGTTGTTTGCAACCTCAAGTAAGGATGGCGATCTCAACGATCCATCTACGCCTGCGCGCTTATGGGCACTTGCTCTTAATGCCCTGGACGGCCGTATTGACGTCCTCATCAACAACGCTGGCGTATTTGAGGAAAATCCCATTAAGCGGGCGGATGCAGAGTGGTTGGCAAGCTGGGATCGCAGCATGCAGATCAACCTGACAGCAAGCGCTGACCTGTGTCGTCGCGCTGTCCTGCATTGGCAAGGCAACGGTGCGTCGGGACGCATCGTCAACATCGCAAGCCGCGCGGCACATCGCGGCGACAGCCCGGCCCATTGGCACTATGCCGCATCAAAAGCAGGCATGGTCGCGATGACCAAAACAATCGCAAGAGCTTATGCAAAAGAAGGCATCTACGCGTTTGCAATTTGTCCGGGCTTTACAATGACCGGCATGGCAGAAGACTATCTTAGCAGCCGTGGCGGCGACAAGTTGCTGGCTGATATCCCACTTGGAAAAGTGGCTGATCCCGAAGAAGTGGCTGTGATGGCAAAATTCTGTGCTTTAGAAGCGCCTCCCTCGATGACTGGCGCTGTTCTTGATGTAAACGGCGCAAGCTATGTCAGGTGACTGGAAGGTCCGGTTTTCCTGCACGCGAGCAGAAGCCGAGGCTATGCATGATGATGATGAATGGCTGGCTTTGCTCGACCCGATGCCGACAATTGTGGCTGAAGAAGTCGAAGCGTTCAACGACGACAAGTGGCAGCTTGAGGCATATTTCAGCGAAGAGCCGAACGGAAAAATCATCGGCGCGATCCAAAGCCGCATAAGCAGCATCGCCAACTCAAAGCCAAGAATCGAAAAACTTGATGAAAATGATTGGGTGGTACTCAGCCAACAGGGCCTAAAGCCGGTCCATGCTGGACGCTTTTATGTGCATACTGCGTCCAACACAGACACAATCCCCAAAGGCACGACACCATTTTTAATTGAAGCAAGCCGCGCCTTTGGCACCGGCGGTCATGAAACGACCAGCGGCTGTCTCTCAATGCTCGACGGCATGAAGCGTGCAGGCAAGCGATTTGACCTTATCGCCGACATTGGGACCGGCACAGGCCTTCTCGCTTTTGCAGCGCACAGCCTGTGGCCGAAAGCTTATTTGACCGCGTCCGACATCGATCCTGTCAGTATTGATGTCACGATGGAAAACGCAATCCTCAACAACGTGCCGTGCGGTATGATGCAGGGGCAAGTTGCGACATGTGTTGCTACCGGCACCGCACATCCGCTTATAATGATGCGCGCGCCTTATGACCTCGTTATTGCCAATATCCTTGCAGGCCCGCTCGTCGAACTGGCTCCATCTTTTGCAAATGTTGTTCGGGATGGGGGTTCGCTTATATTGGCAGGGTTGCTGAAAACACAGGCTCGGGGGGTCCTGCGTGCCTATCATCGTTGCGGCTTTCGCTTGCAGCGACGTGTCGATTGCGGCGATTGGCCTTGTTTGTGGCTGATTAAACGCACGACCTTTGGGTGGAAACGCACGATACGGTCAACCGGCGGTACCAGCCAACCTCCAGGTGATTTCGGAACATGGTAGAAAAGCAGGATTGCGTAGCCATTCAGCCTAAGCCATATCGGACGAAATGAATATTGATCCTGGCACAATAGATTTGGATTCGGCGCGGCGCGCGAAGCTTGCCGAAGCACTCGTTAAGGCGGGTCGCGGTGATCGCAACGCGTTCGCTACAGTTTATGCCGCCACCTCTGCGAAGCTTTTTGGGGTGTGCCTGCGTATCTTCCCCGACAGGAACGAAGCGGAAGACGTGTTGCAAGACGCATATCTCACTATTTGGAACAAGGCTGCGAGCTTTGAAAGCGGTCGGGCAAGCCCGATTAGCTGGCTAGTGGCTGTGACGCGCAACCGTGCGATCGACCGGCTACGCGCGAAGAAGAAGGCTGGCACGACATCGATCGAAGAGGCCGCAGAAATTGCCGACGCCACCCCCCTGGCGGATGTGCAATTAATAGAAGAGGCGGACGACCGTATCCTGCATGACTGTATTTCGTCATTGGACAAGCGTGATGCCCTCTTCATTCGAAGTGCCTTTATCGGTGGATCAACTTACGCTGATCTCGCTAAGCATGAAGGGCAGCCCCTTGGTACCGTTAAAAGCAGAATTAGACGGGCGCTGATGAAGCTGCGCGGCTGCATGGAGGGAGCAGCATGACTGTCATGACTGAAGAAGATTTCGCACTGGCCGGAGAATATGTTCTCGGACTGTTAGATGCAGGACAAAATGCAATCGTTATCGCACGAATCGCAACCGATAGTGACTTCGCCGCTGAGGTAGAGACGTGGCGCCTTCGGCTAAACCCATTGCTTGGGCCCGAACATGCGCCGCCTGAGGAATTGTGGTCAAAGATTGAGAAGGCTCTGCCCGCCGACACTTTGCAGGATGTCGGGACAAACAAGCTGACGTTCTGGCGCGCACTGACGGGCATTTCGATGACCTCAGCGATTTTGATGGGTATCCTGTTATTACAAAAGCCAGTGCCCAGTCCGACGACAGTGGCACCAGCGCCTATGATCGCAGCGCTTGGTAGCGAAAATAGCAACGCAGCGATTACGGCACGATACGACAGAGCTCAAGGCACAATGCTATTAACGCCAGTCGCGCTTGACACCGGCGCGCTCTATCCGGAGCTTTGGGTTGTACCAGCAGACGGCAAGGCCAGATCGCTGGGAATGATCAAGGGCGACAAGCCCACTGAAATGATTGTCAGCCCGGATATGCGCCAGTTCATGAATGAAGGTGCCGTGCTGGCGATTACGCCCGAGCCAGCACAAGGCGCGCCGGACGGAATTGCGACAGGCCCCATCCTTGCAAGCGGGAAAATCACCATTTTGTGATTTATTTTCAGCGTCGATGCATCTGGACAGCCAGAGCATCCGTATCTCGTTTCAGCACGCCACCGGTTGGCCGTGCCTAGAAACAGGAAAGCTTAATCATGAAACGCACCAATCGTTTAATCGTCGCCATCGCATTGGCATCGTCAACCCTTGCTGGCACAGCAGCGATGGCAGATGGTCACAAAATGGCACCTGACCATAACAAAATGTCCAACCCAAGTGTGGGCGGTGCTGCAATGGCACCAAATAAGACCATTGTAGCAAATGCCTCTGCTGCACCAAATCTGACGACACTGGTTGCTGCAGTTAAGGCTGCCGGCCTTGTGGATACACTCGCCAGCCCCGGACCGTTCACCGTGTTCGCGCCAACCAACACTGCGTTTGAAAAGTTGCCAGAGGGTACCGTTGGTGCGCTGGTAAAGCCAGAAAACAAGGCAACGCTGACCAAGGTTCTGACCTATCACGTTGTTGCTGGAAAGTTAACTTCGACTGATATCGTTGCGGCAATCAAGGCCGGCGGCGGCAAGGCAACCCTGACCACCGTAGCCGGCGAAAAGCTGAGCGCTCGCTTGTCGGGTAACAGCGTCGTAATTACCGACGGCAAGGGCGGCCAATCCGCCGTAACGACCGTTGACGTCATGCAGTCAAATGGCGTTGTGCACGTAATCGATTCCGTGTTGCTGCCATAATGGCGGCAGGGTAGCCGGTTGCTTTCCCCCCCGTTTAGCGACCGGCGCCCTTTGCATATTCTTGTGTACCGCGTGTAACCACAACGTCGTCGGCCAAGACTTCTCCGGCGGGTATGTCGGTTAATGAATCCAGTCGCGCATAAAGTGGCGCGAAGTCCGTTTCCACCGTGACTTGAAGCAACTGCTCAATGTTGGAAACGACAAAGTAGTTCTGCTGAAAATCATCGATGCGATATTGCGTCCGCATGACGCGAAGCAAATCGAACATGATCCTATTGGGGCTGGGATCGTCCAGGGCAAAGATGCTTTCGGCATAGCTGGAGACAATGCCTGCACCATAGATGCGTAATCCATCGGCTTGTTGGATGAGCCCAAATTCGACCGTATACCAATAGAGACGCGCGAGATGGTCGAGCGCTCCAAAGCCAAGCGACCGCAGCCCGCCTTTTCCGTAAGCGACCATATAGTCGGCAAAGACCGGGTCAGCCAGCATCGGAACGTGCCCGAACACATCGTGAAAGACGTCTGGCTCTTGCAAATAATCCAACTGCTCGGGCGCGCGGATGAAGTTACCCGCAGGGAAGCGCCGATTGGCAAGATGGTCGAAAAAAACTTCGTCGGGCACAAGTCCGGGGACGGCCACAATCTGCCAACCTGTGGCCGACGTCAGGCGTGCGTTCAATTCACGATAATCGGGAATGCCGGGGCGTGTTAGTTTTAGGACATCGATTCCGCGCATGAACGCGTCGGCGGCGCGTCCGGGAAGCATGGCCGTTTGGCGCGCAAACAACTGGTCCCACATAGCATGCTCGTCGGCACTAAAAGCTTCCCAATTTTGCGGGACTGTCCAGTCGGCGTTTGCCCCGGCGGGCGGGGTGTCATAAACGTGGCTGCTTTTATCCATGTGAACTGGTTACACTTGAAACTGAATTGCGGCAACAGCGTCGCTGGCAACTTTAAGTACTATCGACGATGGCCGCCCATCCCGCTTCGTCGATAACCTGAACGCCCAAGGCCGTCGCCTGTTTCAGTTTTGACCCTGCGCCCGGGCCGGCCACGACGAGATCTGTTTTGGTACTCACTGAACCAGCAGCCTTGGCCCCTAGCGCCTCTGCTTGCGCTTTGGCTTCGTCGCGGCTCATGGTTTCTAGTTTCCCGGTGAAAACAATCGTTTTACCGGTCCATGCACTTTCACGGATGTTCGAGACATAGGCTGGCGGATCAACCTCCTGCAATAAGTCGTTCCAAACGGACATATTATGCGGCTCGTGGAAAAAATCCCCCAGCGCTTCCGCCACCGCGCCACCGACTCCGTCGATTGCGGTGACGTCGGCTATCGCAGCCTGTTCGGCTTGCGCCAGACGCATGCCAACTCTGCCAATTTCCGAAACTGTCCCGAATGCCTTGAAAAGGTCACGCGCAGTGACCGCGCCGATATGCCGGATACCTAGGCCAAAGAGCAACTTCGCGCCATCGGGCGAACGCTTGGCTTCAATTGCTGCCAACAGGTTATCCACAGACTTTTCCTGCCACCCGTCGCGTTCCAAAATCACATCCCTGCGACTGCGTAGCCGGAAAATGTCGGCAGGGCTCTCGAGCCAGCCCAGATCGAAAAATTCCTGAATGGTTTTTTCGCCCAGCCCTTCGATGTCCAGCGCACCGCGGCTGACAAAATGGATGAGCCGCTGCACCCGCTGTGCCGGACAGATTAAACCACCCGTACACCGCACATCGACTTCGCCCACTTCCGCGACTGCTTCGGAACCGCATTGTGGGCAATAAGAGGGAAAATGGTACGCCGGACGATCTGTCTCGCGCGTCAGGTTGTCGACAATCTGGGGAATGACGTCCCCTGCCCTTTGAATGACAATTCTGTCACCGGGGCGCACGCCCAGTCGCTCGATTTCGTCACGATTATGCAATGTCACATTGGACACGACGACGCCGCCTACAGTGACTGGTGTAAGCCGCCCTACAGGCGTCAACTTGCCGGTACGACCCACTTGGATATCAATGAGCTCTAGGGTTGTTTCAGCGCGCTCTGCAGGGAATTTATGCGCTATGGCCCAGCGGGGCGATTTGGCGACAAAGCCAAGACGTTCCTGCCAATCGAGCCGGTCCACTTTATAGACCACCCCGTCAATGTCATATGGCAAATCCGCGCGCATGCGCTCAATATCGGCATAATGCGCAAGAGCCGCTTCAGCATGGTCGAAACGCAATAGCAGCGGCGACACGGGCACGCCCCAAGATGCAATGGCCGCCATCACACTGTTTTGGGTTTCCCCCGGCAGCGCGCTCACCTCACCCCAACCATGGACAAGAAATCGTAAGGGACGCGACGCAGTGACCTTTGCATCCTTTTGCCTTAGCGAACCCGCAGCGGCATTTCGCGGGTTCGCAAACAGCTTTCCGCCTTTGGCCTTTTGCGCCTCATTGATGGCTGCAAAGTCCGACTTTGCCATGTAGACTTCGCCGCGTATTTCGAAAATGTCGGGGACGTCACCATTCAGCTTTTGGGGAATGTCCGCTATGTAAGCGACGTTAGCTGTTACATCCTCCCCAACACTGCCGTCTCCCCGGGTGGCAGCCTGTGTCAGAACGCCCTTCTCGTATCGCAACGATAATGACAGACCATCGATCTTGTCTTCGGCAGTCAGCGCGACATCAATGTCGACGTCAAGGTTTAGAAAGCGGCGAACTTTGCTGATGAAATCGTGAACGTCCTGCGTTGCAAATGCATTATCGAGGCTCATCATCCGTTTGGCGTGAGTGATCTTTTTTAGACCCGACCCGTCGACCACCGCGCCAACCAACTTATTTGGACTGTCAGCGCGGACCAAGTGCGGAAATGCAACCTCAAGCTCATTATTACGACGCACCAAAGCATCATATTCGGCGTCGGAAATCTCGGGCGCGTCTTCGGTGTGGTAGCGCTTATTGTGGTGCGCAATCTGTTTCGCCAACCGCATGAGTTCATTGGCAGAGTCGGCCTCTGATGTCACTCCCCGGCTCCGGTGACCCGATTGGCCACATCGAACGACACCCGGAACAACCGCCCAGGGCGCGCCAGCTCGTAGGTCAACGTGCGCTGGGGCTCGACTTCAAACGCCCAGACATTGCTGTTCGAAACCGCGCGGCCTTCCTTGATGAACATCATTTTGGAGTAGGCATCGGCCGGAAACTCCTGCCGGGTCGCTGTGCCGGGCTGCAAAGTGTCACCGCCATATTGCGAAACAGGGTCTTCGGTCCCGTCCTTTAACATATGCCGGTGTTTGAGACGCAGGCCGTCGTCGGTTCGTGTGATAATCCAAGTACGCGAGCGGTCTTCGCCCACGTCAAACGCGATTTGTACCTCATGCGCAGTGCAGGTGCGAACATGCGCTCGGATTTTTGCGGTGGCAAAGCTTGCGTCGCTGTCATCACCAGCAGCCAGCTTACCGTCGAAGTTTTTGCCGCAAAGCGTCGATAATTTTTGGAAGAACTGGTCGACTGGCGGCATCTCGGTGCGGGGCGTCGCACAGCCGCTGACCAACAAAGCCATCAACACAACGACCTGTTTCATAATGTCTCCAACAGCCGCACTGCCTGTGCGCGGGCTTCGTCTGTTACCTCAGCACCTGACAACATGCGCGCGATTTCCTGACGTCGGGCTTCGGCATCGAGCAGGGTCACGCCAGTCCTTGTGACAGTCCCTTGGCTTGATTTAGCGATGAAATAATGCGCCTTACCTTTTGCCGCTACTTGCGGGCTGTGGGTAACGGCCAGCAATTGTGTTCGCATTGCCAGGCGAGCAAGGCGTTCGCCAATCGCCGCGGCCACCGCACCGCCAACGCCTCTGTCGATTTCGTCGAAAATAATCGTTGTCGCCCCGCCCTCTTCGGCCAAGGCAACCTTAAGCGCTAAAATGAACCGCGATAATTCTCCGCCGGATGCAATCTTTGTCAAAGGAGCAAAGGGCGCGCCGGGGTTGGTTGAAATAAGAAACTCGACACGGTCCATGCCCCATGAAGTCCAACGGTCCTCGGGAAGCTGTTCAACTGACGTTTGAAATTGTGCTGCATCGAGCTTCAATGGCGCAAGCTCATTTTTCACAGCAGCATCAAGTTTCGTCGCGGCAGACATCCTTGTTGCGGACAATGCTTTCGCAGACTGGACGTAAGCGCCGTGCTTTGCCGCAACCTCTGCCTCAAGCCGGGCAAGCCCCTCGCCGCCTGCTTCGATTGACTGCAACTGGGCTGTGAGGCGTTCTTGCAACGCCAATATGCCATCAGGGGCGATATTGTGCTTGCGCGCCAGTGCACGCAACTCAAACAGCCGCTCTTCGATTTCGTCAAGCCGTGCCGGCTCATATTCAATGGCGCGGGCAGCAGCGTTCAATTTGTCTTCCGCTTCGCTTGCCTCAATTACTGCGCGATCAAGCGACGTTAGCGCCTCGGCCAATAACGGGTGCGCATCGGCAAGCCGATCAAGCTTACGCGCTGCACTTCGGATCAGCGAAAGCCCGCTTTTTGGTCCGTCAAAGCTCTCAAGGACTGTTTTTAAATCCTCGGCGATGCGCTCACCTTTTTGCATGTCGGAACGTTCGCCGGCGAGCTGTTCCTCTTCGCCTTCGGCTGGATGAAACGCAGCAAGTTCGGCAACTGCATGCTCGAGCCATTCGCGGTCACGCGCGGCGTTCTCCAGCGCCTCGCGCGCTACATCGAGCCGCGATTTGGCGTCCTGCCATGCGGCAAAATTTACCGAAACGGTTGCCGTATCGCATCGACCGAATGCATCCAACAAGCCGCGATGGCCCCGCGGGTTCAGCATTCCACGGTCATCATGCTGGCCATGGATTTCGACCAGTGCCGCCCCGACGTCTCGCAAGAGCGCTGCCGAACATGGTTGGTCGTTGATAAATGCCTTGCTGCCGCCATCCGCCTTCACCGAGCGGCGGATGATCAACGGTTCGTTCATTTCAATATCAATGTCGTTGCTGGCGAGCAGCGTTGCGACATGTGCCGGTGCGTCAAAGCTTGCGGTCACTTGCGCTTTTTCAGCGCCCGACCTGACCAGACCGCTGTCGGCACGCGCACCCAGTGCGAGCCCAAGTGCATCAAGCAATATCGACTTTCCGGCCCCGGTTTCACCGGTCAGCACCCCAAGACCGCTTGCAAACTCTAGGTCCAGTGCCTCGATCAGCACAACATCGCGGATCGAAAGCCCCGTTAGCATGGCATTACGCGGCGGGCGCGTTCTTCTGCATCAGTTCATATGCACGGGCGTACCATTCACTGCCTGGATAATTCGCTCCAAGCACGGCTGCCGCCTTCTTTGCCTCATCGGGCACGCCCATGGCCAGATAGCTTTCGGTCAAACGGTACAAAGCTTCTGGTGCGTGGGTGGTGGTGTCAAATTTCTCAACCACTTCGCGAAAACGCAATGATGAGGCCAACCACAAAGCACGGCGCTGATAGAAGCGACCGATTTCCATTTCCTTGCCTGCAAGGTGATCGCGGACGAGATCGATTTTAAGAGTCGCATCGGACGCATATCGTGAAGTTGGATATCTACGCTGCACTTCACCGAGGGCAGCAAGAGCTTGCTCCGATATCTTCTGGTCGCGTGTCACATCGCTGATCTGTTCGTAATAGGACAAGGCGATCAGATAATATGCGTAAGACGCGTCTTTATTACCCGGGTGAATTGACAGGAAGCGGCGCGACGACTGGATCGATTCATTATATTTTTGCGCCATATAATAGCTAAACGCGCTCATGAGCTGTGCACGACGCGCCCAAGGCGAATATGGATGCTGACGCTCGACTTCGTCAAACAAGGCGGCTGCCACTTCATATTGCTTGTTATCAAGCTTGTCCTTCGCCGCCGCGTAGAGCGTATTGACGTCACGCGCGACATAGCGGGTGTTGCTTCCCGGCTTTGCCCCGCCGCCGCCTAAACCAAGGGCAGCACAACCGGAAAGCATGGAAGAAACGGCCAAAACCGCCACAGGCACGAGGATTTTTTTGTTCATGGACGTTCCCTAGATAATCTTGTCGGCCTCGCCAAGCGTTTTGCTTGCGGCCCACCGATAAAGGCAGGCAGTGCGTGGCTGAGAATGCCTGTATCGGCGATGAACTATCGGCCAATTGCATGAAAAAAGGGGCTGCCGAAGCAACCCCTTTCCTCTCCATCCTTTTGCAGGATATTCTGTTACGCCCAACCCGTGACCCTGAACTTGTTTCAGGGTCTTCATTAAGATGCCGAAACAAGTTCAGCATGACCACTCAGACGCACTTTTATCGCGTAAGCTTAGTCTTTCAGGAAAGCTGGCACATGGTCGGGATCACCCCCGCCCTTGTTTTCGCCTTCAGAGCGCTCTTGGCGTGGGCCGCGGTCGCCACGGCCTTCGCCACGACCTCCATCGCGTCCACCGCCATCACGACGGGGTCCGCGGTCGCCACGGCCTTCGCCGCGTCCGCCACCGCCGCCTTCACGACGGGGACCACGATCGCTACGCTCGGTCTTCTCGCGGGGCGGGCGGGTGTCTTCAAGCTCTTCACCAGTTTCCTGGTCCACTACGCGCATCGACAGGCGAACCTTGCCGCGCGGATCGATTTCGAGGACCTTGACCTTAACGTCCATGCCTTCGCTGACGACGTCAGTGACCTTCTCAACGCGCTCGTTCCGCATTTCGCTGACGTGGACGAGACCGTCCTTGCCGCCCATGAAGTTTACGAATGCACCGAAATCAACAAGATTGACGACCTTGCCATCATAGACCTTGCCGACTTCAGCTTCTTCGACGATGCCCGAAATCCACTTGCGTGCCGCTTCGATTTGCGAAATGTCGGATGACGAAATCTTGATAAGACCTTCGTCATCGATGTCGACCTTGGCGCCTGTTGTTGCAACGATTTCGCGGATGACCTTGCCGCCAGTGCCAATGATGTCGCGGATCTTCGCTTTGTCGATCTGCATCGTTTCGATACGTGGGGCGTGTGCCGACAATTCGCCACGTGCCTCACCCAACGCCTTGGCCATTTCGCCAAGGATATGCGCGCGGCCTTCGTTGGCTTGGTTCAGCGCAGCTTCAAAGATTTCGCGGGTAATACCGGCAATCTTGATATCCATCTGCATCGTGGTGATGCCTTCAGACGTACCAGCTACCTTGAAATCCATATCGCCGAGATGATCTTCGTCACCAAGAATATCGGAGAGAATTGCATAATCCTTACCTTCAAGGATGAGACCCATCGCAATTCCCGACACCGGCCGCTTGATTGGAACGCCAGCGTCCATCATTGCAAGGCTTCCGCCACAAACCGATGCCATCGACGAAGAGCCGTTGGACTCGGTGATGTCACTGGTGATACGAATGGTGTACGGGAATTCTTCCTTGGTCGGCAGAACGGCGTGCAGTGCGCGCCATGCGAGCTTGCCATGGCCGATGTCACGGCGGCTAGGTGCACCAAAGCGACCAACTTCACCGACGCTGTAAGGCGGGAAGTTATAATGCAGCATGAAGTTTTCATAATGCAGACCGCCCAGACCGTCGATCATCTGTTCCGCATCCTTGGTACCCAAGGTGCAGGTTGCGATGGTCTGGGTTTCACCACGGGTAAACAAAGCCGAACCATGTGAACGTGGCAAGAAATGTGTCTCTGCCAAGATCGGACGAATTTGCGATGTCGTGCGTCCGTCAATGCGCGTGCCGTCCTTGAGGATTGCACCGCGAACGATTTCAGCTTCAAGCTTCTTCATCAGCTTGCCAGCAGCCATTTGGTCCTGCGGGCTTGCGTCGGTGAAAGCTTCCTTCGCCGCAGCGCGCGCCGCGTTCAAAGCGTTTGAACGGGCTGACTTGTCGGTCAGCTTGTAAGCTGCGGCAATGTCCTTGCCGATTAACTTCTTGAGCTTGTCCTTGGCTGCCGAAAGATCAGCCTGCTCTGCCATTGCCCAAGGCTCTTTCGCGGCTTGCTCGGCAAGCTTTACGATTGCCTTCACGACTTCCTTACAGGCGTCATGTGCGAACAGAACTGCACCCAGCATGATTTCTTCCGAAAGCTCATTGGCTTCGGATTCTACCATCATCACAGCGTCATAAGTCGCGGCAACGACGAGGTCGAGATCGCCTTCAGCAACCTGCTCATCAGTCGGGTTCAGGATATATTCGCCATTCACATAACCCACGCGCGCAGCGCCGATTGGGCCCATGAAGGGAACGCCGGAAATTGTCATTGCAGCAGAGGCAGCAACAAGTGCGAGAATATCTGGTTCGTTCTGGCCATCATAGCTGAGAACCTGCGCGATACAGTTGATTTCGTTATAGAAGCCTTCTGGAAACAACGGGCGAAGTGGACGGTCGATCAGACGCGAAACCAGCGTTTCCTTTTCGGTCGCGCCACGTTCGCGCTTGAAAAAACCACCTGGAATGCGGCCTGCTGCGGAATATTTTTCTTGATAGTGAACGGTCAGCGGGAAGAAATCCTGCCCATCTTTCACTGACTTTGCGGCAGTAACCGCACAAAGCACAACAGTTTCGCCAAGCGAAGCCATAACAGCGCCGTCAGCTTGACGGGCAACCTTGCCCGTTTCGAGTGTCAGGGTTTGTCCGCCCAACTCGATTGATACAGTTTTCGTATTAAACATAGATTTTCCTTTGACCCGCATGCCCAATGCGATGCGGGGCCTCTTGAGTTGCGGACATACCGATCCGCTGCGGATGGGGCATTTT
>NZ_JBKJMB010000016.1:0-9410 GCF_046596595.1 Sphingorhabdus sp.
CAAAATGCTGTCCGGCAATGGCGTTGCCCACACATCGATTAAACCATCGGCCACCCATATTTGATTGTTCAGCAATCTTGCCAAAACCGGGGGTTTATATTGGGTCAGGTTTACAAGCGCGATGAAGCCGTTGCCGTCGGACAATTCCAACCATTCGGCATTCGCACCTGAAGTTGCCTGAACCGTTCCGGTCACTTGCGAACCACGCGGCAATTTTCCCAAAACAGTACTGCCCGAGGTTGTTGGTTTGTCGCGGATATTGGCATCGATCATAGCGAAGAATATCTGAGCATCGGGGCGAGCGCCATCAGGCGCCTCCGTCGCGGGAATGTCCGCACTTTTTTGCAAATCATCGGCAATAAACAGCCAAAAATACAAAGCGCCCAAGGCCAGCAGCCCCACGATGATCGCCGCCGGCATGCGCCAAGCTCGGTTGTTACCAGATTTGGCGGGTTTTTTGGCGCTAGCGCTGCTCTTCAAAGAATGGCCACAATTGGCGCAATAAGCCGCGTTGCTTGCGTGCACTGACCCGCACGATGCGCAAGTTTTTCCCATTGCCATCCTTCCTATACTATCCCGGGGGATAAGCGCTGGAAAGGCTGTTGAAAAGGGGTGGAAAAGTTAAAATTCTAAGCTTCGAGTTGGCGAAGCAACGCGCGGACGTCATTGTCCATGTCACTGTCCTGCTGACGCAACCCTTCAACCAAGCGCACGGCGTGAATGACCGTGCTATGGTCACGGCCACCGAACTTGCGTCCAATTTCGGGATAGCTGCGCGGTGTCATGACCTTAGCGAGATACATCGCAACCTGCCGTGGCCGAACCACTGCGCGGGCGCGACGCTTCGATGACATCTCGCTTCGATCGATGCGGTAATATTCGCATACAGCGCGCTGGATTTCGTCAATGGTGATCCGGCGGCGGCATGCGCTCAAAATGTCCTTGAGCTGCTCTTCCGCAAGCGTCCGGGTGACAGGCTTGCCCGTCAATTGTGCATAAGCGAGCAGCTTGTTCAGGCCGCCTTCCAATTCGCGGACATTCCGGCTGATGGTACGGGCAAGAAATTCAACCACATCTTCCCCAACCTGAGCTTCAGGCATGTTGGCGAGGCGCTGCTGCAGGATCAAGCGGCGGAGTTCCAGATCGGCTGGCTGGATATCGGCGACAAGGCCCATGGAGAGGCGCGACAATATCCGCTGGTCTACCCCGTCCAGCGCCTGAGGTGCGCGGTCGGCCGACACGACCAAGCGTTTCCCTGCGCCAATGATCGCATCAATTGTGTGCAGAAACTCTTCTTGAGTCGAAACTTTGCCAATGATGAACTGGATATCGTCGATCAGCAGGACATCTACGGCGCGCAATCTGGCCTTGAACTCCATGACTTCCTTGCGCCGCATCGCGGTCACAAATTCCATCATAAACTTTTCGGCCGACATGTACAAAATCTGTGCGTTTGGATTTACCTCGGCATATGCATGACCAATGGCATGCATCAAATGCGTTTTGCCCTGCCCCGTTGCAGCCTGAAGATAGAGCGGGTTGAACAACGGCTTGTCTTTCGACGCGACACGTTCAGCAGCGCTGAGCGCCAGAACATTGGTCTGCCCTTTTACAAAATTGGCAAAAGTCATACGCGGGTCAAGTGAAGAACGCGCAGGGAGCGCTTCGTTCGCCTCTTGGGCAACGGCCCGTTCCGCATTGGTTGAAGCGCGCAACAATTCAACGCGCGGTGCACCCGGGCGCGTCCGGATTTTCAGCTGTTTGACGCTATTGTTTGTGCTTGCCCACGCAAGACGCAAGCGGTCGGCATAATGGTCCGAAACCCAGCTGGCGGAAAAATCCGACGGCAACAAAAGCTCAAGCGTGCCGGTCAGGTCACAATAGTCACCCAAGGAAATCGAGCGAATCCACTGGCCATAAATTTGCGCGCCCAGATCGCGGCGCAAACCGGAAGAGATATTGTGCCAATCGGCCTCAAGCCGCGCGTTTACCATTGAAGCGTCATGTGCGCTTGCCGATGGACTCATTTTTATGTGCGATACTGATTTGCCTTCGGCCAACGTGCCTGCCCCCATTTTCCACCCCATCCAGTACTACATAACCGCAGGCTATATACCGCGCAGGGAGCGAACAGAGTTTGGCCAAGCATTTGTCGCCAAATGCAGCCAACGCCACGTTCCAATTCTCCATGTGAGGCACTGCCCGACTGTCGTCATGCGTTGCTGGAAACAGTTTCTTAGACCCCAAGAAACGAGTCGATCAAGTGCACCACTGCAAAAAAACTGAAATAAATGCCATTGACTCGGCGCGACCCGAGCAATTGCGTTGGTTAATTACTAACATTATGAATTTGCTTAATTTTTGAGTCAATTTTGAATTGTAAACGCGCCGAATCGCGGGAAATCCTCACCCTTCGGCTTTATGACAATATCAAAGAAAAACCCGCCGTGGTCGCGGCGGGTTTCAAATCGGAGCAGCTGGATGATCCAGCCCTGGACATCGGCCTTAAGCGAGACCGCCGACCGCCTTTGTGAGGCGACCAAATTTGCGCGATGCTGTGTTTTTGTGGAGGACGCCCTTGGAAACGCCGCGCGCCAGTTCAGGCTGCGCTGCGGCAAGTGCAGCGGCAGCCGCGGTCTTGTCGCCAAGTTCAATCGCCGATTCGACCTTCTTGATGAAAGTGCGGATGCGGGAAACGCGCGAACCGTTCACTTCAGTACGACGCGCGTTGCGACGGATACGCTTTTTTGCTTGCGGCGTATTGGCCATTTTTGTCCTCGAATTTCAATATTTGTGAAGGCGTGCCTTGCGATACGCCCGTTGAAGGAGCGGCCCTTAACCCTGCTTTACAGATTCGTCAACCGCATATTGCCGCATTATCGCTGGCATTTCGGGCAATAGAAAGTCGAGCGCCCCGAATCCACACGGCGTAATATGACAGATCCGCAGCCGCAAGTTTGCCCCTCCCGGCCATAGACCCGCCAGTCCTTGGCAAAATAGCCAAGTTCGCCGTCGGGTGCGGCAAAATCGCGCAAGGTTGATCCGCCAGCCGCAATCGCCGCTGCCAGCACGTCCTTGATAGCGATGACGAGCCGACTGAGGCGTGCCTTGCTGATGGTGTTGGAGGCAACGCGGGGGTCAATGCCGGCCATATGTAGCGCTTCACAGGCATAGATGTTGCCAAGCCCTGCAACAATATTCTGATTCAGCAACATGGCCTTGATTGGCGCCTTGCGAGCGAGAAGCGCGGTTTGCAGCACCCGCGTATCAAAGTCGTCAGATAGCGGCTCGGGACCCATTTGCGCGAAAAACCGGTAATCCGGCAAATGGGCCGAATCGATAATGTCCAGTGACCCAAATCGCCTATGGTCATTAAGCGCAACGACCCGGCCACTCGCGGTTTCCAAAATAAAGTGGTCGTGCTTTTCGATTTCGACAGGATCCACGCGCCACCGACCCGACATGCCAAGGTGAAATATCAAAACATCCTGACGGTCAGTGTAAATCAGTCCATATTTGGCGCGGCGGCCAAGCGTTTCTATGCGCGCGCCGGTCAGACGTTGACGCAGATCAGGCGGTAGCGGCCAGCGCAGGTCCGCACGGCGCGGTTCAGCGCGGACGATAAGTGCGCCTTCAAGCACCGACCTCAGGCCGGAGACGGTTGTTTCTACTTCGGGTAATTCGGGCATATGATTTTGCACCTAACAGCCTTTGCGGCTGGCGCAACAATCGGCTAGAGGCACGATGATGAACGACACCGTTTCCTTCGGCTACGAGCAGGTTAGCCCCGATGAAAAGACTCAGCGCGTTGGCGACGTCTTTTCCAATGTTGCGCGCAAATATGACATCATGAACGACGCCATGTCGGGTGGCATGCATCGTTTGTGGAAGGATAGTTTTGTGCGCCGTGTCAAACCGCGTGCAGGCGAGGATATCCTCGATATGGCAGGCGGCACTGGTGACATTGCCTTTCGCATGGAGAAATCTGGCGCACAGGTCACCGTATCCGACATCAACGAGGACATGTTGGATGTCGGTATGGATCGGGCGATGAAGCGCGGCATTGATAGCCTGATCTGGTCGACGCAAAATGCCGAGACTTTGACTTTCCCCGATGCGCATTTCGATGCGTACACGATTGCTTTTGGCATCCGCAACGTAACCGACATTCCCAAGGCATTACGCGAGGCGCATCGAGTGCTGCGTTATGGCGGCCGGTTTTTCTGCCTCGAATTCTCAACCGTCGAATGGCCTGGCCTTGCGCAAATCTACGATCTCTATTCCGATAAGCTTGTTCCAAAACTGGGCAAGGCAATCGCAGGCGACGAAGACAGCTATCGCTATCTGGTCGAATCCATCCGCCGCTTTCCCGACATGCAGAATTTCAAGCGCATGATTGGTGAGGCAGGATTTGTGCAAACCAAAGTCGAACCGATCATGGGTGGTTTGGTCGCCATACATAGCGGCTGGAAGGTTTAACACCGAAGCTGATGACTCGTCCTGCAACCCACATTCTCCGCTTGCTCAAATGGGGCCGCATCCTGGCGCGCCATGGCGCATTGCGCGCGATTGAAGCCGACCGTAACACACCGCCTCAGGTCAAACGGCTTTGCCGCATCGCGCGCTTTGGCACGATGCAGCCGAAGGTTCCGGATTATGCGGGGGCTTTTCGCGCCATCGGCCCTGCCGCAATCAAACTTGGACAAACGCTCGCAACCCGGCCCGATATCATCGGTGAAGAGGCTGCGCATAATCTGCTGATGCTTCAGGACCAGTTGCCTCCTGCCCCGTTTGACCTTGTCTATGCGCAGATTGACACCAGCCTGAACAAGCCGGCTGCCTTGTTATTCGAATATATCGACCCAGTGCCAGTCGGCGCAGCGTCGATTGCGCAAGTGCATCGTGCGCGCACGACAGACGGCAAGGATGTTGCGATAAAGGTGCTTCGGCCCGGCATTCGCGAACAATTTGGCCGCGATATCGAAACCTATGAATGGGCAGCCGCGCATCTGGAAGCGCTTGGCGGCGAGGCTGCGCGTTTACGTCCGCAACTGGTGGTCGCCAATCTCAAACGATGGACCTTGCGCGAACTTGATTTGCGCCGGGAAGCGGCAAGCGCGTCGGAATTGAAAGAAGCAATGGTCGGCGTCGAAGGCTATGATATTCCGACTATTGACTGGGACCGGACGTCAGGTCGCGTGCTCACACTTGAGTGGGTCGACGGCGTCAAGATTTCGGACATCGATGCGCTGAAAGCGGCTGGCCATGATCTGAACAAGATGGCCGAAAAGCTTGTCCTCACCTTTTTGCGCCAGGCGATTTCGGAAGGCTTTTTTCATGCCGACATGCACCAGGGCAATTTGTTCGTGCGCGCCGATGGTACGATTGTCGCGATCGATTTTGGGATCATGGGCCGCATCAACCGGCAAGCGCGTTTCTGGCTGGCCGAGATCCTCTACGGTTTGACCACGGGCAATTATAAGCGTGTCGCCGAAATTCATTTTGAGGCGCAATATGTGCCGAGCTATCATAATGTAGACGAATTCGCGACCGCGCTACGCGCTGTGGGCGAGCCGACACGTGGCAAGCCAGTGAGCGAGTTGTCGGTCGGGGAAATGCTCGACAGCCTGTTTGCGATCACCCGCGATTTCGATATGCAGACCCAGCCACATTTGCTGTTGCTGCAAAAGACAATGGTCATGGTCGAAGGCATTGCGACGTCGCTGAATCCAAGCATTAACATGTGGGATGTCGCCGCGCCTTATGTGCGGGACTGGATCCGCGGCGAATTGGGGCCTGAGGCGATGCTCGCTGACGGCATACGCAAACAGGCCGAAACGTTGCAGATGATCCCCGACCTCATCCGCCGTTTAGACGAACAACTACCACGCAAGGGCGGCGCGCCCGAACCGCCTCCCTTGCCCCCAGTACAGCTCATTTGGGAACGTAACGGGCAGAGCAATACTGGACGCTACATTGTCGTCGCTGCACTAGCTGGAGCCTTGGGCGCCGCAGCAACGTGGGCGGCGGGTTTGAGCTAATGGCTTCCAAACGAATCCTCCTGATCGTGACCGGCGGCATTGCGGCGTATAAGTCGCTCGAGCTTGTCCGCTTGCTGAAGCGTCAGGGCATAGCGGTACGTGCGGTAATGACCAAAAGCGCGGCCGAGTTTGTTACGCCCTTGTCGATGGCAGTGATGACTGAAGATCAGGTCTATGGCCACATGTTCGACCTGAAAGAAGAAAGCGAAATCGGGCATATCCAGTTGAGCCGTCAGGCCGACTTAATCGTGATTTGCCCTGCGACGGCCAATATTTTGGCAAAAATGGCGGCTGGCATCGCGGATGATTTGGCGACAACGATCCTACTTGCCACCGACAAGCCAGTGCTTGCGGTTCCTGCCATGAACGTGCGGATGTGGAACCATCCGGCAACACAGCGCAATCTGGCGCAATTGCGCAGTGACGGCGTCCACATCATGCAACCTGATGAGGGCGCAATGGCGTGCGGCGAATTTGGCCCCGGCCGCTTGCCCGAGCCGCCTGTCGTCGCAGAGCAAATCTGCGCCATGTTGGGGCAGCATTTTGATGCAGCGTTGACATCGGGGCGTGCGCCGACAACCTTGGCAAGCACCTCGCCGCTTGATGCGCAGCCCGACTTTGCCGATGTCCAACACCGGCCATTGTTCGGCCAGCGCGTGCTGGTCACCGCTGGCCCAACGCATGAGGCAATTGATCCCGTGCGCTACATCGCCAACCGCTCATCGGGGCGTCAGGGTTTTGCCATAGCTGCGGCTGCTGCCGATATGGGCGCTGAAGTTACGCTTGTCGCCGGTCCAGTCCATCTTGCAACACCGCCGGGCGTCCTGCGCATTGATGTCGAAACCGCGCTTGAAATGCAGGCCGAAGTTGAGAAAGCCCTGCCCGTTGACGCTGCCATCATGGTTGCGGCGGTGGCGGATTGGCGCGCAGCTCACGCCCCCGACCAGAAGATCAAGAAAGACCATTCGGGCATCCCCGCGCTCGCGTTAACCGAAAATCCTGACATTCTTGCAAGTCTTGCCAAGCATAAGCTTCGGCCAAAGCTGCTAGTTGGATTTGCAGCGGAGACCGAGAAAATAGTGGAACATGCGCAAGCCAAGCTCGCCAAAAAAGGGTGCGACTGGATTGTAGCTAACGACGTGTCCGGCGATGTGATGGGGGGCGAAAACAATGCCTTCCATATCGTCACCAACAACGGCGTCGAAAGCTGGCCGGAAAGTCCGAAGGACATTATTGCGCGCAAGCTGATGGAGAAGATTGCAGATGCCCTCGCCAAGGACTGAAGTTCGCGTCAAGCGCCTGAACCACGGTGCGGGTCTGCCGACACCTGACTATGCGACATCGGGGGCAGCAGGGATGGATATTTGCGCCGCTGAAACCCTAAACCTGCGCGTCGGCAGACGCCATGCAGTGGCAACTGGTTTTGCCTTTGCCATCCCCGAAGGATTTGAAATTCAGGTCCGCCCCCGCTCGGGCCTTGCGCTCAAGCACGGGATTACCTGCCTGAACACACCAGGCACCATAGACAGCGACTATCGCGGCGAAGTGAAGGTTATTTTGGCCAATTTGGGTGAAGATGATTTTATGATCAACAAGGGCGACCGGATTGCGCAAATCGTGCTTGCGCCCGTCACCATGGCCGCCATGGTCGAGGTTGAGGATATTGACAGCACCGTTCGCGGGACCGGGGGTTTTGGTTCCACGGGGGTATGACCCTAAGGGACCAACAGCTTGACCGATATGCCCGGCACATTGTGTTGCGCGATATTGGCGGCGCAGGACAGACCAAATTATTGTCCAGCCATGTGCTTTTGATCGGTGCTGGCGGCATCGGGTGTCCGGCCATCCAATATCTCGCGGCAGCAGGTGTAGGCACCATTACTGTTGTCGACGATGATGTCGTTTCTCTTTCTAATCTTCAGCGGCAAATTCTCTACAGTGAAGGCGACATTGGTACCGCCAAAGTCGATGCCGCTGGTGCAGCGGTTGCGCGGTTGAACCCTGATGTGACGTTCTTCGGCCGCAAGCAACGCATTGACCGCTCTACTACGGCGGATATGATTGCGGGCGTTGATGTCGTCATCGACGGCTGCGATAATTTTGCCACGCGGCTTATCGTCAACGACCTTTGCCTATCCGCCAAAGTGCCGTTGGTCAGCGCCGCGATTGGCCAGTTTCATGGACAGATCGGCACCTTTACCGGATGGCTGCCCGATGCGCCATGCTATCGCTGCTTCGTCGGCGACGCGCACGACCCCGATGACTGCGACGACTGCGCCACGCAGGGCGTTCTGGGGGCGATGTGTGGGCTTATGGGGTCGTTTGCCGCAATGGAGGCCATGCGTGCGCTGGCGGGCTTCGGAGAGGCGCAGAAGGGCAAGCTTCACCTGTTCGACGGCCTGACCCCGTCGATGCGCACCATTAGATTGCCTAAAGACCCGGCTTGCTCAAGTTGCGGCAAGTCAGCCAGCTAACATTTCGGCCACCCAGGCAGGCACGAGTTCAGTCGCGGGGCCATGTCGTGATTCTTCGAACCACGAACTGCCGTGCGACGGTTCAAGGTTCAGCTCCAGCGTGCGGATACCCTTTTGCCGTGCTTCACGCACCAGGCCAGCGGCTGGATACACCGCGCCCGATGTGCCAATGCTGACGAACAGGTCCGCGCGGTTCAGCGCATGGTAAATTTCATCCATCCGATACGGCATTTCGCCAAACCAGACGATGTCGGGCCGCAACTGACCCTTTATACCGCAAGACGGACAAGCAGGCCGGTCAATCAACGTTCCGCGCCACGGGTGACGTGCATCGCACGCACTGCACCACGCGTTCAGATGTTCGCCATGCATATGTAACAAGCGCTTTGTCCCTGCCCTTTCGTGCAGGTCGTCGACATTCTGGGTCACCAGCAACAAATTTCCAGACCACGCAGAATCGAGGTGTGCCAATGCGCGATGCGCGGCATTTGGTTCTACCTGCTGAATGCGTTCGCGCCGCATATCGTAAAACCGCAACACAAGGTCCGGGTCGCGCGCAAATGCCTCAGGCGTCGCAACATCCTCAACCTTGTGCTGTTCCCACAGCCCACCAGCACTGCGGAACGTGTCAATGCCGCTCTCCGCGCTGACGCCGGCCCCAGTCAGGATCAGGATGTTTTTGCTTTCTCGGTTCACATTCATTCCTTCATCGTCATCCTGAAGCAAGCGGCGTGCACAGCACAACTTGTGTCGACTACTTAATATAGTAAGACCCGGAAACAAGTTCAGGGTGAAGATTATGAAAATCGGTATCATTGGCAGCGCTGGGCGCATGGGTCAGGCTTTAGCTGAAGCAATCAGAACGGACGGTCACGACCTAGCAGGTGGCGTTGAC
>NZ_JBKJMB010000115.1:0-3170 GCF_046596595.1 Sphingorhabdus sp.
TGCAGGCTCCGATAGTAAAGCTGCATCCGATACGCAAAACCGCGCGGTCGAATTGGCCCTGTTCTTTGCGATGCCAGCAACCGTAGCGTTGATTGTGTCAGCCATTCCCATTGTCCACGGCATTTTTGAACATGGCGCATTCACCCCTGCCGACACGCGCGGCACGGCGGCGGTCCTCATGGCGTTTTCGGCAGGCGTTCCTGCTTATGTGCTTATCAAGGTGCTCACTCCGGGATTTTACGCGCGCAGCGACACCAAGACGCCTTTGCGGCTCGCCTTATGGTCCATGCTGGTCAACCTCGTCGGTAACCTCATTCTCATCTGGCCACTCGCGCATATTGGCGTTGGGGTCGCAACGGCCATTGCGGCATGGGTCAATGTTGCCTTGCTCTGGTTTACCTTGCGCAAGCGCGGCCATGTTGCCGTCGATGTTCGGCTAAAGCGGAAGGCTTGGCGCATTGTCCTTGCGGCAGCCGTCATGGGCATCGCGCTCTTTTTCGGCAATGCGATCATCGAGGACCAGTTGGGCACCGGATTGTGGCGGCGTATAGCCGTGCTCACCGTCATGGTGAGCGCTGGCGGTTTAGTATATGCGCTGGCCATCTTCCTTTTCGGCGCGTACCGGCCTCACGAACTGAAATCCCTCCTCCGGCGGCGTGCAGCAACGCCCGCGGCTCAATCAAGCGAGTAACATACATGCGCGTCGTTTCTGGCATTCAGCCAACTGGCAACCTTCATCTGGGAAATTATCTGGGGGCAATCCGCAACTGGGTCAAAATGCAGGACGAAATGGAGTGCCTGTATTTTCTGGCTGACCTGCACGCCATTTCGATGCCGCACGTGCCCAGCGAATTGACTGCAAATACACGCGAAATGGCCGCTGCGTTGCTTGCGTGCGGTCTTGATACCGACAAGGCGATTTTGTTCAATCAGGCGCAGGTCCCTGCCCATGCCGAGCTCCAATGGTTGCTCACTGGCACAGCGCGCATGGGGTGGTTGAACCGGATGACTCAATTTAAGGATAAATCGGGCAAGAATCGCGAAGGCGCCAGCATCGCTTTGTTCACATACCCAGTTCTGCAGGCTGCAGATGTGTTGCTGTATCAGGCGACTCATGTGCCCGTGGGCGAAGACCAGAAACAACATCTCGAGCTTGCTCGTGACATTGCACAGAAATTCAACACCGATTTCGGCAATGGTAAGGACATATTCACTCTGCCCAATCCAATCATCCCCAAAGCGACTGCGCGAATCATGAGCTTGCGCGACGGCAGCGCGAAAATGTCGAAGTCTGATCCGAGCGACATGAGCCGAATCAATCTGACTGACGATGCCGATACGATCTTAAGCAAAATCAAAAAGGCAAAGACCGATCCTGAACCACTGCCATCCGAGCCAGATGGTCTGGAGGGCCGCGCCGAAGCCAAAAATCTGGTCGGCATTTATGCAGCCTTTGCCGATGAGGCAGTTGCAGACACGCTATCGCGCTTTGGCGGCCAGGGCTTTGGAACGTTTAAGCCTGCGCTGGCGGAAATTGTTGTGGAGCATTTTCGGCCCATTTCGACGCGGTTTTCCGAACTAAAAGATGACCATGAGCAGATCGGCGCCGCACTGGCCAAGGGGGCTGCCAAGGCACGCGAGTTGAGCGCTCCCACACTGAAGGCGGCTTATGCTGCACTTGGTTTGCTTCGTTGAACGGGGCTTGCTTCGTTGAACGGGGCTTTTTCATCGTTCAACCGCAGTTCAGCGAAACCATGATAATTGTGCTACGTTAACGAATATTCGGCAACCGGCCGAGCGTGAAGGATTATAACTGATGAAAAAGGCTGCAACCTATCTCGCCCCGCTGGCTTTGCTGGCATTGGGTGCATGCGCAACACCGTTCAATGCAGACGTCTCGCGTTTTCAGGAACTTCCCGCACCGCAGGGCCAGACCTTCGTTATTCGCGCGGCCGACCCTGCCGATGCAGGCGGCATCGAGTTCGGGCAATATGCGGCATTGGTGGCAAATGAGCTTCAGGAAATCGGTTATGTACCGGCATCGGGCGCAAACGCCGATATGACTGTTTCACTGGGTTATGATGTTGACCAGGGTAAGGAACGCAATATCGTTCGGCAGGACCCGTTTTACGACCCTTATTGGGGCTATAGCAGCTTCTATCGACCTTATGTCGTCCGCACCCGCCGCGGTGCGCGGTATGTCGTCGGCTATTATGACCCGTTCCTCTACAGCGGCTTTAACCGTCCTTATGATGTCGACAGCTTCACCGTTTACACGGCAAATCTCGACATGAAAATCGACCGCAACGGTGACGGCAAGCGCCTGTTCGAAGGCAAGGCCGAAGCCAAGTCGCGCTCAAACAAGCTCCCTTATCTCGTTCCCAATTTGGTCGAAGCCATGTTCACTGGGTTCCCCGGCAATGGCGGCGAGACAGTACGTATTTCGGTCGCACCGGAGGAAAAACGCTAAGCATCAGGCTGCGTAATGGCGCTGCGGTGTTTTAAACGCCGCAGCCGAGTTCGGTTTTGCCATATGCAGCGCTTTCACCGCGCGTCGCGCTAATCCCGGCATATAATTCGGTGGACTGAAAAAGCCCGTCGCGCCCGATGTTGAACCCTTGGGCGCGAAAAACCTCAATGACCTTTGCCGGCGAGTCATCAAAATAAAGCGACTGCGACTCATAATGCTGCCCCAGGCCCGTCAGCGACAGTCCCTCAAAAGAACGGCGCAAACGAACGTAAGTGCTGACGCCCTCGGCCTTCGCAAAGGCCTTGTCGCGAGCAGCCTCGTCGGCAAACTCTTTTGACTCAATTGCGCGCCACTGGGCTTGCAACTGAGCGCCGATTTTTGCAAATTCAGCGCCGATTTCACCAGCAAAGGCACACGTCTCGGGATTGAAATCAATCGCAACCGGCTTACCGCCAAGGCGCGCCAAGATCGATGTCGCATCGGCAAGATAACCATAACGGCCACCAGCGAGCTTAACCTCGAGAAAATTGTCAGCGGTTACGCCTGTGAGGGTCAGCTTCGTTCCGTCGCGGACGCGGTCGAGCAAAATGCTGTCCGGCAATGGCGTTGCCCACACATCGATTAAACCATCGGCCACCCATATTTGATTGTTCAGCAATCTTGCCAAAACCGGGGGTTTATATTGGGTCAGGTTTACAAG
>NZ_JBKJMB010000014.1:0-26312 GCF_046596595.1 Sphingorhabdus sp.
GCATGGCGACTGAAAAGCCTCGATGAACGCGCGAGCGTGATGTCATCGATCGCAACCGAATTGCGCAAATCAAGGGATGAGTTCGCTCAATTGATGACGAACGAGGTCGGAAAATTACTTCGCGATTCGTTGTCGGAAATTGAATTATGTGCCGCAATCTGCGATTTTACCGCAAAAAATGGTCCCACTTTTCTTGCCGATGAGCAGCGTAAAATGCCGAACGGCAGGGGGTTGGTAACATATGCCCCGCTTGGCGTTATCTATGGAATTCAGCCATGGAATTTCCCCTGCTATCAGGCAGTGCGCTATTCCATTTCAAGCCTGATGGCCGGCAATGGTGTGCTTTTGAAGCATTCGGAAAACTGCACGGGCAGCGGACTGATGCTGCGCGACATTTTCGAGCGCGCTGGTCTGCCGAAAGGCTTGTTCGGCATTCTGTTGATTACCCACGACCAATCGGACACCATTATCGAGCACAGTCTGGTGCGGGGTGTAACGCTCACAGGCAGCGACAGTGCTGGTCGCGCAGTTGCGCAGAAAGCTGCGTCGGTTTCCAAAAAGACTGTCCTCGAGCTCGGGTCGAACGATGCGTATATGGTTTTTGACGACGCCGACCTCGATCTCGCGGTAAAGGCATGTGTGCAAGGCCGATTGTTCAACAATGGCCAAACCTGCGTGGGTGCAAAGCGTTTTATCGTTACAGAAAAGAACTACGACGCATTCGTCCAAGGGTACACGAAAGCGTTTGGTGCGATTGCCATGGGAGATCCGAATGATACCGCCACGCAATTGGGTCCCTTGGTATCGTGCCGTCAGCGCGATCAGGTGCACGCACAAGTAGAGAAAAGCGTCGCTCAAGGCGCGAAGGCATTGGTTGGCGGAGCAATTCCTGATCGGACGGGATGGTTTTATCCAGCGACCGCGCTGGTTGACGTCGCGCCCGGCCAGCCCGCTTATGATGACGAGATTTTCGGTCCCGTTGCAGCCATCATAAAGGCCAAGGACGATGAGGACGCAATGCGCATTGCCAATGACAGCCGCTACGGCTTGGGCGGCGGCATCTTCAGCAAGGATGTCGAGCGAGCCATAACAATGGCTGCGACATATTTCGATACAGGAATGGTCAATATCAACACGTTTGCGCTCGCATCTCCCGATATGCCATTCGGCGGGGTGAAGGATTCTGGCTATGGCCGCGAGCATGGCGATGTCGGGCTAAAGGAATTCGTGAACGTCAAATCGATCACGATCGCAGACTGAAATGAACGAAACCCTTCGATGCGATGTCGCGGTGATTGGAGCGGGAACCGCGGGGCTGGCAGCTGAACGCGCAGCGCGTTCCAACGGTGCCAGCACATTGCTGATCGACCCGAATTTCAACGGGACGACATGTGCGACCGTCGGCTGCATGCCCTCAAAGCTTTTGATCGCCTCCTCTCATGCCGCGCACGCGACCAGGTCATCTGGGCAATTCGGGATCGAGGTGCGTGATATCCGGATCAACGGCAAGGCTGTGATGCACCGCGTGCGCACCGAACGCGATCGGTTCGTGAGGTTGACCCAGGAGAGCTTTGACGAAATTCCCGATGGCGTTCGGCTACGCGGCCTCGCCAAATTCGTGGATGCTGGAACGCTGAGCCTTGGTGATGGTCGCATGATCGAGGCTCGCAGCATCGTGATTGCGACAGGTTCATCGGCTTCCGTCCCTGACGCTTTTGCCAAGCTGGGCAATTGCATTCTGACGAATGAGACGATCTTCGATCTCGAAGACCTGCCCAACAACCTTGCGGTTATCGGCTCTGGATCTATCGGACTTGAACTGGCGCAAGCCATGGCGAGACTGGGCGTTGAAGTAACGTTGTTCGATAATGGCGGCAGGTTGGGCGGGATCCGCTGTGATAAGGTTCACGCGGCTCTCAAGACAGCAATCGAAGATGATCTGCGCCTCGTTTTAAACGTTAAACTCAAGCCAAGCGCGGTGGATGCGGGTATCCGGATTGAGTGGAACGGTGATTCGTCGGGCGATGCCACCTTCGACTATGCGCTGGTTGCAACGGGGCGTCCTCCAAATCTCGATGGCCTTAACTTGGCCGCCACCGGTCTTGCGCTGGATGAACACGGCGTTCCCGAACATGAACGTGAAACCATGCAATGCGGAGATAGTTCAATCTTCCTTGCAGGCGATGCCGGACATGACTTGCCGCTTCTTCATGAAGCGTCGCATGACGGTGCTATTGCCGGCCGCAATGCCGTGGCCTTCCCCGCCTCGATCAAGACAGAACGTTTCACCGCGTTCAGCATAACCTTTACCAGCCCTCCGGTGGCACGGATCGGAAAGTCCGAGGATGACGGGGTGATAACCGGCACTGCAGAATTCACCGACCAGGGACGAGCGCGCGTTGAAGGCGTAAACCAGGGCGTACTGACGCTTTATGCCGCTGCGCCAGATGGCCGTCTGATTGGAGCAGACCTGTTCACGCCGGCCAGCGAGCATTTGGCGCACATCATTGCGTGGGCCGTCCAAAACGGACACACCGCAACGCAGCTTCTGGGAATGCCGTTCTATCACCCCACAATAGAAGAAGGGCTAAAGTCCGCCTTGCGCACGATCTGTGGCGCAACGCCGCTTGCCCTGCCAATAGACCAAGACCGCGGGACACCTTCAGGCGCGTAACCCATACACCTGCGGGTCTGTCAAGCAATGCTGCCGAGATCATCATCACCCTGAAGACATTTGCTGCTGAGCGAAACTACAAACGAGGAGACCAAATCGTTGGTTACGGCTATGCCGAAAACTTTGCTGCACCACTAACACGCGACGCGATCGATGCTACATTTCCCAACAATCCCCTATACCTTTTTCACGTCTCGATGCACGGCGTGGTACAGAATTCTAAAGCCCTTCAAAAATGTAAAACTTCCGCAGCGAAGCCCACTCCTGGCGGCGGTATTATCCCACGTAAGGAAGGTTCACAGGCGTCGTCAGGTCTATTATGGAGACCGCTGCCTTTCCGGTGTTAATGGCGGAAGAGCCCCAATAGCCCAACAGGAATTGGACAGGCTTAAATTCGCTTATGCCGTTGGACTGAATCTAGCCAATCACTCGGACTTCAACGTTGTGCCAATCGATCAAACGCTCGTCATTTGGTCGGCGGTGAACCGAATCGCGCGGTCAGGCGTAATTATCGGACCGGACGAGCCCGTCACTCCATTGCATGCGCTGAAGGCCGTTAAGGTTAACGGTGCTTACCAGTTTGGAGAAAAAGCCTCCAAAGAGTCGATCGTCAACGGTAAGCTTTCAAATCTACTGATCCTCAGTGGCAACCCGCTCACTGTGCCCTCACCCGACTCAAGGATATAAAAGTACTGCAAATCTTCAAAGAAGGAAAAGCAACACACACCGCTGCTTCTGCAAAGTGAACCATTCCTCGGGTCACAAACCATTGGAAGGATAAGACATCAACTTACGTGAGATCGAATAGCATATAGGCCTCTAACAGGCAATGATACCACGCTCGCCGTGCGCATCGACACGGTCAGGTGATTGCTCGACCAAATGCTTAATCGCTTAGCTCGCGCGTTGTCGGATCGGGGTGGGGATGACATCGAAGGATGCTTCGGTGCTTCCTTTAAATTCGATTTCTGACACAAGGCGGGCACCATCTCGGCGACCTAATTGGATGAAAATATCCACTATGTCGTGCACATAGTCGATCAGTTCCGACCGGCGGAGTTCAACACCTGACATGAGCGCCATCAGCGCGAGTTGCTCTGCGATACCCCTTGACGAGTTGGCATGCACAGTGGTTATCGACCCAGGGTGCCCGGTGCCGACAGCGCGCAGCCAACTCATCGCCTCGGCTCCTCTGATTTCGCCCATGATGATCCGGTCGGGCTTGAGCCGTAGCGCAGCCTCAACCAAATCGGCCGGACTAACTTCAGCTTCACCGAGTCGTCCGCGTACCGCAATCAAGCCAACGGCGTTTTCATGCGAAAGCTGGATTTCCGGAGTGTCTTCAATCAGGATCAGCCTTTCATAGGCAGGCGCCTCCTGAAGCATGGCATTCAGAAATGTTGTTTTCCCCGTTCCGGTTCCGCCGCCGATGACGATTGTTTTGCGCGCGCGCACCGCAGCCGCCAAAAACTCCTGTGTGTCTCCGGCATTTAACAGTGCGGTGAGTGACCGGTTGACCGCTTTTTCGGTCAAGGCTGCTTCTCCAACACGTGAGAATGCACCAGCTGAAAAATAATCCGACAGCCGCAAATTCTGCACATTATGCTTGCGTATGGCGACCGCAATAAAGCTGCGTGTTGCCGGGGGCGCACAAATCTGGATGCGCGAGCCGTCGGGCAAGGTTGCCGCGAGCAAGGGATGCTCCCGGCTGATACCTTGATCGGATGTTGCCGCGATCTGCCGTGCCAGCCGCCAGAGGGATGCTTCGTCCAGCTGCTCGACAATATGGCTTTCGGTACCATGGGCCGTCTCGAGCCACAGTTCCCCCGGCTTGTTGACGTACAAATCGGTAACGTCTTCTCGTTCGAGATACGGGATTAATGGCGCAAGGAATGTACCCAAATAGACGCTTGAAATCTGGTTCACCGCGTTGGTCCCACCCGGGTAAAATCAAGATCGCGGGCAACAAAGATGCGGATCGCTGCACCTTGTGGTGTCTTGATTGTCGGCGGAATATCGAGGTCTTTGGAAGCCTGTTCGGCAAGGCCAGACGCTTGGCTTGATGAACTGACCACCACCGCCGACCCGCGTGTTGCCGCCGCGGTCGCTGCGTTCAAGCCGCCTGACAAAACCGAAAGCAGGATTGAGCCCCCAAAACGACGTAAGAAGTGGCGGTTGACCTTGCCCGCTACTCCCGCGCGACCGAGTTCATCGACTGCCGGTGATGCCAGTGCAATTGTCACGCCATCGGGACGGATCAGCCGCGTCCAGACAATGAACACGCGCGACGCGCCTTGTGCTACGCCCGATTCATATTGACCAATGACACGGCTTCCGGCCGGAATGAGCACATCGCCGCCTTCGAAGCTCAACACATCACGCTGGACAATCGCACGTGCAAAGCCCGGCAGGTCCGAATTGAGGGCGGTTTCCATCACCGCTGCTATGATTGACCCTTGCGGCACCAAACGGTTAAGCCGGGGCAATTGGACGGCCTCAGCAACCGCGACATCTTCCCTCGACACGCGCGCGGAAAAACTTTCTGAACTGGAAAGCTTAGGCCCTTGGTCGACGGGAAGCGTGGGTACACCCACTGTCCCTTGCGCTGGCGCGCCGATCGGCGCGGGACCGGAAGTGCCCGACTGCGCGAAGTCGACAATAAGGATTGGCTGACGCGCGCGTTCGGCTTCGCGGATAGGTGCCATCCGGGTCGGTCCGAACGAAGGCGGGAACGATGCTGCTGGCGACACAGCCGGAGGGGCGACGTAAGCAGCAGTCGCCGCGGCGGCAAAAGGCTGAACAGGGGTGGCTGCGACGGTGACTTGCGGCAACGGACTGGCGCTGCTTATCGGTGAGCCGTTGAGTGGTGGGAGGTCTGAACCCTGCTGAGCCGTAGCGGCCCGAGAGCTCGCCATCATCAGGAATACCAAAAAGCCCAACAGGCCCAGGCCCCCAGCAATTACGCCAACAGGAATCCGTTGCGGCTCTCTTGCGACAGCCAGCGGTTTGATAGGTATGTCTTCATTCATTTTTCATTCCCGTCGGTGCGTCGGACCGTTGCAAAGCGCTTGCCATCGCGGAGCGTGAATGCGGACGCCAGTTGTTGGATAACGACGACACGTCCGCGCATCGTGGAATTCGCCAGCGCCTCATCCTTTCCAGGCTTGCCGACAAAAATCGCAGGCAAGGAAACATTCTCGTCAAACTCAAAATATGTCATCCGTCCGTCATCCCATACGCGCGTCGGCATTAACCCGGCGTCACCCTGCCTGATATAGTTGGAATTCTCGACGACGGGTCGTTGTTCCTCCACAATCTCCGGCACGAGAACTACCGGCGGCGGTGGATACTCAAAACGCACGACCCAGGGCGTCGATGCGCGGCGCGGCGCAGTGTCCAGCGCAAATATGTACCGGCGTCGGTCGGTGATGACGGTCATATTGGTTTGCGCATTCTTCAGCAGCGGCTTGAGGAACAGGTTGCGCGCGCGCTTATTGGGCGTCACCTGCCAGGCCTGCGCATCGCCGATAGCGACATTTTCGATGCGCTCATCCGCTGCAAACTCGATCATCAATTGCCATCCTGTGGCGCCGGTGATGTTGACGATCTGGTCCGGATCCCAAAAGACCGTTTGCACACGCGCGTCCGGCCCGTTTTGCGCATGAAGCGGCGTTGCCAATGCCAGCGCGAATATCAGGAACAATTTGCTCACTGAACCAAACCTTCAATATCGCGGCGATAGCGCGTCACCTGAAAGCCGAGCGGATTATCGAAGCGGTCAATTGCGCGCATTGGCCGCCCGTTAAACCCGAAGCTGATCGCCGAAACATAAGTGTTGAGCGACTGGCTGCCCGTTGGCGTAATGCGCATGACATCAAACCGGACGATCGCAGAGGACGCACTGATGATCGATACGCTCTTTATCGTCACCGCAAGCACGTCGCCGCGATTCAAAGTGCGCAGCGGACTGTTTGGATTGTCGCGCGACATCATTTTAACGTAGGCTGATGATACGTTACGCGCCGACATCAACTGCACAAGCCGGTACATCTGAGGAAGATCAGTCTCGTCGAATGTTTCGCGTGCCCGGACATAGCGCGCAAGTTCCGCTTGGATAACAGCGTCATTTTCCGAGAGCTTGCCCGGTGTAATGCCAGTCGCAACCTGCACGGCCCCGGTTTGGCGATCAACCGTAACAACATACGGCTCCACCGATTTCAACGGCAACAATATCAGCAACGTTAACGCCAAGATAAGCGCTATGCCGGTTGCGACCCCAGCCGCAATCCAGGCGATCTTTCGTTCGCGCAACACGGATCCGTTTTGTGTTTCGGCCCAGCTTCGTGCGCTTTCGAAATATTCCTCGCGTTCGTTCATGCGTCCCTCCGCGCCGTTGTCCGGGTCCGCCGCTGAGCGCGCGGTAGGGCGGCGCGACGTGAGCTTGGTGCCGCGAATATGCCTTCACTCTGTGCGCTTGCGTCGCGTCGCGCGCGGCTTCCGTTTGATGTTGCGTTGGATATCTGCATGAACGATGCCGCCCCTGCCATTGCTGGTGTTGGTCCAGCCTCGCGGCGGGCAGCACGTTCGAGCATTTGTGCAATATGAACAGCGGAAGACTGCTGCTCGGCTAGGATGGGGGGTGACATTATACTCTCTTTCAAAATCGGTTCTTGCGTCGGTGCAGTCTTTGCGGCTCCTGGCAGGCGGATGCCTGATGCAATTTTGGTACCTGCCCATACGGCGGCCATCATAGACAATGCGAAGATGACGGCGACCAAGCCGATGGGTGTGACGGCTTCGTTCTCGAAGCGTTCGGCTGCCTGTTCGGCCAAGAGCCGGGTGATCATGGGGTTAAGGATCGACAATTCGACCGCAGCGAGCACCAACACAAACATCGGTACAAATGCAGCAGCCGCCATCGCAGCAAGCCAGCGTGAGGCCATTCCGCGGGTCGCATCAAACAGGATGAAGCCCGCCATGACCGGGGTGATAGCAAGCAGCAAAGCCAGTAAAATGCGCGCCACCACTAGCAGACCAAGGATCGACAGCGTCAGAAAATAGCTTGATAGGTTCAGCGTCATTGCAGCCGCCGCAGGGCCGCCAACCAGAGGTGATGCAATACCCGCCCGGGTGCGGTAACCAACGCTCGCGTCCTGAAGCCCGTCGAGCGCCGCCTGCAATCCGGCAATCGGGTCAATGGCGTTTAACCCTGTCAACATTTCGCCTGCAACCCGAACAGGGGCGCGAGCGAATGTGTCATAGGCAACCGCCTGCCACGCCTCCCATGATGTTGCCAGAAGCAACACTACGCCAATTTTAAGCGCAAGGCTGACAGCATCAACAAGCAATAGCCCGCGCCCGAGGATCAGCCGGTAACCAAAGAATGCGACTGCCAATACCAGCAAGCCCGTAAGCGTGGCGGCAACCGGTCCGCCGGGTTGCGATAGAGCGGCGTAGCCGCGCTCGACCAGTCCGAACGACTGGCAATCGGTATCGGCAAGCAATCGTGCCGCAAGGCCGGGGCCTTCGGGGGCGGCACAAAAACCGGGGTTCATGCCGCTTCCAACAATAACGGCAGCCAGAGGGCAGGATCGTCGCCAACCTCGGCGCGCAGGGTGTCGAGCATGCGCACCGTACGTTCGCGGCCGGACAGAACGGTCAGCAAATTAGGCTCTGACGCAAGGTTCAGCCTGACGACAACGCTATCATTGCCATGCTTGACGAGAAACGCACGTGCGGTTTCAGGGATATTGCGAACAAGCTCATATTCATGCGCAGTGAGGCCAAATCCGTCGATATAGTCGTGCGCCTGTGCCGACGAATTGGCCATGAATATCTGCGTCCCGGCCTGTTCGACTATGGCCGAAGCAATCCTGCTTTCGAGCGCATCCGATGCCGATTGCGTGGCAAAGCCAACGATACCGCCGCGTTTCCGGATGGTTTTTTCCCAGTCGCGGATCCGCGCTACAAATACGTCGTCATCGAGTGCTTTCCAACCTTCATCGACGACAATGATCGTGGGGCGCCCATCAAGCCGCTCTTCGACGCGGTGGAAAAGATAGAGCATTGCAGGCGACCGAAGCACGGGCTGGTCCAAAATCGCGGTCATGTCGAAACCGATGGTCTCGGCCTCAAGTTCTAGCCCGTCGGCTTCGTTGTCGAACAGCCAGGCATGTTCACCCGACGAATGCCAAGGCGCGAACCGCGCGGCAAGATCGCTTCCCGACGCGCGTCCGCGTCCCCTGAATAGTTCGGCGAGATACCGCATCCTCCGATGTTCAGGCGGACCTGCGTAAGCGGCGTCAACGGCTTCTGCGATCCACGCCGATTCCTCGACAGTGGGCGGTATGCCATTCACAGTTACCAAAGTGGCCAGCCATTCGGTTAGGAAACCCCGATTTGCCGGGCTATCGGGTAACGACAACGGGTTTAGCCGCGTTGCTTCGCCGGGCCGTAGCGTGTCGTAAACGCCGCCAATTGCCCGCAGGAAAATTTCCGCTCCACGATCCTTGTCGAAAAAGACTATGCGCGGTGAAAAACGACGCGACTGCGCGAGCAGGAAGCCAAGGACAACGGTTTTGCCCGATCCGGACGGACCAATTATTGTGAAATTGCCAAGGTCGCCGCGGTGAAAATTGAAGAAATAGGGGCCAGCCGATGTTGTCTCGAACAACGTTACGGCGTCGCCCCAGAAGTTGCCCGATTGCTGTCCCACCGGAAAGTTATGCGCACTCGCAAATCCCGCAAAATTGGCAGATGAAATCAGCGCGCGTCTCGCAATATAACCAAAATTCCCGGGGAACTGTGCCCAAAACGCCGCCTCTAATCCCAGATTTTCTCGCACGGCAGCAAATCCGGCTTCGGAGAGCATGGCCTGTGCCTCGCCGATTGCAACTTCAAGCTCGCTGAGTTGGTCCGCGCGTATCATGACGGTTAGGTGATGTTCGCCAAATGCCGCACGTCCTGCAGCAACCTCATCCTTGGCCAGCACCAGTTCGGATCGTAGCGAAATCGCGGCATCATCGGCCGAGCGCATCCGGCGGAGCGCTAGGTCCATCCGCTCAAGCGCCGGACCGCGGTCGATCATCGCGAAACTTTGCGTCACCGTCATCTCGAACGGCAGGCGGTAAAGGTCATCGAGCATTCCGGCGTCGGTATTGGCCGGATAGTCCTTGATCGAAAGAATTGCCGCGTATTCGGACGGTTCGCCATTCATCGGCCCGAATTCGATGGCGTCTGCACCGAAACTGATCTGGCGTCGAGCCATCGCATGTCCCAGATCACCGGTAGGAAGCAATTGCGGCAGCGAGACGCCATTTAAAAGCGAGGCCAGAAATTCGAGGGGTTCCGAAGCCAAGCCCTTTGGCAGGTCGTAGGCGGAAAGCAATTTGGGTTGATACGGTTCGAGCGCCGAGAGGATTGCCTCGCGTGCCTGGTTCAGCTGGCGCATGTCGGGCCCGGCCTGTTGTCTTGCTCCTCCGGCGCCGAAAAGCCCCAGCATTTTTTCGGCAATCCCGGCACGGCCACCGAGCGGACGAATGACGAGCGTGAGGTACAGATCATTAACGTAAAGCCGCCGCGTGGCAAGCCGGTCTTGCCAAGCACGGTCAAGAGACTGGCTGAATGGGTCGTCAAATTTTCCTTCGAATATTGGTTCTACCGCGCGGCGGACAACATGATGCACCAAAGCAAAGCGTGACGATGCGACTGACAACAGCATCGCGTCGCGCGCATTCTTTCGCGCTTCCAGAGTGAGCGCGTCGATCGTTTCGAACGGCAAGCCTTCGAGCCGAATGACTTGCAGCGCAAGTCCGTCGCGCGTGACTATCGTGTGATCGTCAATCTGCGCTGCGTAGGGCATATGGTCGCCGACCGCAGCTTCGCGGCGCGCCAGTTTTTCACGCGCGGTAAGCATTAGCCCCCCATAAACGGCGGTTCTTAACAGGTGGCGTGCGGCGCAGCTTCGTCATCCACAATGCCATGATATGGGCATCGCGCAAATGCGCTGCATAGCCCAACGCGTGGATGAACAGCGACGGCAACAACGCAAGCGGCGTTTTGAAGATCAGGAAAACCTCGGCGGCTACGATGCCATTGAGTACGAAAAACGGATAGGTGACGCCTGCCACCATCTGCGGACGCGCCAGCGCTCTAAACAAAGGATCGCGGTTCACCCGGCCACCGAACGGATTCCACCCACGATCGATGCTGCACCAAAGAGGATAAACAGCCCCAGCACTACAGTCGCGCCGTATTTCCAGTTCACCCGGCCGGACAGCATCATGAATCCGACCGCTGCGACTGCGATCACAGCAACGGCGGTGGCGACATTGCCGAGCAGCGTTCCCTGCAACCAATCCACCGCGCCAGCAATTGGTCCGGAACCAGCCGGGTCGGGCGCAGCATATTGAGCAAAGGCTGGCGATGAAAACAGCAAGGCGAAAAGGGCGCTAAGTCGATATTTCATGGCTCGGTTACCTCGATAAAAAAAGCATTTTCGTTAATGGCTGGAACAATGGGCGCTACGGTTCTTGGGGCAGCCGCAGCGTTTGAACTTGGTGGCGGCTGCCACCGCCGCAATATCGTCGACACGTAATTTTGCGTTTCCCGATAGGGCGGGATGCCGCCATAGCGAAGTACCGCACCCGGACCCGCATTATACGCAGCGAGCGCCAGCGGTATGCTGCCGAACCGGTCTATCTGTTGGCGCAAATAAAGCGCACCGCCACGAACATTCTGTTCCGGATCATACGGATTGACGCCCAGCTGCGCCGCGGTTCCCGGCATCAACTGCATAAGCCCGAGCGCGCCCTTGATACTAACTGCGTCGACACGCCCCCGCGATTCCTGATGAATTACCGCATGAACAAGGCCTTTTGGCAGATCATAGTCTTGTTCCACTAGGGCGACCGACGCCGTTGCGGAAGAGCGTGTAATATTGGAATGACTGGAATAAACCGCGTGTCCGAAAACCGGCAAGCTGCCCTCGTCATCAAATATAGTGGGCGCGTCATAAACGGTCGCTTCGCCGTCGGCCCCGACTTCGATCACCTGCGCATAGGTCGGCGAAGCGAAGAAACCAATTATGACAAAGAAGCGGAAAAGCTCAGCCATATTCATTCCATATGATCCGGCGCGTAGCCCGGCACCGGCGTGAGCGCGACCGTAAAGGCCAAGATGCTAACGGCGACAATCCAACTTGCTGCGATTTTCACAGCAGCGCCAAATTGGCTTTCCAGTAACCAGGTGGCGGGCAGGAATAATAATGCAAACGGCAGTGCCGAAGCGATGCCAATTTCCCCACCCGCTGAATGGGCAACGACCCCGACCCATAAGCCGGCATTCACGCTTGCCAATAAAACCCAAATTCCTTTGATGCCGCGCGGGAGATAGGCAAGCAAGGCAGTGATCGCCGCACTGACCCAAAGCCCGAGCATCGCAGGTGTTTCCCAATGCGCCGAAGGTATAACGGCAAAAGACAGCAGTGCGGTGAAAACCAACAAAACAATCGCCAACGCGGACAGTTTAAGCGGTGTCTTGGCCAGCGCCAATGCGAGCGCTGTACAGAGTAGGGCCAGCGGAAGGAATCCAGCATTCATGACAGCAAACCCGTCACCAGATACATGGCGCCAACCGCCGCGATTGCACCACCCGCCGCACGCAATCCACATTCCCCAAAGCGAATACCTTTGAACAAACCCAACCCGATACCAACCAGATGCAATAGCCCCGTAGCAAGTACAAAGCCGACGCTGTACCCGACAGGATCAGCAGCCTCGGGCAGCTCGACACCATGCGCGTAACCATGGAACAGCGCGAAGACACCGACGATTGCACAAGCGACGACAGGCACCGCGCGCGTAGTGGTAACGATCATCAACCCGAGCACGATGACTGATAACGCAATCCCGAATTCGACTGGCGGAAACGGCATTCCCATCATCGCCACGGCCGCTCCGACAGTCATCATAACCGGAAAAACCATCGGCAAAATGACGAGCAGAGGTTTGCCAAGAAATGCTCCCCAGATCCCCACCGCGATCATTGCCAGCATATGATCTAGGCCAAGAAACGGATGGCTGAAACCGGCAGCAATTCCGCCTGCGGTATCCGCCTGCTGATGAGCGTAAGCAGGAACGCTATATGTAAACAGTAAAGTCGTAGTAAAAATCATTTTTAAAGTTATTTTTTTATTAAAAGATAAATCGATGGACAATGCAGTATCTTTACCATTATTATCAATATGACAACTATATTTTGAAAGAATATTTCCTTCATGCGCTTCATTCTGTCTAAATTGTCGCTTTTCCTTATAGCTACTTCGGCAACTGCGCACGATTTTTGGCTGCAACCACAGTCGTTCCAAACCAATCCGGGTGTTGCACTGCCGGTTACCGCGCTGATCGGTCATGGAAAGGACCGTGGCCGATGGGAAGCCGACGCAAGTCGTATTGTTATGCTGAAATCGATTGGCCCTAACGGTACCGCCGACCTGCGCAACGCCTTCAAACAACGCGGTATCGGTCCGCATATCTTTACCGCTTTCGCCGGGACCGGCGTTCACGTGCTGGCGATGCAGACCAATAGGGCGTCGTCCGAATTGCCGGCGAAGCGTTTCAATGATTATGCCAAGGATGAGGGGCTGACGCCAATACTGGAATATCGAAACCGTACCGGCACCGCAGATAGCGCCGGGCGTGAATTTTATAGCCGACGTGCCAAAGTGCTGATCCGCGTGGGCGATAGCACCGGCCGCACCGATCCCCACACGACAAAAGCGATTGGATTGGCGCTCGAGATTGTACCCGAACGTGACCCATATGTCCTTGGCAGTTCGCGTAACCTTCCGGTTCGCGTCATTTATGAAGGCAAAGCATTGGCGGGTGCGACGGTTAAGCTCACCAACCTTTATTCCGACGAAAAACCGGTTGCCATTGTAAAAACGGACAGTTCCGGCCGTGCCGCCTTTCGTATTCCCGAAAGCGGAGCATGGCTCTTGAATGTTGTATGGACGAAACCGATCAAAGGACGTCCAGGTGCGGATTTCGATACAATATTCTCCAGCCTGACGTTCGGTTACGATAAACGTACAAACCCTTAAACGATTCCGGAGCGACACAACGTTGCCGCCCCGGCATTATCGCTACTTCATTTTACATCAATTGGCTCGGTTGTTAAGCTAAGTGGTATGATGTCGCCGTCCTTGGGCTCAATTGGGGTCGCGTTCGGGTCGGCACGGAATGCGGTCCCGAAAGCCACTCCGAACCTATCTTCTTGGACCACCGTCGTTGGCGGCGGCGGCGGCGGTGTCGTGTTATCGGCACCGCCTCCACACGCAGCAAGTGTCGATATCGGAACTGCGAATAGAAGGAGATTAAGATTTTTGCGTTTCATTACTCTCGCTCCTTATGGCTGGGTTTGTGGACGCGGAGCTCCGCGCAAAGGAGCGTTCAAATAAGGAAAGGCGTTCTGGATATTGGCTGCATTACTCGGCGCACCATCGGTGTAGGCAACGTTGCCGGTTGGCGCTTGCGCAGGTGTGCACAGGCCAAGATTGGTCGGCTTACCCGCAATCGGAACGGGATAACACAGCCGCCCCATGGCTACGCGCAAGACAATATCTACGACGTCATCGCCAGGCCTGCGTCCATTGGGAAAGCCTGCCAGATCGTCAGCTACAACGCCGAGGGTCCTTTGCGAAGCCTGTGGTGTCGGATTAACTGCCGTATTCAATCGCAACATTTCTGAAGCAGTGACCGTGCTCTGCTGATTCAACGTCGCAATACCGGTCAGGAACGTTGCAACCAGATCGTTTCGTGGAAAGTTGGTCGGTGCAAGGTTAGTAAAAGACGTCCCAAGCGTCGCATTTACCGGAGCGCGGAAAAGCGCGTCCAGAATTGCAGGGAACGTCGGATTGGTGACGTAAGATGCTAGCGCGCCATCTTGTGTAGGCTTGGCCGCGTTGAACAAATCCTTCTCAGGCAGTCCGATAACAACTTCGTTTACCAAAGGCATACCAAGGCGAGAAACCTGAACCAAGGCACCGCCTTGCACGTCGCTCATTCGGGTATTCGGGGTCGGTCGAAGCAAACGAGCCTGTGGCAGGCTAGCAGTGCTCCAAACGCCTATGACGCCATTTCCCGCTCCCTTCAGGCATGCGATCGGTATCTCAATCGCTAGCGAGGTTACGTTCTTTTTGCCGATCAATTCTTGGTTATCCTGGCTTTGCGTAATTCCACCGGGAAATGGCGAGCCGTTGCCGTAGACTGGATCATTATCACCTTCGATCGGAACAAAATTCACGAGATCGAAAATTGGACCCAGATTGACGGCAAAATATTCGGCGCGCTGGCCTGCAAAAACCCGACCCTGTGTTGCACAGCCCGGGATCGCGACATTGTTGTAAACAAACTGGTTGGCATAAGCCGGATAATTCGGGACTGATTTGTTACCTGCATTGTCAAACGGCTTCACGAAGGTCGCGCTGCCGCCGCTGGTCAATTGGCCGCGAGCGCCCGAGCGTTTGTCTCCGGTGATTTGCGTGACCGTGTAAACTTCACGCTCACCAAGATCTGCGTCGGTTGCGCTCGAAATCTGTCCGACATGCCGAAGCGCAATCGACTGATCTACCCCGCCGACATTCAACGTGATGCCCTTTGGACCGCTAAGCTGGTTTGAAAATTTGAACTGGTAGGTCAGGTCTTCCCTGGCGTCGCCATTGCTGTCGATATGAATTTCGTAAACCGCGTCGGGGTCCATCGTGTAATAATTCGGCCCGTTGCCCGGACCCTGGTCCGGCTGAAAATTGGAGATAATCGTGACATAATCTTGGCGACCGGGTTCGTAACTGCGAAAAGCATACACGTCGGTGTTGTCGACCTTAGGGATCTCCGTAACCCCCGGAGCTTCCCGGTGGCTCGACGCAAAAACGGCCGAGCTTGCACAGACTACCAGCGCGACGCCAGTACTCACTTTCAATAAATCTTGAAATTTCATATCACTACTCCTGAACAAGAACCCGCCTACGTCTTTTCTCATGGTTCGTTATTGTGCGCTTTACCGAGGCTCGTACATATTACGTCGCAAGCCGGATGAACGGCTTCATCGGGAGCACTCGTTTCGTCGTGAAATTTATTCGGTCTGTCGCATTGACCAGTTGGGGATTTCAATCCGTCGATGGACGCGAACGTTCAAAAGATTTTAGTTGCCGAAGGAAATTCTGTTTGAAGCCATCTTCCCACGTCCAGTCACCCACCACAAACAACGGTTCGTGTTGTGGCTCGATAAGCTGCTGCCAAGTCCACTGGCCCGAACCGAATGCCAGAAATGTTGTGCTTCCATCGATAGTGATCGGAATTAGCCTTGGGCCCGCAACAGGCGTTTCGAGGCATTCCAGCGGCAGTTCGGCGAGCGTGGTTTCAATGCGATCGCGGACATTCCTTAGCGGTGCGTCATCGGAAATCGTCGTATTACTCCACTCGGCATTCCAAATCACGATCGCCTCAGAAATGGATCGATCCGTGCGCGGCACCATCTTAATTTCTGCTGGCACAGTCGGGTCACTCGTCAGTCGCATTGTAACAACATCGATCGGCGAGCAGACTTCTCCCTCAGGATCGCCCTCAGCGCTTTGCTGTTGCTCGCCGAAGGCCTCCTCCGGAGTCGTTGAGATCGGTTTAATGTCCTGAACGATGACCGGCGCTACCCGGATCGACGGCTGGCTTGGTGCCGTCGACAGTGAAAATACGGACAAGTTTCCCTGCTTTTTGGGCAAGGGGGCGGCATCTCGCCAAAGCACGAGCAGAACGATAATGACCAAATGTGCAAACAAGACCGATGTAAACAGCAACAACTTTCGGAAACTCTTCATCAGCCCGTCGGTTTCTGCTTGATGGGCTGAAGCGGTCGGCATTGCGCCGGCGGGTCAGGCGTGTGATGCCGTCGATGCGTCAGCGACGCTCGCCGGGACATATTCGGTGAATAATAGGCACCCGCGCTCTGTGGTCATCTTTTTGTGCACTGCGCTTGCTGGAACCCGGAGGTAATCGCCAGTACCGAAAATGCGTCCAGCTAGATTCAAATCGCCTGCTACGACGAGAATGTGCTCATCTTCATCTGTTGGCTGATCATGCTCCTCTTCGACCGCACCCGGGTTGCAGCGGATCAGAATTGCTTTGTCCGACCACAATGTCTTGGTTTGAATCGATGCTGCATATTCCTGCCAGCCACCGGACCTGCAATCCTCGACGAATATCTTGGCCAGCGCAGCGTCCTCTTTTGCTATGGCGCCAGTGATCCGACTCCAAATCTCGGTGGCCGGGATTTCAAGATCGTCATTGCGACGCAATCCGCTGTAAAGACGCTCGCCCAATGATATTTCCTTGTCGAGGTCTGCGTTGAACAGCCGTTCACGAGCCACAATATCGCGTTCTTCCGGCGATAATGATCCCAGCACATATCCGATGGCCTTATCTTCAATCGACATTTGCTCGTTACCCATGAATTCAACCCTCAATACGTACTGTACACGCTTTTTGGACGCATAAGCAGAGTAGCAGGCCGAAAATTTCCTTTTCAGACGTTCATATATTTTTTCAAGGACGCTGTCGCGCGCCGCACGCGGCTTTTAATTGTGCCAACTGGCGCTCCCAGGTGGATCGACAACTCTGAGTGGCTCATTCCGTAAGTATACATCGTAACAATCGCTGTAATCTGCTCTTCTGGCAATCGCGCCAGACATTGGCCGAGCTTTGGATCGGAAGGTTCGCACGGATCTGCGGCAATCGACGCAATGTCGGTATCCGAAAGTTCTTCATGCGGCCGTCGTTTGCGAATAAGGTCAAGCGCAACATTACGTGCGATTATCGATATCCAGCTTTGCGGCGTGCCTAATGTGGCATCAAACTGTCCCGCCGACCGCCATATTTTTACAAAAGCTTCCTGAACAGCATCTTCGGCAAGGGATCCGTCCCTCAATATCCGCAGCGCAATAGTATAAACCAGACCGCAATTTTCTTGGTAGAGATTTTGGAACGCCTTCTGATCACCCTTAGCAATCTTAGAAAAAATAGAGACTGGGAATAGGTTATCCCTACATTTTTCCTGTGTTGCGTAGCCCAATTGGGACGTTTCTTGCCTGGAAGCAGCACCACCGTGTGGATCAGATATGGTATTAAGACCATACTTTACAACGTGTTGTTCTTGATTCATCCGGTCAATTTCCCTGCAACGTCAGCTGTTAGCTACGAAGGTAAACGCAGTCGGGATGCACTCGGGTTCATTCTAATCAGACTTTAAATATGGTTGCGCGGCTTGGTCTCTCACAATCTGTGTCAGCTGCAGAAAGCAGCCCTTGAAAAAGCGTTCAAATATTCGGTCGGCAATAAAGCCTGCTCTGCAGCACTTTGCTGGCGCTCTTCGCCCTAAAGCTGAGCGACGCGCGGCTAACTTGATTACTGAAGCGGTCAACCCGTCCGAAATATAAGTCATCGTCACCAAGCGAGCCAAGCAGCGAACTCCCAAAGTGGCTGCATTTTTTGCGAAAAAATCTGTTCAGGCATGGATGAAATGCGGCGATGCCAACGTTTCAACTTTACAGAGCAAATTCAAGGAGACGAAATATGCACAATGTAACCAAAGCCCTATTATTTTCGGTCGCGGCGATTACCGCAACCACTGTTCATGCCGTACCCTTCGCGGACGGCCCGGAAGATACAACTAAAATCCGCAGCGAACCGATTGCCGGGCTCTATAACAAGCCGTGGTACGCCTATTTGGCTGATGTACGTGAAGCCGAGCAGGAGCTCGGAAGCGACCTGAGGGGCGCTACTGACGCTGAAGACCAGCGCGACGCGTGGGAAGAATATCACCACGAGCTGGTCGATGCCGACAAGGATTATGTAAAAAAAATGCGCGAACGCGGTTACCGCGCCGGTCGCGTAACGGTTGGCTGACCGACCCCTCCCTTTGACAGCCAACCGATACTGGCGGGAGCTTCGGCTCCCGCCATTTTTGTGCTCTCCTCGTCGACGCGGTACAAGAGAATTATCTCCAACTCTTTTCTGCTGCGGCCTTCTCGGCAGCAGCGTCCATCGCTTCACCCGCCATCATCGCCGCCGCTGCTTCGGCGAGCGCCCCGGCAGAAGCCTGGCGATATGCGCTGGTGGTGCCATTGCCCGACAAAGTCTGCTTCAACTGCCAGTCCTTGCCCGCACGGCAGGCAATGCCATCGAGCGATGCGCTTTCGAAGGTCCGGCAATAGCTGCTGTCCTTTGCGGCAAAGCTGGTGCCAATGCGCACTTTTGGATCTGTGCCCTGCGTTGATGCAAGCTGGGTTTGCAGCGCGTCGGCTAGTTCGCCCGAAGCAACCAATACGCCGCCATTGTCACGCACGTAGCCGGCATCGCGGTTAAGTGCCGTCCCGCCAATCATCAACCCTACGACCAGAGAAGCTGCCATCGCGCCCCATTGCATCACCGATGGCCGATACCAGCGCGCGGTCTTCTTCGAACGTTGCTCGTCCAAAAGACTGACATTGTTTAAAAGCAAAGCCGCCAGCCGGTCCGGCACCGGTTCCTCCGCCACCGGATCGAAGTGCGCCGATAGCCGCGCGCGCAGCATCCGCTCCGCCTCGACCGCTTTCGCCAGCGGGGCATCCTCGGCCATCGCCTTTTCCAAGCGCTTGGCGCTCACAAGATCAAGCTCGCCATCGACATAGGCCGCAATACTGGCGCGATCAAAAGTCATGCCGCTTCTCCCAATTCGCGCACCAGCGCCTCGCGCCCGCGCACTAGCCGCGATGTCAACGTGCCCACCGGCACTTCCAATATCTCTGCCGCCTCACGATAGGCATAGCCTTCGACCAGCACCAACATCACAGCCTCGCGTTGCTCGTCGGGCAGCCGTGCCATCGCTCGGTCGACATCGCCCAGTTCCATCGAAGCCTCCATGCGCGCATGACTATTATCAGCAATCTGCATCACGCCATCGTCTATATCGGTATGAATACCCCGCCGTGCAGTTGCCCTTCGATTATCGATCCAGATATTTCGCGTAATCCTGTACATCCAGCTATCCAGTCTCGTTCCGGCCTGCCACTGGTCGCGCGATTTGAGGGCGCGTTCGATCGCAGCCTGGCACAGATCATCCGCGTCAGCAGGATGCTGGGTCAGTCCGCGCGCGAACCGGCGCAATCGCGGCAACAGCGCAAGCAGTTCTTGTTCAAATGCCATTCAATTCCTTCATGGCTATGTGGATGAAACGATGGCGTGTGGTCGTTTCATCCATGTCCCTGTGAAATTTCAGGTGACAGGTCGCATCGAAAGCCCAAGAAAGCAAGATTATGAAGCATTGGTTCCTCCCCGCAATGTGCACGACCCTGCTCTCGGCGGCAGCGTTCGCTCAGCTTGGCCTGCCCACTGGCGGCCTGCCACCCGTTGGCTTGCCGGAGCTTCCGGTCGAGCTACCGCAAACCAGTGCAGCCTTGGCGCAGCTTGGCCGCACGTTGGAGTCAGCGCGCCTTGACCGCCTTACCCGCTTCGTTCGCCAGAACCGCGACGCAGTCGATTATGACTCAAATCGCGACCCCGCCGTGCGCGGTGAACTCGTGGCAACCGGCGTCAGCGATGATGCTATCAAGGCAGCACAGGTGGCAGGCTTCGCCTTGCTCTCGCGCGATGCCATCGAAGGGCTTAACCTCAATTATGTCCGCTTCGCCACGCCAGCCACAATGTCGCTTGCCAAGGCCGAGGAGAAGCTACGTGCTTTGCTCCCCGATGCAGAAATCGACGCCAACCACATCTATTTCCTAGGTGGCGCGAGCCTTGCGCCACCTCTCGCCACGACCGCAGCCGCCAGTACCTCCACCAACGCCTCGCTGGGCATTATTGATGGCGGTGTTGCCGATCATCCTTCGGTGCGCGGCCGCGTTGAGCAGAACGGCTTTGCCGCAGGCGCGCCCACGGCGAGCAGCCACGGCACTTCTGTCGCAGCGTTGATGATCGGAAATGGCAACATCAAAGGCGCGCGTTCGGGAGCGAGCCTACTTGCCGCTGATGTTTATGGCACAGCAAAGGCGGGTGGCAACGCTGCTGCCATCGCCCGCGCGCTTGGCTGGCTTGCTGGTCGCGGCGTTTCGGTCGTGACGATTAGTCTCATCGGCCCGCACAATGCCCTCCTGAAAACCGCAGTCGCAGCGGCACAGCGCAAAGGCGTCATCATTGTTGCTGCGGTCGGAAATGACGGCCCTGCCTCCCCGCCAGCCTACCCTGCATCCTATCCAGGGGTGCTTGCTGTCACCGGCGTAGATGAACGAAATCGCGTGCTCCCCGAAGCAGGGCGCGCCGTACACACCGATTTCGCTGCACCGGGCGCAGATATATTCAGCGCGACAGACGCAACGAAAAAGGCCCGGGTACGCGGCACGAGCTTCGCCGCCCCCCTTGTCGCCGCTCGCCTTTCCACTTTGTACCCCCGCCAATCAAACAATGCCGTCGAACCCGCTGTTCGCAAGCTCATGGCTGAAGCTATTGATCTCGGCAAAAAGGGGCATGACCCACTCTATGGACACGGCTTGGTCTGCGGGAAATGCGGACGATAATCTGTCCTTTTGTAAGGCACAAAAAATAATAGGCTTATTCTAAGGATGAAATTTCGCACCCCCATCGTTGTTCGCACATGCAGGCAATAATGCCATTGCAAAGAAGGAGAACGAACATGAAACTTACTTTCAATCATTCGATCATTCCGGCGATTGCGCTGGCAATCGCCATCTCGACTCCCGCGTCTGCTCAATTACTTGGCGGCAGTGGTGGTGGCGGATTGACGGGTGGCCTCGGCGGCGGTCTGGGCGGCGACATGACTGGCCCGATCACCCGCACCGCCGGCAGCGTTACCGGCAACAGTACCGGCTCGCTCAGAGGCGAAAAGCAGGTCGACCGCAAGTCAGGACGCGTTCAAGGCAACGGGCAAGCCCAAGGCAGCAGCAACGGTTCCGTAACCGGCGGCACCTCTGTTCTTGACCGCAGCGTCAATGGCGCAAGCAGCGGTTCGGCCAATGCGTCGAAAAGCGGCAGCGTTGACGCGCAACTGATCGGTACAGATGCCCTCCGCACTACCGCGCAAGATGGCGTCGGTCAGGCGCGCGGCACAGTCGATACTTTACGCGGCACGGCCGGCTCAACCGCTGCAACCGCGCGTTCTACCGCTGGCAATGCGGTCGGTAGCGCATCGGGTGCAGGCGCAATAACCGGCGACGCAAGCGGCATGGGCAATGGAATGGCATCAGGCAGCCTCGGCCAGCTGGCCGCCTCCGGATCGGCAGCCGCCAATAGTGCAGGCATGTTCGCGATTGAACCTGGCATGCCCATCGAAGACGCACGTGGACGTACAATCGGCTATGTCCAGTCGGTCAAGCAGACCAAGCAGGGGATAGTTCAGGCGGTAACAGTCGAAGCCGGCAACCGTGCCGCCACCCTGCCGGCCGCGAACTTTTCGGGTTCGGGCGAAGCCTTGGTGACAGGCATGACCAAGGGCCAGCTGACGTCAGCCGCAAAGCAGCAGGAGGCGGCACCGGCCACCGGCGCACAATCGGAAAGCAGCACGCCTTCAGCCCAGAAGTCTGGCGGCAACCGCTCACGCGAAGCCAATAACACCAAAGAGCGCTAAACTCGCCGGGTGTTTACCCCAAACTTGGCAGGCCGGGGGCATATCCGGCCTGCCGCCTGTTAGAACGTTACTAGCAATCCAGATTCAGCGAGTAATAAACAGCAGCTACGCATCGATCCACGCACGCAAGCAGAAATTCCGCTCCCGACCCATTTGTTGCTGTTTCGGTTCGTACCGAAGTCCGGTCGCTCCGGTGGAGTTTGCTCCGTCCTTGAAACTGTAGTTCGGGTGGCCGCAAAACTCATAAATACGGGCGCCACGGAACGTCTGCTCTCGGTACCTGTTATGCAAGCGTAGGGGTGCACACAGGAACAAATCATATGAACCGTATATCTTCACGCACTCCTTTGGCGGCCTTGGTTGCGCTCGCGATGCTTACCACGTCAAATTTAGCTACGGCGCAGTCTGCGCGGAATACTGATGCCCCTCCTCCGACGCTGCCTGCGGCGGTTGCGACAGCGCCCGCCAAACCGACACCGGACATGCAAAAGGTTTTGGATGCGCTTGCTGGACTTGGCGGCAAACCGATCGAAACGCTGACCGCTGCGCAGGCGCGGCTCCAGCCATCAGCCGCTGATGGGGCTAAAGCCGCGATGCGCATGCAGGGCATGTCAGCGACGCCCGATGCATCAGTTATAACGCAGGATATACCTTATGGTTCGCACCGCCGACAATTCGCGCGAATTTACAAGCCGGGCAAGCCAATAGGAAACAGGGCAATGCCCGTTATTGTATACTATCACGGCGGTGGGTGGGTAATTGCGACGGTTGACACATATGACGCGGCACCGCGCATGCTCGCCAAAGAGCTTAATGCGATTGTAGTGTCGGTCGAATATCGACCAGCACCAGAATTTAAATTCCCCGCGCAACATGACGATGCCGCAGCTGCCTACAGGTGGACACTCGCGAATGCAGCATCATGGGGCGGCGATCCGACGAAGATTGCCATTGCCGGTGAAAGCGCAGGCGGCAATCTTGCTGTTGCCACTACAATCTTTGCGCGTGACAACATGCTTACCATGCCGCGCCATGTGCTTGCCGTATATCCGATCGCTAATACAGGCAGCACGCTTCCCTCGCGGATGGATTCGGCCAATGCCAAACCGCTCAACGGGGCCATGCTCAATTGGTTCGGGCATTATTATCAAAATAGCATGGCCGATGCGAAAGATACCCGACTTAATCTTGTTGCTGCCAACCTTCGCGGGTTGCCGCCTGTGACGATCATCAATGCGCAAATTGACCCACTTCGCTCTGACGGCGATACTTTAACGGCCGCGCTAAAAGAAGCGGGCGTGAAGGTTGAGCAAAAAACCTATATGGGCGTAACGCACGAATTTTTCGGGATGGCCAAGGTCGTCCGTGGAGCGAAAGATGCCAATATGCTGGCAGTCAAGAAATTGAAGACAGAGTTCGCGAAGAAGCCGATGAAGCGTTAAACGGCGCGGATGAAATTCAGCGCGAAGGCAAAATTCGGACTGTCTTCTCCCGGCCAATTTCAGCCATGCTGTTTGCTTGGCGGAGGTGCCCCTCGAAGTGCGCGAAGGGCCCGCCAATAATATTTCCTTGCGTTCAGCTAAGGTGAGAACATCGTCGTTGTCTATTGCGAGGTAGCCTATCGTGCTCTCTGCTTTGCGGTGCCCCAGCAATATTTGCGATGCATTGGTTCATGCGATTGCTATGCCAATAGTTGTAACGTAAAAGTTACTGGCTTACGCTTGTGGGAAGCGAAAAAGCAGTGGGGGGATTGCGATTGCCAGTCATAGTACAAGACATCGATAGCCGCATAATTACAAAACCGCGCTGGTGGCTGGTTTTGGCTGGATTGGCTCTGGTTCTCGCAGGGGCATTTCTCGCGCAGAGCATTCGCACGGCTGATGGCACAGTTGTAAGGGATGTGCGGTTTAACGGCACAGATGGCAAAGTCATGAGCGCATTGTTGTACGTCCCGAAAAATGCCACATCCGCGACACCGGCACCCGGTATTCTTGCCGTCCACGGCTACATAAACTCGCGCGAGACGCAGGACGGTTTTGCTATTGAATTTGCCCGCAGGGGCTACGTTGTTTTGTCACTTGATCAGACCGGGCACGGCTATAGCGGGGGGCCCGCATTCTCAAACGGGTTTGGCGGACCGGATGGCTTGAGATATTTGCGATCCTTACCGATGGTCGATACCCGTCAGATTGGTCTGGAAGGGCACAGCATGGGCGGGTGGACAGTACTTGCGGCTGCGGCTGCAATGCCCACAGGTTATTCGTCTATGGTCTTGGAAGGGTCCTCGACAGGCGCTCCTTTTGCTCAGGAAGGATCGCCGAATTGGCCACGCAATCTGGCAGTCGTTTTCAGCCGATACGACGAATTTTCTAATTTGATGTGGGGGGTACCCCGCGCGAACGATGTGGCGAAGAGCGGCAAGCTGCAGGCAGTGTTTGGTACTGAGGCTCCGGTTGTGGAAAATCGTCTGTACGGCGCCATCGAGGCCGGGACAGCCCGAAAACTCTATCAGCCTGCTACGACCCATCCGGGTGATCATGCGTCTACGGTCGCTATTGGAAACGCGATCGAATGGTTCGCCGCTACCCTTATCGGGGGCAATCCCAGACCGGCAAGAGATCAAATATGGTATTGGAAGGAAGTTGGCACGGGGATTGGCCTTGTCGGTTTCGTCATGATCATGCTCGGCACATTTGATGCGCTTGCCCGATTGCCACTGTTCGTTTCGATGCGTCACGCAACAATGCCAGTGACCGCATATCGCGACGCTGCGTGGTGGAAGGGGTTTGCATTAAGCACCGCGCTGCCGGCCCTGCTCTTTTTTCCAACCTTTATTGCAGCCTATCTTCTTCTACCCGCTTCGCGGTGGCTTCCGCAGGCGGTCACGTCGCAAATTACACTTTGGGCTGTGGTCAGCGCTGGTTTGAGCCTGTTGATAGGCCGGTTTTTGCCACGTTCTCCCGGCACGATTCAAACAGGCTGGGGCAAATCAATCCTGTTGGCTGTGGCAACAGTGGCGGCAGGGTACGCCGCACTTTGGCTGGTCGATCAATTATTCCATACAGACTTTCGTCTTTGGGTAGTCGCAGTAAAGCTTCCCAGCGTTCGCCAGTGGGCGATTGCCGCGATCTACGTCGTGCCGCTCACTTTCGCCTTTCTGGTAACGACCAGATCGCTGACCCGTGCGACGGTCGGGAGCGACACGGCCGGACGGCGTTATGGTGCTGCTATTATGACACTCACGACTGGGTTCATTGTGATGCTGGGTATCATCTACGGTGTGTTATTCATGACCGGTTCGCTTATCACCGCTTTCGATCCGCTTAGCACCGTCATCGCAATTCAATTTGTGCCGGTGCTAATAGCAGTAGCGATCATCGCGATCTTCACGTGGCAGCGGACGGGTAGCTATCGCCCAGGCGGGCTGATAGCGGGAATTTTAGTGACCCTTTATGCTGTCGCTGGGACGGCTACACAGATTTAAGCTTGGGGTCTGGAATTGCAATTTCGTTGCGATATGGTTGAATTTCAAAATGGCTCTTGCCGATCATTAACCCGCGCAGTCTCCGCTTTAGCTCGCCTCTGCGACATTTCATAAGGTATCTCGGAGTTTCGCTGATTTTCAAATGAAGGAGCGGAGATGATTTACATTGTTGTTAATGCTTTTTCGATCGTTGCTGCTACGCTGGCCAGCCTTGCATTTGGCGCGGCATATTATCTCTTGTTAAATCGCGCCACCGGGACGCCATCATCCTTTGGCTTTGGGAAATGGACTATCTTACTGCCGTTGGCATGTATTGCGGAAGCTTGGTTTGCGTCAATTTTGGCAGGAGCGTTAATTTTGGCACCACCCGAGGCCGATGGTTGGACGATGGCCATCGGAAGCGCCGTGGTTATTTGGTTGGGGTTCATCGTGCCCGTGGTGCTCGTTACCCACCGTTACCGGGAATTGATGACGCGCGCTGCGTTAGCA
>NZ_JBKJMB010000092.1:0-4100 GCF_046596595.1 Sphingorhabdus sp.
GTTCAGCTTGATGAATCCCGCAGCGTCCTTCTGGTCATAAGCGCCCGCGTCGTCCTCAAACGTAACAACCTTTTCGCTGTACAGGCTGTTCGGCGACTTACGGCCAACGACGCTTGCCATGCCCTTGTACAGCTTCAGACGTACTGTACCCGACACATGCTCCTGGCTGTGGTCGATGGCGGCCTGCAACATTTCACGCTCGGGAGAGAACCAGAAACCATTGTAAATCAGCTCGGCATATTTGGGCATGAGTTCGTCTTTGAGATGCGCCGCGCCTCTGTCCAGCGTAATGCTTTCAATACCACGATGTGCGCGCGCGTAAATCTCGCCGCCCGGCGTTTCGTACATGCCGCGCGATTTCATGCCGACAAAACGGTTCTCGACCAGATCAAGCCGGCCGATGCCATGTCTGCGCCCGAAATCGTTCAGCGCGGCCAGCAAGGTCGCTGGCGACATCGCTTCCCCGTTCAGCGCAACGCCATCCCCTTTTTCAAAATCGACAGTGATATATTCGGGCGTTTCCGGCGCATCTTCGGGGTTAACCGTCCGCGAATAAACATAATCGGGGGTTTCATCCCACGGGTCCTCAAGCACCTTGCCCTCGGATGAAGTGTGCAGCAAATTTGCATCGGTGGAAAACGGGCTTTCGCCGCGCTTGTCTTTTGGCACAGGAATCTGGTGTTGCTCGGCCCATTCAATAAGTCGCGTGCGGCTCGTCAGGTCCCATTCGCGCCACGGCGCAATGACCTTGATATCAGGGTTCAACGCATAAGCCGACAGCTCAAACCGGACCTGATCATTGCCCTTGCCCGTCGCGCCATGCGCAATCGCGTCAGCGCCGGTTTCCGCTGCAATCTCGATGAGCCGCTTTGAAATCAGCGGTCGTGCAATCGACGTGCCCAGAAGATAATCGCCCTCATAACGAGCGTTCGCGCGCATCATTGGAAACACAAAATCGCGAACAAATTCCTCGCGCAGGTCGTCGATGTAAATATGGTGATCTGGCACGCCCATCAAAACCGCTTTTTCGCGCGCAGGACCCAATTCCTCGCCCTGACCCAAATCGGCGGTAAAGGTCACCACTTCGCAGCCATATTCAACCTGCAACCATTTCAGGATGACGCTCGTGTCGAGCCCGCCTGAATAGGCAAGGACGACTTTTTTAATGCTGTCTTTGGTCATAACACTTTTTTTCCGAAGCGGTTTTGTAAGTCCGCGCGCCTAACAGCTTAGGCGGGGTTCGACAACTCCCACAGCTGCCAAAGGCCTAAGGCCAAAAACATGCCCGCCGCAATGACATGCACCGTTCGCAGCGATATTTTCGCCACCAACTGCTCGCCAAGATAGACCGCCGGTACATTGGCGATCATCATGCCCAAGGTTGTACCCGCCGCAACGGTCCAGATGGCGTGATATTGCGCACCGAGCGCGATTGTCGCGACCTGAGTCTTGTCGCCCATTTCGACGAAGAAAAAGGCGATGGCAGTGGCAAGAAACGCGCCGCGCTGCGACGCGACTTTGACGTTCTCATCGACCTTGTCCGGAACGAGCGTCCATGCTGCCATCAGGACAAACCCAACCGCCACGGCATAACGGAACGTGTCGCTGGTAAATATCCCGGCAAGCGCACTGCCCGCCCATGCGGCAAGCGCATGATTGGCTATCGTGGCGGCAAAAATGCCGGCAATGACGGGCAGCGGTTTTTTGAATCGGGTCGCGAGCAATATCGCAAGCAACATCGTCTTGTCTCCGATTTCAGCAATCGCCACGAGCACGGTGGACGCAAAAAAGATTTCCATGAGGCAATCCGGGGTCAGGCAGTTTTTCGACGCAATGCCACCGGCTACCCCGCCCGACCGGAACGGATTGCCGATGCCATTGGTCTCGCCTTGAACCGCAACGATCGTTTCCGATCTTGCGGTCCCACATGCACCATGACCTCTCGGCCAAATATGTTGATGCATGTCCCGTTCGCTTGGAACGGCTGGCTACTCCCCAGATGACTGGTTCGCCGTTAAATGCCTGAAGTACAAGATGCAAGCAGCGATATCAGTCGGGCGACGACGGACCGCCCTCAGTCGTGTTTTTGCCGCGACCCATTTGCCGGATCTTAAACTGCCGCCGCTTTCGAACATAGCGTCCAATCGCAAAAATCAATATTAGTGCCAACACCGCGCACAGCGCAAAGGCAACAATCAACCTTGTTTCCATTAAATGATATTATCCCGGAGACTCGTTTACGCGGCGAGGTTTATCGTCTGGTCCATGGCACATCAGCTAGGCGAAGTTACAATCCTTTGCAAGCCTTCTACGTAAACATGGAAGCGCAATGATGCTGCATTCACTGACCTTTTGACAATGGGCAAGCGACCAACAATACGCTGTTGTCCGGCATTTCCAGCATATTGAGTGCATTCGTTACAAGGCAGTCACCAACAACGCCCTTTTTCCCACCCAACATGATTTCGCCAGCAAGCGGAATGACAAATGATGGCCCTGTTACGTTCAATCCAGCCAATTGTTCTGCCGCGTTGATATACCAGAGTTGAAAATGCGGACCATCAACAAGCTTATGCCCGCCCGAGGCTTTGCCTGATCGCGTGTCGTTATACGGCGCGGCGACCGATACCGCGACCCCATCGTCCAAATGCAATTCGCGGGGTCGTCCATAATCGAACAGGCGATAGGTCACGTCCGCATATTGCTGCACTTCAACTAACGTCACGCCTGCGCCAATGGCGTGCACGGTGCCAGTGGAAATGTAGTAATAATCGCCAGCCGACACTGGCTTCCAATCCATCAGCGATTCGATTTCGCCTGATAAAGACGCCTGCCGAAGCTCGTCTGCGCTTAACTGCCGTTTTGTGCCGATACCCAGCGTCGCTCCGGGTTCAGCATGCACGACAAACCAGCATTCTTCCTTGCCGGATGGCAACCCTCGTTGCTGCGCCTGCGCGTCATTGGGATGCACCTGAATCGACAGCTTTTCAGACGTAAAAAGCCATTTTACCAGCAGCGGCAATACGGATTGATCCTGCGCTTCATACCAGACTTCACCAATCTGCCGCGCGTCAACCGCTCCAAATGCGGCGGGAACGTCCGTCCGACCCCATGGTTTTTCCACCAGATGCTTGTTCAATATCATAAGCAATCTTTGCCGTGTCTGCCTTTTAAATACCAGTACCGTTTTTCCTTTTGTCGACCGCCAACTCGCGTTAGGGGGAGCGCAACAATAAAACTCTCCCCAGGGCACCGTTTATTACTGGAGCCAATTCATGACCGATTATGTGACCCGCGCCGGGCTTCGTGTTGCCGCGCAGCTTGTAGAATTTACTGAAAGCCGTGCTTTATTGGGCACTGGCATAGCTGCGGATCATTTATGGCAGGGCCTCGCCGATGTGCTCGCTAGGTTTGCCCCCCTCAACCGGACACTGCTCGCCGTGCGCGACGACATCCAGGCCAAGCTCGACGATTGGCACCGCGCGCATCCCGGTCCGATTAACGACATGCAAGCCTATCAGGCGTTTCTGCGGGAGATCGGCTACCTTGTTCCTGAACCCGAAGCCTTCAGTATCGGCACGCAAAATGTCGATGCGGAAATCGCGACAATGGCCGGGCCGCAGCTTGTTGTGCCAAGCCTTAACGACCGGTTCGTCCTGAACGCCGCGAATGCACGTTGGGGCAGCCTGTATGATGCTCTGTACGGCACCGATGTTCTGTCCGCGCCAGCCGCACGGCCCGGCGGCTATGATACCGACCGCGGCGAAGCGGTTGTTGCTTATGCGCGCGACTTCCTCGACACCGCCATCCCCGGTTGGCAGGCAGCTTTGTCCGGCGGCGCGTGCCCCTATTTTGTCGCCAAGGCGCAAGACGGAGCATCCACCCGCTATGTGTTCAAGCATCACGGCGTGCACGTCGAAGTTCAGGTAAACCCGAACCACCCCGTTGGCGCAACCGATGATCTGCACGTCGCTGACGTCATCCTGGAATCGGCACTGACGACCATCATCGATCTCGAGGACTCGGTCGCCGCGGTCGATGCCGATGATAAGGTTGCGGCATATATGAATTGGTTCGGCCTGATGCGCGGTGACTTGGTC
>NZ_JBKJMB010000101.1:0-16481 GCF_046596595.1 Sphingorhabdus sp.
GTGCCGATTGCCGCGCTGACCGACAAGGACCGTTCGGACCTCGCCTTCGCGCTTGAACAAGGGGTGGACTGGATTGCGATGTCCTTTGTCCAGCGGCCCGAGGACGTGGCCGAAGGCAAGAAGCTGATCGGCAATAAGGCCGCATTGCTTGCCAAGATCGAAAAGCCGGCCGCAATTGGACGGCTCGAGGAAATTCTCGAGCTTGCCGACGGCGTCATGGTGGCACGCGGTGACTTGGGCGTTGAGTTGCCGCCCGAGCAGGTCCCGCCATTGCAAAAGAAGATCGTGTCGACCGCCCGGCGGATGGGCAAGCCGGTTGTCGTCGCCACGCAAATGCTCGAATCGATGATCGTCTCGCCGTCGCCGACGCGCGCCGAGGTATCGGACGTCGCGACCGCGATTTACGATGGCGCTGACGCGGTCATGCTTTCGGCAGAGACTGCCGCGGGTGCCTGGCCCATCGAAGCGGTGTCGATCATGGACCGCATCGCGCAGGAAGTGGAAAGCGACCCCGACTTCTTCAAGCGCATCCATTTCACCGAGACCCCAGCGGATTCAACGACCGCCGACGCACTCGCCGAGGCAAGCGGCCGGATTGCGGACACGGTCGAAACCAGTGCTATCGTCTGCTTCACATCATCGGGGTCGACGGCGCGCCGCATTTCGCGCGAGCGACCTTCTGTGCCGCTTCTCGTGCTTACGGCAAGCCAATCAACCGCGCGCCGTCTTGGCCTATTGTGGGGGGCCTTTGCCGTGCGCACCAAGGACATCGGCTCGTTCGAGGAAATGGTCGCCAAGGGCAAGCGTATGGCGCTGCGCTATCATCTGGGCGTCGCTGGCGGACGGATCATCATCATGGCGGGTGTGCCTTTCGGGACGCCGGGTTCCACCAATGTGCTGCACATCGTCCGCCTGACGGGTGACGAACTTAAGGGGCATTGAGTGTGCGGACAAGGTAGGCCGCAAGCACTGCCACAAGCTTATAATACCGCCACAAGCTTATAACGGGGTGTGTGGCGCTTTAGCTCGCGGGGGAGCCATTGGCCGTCCTTTTGGCTTCCTCTGCATCGATAAGCTTCAGCAGCGCCTGTGCGCGTTTTTGTTCGACCGATTCATGCGGCGAATAGGCGAGTGGTCGCAATGTGCGGCGCGCTTCGGCGAAACGGTTGCGTGCCATCAACTTGCCACCAAGCGTTAACCGAGGGCCGTCAATCTGCGGAATGGTTTTTACGTCCTGAGCCAAGCCCGCTACCGCAACCTCAGGTGCTTTTTTGCCCTCGGCACCAAAGCTTTGATGATAAAAATATAGCGGCTCATGCGCTGGCGGGTTTGCGGCGTTTGCTTTTAACAGCCATGCCCGTGCGTCCTTAAATGCCGCCTGCTGGCTTGAGTCCGGGGCAGCCTGCGCCAACCCGAGCAATGCCTGCCCCTTACGCAACATTGCCTCCCAATTGTCCGGCTGCAACATTAGTGCCCTGTCGCTGCTTTGCTGGCAGGCCGCGAAATCCTTCGCCATGCATTCGGCATGGGCTTGCACCGTCCACACTTGCGGGTCGTTTGCATATACTGCAGTCTTGGCGCGGAGTTTCTGCATCCATTTGTCGCGGCTGGCGGTTTTTTCGGCAGCGTAGGTCTCGAAATCCTTTTTGACAGGATATTTGGTTTCGGCGCGGACCTTGGTCCATGCTTCATATTCTTCCTTGGTCCAAATCCGCGCGAGCCGTTCCATAGTGATACGGTCGTCGATAAAGTCCGCTTCTGCCAAGCTTATGGGCCGAATGACTGGAGCTTTCATCACTTCAGCGGGTAAGGGCGGTGTCTTGTAAGGGTAGCTGCCGCTATCGATATAGATACCGACTTCACGGGTCAGGTCATTGACATCGCCAAACACCTTCGCCGCATCCGCAAAGCTTTGACCCGCATTGATCGCGTTAAGATAGGTTTTGAGCTGCCCTCTGCGCTTTTCGGAGAATGTGAGATAATGGGTAACCGCCCACGCATCGCCATAATCCCAATTTTCGGCATCGCGGCTTTCGTCAAGGTAGCGCCCGTCGACCATTTTGGCGGCCGGATAGCGGCGCGTGTAACGTAATTCGCCTTCGCGGTGGCGCGCGGGCTTCCCATAAGTAATTGCGCCGTTCCGTTCAAACGAGGCCGTCGAAACAAGTTCAGCAAAACCTTCTACATACCAGGCGGGATAGGCGGCTGGTTGATATTGCAACATGAAGTGGTGCGCATATTCGTGAAAGAGCACAAGCTCTCCCGAAAATGTTCCGCTGTTTCCCGCATCGCGCGGGATAACTGAAATGGGGCCGGCAAGTTGGGGGTCGTAATATCCAGCGGCATTGGCAGTCGGGTCGCCAAGGAGACGCTGGACATCCGCCACATTTGCGACCGAATACACCTTCACCTTGACGATGTTTGCGTCGTCGGGTTCGCGCATATTTGTGGCGATCATCAAAAGATAATGGATCGCTTCCAATCGGCCTGACAAACGCGCGAGGGATTTTTCGTCGCCGTCGCTATAAATTTTGAAGTGGTCGCTTTCCGCCTCTTTCCACTTGCTTTGGGCCTGTCCTTTGACGGAAATGGCCTGATCCTGAGCCAACGAAGGAACTGCGGCAAATGCCATTGCCCCCAAAATGGCAAAACCACCAAGCAGCATTCGTCCCAATTCCGCCTCCACCAAAAAATGAATACTGCTTTGTTATCGCTGCTTTTTCCTGTGCGTCAAGCGCTATGCGTTCGGTGAAGGTAACAAAAGACTGCTGTCGCCATAGCTGTAAAAACGATATTCTTGCGCAATCGCATAAGCATAAGCCGCCTGCATCGTCTCGCGTCCCATGAGTGCGCTTACCAGCATGAACAACGTCGATTTGGGGAGATGGAAATTCGTCATCAGACCGCCAATCGCCTTGAAACGATAGCCAGGCGTGATGAAGATATCGGTGTCGCCTTCAAACGCTTGCACGGTGCCGTTTTCGTCTGCCGCGCTTTCTACGAGGCGAAGCGATGTTGTGCCGACCGCGATCAGACGACCACCAGCTTCGCGGATGCGGTTGAGGCGATTGGCGGTTGCGGCGTCGATAGTGCCCCATTCGCTGTGCATCTTGTGCGCGTCGGTGTCATCGGCCTTGACGGGCAGGAAGGTGCCTGCGCCAACATGCAGCGTTAATGTCGCAGTTTCGATCCCTGCTGCGTGGACAGCTTCCATAAGCTCAGGGGTAAAATGCAGGGATGCTGTGGGTGCAGCAACCGCGCCGTCCTTTTGCGCGAACATCGTCTGGTAATCTTCGTGGTCACGCGCATCGGTTGGGCGCTTCCCGGCGATATAAGGCGGAAGGGGCATAGTTCCTGCGCGTTCGAGCAACAATTCGACCGGTTCGTCTCCGGCGAAAGCGAGCGTGAAACTTCCGTCTTCGTGTCGCTCTTCGGCAATTGCGTGCACATCCTTGCCGAAATCGATGCTGTCCCCGATGCGCAGCCGTTTGGCATTCCGGATGAACGCCTGCCACCGGCGCAAATCAATCCGCTTATGCAACGTAGCGCCAATAGATGCATTACCGCGCTGGCCCTGAAGCTGCGCCGGAATGACGCGCGTGTCATTGAAGATCAGGCAATCGCCCTTGCGCAACATCTGCGGCAGATCACGCACCGAACGGTCGGACATGGTCGCACCAGCGCCAACACATAACATGCGCGCTGCGTCGCGCGGCACGACCGGACGCAGGGCAATCCGCTCGGGCGGAAGCTCGAAATCAAAAAGGTCTACGCGCATGAAAGCTTATTGGTCCGGTCAGTTACCGTTGAGTTGGCCCACGGTGATCGGTGCCTCGGTGGGAGCGGCCGGCGCAGCAAAAGCGGGCGGCGCTACGTTGTCGGCAGCGATCGACGCCTGAACCACCTTGCTTGGATTCACCGGCGGCTCGCCGCGTTCAATTGCGTCCACAAACTGCATGCCAGATGTCACGCGCCCAAACACAGTGTATTTTTTATCGAGACTGAAACGCGGCTGGAAACAGATGAAAAACTGGCTGTTCGCCGTATCTGGTTCGTTGGTTCTTGCCATCGACACCGTGCCACGCAAATGCGGCGTGTTGTTAAATTCTGCCTTCAGGTCCGGAAGTTCCGATCCCCCTAATCCGGTGCCCTTGGGATCGCCAGTTTGCGCCATGAAGCCATCGATCACGCGGTGAAAAACCACCCCATTATAAAATCCCTGCCGAGTCAGCAGCTTGATGCGCTCGACATGCGCAGGCGCGACAGCGGGGAACATCTGAATAGTCACGCGCCCCCCGGTCGACAAATCGAGCACAAGCATGTTTTCCGGATCAGGCGCTACTGGCGCGGGTGCTGGCGTTGATGTCTGGGCCATGGCCGGGGCCAGTGCCGCCGCAAAGATCGCAAGCAGAAGCAAACTTAATTTGGAAAATAATATGCGAAGGGACATGAAGTGATTGCCTCTGTAAACCAGTTGTCGTTCCTTTAACGAACCACGCTGTCGCTGTCATGAACGATTTTTGCGAGGGCAAAGAGACAGGCAGAAATGGTCAGGAGCGGCCTTGGACGATGTGTGGCATAATGGTAACAGACCTGAAATATATTTGAAATGCGGGCCCAATTTGTTGCGCAAACCAAGCATCTCAGCCAAAGCGCAAACAACCCGGAAGGATTCCATCGTGCTCCACGTGTAATTGTCACGTGCTGCATTGATGGGGAAGCTGGGGAGTTGAACAGCCATCAGGACGCGGGAAGCCGTTGAAATGGGGCGATATTATAGGGGCTATACCGTGAAAAACACACGTATCAGCAATTTAAAATATGCAGCGGCACCGCTTGCACTGGGTCTGGCGTTGATTTCGACGCCTTCATTCGCTCAGGATGCGGCAGCCGAAGAAGAGGCGCCAGCGAGCGAAATCGTCGTCACTGGTTCGCTCATTCAAAATCCGAACCTCGAGCGATCATCGCCCGTCAATGTGACGTCTTCGGAAGAAATTGAACTATTGCAGTCCAATCTTGCTGAAGAAGTTCTGCGTGAAATTCCGGGTGTTGTCCCTTCGATTGGTTCTGCTGTAAATAACGGCAACGGAGGCGCGTCGTTTGTTAACTTGCGCGGCCTCGGATCGAACCGCAACATCGTTTTGCTCGACGGCAATCGCATCGTGCCAGCTGGCTTCGGCGGGCAGGTCGATCTTAACAACGTACCGCTCGCCCTCGTTGAGCGCGTTGACGTTCTTACTGGCGGTGCATCTACAACTTATGGTGCTGACGCTGTTGGCGGTGTTGTAAACTTCATCCTCAAGGGCGACTTTGCGGGCATGGATTTGTTGGCTTCCGAGCAGATCACCGAACAGGGCGACGGTAACGTCGCTCGCGTCGATTTGACCATCGGTGCGAATTTTGATGATGGACGCGGTAACGCTGTTTTTGGCGTAGGGTATCAGCAGGCTGACCCAGTCTATCAGGGCGCTCGTGATGTTTCGTTGACAACCATTGATACTTTCAGCGGCACGGCGATTGGTTCGGGTACGTCTTTCCCTTCGCGGTTTAGTGGAGGCCGTCTAGTAAGCGGTACGGCTAATGGTGGAACAAACCAACTCAATGACGCTGGGCAACTTGTTCCTACGTTTGCCACCTTTAACTTCAACCCATATAACGTCTTCCAGGTTCCATTCGAGCGGTTCAATATGTTTGGCCAGGCGCGCTATGAAGTGAGCGACGCGGTCGAAGTCTATACGAGGGGCCTGTTTTCTAAAAATACCGTTAGTACGATCATCGCACCTTCTGGCGCGTTCAGCCTCGGCGTTAACATTCCACTCAACAACCCGTTCTTGCCAGCCGCAGCGCGCAACCAATTCTGTGCGTTCGACGTAAACCCGAGTGCGACAGTATACACACCTCGTTTTACCCCTGCGGAATGCGCGGCAGCAGCTAGCGGAACGCTTCGTCCTGGTGACGCAGCCTATCGTGAAATTGGTCTGGGTGGCTTCGTACCATTTGACGTTAACGGAAATGGCAGAATCGAAGCTGGTGAGGGCTACAACCCCAACCCGCAATCGACTTTTGCACGCCGAGCCATCGAGGCCGGTCCCCGTATTTCCGAGTATGTAACGACAATTTTCGATTACCGGATAGGCGCTCGCGGAGCTATTACCGACTCAATAGATTGGGACGTTAACGGCGCATATGGTGAAAGTGAAAACCTTTCAACCATCAAGGGTTATACCCTAAACTCGCGTTTCCGTCAGTCGCTTCGCGCAGGCGGAACCGCTGCGGCACCGGTTTGTTTTGATACCTCAAATGGTTGCGTTCCTGCTAATGTCTTCGGGAATATTCAGCCGCAAGCAATTCCGTTCCTTGTTCAAGAAAGCTCTAGCTTTACGAAAACTTCACTTGCGCAGGTCAAGGGAACGATTAACGGCGACGCAGGCTTCAGTAGCCCATTTTCTGAGGATCCAGTTGCATTTGCAGTTGGTGGTGAATTCCGTAAGTACACGGCACGTCAAGGGGCTGACTCGCTTGCACGATCCGGTGATCTCGGCGGTGCCGGCGGTGCGACACCGAATATTGTCGGTGGGTTCAACGTATACGAAGCATTCGGTGAGCTTGTTGTGCCGGTGGTCAGCGAAAAGCCTTTCTTCCACAGCCTGACAGTCGAAGGCGGGGTTCGTTATTCGTCGTACTCGGTTGACGCGCCAGGTAATCCATCATTCAACACGACGACCTTTAAGGGCGGCGGTACGTGGGAACCAGTCGACGGCTTAGCTATCCGTGGTAACTATGCGCGTGCTGTTCGTGCTCCGAACATTGGTGAACTGTTTTCACCGGTTAATACGGGCTTGACCAACCTCGGAACTGATCCTTGCGCTACGTTGAATACGGCTGGTGCAGTGCTTCCAGGTCGTCCGGCAACTGGTCCAACCGGAGAACTTCGTGCCGTCTGCTTGGCGCAAGGTGCAAACTTGGGCAACATCAACACTATTCCGCAGCCTAATTCGGGACAGGTAAACTCGACTGGCGGCGGTAACGTCAATATTAAGCCTGAAAAGTCCGACAGCTACACGATTGGTGCAATTCTCCAACCTGCTGCTCTGCCTGGCTTCAGTGCCTCGATCGATTACTACAACATTAAGGTTACAAGAGCGATCTCGTCCCCCACGCCGGGTGACGTTATCGCTGCTTGCTTCGGATCCAGTGTGTTCAATCCACCAGCTGGCGCTTCGACGTCTCCTGCTTGTACGAGCATTCGTCGTAGTCCGGCCGATGGTGGGCTGAGTGGTGATGCCAACACCTTCACTGGTTTGCCATCGACGCTGTCGAATTCGGGTTCGATCGAAACTGACGGTATTGACCTGATTGTGAATTACAAAACCGATCTCACAGACAATATCGGATTGGCGTTGTCGTTTAACGGAAACTACACATTTAATTCCAAGTTCAATGCGTTTGTTTTTAACCCGGACTCGGTTAATCGTGATTGTACCGGGTACTTCAGCTCAAATTGTGGATCGTTGCAGCCTGATTTCCAGTGGTCGCAACGGACGACTTTGTCATTCGAAAGCATCGATGTATCGTTGTTGTGGCGCCACATGTCTTCGATGGAGCAGGAACCGCTTGATGTTATCGATTCTGGCGCATTTTTCAACGGAACCGTTGGAGCGAGTATCCCAGGTGTCGGCGGGCGCACTGTAAACTTCGGTAAGATCAAGGCTTATGATTACTTTGATCTTTCAACCCGCTTCAAAGCCAGCGAAAATATGACGTTCACCTTCTCCGTGCAGAATCTGTTGGATAAGGCACCGCCATTGACAGGGAACAATGCGGGGTCGACTACATTCAACAGCGGCAATACTTTCCCTTCATCTTACGATGCTCTGGGTCGTCGCTATGCTGTGTCGGCTAAGCTATCTTTCTGATTTGCTAGCAGAATAAGGATCGATTGGGGCGGGCAGCGATGCCCGCCCCTTTTCGTTGAGCTTCAGGTTTCTTGACGAAGGGCGATTTCAACTTAACCTAAACGTGAACAGTAGGACCCAACGTCGATGACTCCGTCCAACGTTTCGCTGCACAAGGGGAGGCCCGATGAGGTTCACCAACGATCATGCAAGTGCTCGGCGCTGGCGTTAATTAATGTGGCGTGTCCAAAGACCAAATCGCAATCTCGCACCACTCGGTCGAAAAGATTTTGATTTGTGTTGACTATAGTAACGGGGCACGCAACCTTGACGGAACGCCGGCCGCCCCGGCAACAGCCTTTGCCCAGACCAGTATCTGTTCAATTTCATCTCCATAAGCTTCAGCCGCTGTCTTATGTTCTGCCGCACGGTCGCTGGAATCGAAATTGCCACCAAATTTGCTATGCGTTGAAAACGCGGGATGGTGCGCGATCATATCTGGAGCGACATCGAGCGCAAAATGCGTTGCTGCCGCCGTCAGCGTCTCCTTCGGTTTCATAGTCAAAGTCTCGCTGTTAAGTGTGGCAATACGATCTGGGCCAAATCTGGCGACCATATGCGCAAAAAACTGTTGCTGCGCGAGCCAGCCAACCGCCGCAACCTGCAGGTCGGATTGCCGGAAATAGTCCCTTGGCTCAAACCCTAGATTCACAATTCCGTCAGTAATCAGCCCCTCAAGCAGTTCGCGGCACCACAGGCGGCACCATAATCCTTTTCGCGCTACTGAAACCAGAAACACAGGCAGCGGCGCATAGAGCAAGATCGCCTTGCTTGCAGGGCGCATGGTCAACGCAAGTGGCGCAAGGGCGTTAAACACGTTCGATGGCTTCAGTATCACCGCATCATCACCATCAAACGGCCGTGCGAGCATATGCAGGGAGTGATCCAGCTTTTCTGCCACCGCTGCTGGCGCTGCCCCCCGGCGTCGCCAGCCGACAATGTCGTTCAGCAATACGGGCTCCTTCAAGCCCATCGACACTCCGGGAAGGTTAAATCCGCGCGCAAGCATCGTTGACGCGCAAAAGGCCGAATGCAGAATGAAATGGAGATCATTTGTTTTTGAAACGCGGGCCATCGCGTCCCTGCGGCTGACGACAAATGGCTGTTCTTCTACGCCCAGATATTCATCGGTAATGAAGGTTGCGGCGTCATGTTGACCACGATCCAGATGGCGCAGCTGAAAGCTGTCCGCGCCTTCGTCGTAACGATGCGTAAGCCATTCACCATAGGCCAATATATTTTCGAGACGCTGTTCTGCCATGTTGCAGCAGACCTTGCCGTTTGTCCCTCTAAATGGCAAGCATAGCTATCATGGACCAAAATGCACCACCTGCCGAAGCTGCGCGGCTCAACAGTCAAGGGATGCTGGCCTTGCGCGCGCAAAGCTTTGCGGAAGCGGAGCGACTTTTTCTGGCGGCGACGCAATATGATAAAGGGGCCGGTGCGCTGTGGCGGAACGTGGCGACAGCGCGCCGGGCGCAAGGAAATGATGCGGGCGAACTGCTGGCGCTTGATCTTGCAATCGACGCAGACCGTCGCGATTTCATGGCGTGGCTGCGCAAAGCAGAATTGCATCAGCGCAGGCAAGAAGATGCAGACGCCGTAGCAGCCTGGCAGGGTGTGTTACAACTGGCGTCGCAAGCAGCCGACTTGCCGCCCGAAATCACCAGCGCGTTGCAAAATGGTCAGGCCTTTGTGGATCTTGCAATGTCGCGGATTGCACAGGCAGTCGAAAGCGGTGTTGCCGCGATCCAAGCCAAGATGGACGAGACAGAACAACGCCGCAGCGCTGCTTTCGTTGATGTGGCAATGGGTCGCAGGCGCATTTATCATAATCAAACCGAAGGATTATATTATCCGTTTTTGCCGGCAGACGAGTTTTTTGACAGGCGGCATTTCGACTGGATGCCGCAGATCGAAGCGGCAACAGCGGATATTCGCGAAGAGCTCGAAGCGCTGCTTGCAGACCCGGGCGAGGCATTGCGCCCATATGTCCGGATGGAAAAAGGGCTTCCCGACAATGTCTGGTCCCGCCTTGATCAGTCATTGGACTGGGGCGCATGCTTTTTATGGGAATATGGGAACCCAAACATCCCAGTGCTTGAACGCTGCCCCAAAACTGCTGCGGCGTTGGCCGCATTGCCATCCGCGCATATTCCGGGCCGGTCGCCGAGCGCGTTTTTCTCGCTGTTGAAGCCGCGAACCAAAATACCGCCACATACTGGCGTCACAAACACCCGCGCCATCGTGCATCTGCCCTTGATCGTCCCTGATGGGTGCGGATTCAGGGTAGGCGGGGAAACGCGGGCATGGCGCGAAGGCGAGGCTTTTGCCTTTGACGACACCATCGAACATGAGGCCTGGAATGATAGCGATGAGCTTCGTGCGGTTCTAATATTTGACGTTTGGAACCCGCATCTGACGCTAGCCGAACAGGAATTGATCATACAATATTTTGCAGCCGCAGACAGCACAGGACTTAATCCCGCGCGATAACATTGATATTGTTCGACAAACAACGTCGCGGAACTGTTGCGAGCGTGCACACGCCGTGATATTCACGTAATACACTCCTAAAGGACTTGATTCACAAGGAACCGACTATGCGTGCATTTATTTTAGCTCTCGCTTTGACCACATCACTTTCCGCTGCGCCGGTTCTTGCTGGCAACGAACTGGCCAAGCCAGTGAAGACAGCATCCACCGATCCAGATAAGGTGATCAAGTGCCGCAAGGTAGAAGTGACTGGATCACTCGTGAAAAAGGGCAGGGTTTGCAAAACCATCGCCGAATGGAAGGAAATTCAGGCCAATGGTAACCGCACAGCGCGCGCGATCGTCGAAAGCGGCGCTGTTTGCGCTGGCGGTTCTTGCGGCAATGGGAATTAATCTAAAATTGGGATATGTTACGCGCGTGACATTACATCGTCGCGTCGACCAGTATTTTCGCTGGGCTAAGCCGAGCGGTCGATGTCGGACAAGGGGGCTTAAATTTTACACCGTGAAATTCAACGCCCCGTCGCCTTCCGCAACCGACACAGTCGCGCCGTCGGGAATTGTACCGCGCAGAAGCATGTCGGCCAACGGATCCTGAACATAGCGCTGGATCGCGCGCTTGAGAGGGCGTGCGCCATATACTGGGTCATAACCCACACGCCCAAGCCACGCCTTGGCCTCATCGGACAATGCGAGCGTGATCTTGCGGTCCTTGAGCAGTTTTTGCACACGCTGGATCTGAATATCGACGATCGGCGCCATATGGTCGGCAGCCAGACGATGGAACAGGATGACCTCGTCGAGCCGGTTGAGGAACTCAGGCCGGAAATGACCGCGCACGATTTCCATGACTTGCGGCTCCACCTCTTTTACATCCTGTCCGTCCTCAAGCGCAGCGAGATATTGGCTGCCAAGGTTCGATGTCAAAATGATGAGCGTGTTGGAAAAGTCCACGGTGCGTCCCTGACCATCGGTTAGGCGACCATCATCGAGCACCTGCAGCAAGATGTTGAAGACGTCGGAATGGGCTTTCTCGACCTCGTCGAACAAGACGACCTGATAAGGCCGACGGCGAACAGCTTCCGTCAGCACGCCGCCTTCTTCATAGCCGACATAGCCAGGAGGCGCTCCGACGAGGCGGGAAACGCTGTGTTTTTCCATGAATTCGGACATATCGATCCGGACCATCGCATTGTCATCGTCGAACAGGAATGATGCCAGGGCCTTCGTAAGTTCAGTCTTGCCGACACCCGTTGGCCCAAGGAAAAGGAACGATCCGAGCGGACGATTGGGGTCCTGAAGTCCTGCACGCGACCGGCGGACGGCTTTTGATACCGCTTCGACCGCGTCCTTTTGACCAATGACACGCGCGCCAATAAGCTGTTCCATATTGAGCAGCTTGTCGCGTTCGCCCTCAAGCATCTTGTCGACGGGAATGCCTGTCCAGCGGCTCACCACGCCTGCAATGTCCTGCGCGGTCACTTCCTCGCGCAGCATGGCATTGCCAGCCGCAGCTTCGGCCTCTGCAAGTTGCTTTTCAAGCCCCGGTATCGTGCCATATTGCAGCTCGCCTGCCTTGGCGAGATCGCCCGCGCGTTGCGCCTGCTCCAATTCGATGCGCGCGCCGTCAAGCTGTTCCTTGATTTTGGCCTCGGCCGAAATCTTGTCTTTTTCGGCCTGCCAGCGTTGCGTGAGCTCAAGCGACTGCTGCTCAAGATTGGCCAGTTCGCTCTCCAGATTGGCCAAGCGGTCCTTCGACGACGTGTCACTTTCTTTGCCAAGCGCTTCGCGTTCGATCTTCAACTGGATGATCCGCCGGTCAAGCGTCTCGATTTCTTCGGGCTTGGATTCAACCTCCATCCGCAAGCGCGATGCAGCCTCATCCATCAGGTCAATGGCCTTGTCGGGCAAGAAACGGTCGGAAATGTAACGGTGCGACAAGGTCGCTGCGCTGACCAAAGCGCCATCGGTAATGCGCACGCCATGGTGAAGTTCGTATTTTTCCTTCAAGCCGCGCAGGATCGAAATCGTGTCCTCAACCGTTGGCTCGCCTACAAATATGGGCTGAAAACGCCGCTGAAGCGCGGGGTCTTTCTCGACATGCTTTTGATATTCATCAAGCGTGGTTGCGCCAATGCAGTGCAACTCGCCGCGCGACAAAGCTGGTTTGATGAGGTTCGCCGCATCCATTGCGCCTTCGCCTTTGCCAGCGCCGACCAGCGTATGCATTTCGTCAATGAACAGGATGATGTCGCCTTCGGCCTGCTTGACCTCATCAAGCACGCCCTTCAACCGCTCTTCAAATTCGCCACGATATTTCGCGCCTGCAATAAGCGCGCCCATATCCAGCGACAGCAATTTGCGGTGTTTCAGGCTGTCGGGTACATCGCCATTGGCGATGCGCAGCGCTAGGCCTTCAGCAATAGCGGTCTTGCCAACGCCAGGTTCACCTATCAGGACAGGGTTGTTTTTGGTCCGGCGTGCAAGAATCTGGATGGTCCGGCGAATTTCCTCATCGCGGCCGATGACGGGGTCAAGCTTGCCCGCGCGCGCCACTTCGGTCAGGTCCCGCGCAAATTTCTTGAGCGCATCATAACGGTCCTCTGCCCCCGCAGTGTCCGCGGAACGTCCGCCGCGCAGCTCGTTTATCGCGGTATTCAGCTTTTCGGCCGTAACCGCTGCTGCTGCTAATGCCTTGCCCGCCGATGTCGTCTTTGCCAATGCAAGCGCGAGCAGCAAACGCTCAACGGTCACATAGCTATCGCCCGCCTTTTGCGCGACCTGTTCTGCTGAATCCAGTATGCGGACGGCATCATTGTCGAGCCCGGGTGTTTGCTGCGCGCCGCCACCTGACACGGAGGGCACCTTTGCCAAGGCCGCATCTGTCTCGCGCAGGGCAGTGGCCGCATCGCCGCCTGCTGCCTTAATAAGGCCTGACGCCATGCCCTGCTCGTCCTCAAGCAAAGCCTTGAGCAAATGTTCTGGCCCGATCCGCTGATGGCTCATGCGGATAGCGACGGTCTGCGCGCTTTGCAGAAAACCCTTGGCCCGGTCGGTAAATTTCTCGAGGTTCATGCGCTAATTCCCAAATTTGCTTAAAGCCCGGCGTCAGAGGATCCACTCTTCTTCGGAATGTAGTACTGCGTGTTCCCAACACAAGTATGGATGAAGATACTCGACGCCGCTGGACTGGGTCTTACACTTTGGCGGTAACCAACGACATTCCCATTGCGTAATGTATGTCAATAGAAGTCGCAATTGACTTGCGTTTGCGGGTAATCCGAGCAATCGGATTTCATGGAGTCTAATTATAAACCAGTTAGTTGCGATGACCGAACGGCTTCCCAGTCCGCTCTCATAGAGTTTAGATGGAGGGTTGTCCAAGAGGTAATCGAAACAGCCGCTCGCAGCTATGAACGTGGCGTCGAACTTAGACGAGCGCACAAGAAATGGGGCGTATCGGTCAGAACAATGCAGCGGTGGGTAGCAAATTTTGAAGCTGCAGACGGCAACATAAGCTCGTTGGCGCGTGCTAAGCCAAGGAATGCAGGTCGCGGGCGTGTATGGGTTTCGCGCACATTCGATCGAATATACCTGCTTAACGAGCACTGCGACCCCGCGTTGCTCCCAGCGCTACAAGCCAAGGTAGATCAACTTATCCGGGCGGCTTGGGCTTCCCAGGCACAGCGGGCAGGGTGGCGACAAGTAGGACGTGAGGTCATGACTGCTTTTGCAAGGCACCTTCGCCAGAGCGGTATATCGCTGCCAGAGGATGCGCTCACGCTGTCGCAGCGCAGGATTAGGGAGGCGCGCTACTTCAGGATCGTCGATATAAGGGCGCACGACCGCAAGAGCTACGACGATGAGCGCCCTCGGATAAGACGCGCCAATGATAGTTTTCTCCCTATGCAGCAGATCGTAATGGACGTGAAGGTATTGGATTGTGCGGTATCGCGAACCGATGGGACTGTCGCGTGGCCGCGTATGATTGCTTTTATGGACATGGGCACCCAACGGGTTTTTCGCAGGTTTTTCCTGTTAAATACTTCAGAAGCAATTCGCCAGGAGCACGTCGCAACAGTATTCGTCGACATGATCAGTGATCCGATGTGGGGTTTTCCTCAGCAGCTATACCGCGACAACGGATCAGAGTTCTTTATCCTCAACATGATCAGATCGGCGCTTGATCAACTGCAGGATAAAGAAGCTCGAACAATAATAAACGCACGACCATATTCCGCTGCGTCAAAACCAGTTGAGAGTAGGTTTGCGACACTTGATCGGTTCGTTTTTTCCCAGATGCAAGGCTGGACCGGCAGTAACCGCATGCTCAAGAAAACTGCCCATCTTGGCAGGCCGCCCGCGCCTTACCCCGGGACCTTTATTGAATTCATCAAAGAAGCAAATGAGAGAATTTGTGTATTTGAAAACACACCGATCGGAAGCGGGCCGTTTTCGGGCAAGACGTCTCCACAGCTATTGGCCGAACACGTGACACGTGGATGGCGGCCACTACTCGTTCCGGTCGAGCGCATAGACGCTGCGTTCTGCAGTCACGAAACACGCAGGGTATCGAAGGGAATGCTGAAGATTGCGGGAGCAATTTATCGGCACCCCAAGCTGGTAACTGGACAAACGGTGAACATAGCTCTGCCTTGGCGGCGGCATGGAATGCCCCTCGCCTACATTTCTGGAATTGGATGGGTCCCTCTTGAGCCTGAGATTCTTTTCACTCCTGACAGTCTCGAAGGTGCACGGGCGAGCAATAGGCTCAGACGCGAATATGAATTGGCAGTGGGGCAGTTGAAAGCCCTGGCCGGAAAAATTGATCTGGAAGCTAATCGCGTCGATCGGCTGAAAGCGTTATCGGTCCAACCTGCTGTTCAGCCAATCGTTGATTTGACTGCGCTACCCGAAAAAGAACTCCTGGGCCGTGCACTTAAACACAATGCCCCCCGACCGTGGGCTAAGCTTAACAAAAACGAGAGCATGCGCTTAGAAACTGAAGAGCTGGAACGCTACCTTGCAAGCCGCTGATGTGCCAAGCCATAAATTGCCGATTGAAACTTCGGTCGTTCGCTTCATTCGAACACGTTTACAAGTCACGCACGAAGATCGAGCGATTTGCGTAATTTCAGGACCCTGGGGAATCGGCAAGACAACTGCAGTTGAGGCATTTGCTCGAGCAAACGTTGGCCAGTGCATTATTGTTAAAATCGAGCAGGGCTCGATGAAACATGGGGCCTCTCCGGTGTTTGTTATGCAGCAAACACTGGAAGCTTTGAGGCCCTTGGTTAAACGATCACCGCGTGCAACGCTCAGCAACGCTTACTGGTCGCTCCGCCAAATGCTTTATAAGTGTACAGCCGACTGGCTCTCGCAATGGCGAATTGACTCGACGGCTTCAGATGATCCGACCTTTTCTATTGTTTTTGACGAGGCCCAGTACCTCTCACGAGAATCAATCGAAATGCTTCGATTCTGGAACGACGTCGACAGGACGGTAATGCCTTTCCCGATAGGCTTGGCTTTCGTGGGCAATAGTGAGTTCGCGCTTGAGGAAAAACCAAACGGTCTTAGCATTCTATCGGGAGCCGTCCGTAGCCGATCACTTTTCGTCGAGACGCTCTCCTACAACGATGTAAGCGATGACGACATCAGCAGCTTCCTGCGAGCGTGCGGTTCATACGACGCGGATGCTCTCTCATTTATGCTGGGCTACTTTCGTCGACCACGAGTTCGGCGTGATTTCCGCACTATTTTGCGACTGGATGCGTCCATCCGCCGAAGATCCCCTGACTCAACCATAAGTATTGCTGCCGCTCAGTCTGTTCTCGGCTGAAATTCTCTGGGCGAGGTGCGCGTTTATCAAGGTCTCCTTCGCGTCCGTTTTTTGGCGTAACTAGCTAGGTTGCGGTCCGGCTGTAAGCGTGCGGGCATTGCACGTAGCGTTCAGTTGACGGCGTGTTTGGACGTCCAGCACCATGGCAGGAGTTCATCGAGCCGGTTGGCGGGATGCCCGTCGATCATT
>NZ_JBKJMB010000058.1:0-5154 GCF_046596595.1 Sphingorhabdus sp.
AAGGGCTGAATTTTGCGTACTGGCCAATTCAATCACCGCAGGTTAAAAAGCATGTCGTCGCGCGGGTGTAGCTCAATGGCAGAGCAGCAGCTTCCCAAGCTGAATACGGGGGTTCGATTCCCCTCACCCGCTCCATATATGGACAAGCAGTGATCCCGGTTGAGGGCCCGTTTGTGTTGCTGGATGACGCAAGGGCACAGGGTGCGTCACCTGCGCGACTGTACGCCGACCCCGTCGAAATACTGACCGCGCAAAGTGGTGATGAAATCGAAGCGCTGCTGGGTGCGCTCCGGCAAGCGCGCCGCGATGGCCTGCATGCGGCAGGTTTCTTGAGCTATGAGGCGGGGGGCCACTTCTTGCCCAATCTTCCGCGCGAAGCCAATGGCCTGCGCGCTTGGTTTGGACTCTTCAAGGATTTCAGTGAGATACCAACTGACGTCGTGACTTCAATTTTACCTGACCCAGCGGGGTCATGGCTTTCGGAGCTTCGTCCGAACATATCGCGGGCGGATTATGCCCGCGCTTTCGCAACCGTACAGGAATATATTCAGGCAGGCGATATCTATCAGGCCAATCTGACATTCTCACTGTCGGCAAATTATGCCGGTGATCCGCTGGCTTTATATGCCGCGATGCGCATGCAAGCGAGCGCGGGTTATGGCAGTGTCATCTGGACAGGCGAGACGCATTATCTGTCCTTTTCGCCCGAACTGTTTTTTATATTGCAAGGCAACAGGATTACAACCAAGCCGATGAAAGGGACTGCGCAACGGCAGGCGGATCCGCAGTTGGACGCGCAAGTTGCAGAAGCGTTGCGATCTGATCCCAAGCAACGTGCCGAAAATTTGATGATTGTCGACCTGCTGCGCAATGATTTGTCCCGGGTCTGCGCCGCGGGCACGGTGGCGGTGCCAGAGCTTTTTCGCATCGAGAGCTATCCCACGGTGCATCAGATGACCTCAACCGTCACGGGCTTGTTGGACGAAGGCGCAGATGCCGTTGACGTCATAAAGTCTTTATTCCCATGCGGTTCTATTACTGGAGCGCCCAAGATTCGGGCGATGCAGGTCCTGGAAGATGTCGAAATGGACCCGCGAGGCATTTATTGCGGGTCGATTGGCCGAATTGACGACAATGGCGACGCGCTATTCAACGTTGCTATTCGAACTTTTACTGTGTGCGATGCAACAAAATCGCTCTCGTTTGGCTTAGGCTCGGGGATTGTGGCCGATTCCAGCGAAGGCGACGAATGGGCTGAATGTCTGGCCAAAGGGGATTTCGCGAAGGTGCATAACTACGCGTTTGATCTTATCGAAACGATGCGTTTTGAACCCATGGCGGGGATATTGCGTCTTGAGCAACATCTTGAACGTATGAAGACCAGCGCGCTGTTTTTTGGCTTCGAATTTGACCGGCACGAATTACGAAACCGCCTGCATGCAAGTATCTTCCATCTTGAGACGTTGTCAAAAATTCGTCTCATGGTGTCGCGGCATGGCGCGCAGGCTGTAGAGATATGGCCACTCGAAGATGTTGTCGAATGGCGTGTCGGCATCGTACCGCTTCCCGTCAACGCCAGTGACTTCAGATTACGTCACAAGCTGAGTGATCGTGCATTTTACGACGATGCGCGCAAGGCCCGAACGGATTGTGACGAGGTGGTCTTTGTTGGTGCCGACGGCTTGCTTACCGAGGGCAGCATCACTGCTTTGTTTGTCGAACGCGACGGCAAATTGCTGACGCCGCGCCTCGACACGGGTCTGCTCCCGTCGATATTGTGCCGCGAACTGCTGGAGTCAGGGCAGGCGCAAGAGGCGGATCTGAGGATTGAGGATCTGGCCGACGGATTTCTGGTCGGGAATAGCCTGCGTGGATTAATAAAAGGCAATAGGGTTGCGTAACAATTGGTGACGCATTACGGGCAGATACGCAATTTCTGTTCAAAATTTCCGCGAAAGTAAGATGATGATTGACCATCTGTCGGCTGCCCTCGGGCGCATTGCTCCGTCTGCGACGCTTGCCATGTCAGGGCGGGTGATTGACCTGAAATCACAAGGGGTCGATGTTATCGGCCTGTCTGCGGGAGAGCCCGATTTCGACACGCCCAACTTCGTTAAGGATGCAGCCATTCAGGCGATCCGCGACGGGAAGACGAAATATACGGCAGTTGATGGCATTGCTCCACTCAAGCAGGCCATTATCGACAAGTTCAAGCGCGACAACAACATCGATTATACACCGAAGCAAATTACCGTGAATTCGGGCGGGAAGCATACGTTGTTCAACGCGTTGGTTGCGACAATCGATAAGGGCGACGAAGTTATCATTCCCGCGCCTTATTGGGTGAGTTATCCCGACATCGTCCAATTTGCGGGGGGGACACCCGTAATCGTCATGGCGAGCGCGGCGCAAAATTACAAAATGACTCCAGAGCAGCTGGAAGCAGCCATCACGGCCAAGACCCGGTGGTTGATCCTGAACTCACCGTCTAACCCGACTGGGGCAGCTTATGATGCAGCAGAACTCAAGGCACTTGGCGCGGTGTTGCTGAGGCATCCGCATGTCATGCTGCTGTCCGACGACATGTATGAGCATATCTGGTATGCGCCAGAGCCGTTTGCGACCATGCTTCAGGTGTGTCCCGACCTTTATGATCGCACATTGACCATGAATGGCGCTTCCAAGTCCTATGCCATGACGGGTTGGCGCATTGGCTATGCAGGTGGTCCGGCTTGGCTCATCAAGGCGATGGCGGATTTGCAGTCACAATCGACCAGCAACCCTTGCTCCATCAGTCAGTATGCCGTGCTCGCCGCGTTGAACGGCCCGCAGGACTTTTTGCGCGAACGCAATACGGCTTTCCGCGAGCGAAGGGACCTTGTGGTAGCAATGCTGAACGATGCGCCGGGGCTCAGCTGCCCGACACCCGAAGGTGCATTTTATGTTTATCCGGACGCGACTGGCGTAATGGGTAAGACCACGTCTCAGGGGAAAAAAATCCAAACAGACGCCGATCTCATCGACTATTTCCTTGATGAATACCGTGTGGCCGCCGTGCATGGCGCCGCCTTTGGCTTATCCCCCGGCTTTCGGATTTCGTACGCAACCTCACCCGACATATTGAAAGAAGCATGTACGCGCATCCAATCGGCCTGTGCTGCGTTGGTTTGAGTGAGAGCCAGACAGGGATATCCACACGTTAAGCCGCGAGTAATCGCAGGTCTGCTTGAAACCATTTGGAGTTGCAGAACGTAACTGTTTCAGCTTCCAAAAACGGTGGCGAGAAAAAGAGACACATAATGGATGGAATTTTCAACTTTCTGCGGTCAGATCTTTTCCTTAGTCTGATGGGCGGCTTTGCCCTTGGCGCGGCTGGTTTGGCATTAGTTCAACCCGCAACCGCTAAAGCTAGCGCTAACGGATCGTCGCATTCTATTTCCATTGAAGGCCCATCTTATGAAACAGCGCAATTTAAACCGTAAGCGTTTTGCCCGTTTGCTGAGCGTCGCGGCTATTTTGAGCCTCGCAACTGCATGCGGGTCTGATATAGTCACGCCGATCGGAAGCGCGCATGCAGCGGAAGGCATTCGCATAGCTGCGCCTGCCACACGCATCGTTGAACCCAAAGGTCAGCAGGTTGCGATATTTGCCGGAGGCTGTTTCTGGGGTGTTGAAGCGGTATTTGAAGGAGTTAAAGGCGTGACTCGCGTGGAGTCGGGCTATTCGGGTGACACAAAATCGAATGCGGACTATGATCTGGTCAGCGCAGCGGTGACTAAGCATGCCGAGTCAGTGCGTATCTATTATAACCCTGCTATCGTGAGTTATAATGATTTGCTGCACATCTTTTTTTCCGTGGCGCATGATCCAACGCAGCTTAACCGGCAGGGACCAGATCGCGGGAAGCAATATCGCACGGCTATTTTCCCGGCCAATACGGCGCAGCGACAGGCGGCCCGTGGCTATATCGCGCAATTGAACAAGGCGGGTTATTGGAAGAACCCGATCGTTACGACAATCGAGGCTTTTAGCTTCTTTCCAGCCGAAACCTATCATCAGGATTTTATGGCGAAGAACCCGCGGCATCCTTACATCGTCCAGTGGGACAAACCCAAAATCGCCAATCTGAGCAGGCTTTTCCCGAACCGCGTTCGGTAATCTAGCCGCGATAGGCGGGGATTGCCCACCCCTTCCAAATCGCCATGGCGCGTAAGGCAAAGCCAGCCAGCGCACTGATGATAGCCGCGGGCAGGACGGGCAAGCCAAAGAATAACAAAAGCCCGAATAGCCCGGAGGCCAAAGCGGCGGCGGTGACGTAGATTTCAGGCTTCAATAAAATCGACGGCTCGCCTGCCAAAACGTCACGGATAATGCCGCCGACACATGCGGTGATCACCCCCATCATCATGGCGGGGATCATCGGTACGCCAAGCGTAAGCGATTTCCATGTGCCAAAGACCGCATAAATAGCGATGCCAACCGCATCGAACCAGTCAAGCGCGCGGGCATTCCAGAAGTTCTGGGGTGTTATCCAGACAAGCCCTGCAGTGACGAGGCACGTTGTCGCAAAGCGCCAGTCTTGCACCCAAAACACTGGCGCGCCAATCAACAAGTCGCGCACTGTCCCGCCACCAACGCCTGTAATGAGCGCGAAGAAGGAAAAGGTGACCAGAGTCTGGCGGCGTTGCGCAGCCGCCAACGCGCCGGACGCCGCAAAGACAGCGATACCAAATAGATCAAGCCATGAAATCATGGCAGGCGCGATTTGGGCCGCTTGGCTTACCATCACATATGGATCGGTTTGCCTGTCACTGCCATCGCCGCCTCCTTTAACGCCTCGGCATGAGTCGGGTGCGCGTGGCAGGTGTAAGCGATGTCTTCGGACGTCGCGCCAAATTCCATTGCGGTCACAGCTTCGGCAATCATACTACCGGCAATCGAGGCAATGATGTGCACGCCTAAAACGCGGTCGGTCTTGGCATCGGCAATCACTTTCACGAAACCATCAGTATCGCGGTTTGTCTTTGCACGGCTGTTCGCCATCATCGGGAATTTGCCAACCTTGACCTCACTGCCCGATGCGGCGGCTTGCGCCTTTGCTTCTTCTTCTGTCAGGCCGATGCTGGCAATTTCAGGATAGGTGTAGACAACCCC
>NZ_JBKJMB010000050.1:0-69696 GCF_046596595.1 Sphingorhabdus sp.
CTTCAGCCTGTTTGTGCCGCATGGCACGCCATGGTGGCTGTTGTGGCTCATTCCGTTGATCGAGCTATTCTCCTTCCTCATCCGCCCCTTCAGCCTCGCACTGCGTCTGTTCGTCGCGATGACCGCAGGACATGTGTTGATGAAGGTGCTTGCAGGTTTCGTCATCAACGGCCTGAACGCAGACGCTGCGTGGGTGCCGCTGGTGGTCAGCATTCCCTCTTTCATCCTGATGATTGGCATCACGCTTCTTGAACTGCTGGTATGTGCCATCCAGGCTTATGTTTTTGCACTTTTGACATCGTTGTACATCAACGACGCGGTCAATTTACACTAAGTTTTTGATTACCCATATTTATTTTTGACAGGAGTTATTATCATGGACGCAGAAGCAGCAAAATTGATCGGTGCCGGTCTTGCAGCAATTGGTGCCGGCCTCGCCGCTGGCGGTGTTGGTAACGTTTTCGGATCGTTCCTTCAGGGCGCTCTGCGCAATCCTGCAGCAGCCGACGGTCAGCAGGGTCGTTTGTTCATCGGCTTCGCAGCTGCCGAACTTCTCGGTCTGCTTGCGTTCGTCGTTGCGATGATCCTGATCTTCGTTGCCTAATTGACGGTTTGGTCCCGGCAACCGCCGGGACATTACCTCAACAGGACGAGCGAGTAACATGCCACAAATTGCCCAGATTATTGAAACCTACGCATCGCAGTTCTTTTGGCTGCTCATTGTCTTTGGCCTGATCTATTTCACGATCGGTCAGGGCATGCTGCCAAAAATTGAAGCCAATATGGAAGCACGCGATCGCAAGATTGCGGATGACCTTGCGGCCGCTGAACGGGCGCGCGCCGAGGCCGATAATCTGGGCGATAGCGGTGCAGCGGAACTGGCATCTGCGCGGGCTGTAGCTCAGGCAAAGGCGAGTGAAGCAAAAGCACAGGGTGCCAAGGACGCTGATGCCCGACTGGCAAAAGCGGACGCGGAAATCGGCGTTAAGCTGGCAGCAGCAGAGGCCGATTTGGCGCAGGCAACTGCCAAGGCAATGGCGGGTATCGAAACGGTAGCTGCAGAAGCTGCTGCAGATATCGTTGCTAAAGTTTCCGGTGCGAAAGTCACCGCGGCTCAGGCCGCCTCAGCAGTGAAGGGTGTAATGTCCCATGGCTAATCCTACTGCGACTGCAAACGCTTCGGTTTCGACGGCGTCGCCTGCTGAAGCCACTTCAACTGCTTCGCCAGCAGCCAAAGTGCAAGAGGCCGAAAAAGCCTTGGACTTGTTAGAAGATGACGCTGTTCCAACGACGCATTCGGGTACGGAAGCGGGGCATGGCGGCGAAGCGGTGGTGCCATCGGCATTGGGATTTGACGCCACGATGCTGGTTGCTCTGGCGATGCTGGTTGTCATTCTTCTGGCGCTTTGGAAGAAAGTGCCAGCGATGGTCGCAGGCGCGCTTGACGGACAAATTGCCGGGATCAAGCAACAACTTGATCAGGCAACAGCCTTGCGTGCCGATGCCGAGAATATCAAACTGGAATATGAAGCCAAGGCAAAACAGGCCGAGGTTGATGCCGAAGCTATGAAGGCTGCGGCGGAAGAAGAGGCGAAGCTGATTGTCGCGCGCGCCAAGACCGATGCAACCGCATTGATTGCACGCCGTGCCCAGGCAGCAGAAGATAAAATTGCAGCTGCAGAACGTGCCGCGATTGCCGATGTCCGTAAAACTGCGGCAGTTGCTGCGGCAACGGCCGCCGCGCAGTTGATTGCCGTTCATCATGACGCCAACGCAGATGCTGCGCTCATAGACCAGTCGATTGCGTCGCTGAACTAAGCTTCGCCGCACAACTCCCTCATTCCCGCGAAGGCGGGGAACGAAGTGACCAGAGGTCAATCCAATTCCTTTGCTTGTCTGACGCGTCCAACGGTTTTGTTTGAGCATTATACGGCTGGAGATGGATCCCCGCCTGCGCGGGGATGACGGTCCTTATAGTTCTGCGCTTTTCGCGGGAATGACATTGAGTATGCTGATGGCTCCGCCTACATGGCAAGAAATATGTCCAAAGCCGACCGTCCAGACCAGCCAAACGCCGCTTCCCGCTTTAGCGAGGAAAAAGCGACGTACGCTGTGCGCGGGGCGGATACACCCGACCTCGACACCGGCATAGCAGCCATACGCAACGTCCTAAAGACATTGCCGCACAAGCCGGGCGTGTACCGCATGCACGATGCGCGCGGCGACGTCCTTTATGTCGGAAAGGCGCGGGCGTTGAAGAACCGCGTCGGTAATTATGTCCAGATTGACCGGATGCCCAACAGGTTACGCCGAATGGTCGCGCTGACTAGGTCGATGACTATCGTCACGACGAACAGCGAGGCGGAGGCGCTATTGCTTGAGGCGCAGCTGATCAAACGATACCGCCCCGCATATAACGTGCTGTTGCGCGACGACAAAAGCTTCCCGTTCATCTTGTTGCGTTCAGACCACAAATTCCCGCGCATTCAAAAACATCGCGGCGCGCGGCGGCATAAGGGCCAATATTACGGGCCTTTCGCCAGCGCTGGTTCAGTCAACCAGACGCTGAACGCGCTGCAAAAATTGTTCTTGTTGCGCAGCTGCTCGGACAGTTTTTTCAACAACCGCGATCGGCCCTGTTTGCTGTATCAAATCAAGCGCTGTTCTGCGCCATGCGTCGGGCGGATTGATGATACGTCATATGAAGGCCTTGTGGCCGACGCAAAATCCTTTCTCGATGGCAAATCCTCCGCTGTGCAGGCGAAGCTTGCGAAAGAGATGGAATTGGCCGCCGACGCGCTCGATTTTGAGCGCGCTGCCATGGTGCGCGACCGTTTGAAGGCACTCACCTTTATTCAAGGCTCGCAAGCAATTAACGCCCAAGGCGTGGGCGATGCCGATATCTTCGCCCTGGCGCACCGCAACGGCGTCATGGGTATCCAGGCGTTTTTCATCCGCGGCGGGCAAAATTGGGGTCATCGCTCGTTCTTTCCTGCACATGTTTCGGAAATGGGCGAGGACGAGGTGTTCACCAGCTTCCTTGCCCAATTCTACGAAGACGTGCCGCCTGCCAAATGCATCTTTCTCGACCGCGAGCTGACCGAGGCGGATTTGCTGTCGCAGGCGCTGTCCGAACGGGCCGAACGGAAAATTGAAATCAGCGTGCCTCAACGCGGCGACCGGGTGCGGCTTGTCAAACAGGCTACGCGCAATGCCGAAGAGGCGCTTGACCGCAAGCTGGCGGAAAGCACGACGCAGGGCAAATTGCTGCAGGAGGTTGCGGAGCTGTTCGAACTGCCCGAACCGCCCCGCCGTATTGAGGTATATGATAACAGCCACATTCAGGGCACCAACGCGCTTGGCGCGATGATCGTCGCCGGGCCTGAGGGTTTCATCAAAGGCCAGTACCGCAAGTTCAACATCAAAAATCCCGATACCGCACCCGGTGACGACTTTGCCATGATGCGCGAAGTAATGGCGCGGCGCTTTGGGCGGCTGATGGCAGATGATGCAGAGAGTGAACGCAACGAAAACTGGCCCGACCTTGTTCTGATTGACGGTGGCAAAGGGCAAATGAGTTCAGTCATGCAAGTCGTGCGCGAATTGGGCGTTGAGGACGTCGCCTTTATCGGCGTGTCCAAAGGTCCCGACCGTCATGCAGGGCGCGAGACTTTCCACTTCCCCGACGGCCGCGAATTCACGCTTCCGGTGAACGCGCCCGTCATGTTCTACCTGCAACGGCTGCGCGATGAGGCGCACCGCTTTGCTATCGGCGCGCACCGCGCGAAACGCAGCAAGGCCATCACCGTCAGCCCGCTTGATGAAGTCCCCGGCATTGGTCCGTCGCGTAAAAAGGCATTGTTGATGCATTTCGGCACCGCCCGCGCGGTGCGCAACGCCAGTCTTGAGGATTTGCAAAAGACGCCGGGGGTTTCGGCGGCGGTGGCGCAAACGGTATATGATTACTATCACGCCTCATAAATATACCATTGCCATGCCCAAACGCATGATATTTGACCTTGTGATACGGTAATATCGCGTTCATCTAAGCTGTAGGGATATGTCTCCCCGGAAGCACCCCCAATGCAAATCAAGGATCGACCCGAATATACCCGTAAAGCATCTGTGATGACTTTTACGCCAGACGAAACCGTTTTGACTGCCGTTCAGGCGATGAGTGAAAAAAACTACGGCGCAGCAGTGGTGATATCGCCGGATCGCAAGCCAATTGGCATCGTAACGGAACGCGATTTTATGCGGCGATTGCTTAGCAAGGGCCTAGACCCGAATACCACGCCGGTAAGCGCAATCATGACATCGGACCTGAAGCTGGCGAAGGGCGATGACAATTTGGTGGATTGGCTGCGACAGATGTCAAACGACCGTTTCCGCCACTTGCCAGTTGTCGATGACGATGGCACCCTTATTGGAATCATGAGCCAGGGAGATTTTGTCAGCTATACCTGGCCTGAATTGATCGACCGGGTGAAGGATAAGGCGCGTGCGACTTTCGGAGTTAACCCCTCCATCTTTTTCGGTTTGGCGGTTTTCGTGGTAATTGCGCTGACTGGAATATTCGCTCTGCTGCTGACAAAATAGGGCCGCGCAACTTGTTTTTATTATGTGGGGGAATGCATGCCGAATATTAAGGCAAATGGCATCGACATTTATTACGAGGAATCGGGGCCAGCCGATGCCCCGGTAATCCTGCTTGTGATGGGGCTCGGGACGCAAATGATTGCTTGGCCCGAGGACTTGATTCAAGGGCTGGTGGCGCAGGGCTATCGCGTAATCCATTACGACAATCGCGATGTAGGCCTGTCACAACGCATGGACGGGGCAGCAGCCCCAAATCTCGTCTGGGCAATGGTCAAAGCGCGCTTTGGCCTCCCCATACAGCCAGCCTATACGCTGACGGACATGACCAAGGACGGCATATCGTTGCTCGACGCGTTGGGCATTGAAAAGGCGCATGTCGTCGGCGCATCGATGGGCGGTATGATCGTGCAATTGATGGCTGTGCATTATCCCGAGCGTATATTGACGATGACTTCGATCATGTCGTCGAGCGGCAGGCCCGGCCTTCCCGGCCCGCGCGCCGACATAAGAAAGCGGTTGATGGCGCCGCGTCCCGCCAACCCGACGCGCGAAGAGGCCGTACGGTTGGGCGCCGAATCCATTGAGGCAATTTCTTATGCCGACATGAAACGGCCGCATGACGCATTTGTCGACATGGCCGCGCGCGCCTTTGACCGTGGGTATTACCCCATCGGCATGAAGCGGCAGTTGCTGGCGATCATCGCCGATGGCAGCCGGGTTGACCGGTTAAAGACAGTCAAGGTGCCAACCTTATTAGTGCATGGCGGCGCTGACCCGTTGGTTCCCAAGGAGGGGAGCGAGGACATAGCGCGGCTTGTTCCAGGAGCGCGGCTGGAAATTATCGAAGAAATGGGGCATGACCTGCCGCCGTCACAGGTGGCGCGCATGGTCGATTTGATCGCCAAACACGCAAAGGTTCTCGTGCATTAAAAAATGCTGCACTGCACAATTTTGAGTTGCACGCTGTGGAGGGTTCTATAAACATCGGGTCATGACGACTAACCAGCTCTTGCTTGAGGCCATTGCGCTCAAAAAATGCGTTACTGCTGTCTATAATGGAGTGGCGATGAAGCTCGCGCCGCATGTGCTTTATTCCAAGAACAACGCATTGTTTATCGATGCGGTGACGCTCGAAAAGCACGGCGAGCCGCCGCGTGAAAAGAAATTGGGCGCGTTCCATTTGCTTGGGCTGAACGATCTCAAACTGACCGACGAACTTTTTGAAATTGACGCATTGTTTGAACCCGGCGCGGATAAATATGCAGATGCCACCTTGTTCATGGTCAGTATGGACGCAGGATAAAACTTCCCCTCAGCCCGCAGTGTTGGCATGAGGGTATATGGACATTTCAGCCTCAGCTATTATCTGTGCGGTCCGCAACCATGGCGAAACGGGCGCGATTGTGCGGGCATTTACCGCAGATTACGGTATGCTTGCTGGCTATGTCGCAGGCGCGCGCGGACGGCAGCTTCGCCCAGTCCTCATCCCCGGAAATGTTATCAAAGGCGAATGGCGCACGCGCATCGCGGGGCAGCTTGCGCGCCTGACGCCCGAGCCGCTGCAAAGCCGTGCGCATCTTTTGGGCGAGCCGCTGGCCATTGCGGCGATTGACTGGGTCACCGCGCTGACTGCGGCGACGCTGGCTGAAGGCGTGCCCTATCCGCGGGTGCACAGCGCGGTGGATGGTCTGCTCTCCGCCATCGAACTTGCGCCTGCCGCGCGCGTTTGGGCGGGTGCAGTCGCGCAATATGAGACCTTGTTGCTGGCTGAGCTTGGCTATGGTGAGGAATTTGACGCCGACAGCGCGCCCGTCGCGATGATGGCCCAGACTCGCCAACGGCTGGTCGCGCACGTCCTCGGCGACCGCCGCGCCGACGTCATGGCCGCGCGCGAACGCCTGGTGGAGCGGCTTAAAAGGGCAGTTGCATAAAGATGTTTGAGTTGGCAGGGATAGAAGCAACAATTCAGTATCGTTATGCTGAACTTGTTTCAGCATAACGAGCGATGGCGTGTTATCCCGAAACAAGTTCGGGATGACGAACTAATATTAGGCTCATTCAACGATGCTCATTGCCCTTCTACCCGGTGACGGAATTGGTCCCGAAGTCATCACGCAAGCGCGCCGCGTTTTGGATGCACTCCATATTGACGGGCTGGTCTTTGAAGAAGCGCTCGTCGGCGGCGCGGCTTACAAGGCAACTGGCCATCCCTTGCCCGCAGAAGCGCTGGCGCTCGCCAAGCGCGCCGATGCGATATTGTTCGGCGCGGTGGGCGATCCTGATTGCGATGCGTTGGAACGGCATTTGCGGCCCGAGCAGGCGATATTGGGACTGCGCAAGGAGCTGTCGCTTTTCGCCAATCTGCGGCCAGCGACCCTGTTTCCCGAACTTGCCGATGCCAGCGCGCTCCGGCCCGAGGTTGCGTCGCAGATCGATATGGTCATTGTCCGCGAACTGAATGGCGATGTGTATTTCGGCGAAAAGGGCATGCGCATGACCGCCAACGGCAAGCGTGAAGGCTATGACATCATGTCTTATGATGAGGATGAGGTGCGCCGCATCGCGCGCGTCGGTTTTGAAACCGCCATGGCGCGCGGCAAGAAGCTGTGTTCGGTCGACAAGGCCAATGTGTTGGAAACATCGCAGCTTTGGCGCGATGTCGTCATTGAAACCCACGCTGACTATCCCGAAGTTACGCTGATGCATATGTATGTCGACAATTGCGCGATGCAGCTGGTGCGCAACCCCGGCCAGTTTGACGTGATCGTCACGGGCAATCTGTTCGGTGACATCTTGTCGGATCAGGCAAGCATGTGCGTCGGCTCGATCGGCATGTTGCCCAGCGCATCGCTCGATAGCGACCAGAAGGGGTTGTACGAGCCCATCCATGGCAGCGCACCCGACATTGCGGGGCAGGGCAAGGCCAATCCGCTTGCAACGATACTGTCTGCCGCGATGATGCTGCGCTATTCGCTGAATTTGCCCGAATATGCCGACCGTATCGAGGCCGCCGTGGCTAAGGCGCTTGCGGCCGGCGCACGTTCGCCCGACCTTGGCGGTACGTGCACAACAGCCGAGATGGGCGACGCGGTGCTGGCGGCGTTGTAATGCCCGTGTTTTAAGGTCTCACTCGTCGTCATGCTGAACTTGTTTCAGCATCTATCGTGTCCAGCGTCCGGCAGTTTGAGGGGACAGACAGACCCTGAAACAAGTTCAGGATGACATTCTGTGCGAAACCTTCAGACTCATTAAGGGGCTACCGCCTTTTCCATTAGTATCTCCCCATTGACCTAAGCGCTCCACTCCCCGAAAAGCGAAAACATGAAGAAAACAACAGGCATGAATCGCGATATTACGAAGCATTGGCGTCCCGCCACGCAAGCCGTGCGTGGTGGCACATGGCGCAGCGAGCATGGCGAGACGTCGGAAGCGTTGTTTCTATCGTCGGGCTTTACCTACGACGACGCTGAAACCGTCGCGGCGCGCTTTGCTGGCGAGCAGGACGGCATGACCTATTCGCGGCTGCAGAACCCCACCGTGCAAATGCTCGAAGAGCGCATTGCCCTGATGGAGGGCGCAGAGGCTTGCCGCGCTCAAGCGACGGGAATGGCGGCCATGACGACGGCTTTGCTGTGCCAGTTGGAACAGGGCGACCATGTCGTTGCCGCGCGCGCAGCATTTGGCTCGTGCCGCTGGCTGACCGATAATCTGCTGCCCAAATGGGGTATCACCACGACGACGATCGACAGCCGCGACAATGATGCATGGAAAGCGGCGATTCAGCCGAACACCAAGGTTTTCTTCTTTGAAACGCCGGCAAACCCCACAATGGACATTGTCGACATGGCCTATGTCTGCGGTCTGGCCAAGGAACATGGGATTACCACCGTGGTCGACAATGCCTTTGCCACCAGCGTGCTGCAGCGACCCATGGATTTTGGCGCAGATGTTGTTGCCTACAGTGCGACCAAGTTGATGGACGGGCAGGGACGGGTGTTGGCTGGCGCGGTCTGTGGTTCGCAAAAATGGATTGATGAGGTGCTGCTGCCGTTCCAGCGGAACACTGGTCCCAATCTGTCGCCTTTTAACGCGTGGGTGGTGCACAAGGGGCTAGAGACGTTGGAACTGCGCGCGATGCGGCAATCGGAAAATGCGCTGGCGGTGGGCAAATTTCTGGAGGGCCGCGTACCGCATATCATGCACCCCGGGCTTGCCAGCCACCCGCAACACAATCTCGCCATGCACCAGATGAAGGCCTGCGGCCCCATTTTCGCTTTTGCAGTCGATGGTGGCCGCAAGCAGGCACATGCTCTGCTCAATGCGCTTCAGCTCATCGACATCTCGAACAATATCGGCGATGCGCGCAGCTTGATGTGCCATCCCGCGTCATCGACCCATCATGGCATGGGGCCCGAAGCGCGCGAAGCAATGGGTGTCGGCGAAGGCCTCATCCGCATCAATGTCGGGTTGGAAGACCCTGCCGATCTGATCGAGGACCTCGATCAAGCATTAAAGGTAGCTGGCTTGTGAGCAATATCCTCGAATCCTTTTTTGCCGTCAGCACCACCACCGACGGTGTTACCGTTCGCGTTTCGCCGAACTTCTTGAACGAACAATCGGCGCCAGCACAGGGTCGCTGGTTCTGGTCGTACCATATCCGCATCGAGAATACGGGCGATGAGCCCGTCCAATTGATGACCCGGCACTGGCGGATTACCGATGGCCGCGGCACGGTCAATCATGTCGACGGCGATGGCGTGGTTGGTGAACAACCGCTACTTCGTCCCGGCGAAAGCCACGATTATGTTTCGGGTTGTCCTTTGCCCACGCCAAGCGGTGTCATGGAGGGGCATTATCGCTTTATTCGCGAAGATGGCACAACGTTTCTGGCGGAAATTCCGCGTTTTACGCTGGTGGCCCCGGCTACCGCGCGATGAATATTCCGCAATGAAACGGACGCATCTGCCTCTCAATGGACTGCGCGTGTTGGATGCGTCTGCGCGTCATTTAAGTTTTACCAAGGCGGCAGACGAGCTTGCCGTAACACCCGCAGCGGTCGGGCAACAAATCCGCGCTCTCGAGGATATGTTGGGCGTCGTACTTTTCCGCCGCACACCCAAGGGGCTTGAGCTTACAGATGAGGCTGCAAATGGTCTTGATGCCTTGCGTGCGGGTTTTCTTCAGTTCGAAGAATCGGTGCGCGCGATGCAGGCGGGGCAATCATCCAATTCGCTGACGATTGCTGCACCGCGCGATTTTACCGCAAAATGGCTGGCGGCACGACTTGCGGTTTTCAGCAAGGCGAATCCAGATACGCGTTTCACTTTGGTAGCGGCAGACGAAAATGTTGATTTTACCGAAGCCAATCTGGACCTCGCCATCCGCCTGACAACTGGCCCCGGCGAACATGAAGGCGTCAGGCTTGCCGACGGTGCTTTTGTGACCGTCGCCGCAGCCGAAGGCGGCGCGGAAACGCCGATTATCTGGCCCAATTGCCCGCCGACCGATGGAGTGGCGGCGCTTCGGCTTGCCGACGCTGGCCTAGCCATTGATGCGGCAGCGATTGGATTGGGCAGGGCGGCTGTTCCCATGCTGCTTGCCGAAGCCGACATCGCCAGCGGCAAAGTGCGGGCGGTCGACAACGCCAAACAGAGCGCGGAAGCCTATTGGCTCCTCGCGCCTTTGCCCCAATGGCGACAAAAGAAGGTAAAAGCGTTGGTCGAGGCTCTGACGCGTTGATTGCACCCGCGCTATTTAATGTTTTGTCTGACAAAGACGTGATGCGCTTCTGGTCAAGTTGCCACTTCATTCAAAGCTCTTGAGTGCGCGCCTAAACGAAATAGGTAATGCTAGCTCAACAACTTAAACGCACCAGGCTTTTTAACTATCGGACCTTGGTCCCGAACATAAGCTAGAAGGCAAGTATGTAAATCTGTCCCATTTTGAGAATACCGTCATGGTAAACTATATTGACGTAATCTCGGGTCTTTTATTAATACTTGAACATACACAAATCGCGCGACGGCGCATTGCTATGGTTAAAAGGGGTAAGGGAAATGAAAACGCGTATTTTGTTGTTGGCAGCATTCGTCTCGTCGACTTTTAGCGGGGCCGCAAATGCGTCGCAGGTTATATGGCTTGATAGCGACCACTCATCTTATTATGGCGACCAACCCATTGGCGGATCGGTTACCTTTAAGACACCAAGCGCTGACGCTAAAGTAACTGCCTGGTCAATTGGTAGCGACAATAAAATATATCAAGCTCGCCTTGGTGTTTGGGAAAGCGGGATTGGCGTAAAAAACGGCAGCAACGACAACTCGCACACAATCGATAACAGCGGAAGCAGAGATTTTATTGTCATTCAATTTGACAAACTGGTGCAGTTGGCGAACGCAACTTTTAATACTGGCTGGCATGGTTTCAACGACACCGACGCAACTATCGGTTACCTGATTTCTGGCGCCCCTTTTTCGACGACTGTCAATTTAACTGGTGCAAATCAATCAACCCTATCAAGCTACAACTTATTTGAATCGGGAGGTAATGGTTACAGCGGAAATAGTGTACGCCCTATCAACCCCAATGGAAACGTGGGAAACACATGGTTAATTGGTGCGTCGTTCAACAATCCTGACGGATCCTATAAGTTAGATGGCTTCAAGTTGGAAAAGCTATCATTTTCAGTCGCCGCGGTGCCTGAACCTTCTACATGGATGTTCATGCTGCTTGGCATGACTGGTGTTGGTTACACGATGCGTCGCAAGGACAAGCAGACTTTGCGCGTTCGATATACTTAAAACCTGAAACCCATCTTAAACAAAGCCGTCGGTTGAAAGACCGGCGGTTTTTCTGTGTGTCTGCTTTCCGATATCAAGCAGTCTTTGGAAGCCTAAAAGTGTGAGTTGAAGGTTATGTTTTCGTTTCGCCGTTTTTTAATTGTGTTCAAAACAGGTTCTTAAGCATCAATCGTGTCGCTATCCAATTGCGCAGCGTTTTCCTGAATGAAATTAAACCGGTGTTCGGGGTTTTTGCCCATGAGCCTGTCGACAAGGTCATTCACCACAGCGCGGCGTTCATATTCATGTGGCAGGGTAATACGGATGAGCGAACGGGTCGCCGGGTCCATCGTCGTTTCTTTCAACTGGTTCGGGTTCATTTCACCCAAGCCCTTGAACCGTCCAACATCGACTTTCTTGCCCTTGAACACCGTAGCTTCCAATTCCGCCCTATGGGCGTCGTCGGCGGCGTAGACGCTCTGGCTGCCATGCGTCAGCCGATACAGCGGCGGCCGCGCCAGAAAGAGATGTCCGGCTTTCACAATCTCCGTCATTTCCTGAAAAAAGAATGTCATCAGTAACGTCGCAATATGCGCGCCATCAACGTCCGCATCGGTCATGATGATGATGCGTTCATAACGCAAGTTGTCGGGGTTGCAGTCCTTGCGCGTCCCACAACCCAGCGCAAGTTGAAGGTCGGCGATTTCATTGTTGGCGCGAATTTTGTCGGCGGTGGCGGATGCGACGTTCAGGATCTTGCCGCGGATCGGCAATATCGCCTGAGTCTTGCGGTTACGCGCTTGCTTTGCGCTGCCGCCTGCGCTGTCGCCTTCGACAATGAACAATTCGGTGCCGGTGGGATCATCGGAAGCACAATCGGTCAGCTTGCCGGGCAGGCGTACCTTGCGGCCGGATGTCGCAGTCTTGCGCTTCACTTCGCGCTCTGCCTTGCGGCGAAGCCGGTCGTCGACCTTTTCCAGAATGAAGCCCATCAACGCCTTGCCGCGCTCCATATTGTCGGCAAGATAATGGTCGAAATGGTCGCGCACGGCGTTTTCGACGAGCCGCGTTGCCTCGGGCGAGGTCAGCCGGTCCTTGGTCTGGCTTTGGAACTGCGGATTGCGGATGAACACCGACAGCATCAATTCGGCTTCGTTGAAGATATCCTCCGCCGAAATTTGCGCGGCTTTCTTCTGGCCGATTAACTCGCCAAACGCCCGCAATCCCTTAGTGAGCGCGGCGCGTACGCCTGCCTCGTGCGTGCCTCCGTCTGGCGTGGGGATCGTGTTACAATACCAGCTATAGGCCCCATCGGAATATAATGGCCACGATACCGCCCATTCAACCCGGCCTTGAGCATCGGGAAAATCCTGCGTCCCTGCAAAGAAGTCCGTCGTGGCGCAGGCACGTGTACCGAGCTGTTCGCGCAAATGGTCCGAAAGTCCGCCGGGGAATTGGAAAACGGCTTCGGCGGGCACATCTTCGCTGGCAAGCTCCGCATCGCAGCGCCAGCGAATTTCGACGCCAGCAAATAAATAGGCCTTTGACCGCGCCAGACGAAACAGTCGGGCAGGCTTGAACTTGGCGTCCGGCCCGAATATTTCAGGATCAGGCGTGAACGCGATTGTCGTACCGCGCCGGTTCTGGGTCGTGCCCAACTCCTCCAGTTTGCCGACCGGATGCCCTTGGGAAAAGCGCTGCCGGTACAACTGCTTGTTGCGCGCGACCTCGACCAAAGTATCGACCGAGAGCGCGTTGACCACCGATACGCCCACACCATGCAAGCCGCCCGATGTCGCATAAGCCTTGTCAGTAAACTTGCCGCCCGAATGGAGCGTGGTCAGGATGACCTCAAGCGCGGACTTGTCCGGGAATTTGGGGTGCGGATCGACGGGGATACCGCGGCCATTGTCAGTGATGGTCAACCGGTTGTCTACGCCGAGATAAACCTCGATCCGGCTGGCATGCCCTGCCACAGCCTCGTCCATCGAGTTGTCGAGCACTTCGGATGCCAGATGATGCAACGCACGTTCGTCGATGCCGCCGATATACATTCCGGGGCGACGGCGGACGGGCTCAAGCCCCTCCAACACCTCAATCGCAGAGGCGGTATAATCATTGGATGCGGCCGTTGCAGCCGCGCTCCCGCCAAACAGGTCATCGGTCATGCCAATGCTATAGGCGCGGGAGAGTCACCCGTGCAAGCACGCGCACGCAGCTTTCACAATCGTCTGTGGATATTTTTGTCCGGCCTAACGGACGCGTGGACCACCGAAGGGCATTGGCGGCGGAGGACGGCGCACGCCGCGCGGAAGCTGCGCCTGATAGGCGCGGCCGCAATGCTCGACGCAATACGGGAAGCCGGGGTTCACAGGCACGCCGCAGAAATGGAAATCGGCCTCACCGGGGTGGCCCAATGGCCAGCGGCAGATGCGTTCGTTCAATTCCAGCAGCGACGTTTTATCTGCCATTTCCGGGCTTGGCTTGGCCGGCACAAGGCGGCGGGGCGGTGCTGGCGGAATGGGGGCCTGCTGATCGCCGGGGCCCTGACGCATGAAACCGCCAGGTCCAATTGATACGATACGCGGCATGCTCGACACTCGCGGTGCGGGCGCTTCAACATCGCCATCGGCATCGTCAGCGCGCGTTGGCGCGGCTGGTTCCGCAACAGGCGCAGAGGCGCGCGGGCGAAGCGGAGCCGCGGCAACAGGTACCTTGGCGGGTGCTGCCGCTACCGGCTTTTTGGGCGCAGCTTTTTTATCGGCATCATTGGCTTTCACAGGGGAGGGGCGCGATTTCAGGCCCAAACGATGCGCCTTGCCGATGACGGCATTACGGCTCACGCCGCCAAGCTCGTCGGCAATCTGGCTCGCTGTCAGGCCTTTTTCCCAAAGCGCCTTTAATTGATCAATCCGCTGGTCGGTCCAGGACATAAATGCGTTCCCAAGTTGAAGTTCTGTATACCGCTCAAGCGGCGCATTTGCGCCTTGCGGTTATCGCTGCAAGCCGATAGTCGATTGCGCGATGACTATCCACCATAAAAGCGCTCTAGGTCCAGATAGGGACGCAAACCCCGTTGTTCAACTGCCTGACGGCGAACGTCATATCCGCAACGTGAACTGGATCGGGCTTCAGACCTTGTATATGAAGGAGGTCCGCCGTTTCTTTAAGGTACAATTGCAAACCGTATGGGCGCCAGCCATCACGACATTGCTGTACCTGATCATATTCACCGTTGCACTGGGCACAGTAAAGCCAACCGTTCTTGGCGTGCCTTTCGCAGACTTCATTGCGCCCGGCCTCATCATCATGGGGATGATGCAAAACGCGTTTGCCAACTCCAGCTTCTCTTTATTGGTAGGAAAGATTCAAGGCACGATCGTTGACTATTTGATGCCGCCCTTGTCCAACGCAGAGGTATTAGCCGCGCTCACCGCGGCATCGGTGACCCGCGCGTTTCTGGTTGGCGCTACCATTTGGCTCGCCATGGCGCTTTGGCCCAACGTCAACGTGACCCCTGAACATGTCTGGGCGGTATTGTGGTTTGGACTGATGGGGTCGGTGATGCTGGCGTTAATCGGCGTGCTTACCTCCATCTGGGCGGAGAAATTCGACCATGCCGCTGCGGTCAGCAACTTCATCGTCGCACCCGCAGCTTTGTTGTCCGGCACCTTTTATTCGGTCGACAAATTGTCCCCCACCTTTCAGGCGATTAGCCACGCAAACCCGTTTTTCTACGCAATTTCCGGGTTCCGTTACGGTTTCATCGGCAGTGCGGATAGCCCGGTTGTCTTTGGTGCATTGATGTTGCTTGGCCTGAACATCGCGCTGGCGCTGATTTGCTATTTTCTGCTCCGTTCTGGATGGAAATTGCGGGCATAGCCTGCGCTTTCGCATAAACAGCATCCTGCACATGCCGTTATAGTCCCTGAGGGGATTGGCGATGACAATTACGGCACACGCAAAACTGCAGTTCCGCAGCCAGCAACTTCAAACCGTGCTTTTGAACGGAACCAGTGTGCAGATTATCGCTGCACGCGAACTGTTTCGGCTGTCACTGGTGGAACTGCATGAACTGGGATATTGGCGTGAACATCCCGATCAGTTCAAAGCCCAGATGCGGCTTTACCGCGCCTGTGCCGAAATGCGCTTTACCCGGCCGGCGTCCATGTCTGCGCTTGACAAAAAGGCCCGATGCATCCCTTGACCACAAGGTTGCCGGATTTGCCTTTGTACACGATTGAACGATAGGTTTTGCCAGACTTTGGATCATAAATCTGGCCCTTATATTCATTTCCGTCGGCTTTGAATCCGGTCAAAATGTTCATGCCCAAGATGGTCCGGCCGCGCAGAGCCTTATTCGGATTGTTGACGTCTTTCGCGCCCTGTCCAGCCGGAGAGTTGACGAAAAACTTCGCAATCCTTCCGCAGATCGCAGTTCCGCACTGGTAGATTTCGACCACGCCATCCTTGCTTTGCGTAAGCCAGCGGCCCGATATCGGCGCAGCGGCCTGCGCTGGCACTGCCGTAATCAAACATGCGGCGATCATCCATTTTTTCACGTGATCCATGCGTGGTCCCTTATATTGTACAATGACATAACGCGCGCAACAGCATGCTGCAATGCTTTTGCCTTTTGCGCGTCCCATGCTAATTGCTTCGGTTATGACTGACATTATCCTTTTCGACTATTGGCGTTCCTCGGCGAGCTACCGCGTGCGTATTGTTCTCAACCTGAAGAACGTGCCTTATACGCGCATGCCAACCAGCCTGTTGGAGAATGAACAAAAGGCAGCAGCCTATGTCGCACGCAATCCGCAGGGTTTTGTACCCATGCTGTCGATTGATGGCCATGACCTGACACAAAGCCTTGCCATCATCGATTATCTGGATGCCAATTATCCCGACCCGGCGATGGTTTCCTCCGCTCCGGTGGAGCGTGCCAAGACATTAGCGCAAGCGCTGATAATTGCCGCCGATATCCACCCGGTCAATAATCTGCGCGTGCTGCGATATCTGAAAGACGAAATGGGCCAGTCGCAGGAGGCCGTCGACACATGGTATCGGCACTGGATCCTCGAAGGCTTTCATGCGTTGGAGGCCATGGCACCCGATGACGGCTTGTTCGGCGGCGATTTGCCCAACCTTGCCGATGTTTGTCTCGTCCCGCAAATGGCCAATGCGCGCAGGGTGGACACGCCGCTGGACAGATTTCCCAAATTGTCACGGATTGATGCCGCTCTTACGGCACTGCCAGCCTTTATCGCTGCGCATCCCGACCAAGTGAAACCGGATTAATGTTGGCGCAGGATGTTTCCGCATCCGTGGTTACCGGACGCTAAGCGCATGCGGCAGAAAAAACTGACGCTAAGTGCATTTTTGCCGTATCAATTATCGATCACGTCGAATGCAGTCAGCGACCTGATTGCACGCGCCTATCGCGGCAAGTTTGCGCTCAAGGTTCCCGAGTGGCGAGTCATGGCGTTGTTGGGTGAAGCGGAGGTCGCAACGCAGCGGCAGCTTGTTGCGGCAACCGCAATGGACAAGGTAACCGTCAACCGCGCGTGCAAGGCGCTTGAAGAACGCGCGCTGGTCAGCCGCGTGCCCAATACGAAAGACGGCCGGTCACACCATCTCGCGCTGACCGCCGCAGGGCGCGACCTATATGAGCAAATCGTGCCCGAAGCGATCCAGTTGGAAGCGGAACTTGAGAAAATATTGGGCAGCGGCGAGGCAAAAATGCTTGAACATATGCTGGCGCAGTTACGAGCGCGTGTGGCGGAACTCGGTTAAGACAGGCGTGCTGCGATCAATCGCTGGAAATTGATGGGCGCCCGACCTTTGGCGATGGGGTTTTTGGCATTTTTTGCTCAAGCACATCAAGCCAAATTCGTGCGTTGTCGCCGATGAAGACCTGTGGTCGTGATGGCGTCAATTTCAACATGCCTTCCCAAGACGAAATCAGCTGCGCCGCTTCGGCCACCGCGGCATCAAATTTTTGCGGCTTGCGTAAGGCATTGTTGACCAGTGCATCGCCGAAAAACGTCCAGTCATTGCCCGGCGCACAACCAAAGGATGTGCGCTGCGATGATGCCGCCGTCACGATGACCGTTTGATCATTGGTGAGCAGCGGAATGAATATCCCTGAATAACAGGCTGACAGCACGACCATCCGGCGTTTAATACCGGCATCATCAAGCAAAGCAGACAGCCGTTGCGGCGCGATCATACCAGCCCCGTCCATCTTGTCCCGGTATGCAAGGCCCGACACGGGGTCGCCATGGGTTGTTGCATATAATATCAGGACATCTTCCTGCGCATCCATCTTGCTTGCGACTGCGGCTATGGCTGTTGCAAGGTTGGAGGGCGACCCTTGCGGTGGGCCTGTCGCTTGGTCGTCTGCGCCTGCCGACATGTAAAGGGTCTTGCCCGTTGCTCCATAGCGTCGTGCAAGCACCTTCGCCGCTTCGGCCGATTCCCGCGCGAATACCGAGTCGGAATCTAGGCCAATCGAAATGACATACGCGTCCACAACGCCCGGCTTTTGTGGTTGAAGCGCCGCAATCGCGCTCGCCATTTTCTTATGCTGCGACAAATACCAACTTGCCGAACGGTTCTGTTCCATGGACCAGCCATTTCTGGCAGCTTCTACGGTATTGAACATATCTGGCTGACTGAAGGCGGAGCCAGTCACACAAAGCGAAAGCGCCAGCACAGCTGTCTGTGCAAACCTTGTTTTTGCCGTCCTCAGTCCCATCGCATGACGTCTAAACGCAGAGCAGCGGTTGCCGCAACTGCAATATCGTTGCATGAAGGACAAAAGCTGGAGATCCTCATATGAAACTTGCATCGTTGAAGTCGGGCCGTGATGGGCACCTTGTTGTCGTTTCCGGCAATCTTGCCTGGTATGCCGATGCCGCGCACATCGTTTCGACGATGCAGGCAGCGTTGGATGATTGGGCAGAATATGCTCCCCGGCTGGAGGCACTGGCGACCGATCTGGAGCATGCGGTCATCCCGCGCGAGCGTTTCCATGAACATGACGCCGCTGCGCCATTGCCGCGCGCATATCAGTGGGCGGACGGTTCGGCCTATGTCAATCACGTCGAACTGGTCCGCAAAGCACGCGGCGCGGTACTTCCCGATAGCTTCTGGCATGATCCTTTGATGTATCAGGGCGGATCGGACGAGTTTATGGGCGCGCGCGACGATATAACTCTGGCCGACGAGGCATGGGGCTGCGACCTTGAGGCAGAGATTGTTGTGGTAACAGGAGATGTGCCTCGTGGAACGTCCGCGGCAGACGCGCTGTCTTATGTGCGGCTGGTCGGGCTGGTGAACGATGTATCGCTGCGCAACCTGATCCCCGCCGAGCTTGAAAAGGGCTTTGGCTTTGTCCAGTCCAAACCCGCCAGCGCGTTGTCGCCGGTATTTGTCACACCCGAAAGCCTTGGGGGTTACTGGCAGGGCGGCAAGCTGCACCGGACCTTGAATGTTGATCTCAACGGCGCGCCTTTTGGCCGCGCGGTTGCTTCCGACGATTGCACTTTCGATTTTGGAACATTGATCGCCCATCTTGCCAAGACGCGGAACATCGGGGCAGGGTCAATCATCGGCTCCGGCACGGTATCGAACCGTGATGCAGATGGTGGGCCGGGCAAACCCGTCGCCGATGGCGGCCTTGGCTATAGCTGCCTTGCCGAAGTACGTATGGTCGAAAAAATTCAGACCGGCGACATGGCGACATCATTTCTAAAGGATGGTGATGTCGTGCGGATTGAGGTGCAGGACGACGCAGGCCACAGCATCTTTGGCGCTATTGAACAGAAAGTGTGCACCGGCTGAAGGAACTGCCCGAAGGCAGTCCCTTCATAATGGCTTTATTGCTGTTTCGAGAACGCGTCAGAGATCGAACAGGCCGCCGGTCCAAGAATAACAATGAACAAAGTCGGCAGAATGAAAAGGATGAGCGGAACAGTCATAATGGCTGGCAAGCGCGCCGCCTTCTCCTCTGCGCGCATCATCCGGTCGTTACGGAATTCGGCCGACAGTACGCGCAGCGCCGATGCAAGCGGCGTTCCGTATTTTTCGGTCTGGATCATGGTGGTCACCACGCCGCGCACCGAGTCAAGATTGACGCGGTAAGCGAGATTTTCAAACGCGGTACGGCGCTCGGTTAAAAATCCAAGCTCAATTGCGGTAAGGGTGAATTCATCGCCCAACTCGGGATAGCCCCGGCCAAGTTCCTTTGCGACGCGGTTGAACGCCGTATCAACCGTGAGACCCGCCTCGGCACAAATCACAAGCAAATCAAGCGCGTCAGGAAGTCCCTTGCGAATGGCCGCCGTGCGTTTCGTGACCAAGTTGGTCAGGTAGATGTCCGCTGCCTTATAGCTCAAGATCGTGGCGGCCGAAAACGCCATCAATTTTTTGAACGCGCCCCATTCGGGTGTGCCATTCAGACCATAGATGTAAAGGCCAACGCCTCCACCGATGATGATGGGGAGCACCATGCGGCAGAAAATCACAGTTACGGCGAGTTCTTTGCGCCGGATGCCTGCCTGTGCCAGCCTTTGCTGCACGGCCTTGACCTGATCGTCCTGCAACACCTGAAGCTTGGACAAAAGCTGCCGCATCTTGTCTGTGGTTTCGGTTTTCCGAACCAGCTGCGCACGCTTTTTGGACGTGGTCGCCGTAATACCGGCCTTTAACTGTTCACGCCGTTCGTTCAGCGCCTTGACCCGCTTCATCATCGGGTCGCGCACCGTCACCGCAGAATAGATCGCTATCATCACCGCCATGCAGGCTACTGCAGAAAGCAGCGTCGCAACCCACAAAACGTCGATGCCCATAAGTTGAGGTCCACCAGCATTGGTCATGTTCGTTATTCCACCCCCAACTTAAATTTCGAAACTGACCATTTTGGCCATGATGAACACGCCAAGTCCCATCCACACTGCGCCACCAAGCCCGGCGATGATCAGCCGCGGCTCGTAGAAAAAGCCCGCAAGATATTCCTGGTTGACCATCCACACCATGCCGAACACGAAGAATGGCAACGACCCGACGATATATGCCGAAGCCTTGGATTCGGAGGACATTGCGCGGATTTTCAGTTTCATCTGCGCGCGTTTGCGCAGCACGTCGGCAAGGTTCGCCAATGTTTCAGCCAGGTTGCCGCCGGTTTCTCTCTGGATCGCCAATGTAATCACAAAAAACTGGAATTCAGCAGTACCCAACCGGTCCGCAGTTTCCTGAAGCGAGTCTTCCATGCTCTTGCCGATTTTAATTTTCTCGGTGACCATTTTGAATTCTTCGCCAACTGGCCCCGGTACTTCGCGTGCCACCACGCCGAGCGTTTCGCCGACCGGAAGACCCGATTTTAATCCGCGCACCAGCAGCTCGATTGCGTCAGGGAAACTCGAGGTGAACTTCTTAATTCGTCGCGCGATGAAGAAATTGACGACCATGTGCGGCAGGCCTGCACCAAGCAGCAGCCCTGCAAACAACGCCAGGAATAAGGGTGCACCCTTTAGCGCCAATAATGCGAGCACAACGGAGGCAACCCCGCCCGAAGCGTAAAGATATTGTGATAGCGTCCATTTCTTGCCGGTCTGGGCAAGCCGCAAGCGCAGTTTGTCAGTGCGGCTGATTTGGCGGCCGTCGGTAAATATCACCGGACGCCGCGAGGCCACAGCTTTGCGCATTTGTTGTTCGACGCGTGCGTCTGCACTGTCTGAATGGCGCATTTTTATGGCACCCAGGCGCCTGACCGTGGACTTGCTGGTATTGGGGCCAGCAAATGCAATAGCCAGCAACACAAAAAACAGGATTACTCCGGCGCCGATAATCAAAAACTGCATGGTCGTTCGCTCTGCTGTTATGCCCTAAGGCGCTTGCCGCTTTACTTCTTTTTCAACATGGTTTTGAAACCCGCAAAAACCGCGTTCTTGGGCTTGCCTTTGGCGGTTGCCGCGGCGGTCTCGGGAAGTTCTGCAAGGCTGCCGGAAATCATTTCCGCCAGCGCAATAATTCCCGATGAAAGCTTGCTGCTACGCACGGCCTCGACCACGGGTTGCCCCACTTTCGCGGCCTGCGCGACAGCCTTGATTTCGGCCGGAAGCATGATATCCAACTTGCGCTCAATAGTGCTTTCGAAATCCTTACGGGTAATTTCGACGACTGCACTTTGCACATTATTGGCCACCACAAGAACTTTGCATTGCGGCGCGTTCTGTTTCAGCCACGCGAGCACCCGAATGGTGTCGCGGGCCGCAGCAAGCGTCAATTCGGTCGTGACGACTGCGACGTTTACGTCATGCATCAAGTGCGGATAAGCAATGAGCATGCTGCGCGGCATGTCGATAACCGTGCTGTCGAACGCAGCGCGAAACTCTTCCTGTAGTTGATAAAAGGCCGAACCATCGGTCAGAACAGGACTGTTCATCGGCGCTTCTGCCGACAAAATGGAGAGTCGCTCATTGGCCTTAATCATCGCCCGTTCAATGAACAGGCCATCGATCCGGCTTGGGTTGTCAATGGCGTCGGTCAGGCCGCGGCCTGGCTCCAGATCCATCGCCAATGCAGCGGTACCAAAATGGACGTCAAGATCCAGAAGTCCGGTCTGATGACCCTGACCTTGCGAAAAGGTCCACGCCAGCGACGCAGCGATCGTCGATGCACCTGAGCCACCCCTGGTCCCAATCACGGCGGTCGACAAATGTTGCCGGTCTGCGTTTGTATCTTCATGCTTTGGGGCATTCAGCATCGTCTGCGCATTGGCAAAGGCATCGCGCAACGCGTCAGGGCTAAGCGGCTTGAGCAGATAGTCCTGCAAACCGGACATCAAAAGGTCACGGTATAGCCGGACGTCGTTAACCTGACCCACCGCAATCACGATGGTGCCGGGTTCACACACTTCGGCAAGACTGTTGATATCGCTTATCGGATCACCCGATTCAGACAGGTCAACGAGCAGAATTTGTGGACTGGTGGACACCGAGAGAGACTGGGTCGCATTGCGCAATCCGCCCTTATATGCTTTGTCCTGGCTCCAACCCATTTCGTCGCAAACGCCGCGGATGACTTCAAGTGTAAGGTCATCACACACATAAGCGTGGATTGGGTCACGTGTTCCGGCGACACCGGATTTCCAAGGCGCGTTCATCAATTGCCTCCCGTCTTAGTTTTATATGTCGTGACGGCTGCTTTTCCGCTGTTACGGTCAAGACGCCCGCTTTCGCGGCCACGGACCAAATCTTCGGGGTCGGCGACCATCGCTGCCAGGTTGGAGTTTGTCGCACATCCGTGGTTGCTGTGGTTGGCGGTATTGAAATTGCTGTCGCTCGTCGTGCTCCAATCGGGGCAGGATGGGACGGACGCTTGCGAACGTGTTACCACAACCCGAATGTTTCCGGATGCAATCGCACCGGGCGTTGTCGGCGCGGTATTTGTGATCAACATGCCGCGTTTCGCGGCTGCAGCAGCCACAAAATTCGCAGCTTCAGTGCTGGAATAGCCATCTCCATTGTCGATGGAAATCCGGTCACCATAACCAAGGCCAAGCGCGTCGAACCATTCGTTCAGGCGGTTTTGGTCCGCAGAAGCAATGCCGTTGCCGTCCGACGCGAGGTCGATGACATAATTTGTGCGTTCGACCACGGGCTGATGCACCGAATACATCGATGTGTTGGACGTCGTTGCCCCACAACCGGCCAATGTCAGGCTAGCGGCGATCAGGAATGTAGCTTTCATCATTTATCGTCTCCTGGATCTTGTGGTCAGTTATCGAAGCTGAAACCGGGGCCGCTGGTTGCGGCCGCAGATGCAGATGCGATTGCCGGGGCAGATGCGTCCAATTGGGGCGCTGCGGACAGTTTTAGTGTTGATTGGCTAACCGAACCAAGTTCGGGGCCATTGGACACCGATGGCGCGATGCTTGGCATCGGGCGCGTTTTGTCGCCCTTGTTCTCTGACATTTTGCCAAGGAAAACGCGTTCCAGGTCATTCGGTGAATGCAGACCGTCGGTTGGCAACACCAGCTGGCCTTCCGACACTGGCTTGACGAGATAGGGGGTGATGACAATCATCAACTCGGTCTCGTTGCGGCGCCAGCCATTGGATTTGAACAATGCACCCAAAATCGGAATGTCGCCTGCGCCCGGCATTTTCGAGACTGAGCTGCCCATCTGGTTGCTGAGTAAGCCCGCAATCATCATGCTTTGGCCTGACCCCAGTTCAACCGTTGTTTCGGCCATCCGGTTTGTGGTGGCAGGAACCTCGATCCCGTTAATACGGATCGCGCCTTGTGACGAAATATCCGACACTTCGGAACGTACGCGCAGCGATATGCGGCCATCTGCCAACACGACAGGCGTGTAGGTCAGGTTGACACCGTAATTCTTATATTCAACGCTGGTGCCGTTGTTGGATGATGTGACGACCGGGAATTGCCCACCTGCGAGAAATTCGGCGGTTTCGCCCGAAACAGTTGTGAGGTTCGGGTTGGCTAAGGTCGAAACAAGGCCCGCCTTTTCCGACATATCGAAAGCGGCGCCGATGTCGAGGCCGAACAAACGACCAAGCGCTGCAACTGTGCTTGTACCTGCCGGATACACCAGCTGGTTCGCATCGCTTATAAAGTCGCGACCTTGCGCAACGCCATAAGCATAAGGTCGGCCGTTGTTATCCAAACCGCTTTTAAACGTTTGCAGGTTGCCGCTGATTTCCTTCGACAGTGATCGGCTGACTTCGGCAATCCGCACTTGCAGGTTGATCTGCAGCGGGGTGGCGTTTTTCAAGCGGCTGACGACTTGCGTGCCGGGACCTGTAAAGGTCTTGACCAAAGCTTCTGCCTCGACAGCCTCTTCAGGCTGATCAACCGTACCTGTTAACAAAATAACGCCGTTCATCGTCGTGACCAGTATGTCGGAGTCCGGCATGGCAATCGCAAGCATCTGCGCGATAGAGTCCATGTTGTTCCCGACGCGCACTGTTGCCTCGTACACTGTGCGGCCTGCGGCGTCGGTGGCATAGACCGTCGTTTCGCCCGGACCCTTGCCCAAGATGTAAATCTGTCGGCCGGATTTGACTTCGACATCAGCGATCGTTGGATCAGCAACAACCACGTCGGTGATGTTTGATCCCAGATTGACCTGTTGACCACGTCCGATAGACAGAACAAGCAATTTTCCGTCTTTGGAGGACTGCGCGGCGGCGGTCGATGGCAGGGCCACCAGAGCCGAGGTGCACATGGCAGCAGTCAGCGCGACTGCGGCAAAGCCCGACTTTATTTTGGTAAAAGTTGCCATGTTGTTATCTCCGGCTGATATCGATTTCGGTCACAGCACCACCACGCGATACGCGGACAACTGGACCTTTCATGATTCTTGCGACTTGCTTTTCCGTACGCGCCTGTTCTGCCGCGACTGCGATTGGCATCTGGGCCGGCACGCTGCTACGTTGGAACCGCGAGACATCGCCGCCTGTGGCGTATGTGCTGCGTCCGGCGCTTGGGCGTTGGGTGACCTGACGCATGATCGCTTGTTCTTCTTCGGCGGTTGCGCCTTCGGGAATGTTGACCTCGCCCGATGCCATTGCCAGTTCGAGTTCAGCGGCATTATCTGTTAAAGCGCGCAGAGAGAGGCTGATGGTCCCGATTGATTGGGCAACAGTAATCTTTTCCGCAATGCGCGGTGTCGCTTCGATCGTGACGAGCTTATATTCTGTCACAACAGTGTTGCCCTTGTCATCAAGGGTCGGGGTAGCGCGCTGGTCGGTCGCAAGGACGCGCAGATTGCGCACGATGGTTTCCGATACCTTGAGCGGGGGGCCGTTGGTTGCGTTGACATTTTGTGTCAGGACGAGGTCGACGCGATCTCCGGGGAAGACAAATCCGGCAACACCAGTTAACGCCGATACCGGCACAGTGACGGCCCGCATGCCTGGGCCAAGCGCTGCAGCAAGGAATCCGCGATCGCCTGGTTTCACCAGCGAACCTTGAGTCAATGGCTGGCCTGCGGTAATTGCGTTACGGACGACTGTGCCCACAAGGCTATCGATCGACGCGCCTTCGTCACCTTCATTAAAATAGGCGGCCTGGACAAGTTCCTTGGGCCATGGCTGGTAACGCACACTGTCGGCGGTGATCAGCGTGCCCGGAGGCAAGGCGCGGGTTGCGACCAAAACCTTCGGTCCGGTCGGTACTGGCGCTGGCGCCGCTGCGGCCGCTGCTTGTGGTGCCGAAGCGCCGGTGAACATGCTGCGTGCCATAAACGCAGTGATCGCTGCGATTAAAAGCGCAGCCACCAGCAATACGACTTTTTTCCTATCCATGACGAATTGTCCCCTGAGTGGTGCCCTGATTGAAGAATGCTATTTCACGTAAAATGGTTAAAAATCCGTTCACCGGCTATCCACAGTCCTGCTAGGGATATGGCAACGCCATAGGGTATGCGCGAACGCCCATCGCGTTGTTTTAATTTGTGAATGATGACGAAAATGATGGTTACCAATGCCCCTAAAATAGACGCATATAAAATGAGTCGGATGACCTCAATCCAGTGAAACCAAAGCGCTAATGCCGCAAAAAGCTTCACATCTCCGCCGCCCATCGCGCCAAAATGGAACGCCAGCGCGAAAAAGGCGAAGGTGATCGCGGCGGTCAAAAGGTGGATGCCGATATCAGGTACATTGAACCCGCCCGTCGCATACCAGAATGCCGGCGCGCCCAGTGCAATGACGAGTGTTACCTTGTTGTAAATCAGACGATATCTGATGTCGGTATAAATCGAAAATAATAGCGCAATTGCCAAGCCGCCGAGCGTTGCGTATGCGAGAAAGTTACTGGTCATCTGCGCAGCATTAACCGTGAAACATTGCCAAAAGGTAAGCATGCCCACACATCATAAGTCCATGGACCGACGCATTGTCCCTGCTGAAGCAGTGGAAAGCCTGTGGCATGCAGCCGACGGCTGGGCCATCAGACGCATTGATTGGCAAGGGGCAACGCACCCGCGCGGATCGTTGTTGTTCCTGCCCGGACGCGGCGACCATTATGAAAAATATCTGGAGACTCTAGCGTATTATGCTGCCGCCGGCTGGCGGGTATCGGCTATCGACTGGCGCGGGCAGGGCGATTCCGGCCGCTTGCTGGACGACCGCCAAGTCGGCCATATCGACGATTTTGCGACATGGATTACCGACCTGCGCGGTTTTTGGGGCAATTGGAAACAGGAAACCCCCGGCCCGCATGTGGTCCTGGCGCACAGCATGGGCGGGCATCTTGCGATGCGCGCTTTGGTGGAAAAGGCGATTGACCCAGACGCAGTTGTGATGAGCGCACCGATGCTCGGTATTCAGACTGGCGGCTTGCCGCTCGGGCTTAACCACGCCTTTGCCAAGATGATGGTGAAACTGGGCAAGGGCGAAGTTGCCGCGTGGAAAGTAAGTGAAAAACCGATGTCGCCGATGAACATGCGCGGCAAAATGCTGACGCATGATGACGACCGCTACGCCGACGAGATTGCGTGGTGGCATCTGCGCCCGCAGGTCAAATTGGGTCCGCCAAGCTGGCACTGGGTCGAACGCGCGATTGCGTCCATCCGCATGCTGGATGCGCCGGGATTGCTTGAGGCGGTGCAAACGCCGATCTTGCTGCTCGCGACGACGGGTGATCAATTGGTCAGCACGCCGCGCGTTCTCACCGACGCAAAGCGCTTGCCGCACGCCGAAACACTTATCTTCGGGAAAGAAGCCGCACATGAACTGTTGCGTGAGGCCGATCCTGTGCGTGACCAGTGCCTTGCTCGGATCGACAGTTTTCTGGATGCGCACGCGCCGCGAACATGAGCGATTTCGACTTTGCCATCATCGGTGCCGGCATCGCTGGTGCAAGCCTTGCCGCCCATTTGTCCGCACGCCACGCGGTCGTGCTGATTGAGGCAGAGGCCCATCCCGGCTACCATTCAACTGGCCGCTCAGCCGCTTTCTGGGATGAATGCTATGGCGGGCCGGGGGTGCAGCCACTGACGACGGCATCGGGGCCTTTCCTGTTGCAACCACCCGCAGACTTCCACGACGGCCCATTGATGCACCCGCGCGGTGCGCTGCATATCGGCACTGCAGAACAGACGCCGCTCGCGGCTGATATGCTCGCGGACTTTGCGGCAAGCGGCGTGCATATCGAAGTCAGCGACCGCGCCGCGTTGGAAGCCCATGTTCCCGGACTGCGCAGCGAATGGTCAAACGGCCTGTGGGAGCCCGCCTGTTGCGATATTGATGTTTCGGCGCTTCACGCAGCTTATTTGCGCCAGGCAAAGCGACAAGGCGCTCAGCTGCATTGCAACAGTCGCCTGGAGCGCGCTTATTGGCAGGACGGCACATGGCAGATCACGGCTGGTACTTTTAACTGTTCTGCGCGCATGATTGTCAACGCGGCAGGGGCGTGGGCAGATGATGTCGCGCGGATTGCAGGCATAAGCGCATTGGGTATCCAACCATATCGCCGCACCATCGCGCAGCTTGTGGTGTCACCCGAGGTTCCCGCAGATTTGCCACTTGTGATCGGTCTTGACGGCAGCTTCTATTTCAAGCCCGACACGGGCGGGCGCCTGTGGTTGAGCCCGCATGATGAAAGCGCAACCCCGGCCTGCGATGCCGCGCCCGAGGAAATCGACGTCGCCATTGCCATCGACCGCCTGCAACAAGTGGTCGACTGGGACATAAAGCGGCTGGAGCATAAATGGGCAGGGTTGCGCAGTTTCGCGCCTGACCGACTGCCCGTGATTGGCCGCGATGCGCGGCATGACGCATTTTTCTGGTTTGCAGGGCAGGGCGGATTCGGCATTCAAACCGCCCCCGCCGCGGCGCAGCTTGCTGCGTCGTTGCTTGATGACCGATGCGTAGCGCCGCCGCAGGTGAACGCCGCGACTTACGCCCCGGCGCGTTTCAACTAAATCGGGCTTAGCGTTTTGCGGCAACCTCGGCAGCGTCACTCGCCAACCGGTCAGCGCGTTCGTTTTCGGGATGGCCGCTGTGACCCTTGACCCAAATCCATTCGACCTGATGCCGCGCCACCGCCTCGATCAGGTCATGCCATAGGTCAGCGTTGCGAACGGGTTGCTTCGACGCGTTTTTCCATCCGTTGCGCTGCCAGCCGTGGATCCATTTGGTAATGCCATCGAGCACATATTTGCTGTCAGTGTGCAATTTGACGTGGCACGGCTCGATCAGGATTTTGAGCGCGTGAATGGCGGCGGACAATTCCATCCGATTGTTGGTGGTGTCGGGGTCGCCGCCCGATATTTCCTTTTCATGTTTACCATAGCGGATAACTGCGCCCCAACCGCCCGGGCCGGGGTTGCCCTTGCAGGCGCCATCGGTAAAAATCTCAAGCTGCTTCACAAACCATGCCTCAATATATTTTGGACCTGTCCGGCGTCGCTGTAAAAATCCAGCCTGCGCAAGAATGCCAGCGGGTCCTTGCGCGTCACAAGTGCGTTAGCAGGGGTATTGATCCAGTCATAGCAACGGGTAAGCAAAAACCGCAAGCATGCGCCACGAAGAAGGACTGGCAGGGCAGCTTGCGTCTGCGCATCGATCGGCATGCGGGCGGTATAGCCAGCCATCAAGCCAGCGCTAACCTCTTCATCGAAATGGGCGCCATCATGGGAAAAGCACCACGCACTGTGCGTGACCGCGAGATCATAGGCCCGGATTTCGGTGCACGCGAAATAGAAATCGATAAGGCCAGTAACATCATCGCCCAGCATCAGGACATTGTCCGGAAACAGATCGGCATGGATTGCTGCAACTGGCAAATCTACTGGCCAATGCGCCTCCAGAAAATCGCATTCGCGCAATATCCGCGCCGCGAGGCCAGCCGAGATCGCATCCAGACCCTTTTCGGTGCAGCGCATTGCAAGCGGCCGCCACGCTAAAACACCCAGGCTGTTGGGCCGGGACAAAGTGAAGTTGGTCAGCGCATCATGCATGTGCCCAAGCGCCGCGCCGGTTGAACGCGCCTGCGCTGCCGTTGACTGAGTTACCGACACGCCGTCGAGAAACTCGATCAGGCAGGCAGGCTTGCCTTCCACATTTTGCAACCACTGGCCTTCACGGTCAGCCATGAATTGCGGAACCTTGCAGCCTGCATCATGCAAATGTTTCAACAAAGCATAGAAAAACGGCAAATCATCAGGATCGACCCGGCTTTCATATAAGGTCAGGATGAAACGGCTTTGCGTTGTCTGAACGAAATAATTGCTGTTCTCGACACCCTCGGCGATGCCCTTCAGCGCCACAAGTTCGCCTACATCATATCGCGCCAGCAATGCGCCAACCTGTTCGGGGCCAAGCTGCGTATAAACGGCCAAATCAGCCCGCCGCACCCGCAAGTTCGCGTGGCAGTTTGAAAATGACGGTCTCTTCAGCGGTGGTCACCTGCTGTTCGTCGAGATCGAAATGCTGCGCAAGCGCGTCAATGATTTCGCGGACCAACACCTCGGGCGCCGAGGCACCCGCAGTCAGGCCGAGCGTGTTTACATCGTCAAACCAGTTGAGGCTGATTTCCTCGGCGCGCTGCACAAGATATGCCTTGGTACCAGAGCGGGCCGCAACTTCGACAAGCCGAAGCGAGTTAGAGCTATTTGGCGCGCCGATGACCAGAACAAGATCACAATGCCCCGCAATTGCCTTCACCGATTCCTGCCGGTTCGACGTCGCATAACAAATATCCTCGCCCTTTGGTCCGACGATGTTGGGAAAGCGCTGTTGAAGGATTGCGACAATTTCCGATGTATCGTCGACCGACAAAGTGGTCTGCGTCAGAAACGCGAGATTGGCGGGATCAACCGGATTTAATGTGCGCGCGTCGTCGGCGGTCTCAACCAGAGTCATTGCGCCCGGCGGGACCTGGCCAAAGGTTCCGATGACTTCAGGATGTCCGGCATGTCCGACGAAAATGATATGGCGGCCTGCTTCAACCTGGCGCTCGGCCTGCCGGTGGACCTTGGAAACCAACGGGCAGGTCGCATCAAAATAAGCAAGGCCGCGTTGCTGCGCGTTCGCAGGGACCGATTTGGGAACGCCATGCGCGGAAAATATGACATGACCGCCATCGGGCACTTCATCAAGTTCCTCGACAAAGATCGCGCCCTTGGCCTTCAAACTGTCGACGACATAGCGGTTATGGACAATTTCGTGGCGAACATAGACGGGCGCGCCATGCTGCTCGAGCGCGAGTTCGACAATCTGTATGGCGCGGTCAACGCCAGCGCAAAATCCGCGTGGTGCAGCAAGAAGCAGCCGGAGCGATTTTTTCGGGGTGTTTTGTTCAGTCATCGGCAATGTCCTTTAGATAGATACGCTGCATCCGCCAAGACCTTTCCCCTGTTGCGCCTCACGCGCTGGGGGGATAAGGACCAACGCATATTTTTCGCACCCGCGACCCAAGCAATGACACCCGAGGATTACCCTTTATGAAATTCGCCGCCAAAGCCCTGACCATCTGTATTGCTTCAGCTGCACTGGCAGGATGTTCGCGCGATGGCGAACTGGATATCGGCGCTGGTGTTGGCGTCAACGTCACGCGTTCGGGCTGCCCTATGGTTGCCATACCCGATGGAACAGGTGATGTGACGATCTTCAATCCGACAAATAGCCAGGATGCAAATGCCATTGATGTTGTGGCAACGATCACCAATATCCGGCCCAACTGCAACGAAGGCGGCGAGAAAATTTACTCGCAAGCCTCTTTTGATGTTCAGGCGCGGCGCAGTGACGCGCGCGGTAGCCGGACGGTGACATTGCCCTATTTCAGCACGGTAATTCAGGGCGGCAGCGCGGTTGTCGCCAAGCGGGTCGGGCAGGTGACAATCCAGTTTGCCGATGGCCAGCAGCGCGCATCATCCACGGCGCAGGCAGCAAGTTATATCGACAAGGCGTCGGCGAGCCTGCCAGCCGAGATCGTGCAAAAGATCACCAAGAAGCGCAAGCCAGGTGACCCTGACGCTGCGCTTGACCCGATGGCCGACCCCGAAGTGCGCGCAGCTGTCGTCCGATCAAGCTTTGAAATGCTCATCGGATTCCAACTGACCGAAGATCAGTTGCGTTATAATGTCACGCGGTGATCCGCGTTAATTTCAAGGCAAAGTCATGACCCTTTTTGAACAATATGCAGCGCATGTCGACCATGCGCTGGACGCTCTTGTTGCGCACGGAAGCCTGCCTGCTGGCCTCGACCGCGCAAATGTGACCGTAGAGCCGCCGCGCGATTCGTCGCATGGCGACATCTCGACAAACGCGGCCATGGTGCTCGCCAAGCCAGCTGGAACCAATCCGCGCGCACTGGCCGAAGCTTTGTCCGCTGAGCTCGCCAAGGTCGCAGGCGTCACAGCGGTTGAGATCGCTGGTCCGGGCTTCCTGAACCTGCGGCTGGACGCGTCGGCGTGGCTTGATGAACTGCGCTCGATTGCCGCCTCAGGTGACGATTATGGCCGCTCTCATCTTGGTGACGGCAAGTCTGTGAATATCGAATATGTCTCCGCCAATCCGACTGGCCCCATGCATATGGGCCATTGCCGGGGCGCGGTCGTCGGCGACGCCTTGGCGAAGCTGCTCGAATTTGCCGGTTACCGCGTCATTCGCGAATATTATATCAATGATGCCGGTGGACAAGTCGATGTCCTCGCCCGTTCAGCGCATTTGCGCTATCGCGAGGCGCTAGGCGAAACGATCGAAATCGCCGAAGGCCTTTATCCCGGCGATTATCTCATTCCCGTTGGCGCACATCTGGCAGAACAGTTTGGCGACCAATATGTCGCTGCGCCCGAAAGCGAATGGCTTGCGCTTTTCCGCAAGGCGGCGGTCGCTGAAATGATGGAAATGATTAAGGCCGACCTCGCCTTGCTTGGCATCCACCACGACCTGTTTTCGTCCGAAGCCGAATTGCATGAAGCTGGCAAGGCCGATGTCGCGGAAAAGGAACTGCGCGCGCGGGGCCTCGTCTATGACGGTGAACTCGAAAAACCCAAGGGCAAGGAAATCGAGGATTGGGAGCCAGTGACTCTGCCGCTGTTCCGTTCGACACAATTTGGCGATGATCAGGACCGGCCAATCAAGAAATCGAACGGCAACTGGACCTATTTCGGCGCTGACCTCGCATATCATTTCCAGAAAAGCCAAGGTGTCGATGCGATGATCGATATCTGGGGCGCGGACCATGCGGGCACGGTCAAGCGCATCAAAGCGGCGGTGAACGCGCTGACCGATGGCAAAATCGACTTCGACATCAAGCTGGTGCAGATGGTGCGCTTGCTGCGCGGCGGTGAGCCCGTTAAAATGTCGAAGCGGTCAGGCAGCTTTGTGACGCTGGCTGAAGTTATTGAGGAAGTCGGCAAAGATGTCGTCCGCTTCACGATGCTGACGCGCAAATCCGACGCGCAGATGGATTTCGACTTCGCCAAGGTGGTTGAGGCGTCGAAAGACAATCCTGTATTTTATGTGCAATATGCCCATGCGCGTATTGCATCGACCCTGCGCAAGGCAGAAGGCGAAGGGCTTGGCCCCGATGCCGCGCATGTCGCGTTGCTTGGCGATGCGGAAATCGGCCTCATCCGTGAAGCCGCAAATTTCCCACGCATCGTCGAAGCCGCTGCGAAATCAGGCGAACCGCATAGAATTGCGTTTTATCTCAATGATTTGGCCGCAGGACTTCATGCTTATTGGAACTTGGGCAATGACCAGCCCGATAAGCGGTTCATATTGGCACAGAATCCCGATTTGACTGGCGCAAGGCTTTTCATGGCGACCAATATCGGGCAAGTCTTGCGCAACGGTCTGCGATTGATGGGTGTCGAAGCGGCATATAATATGTAAAATATGGGGAAGTGGCGTGAGTGACAGCAACGACGACGGGTTCAATCTTGACGACAATGATCGTCTGCCCTGGCTCGAAACCGCTGATGGCTATGACGTCGAGGATAGCGGATCGCCACTGAAGGTTGCATTCATGGTGATTGCTGGCCTTGTGTTGCTCGCGGCCATTGTTGGCGGTATCTACTGGATTCAGCGTAACCCGACAGGCGGCGCAAACGGCACGGGTGAGCTGATCGCTGCACCAAAGGGCAATTATAAAGAAAAGCCACTGGATGCCGGCGGCAAAAGCTTTGAAGGCGAAGGCGATTCTGCCTTTGCGGCAAGCGAAGGCCAGAAAACTGGCGCCGTGCTGGCACCGCCGCCGCCAGCCACGCCAGTTGCTGCGCCAACGCCAAGCAAAGCCGCGCCCATAACTGCCGCAATAACCGATGCCACTCCGGCCAATGCCGTCATGGTCCAGCTTGGCGCTTATGGCGACTCCGCAAAGGCCGACACAGCCTGGGCCGCGCTGAACAAGCGCTTCGGCTTTCTTGCGGGCACCAGCCGCAAAATAGCCCAGGCCAGTGTGGAGGGTGGCAGGACCGTGTTCCGACTGCAGGCCGTAACTGCAAATGCTGCCGACGCGCAGCAATTATGCGCAAAGCTGAAGGCGGCGGGCGAGAACTGCCTGATTGTGCGCTAGTCCTTTTTCGCATCTGCTAATTCCCGTTCGTCATCCCCGCGCAGGCGGGGATCCATCACGCATTTCAGATACAGGCGAAGGCACGTTGTGTCTTATTGTCAGACGCGATGGATCCCAGCCTTCGCTGGGATGACGGAGGTGCAATTGACGTGGCACTCCCCTCCACCCCACCTTCAGCGCGGTCCCCCTCCCCATCGCAAGTCGATGAGGAGGAAAATCGGTTTTTCCGATTGAAAAGTTGCAATCTGCAACTTATGTCGGCGCATCTTTTAAAGGAGCTTCACATGCCTGCATTATATGACGTGTCCATCCCCGCTTTTGTGCGCGGTCTGAAAAATCTCTCCGTCATGCTCGAAAAGGGCGAGGCTTTTGCAACGGAGCAGGGCTTCGATCCCGCCGAATTGCTAAATACCCGACTGATTGACGATATGGCACCGCTCACGCGCCAAGTTCAGATGACAACCGATACTGCGAAATTTCTTGCCGTGCGTGTCGGCCAAGTCGAAAATGAACCTTGGGCTGACGAAGAAGCAAGCTACGCCGACGTTCAGGCCCGCGTTGCCAAGGCGATTGCCTTTCTGCAAAATGTTTCAGCCGATGGCTTTGAAGGCCGCGAAGACGCAAAGGTCGTGCTCACCACGCCAAGCGGCGACATTCCCTTTACCGGCAGCAATTATGTCCACGGTTTCGCCATTCCCAATTTCTATTTCCATCTCAGCATGGCTTATGCGTTGCTACGGATGAAAGGCGTGCCATTGGGCAAACTCGATTTCCTCGGCGCGATCCGCTAATTATACACAGCTAAAAGGCCAGTTCCCGCCGCTGCGCGCTTGCCTTGGGGCGGCGGCGGCCCTAGCTTGCGCGTCATGAAGCCGGTAATTTTTGGCCTATCTGGCCTGACGCTGACAGAGGACGAAAAACGGCTGTTTCGCGATGTCGAACCAGCCGGTTACATCCTGTTCAAACGCAATATCGAGGATCGGGCGCAGGTCCGCGCGTTGACCGACAGCTTGCGTGACGTGCATGGCCGCGGCAATGTGCCCATCCTTATTGATCAGGAAGGCGGCCGTGTCGCGCGGATGCGCCCGCCCGTCTGGCCTGATTTCCCCGCAGGCGGCGCTTTTGATGCCCTGTATGACATCGCCCCCATCACCGCGATGGAGGCCGCACGTTGCAACGCAGAGGCCATTGCCTTGTCGCTCAACGAAGTCGGTATCAATGTCGATTGCTTGCCCGTCCTCGATGTCCGCGTGCCCGAAACCCATTCGGCCATCGGCGACCGCGCCTTGGGCAGCGACCCGATGCGCGTCGCATCGCTTGGCCGACACATTCTCGACGGTCTCGCTTTGGGCGGCGTCATTGGCGTGGTAAAGCATATGCCGGGGCAGGGGCGCGCCGTTGTCGATACGCATCACGACCTGCCCCATATAACCGCAAGCGACGTGGAGCTTGAGCAGGACCTTGCGCCATTTCGTGCATTGAACCACGCCGCGATGGGGATGACCGGGCATGTCGTCTACGACGTCTGGGACAATCAGCACACCGCAACGATGTCGCCATTTGTGATCGAACATATTATCCGCCAGCGCGTGGGCTTTGACGGTCTGTTGATGAGCGACGATCTCGACATGAACGCGCTGCAGGGCGATGTGGCGAGCCGCGCGCTAAAATGTGTTCAGGCTGGCTGCGACCTTGCGCTCAATTGCTGGGGCCGGTTTGACGAGATGGTGGCCATTGCCGACATCTTGCCCGACATCACCGCTGCTGCCCGCGCTAGGCTTGACCGCGCGATGACTTTGCCGCCTGTGGCATTTGACGCCGACCGGCTCGCACATTTGCTCGACAAACGCGACAGTTTGCTTGCGCTGGTGGACACAAACGCGAAGCTGACCGATGGGGCCACCGGCGCGGCATGACCGGGCCAATGCTCTTTGACGAGGAGGAAGCCCTCCGCGACGAGAGCAGTTCGAGCGCAGGCGACGCCGATGTCCTGACCATCGACATTGACGGCTGGGAAGGACCGCTTGACCTGTTGCTGGCGCTAGCCCGCAACCAGAAGGTCGATCTGAGGCAATTGTCGATATTGGCGCTGGTCGAACAATATCTGATATTCATCGACGAGGCGCGCGCGCTCAAGCTGGAACTGGCCGCCGATTATCTGGTGATGGCGGCGTGGCTTGCCTATCTCAAATCTGCATTGCTGCTGCCCAAGGACCCGACGATTGATCCATCGCCCGAGGAATTGGCCTTGCGCCTGCAACTGCGGCTTGAGCGGTTGAACGCCATGCGCGACAGCGGCGCGCGGCTGATGGCGCGCGACCGGATTGGCCGCGATATTTTCCTGCGCGGCAATCCCGAAGGCCTGCGCGTGGTAAAGGCGCGGGCGTGGGCGTGCGACTATTTTGAACTGATTACCGCTTATGGCCAGATCAATGCGCGCAGCCAGCCGGCATTGCATATTGTCAAACGCCGCCAGGTGATGACGCTTGAAGAAGCGTTGGAGCGCGTATCGGCGATGATTGGTCAGGCGATTGACTGGACCGCGATTGAGGCGTTTTTGCCGGTATTTGCTGATCCAGCCATGCGCAAATCGGCGCTCGCCTCAAGCTTTGTCGCCGCGCTTGAGCTTGCCAAACGCGGCGTTGTTGATTTGCAGCAGGAGGAAATGTTCGCGCCCTTGATGCTCAGGATGAAGGCATAATGACCCGGATCGATGCTGATATCCGCGCGGTTGAAGCCACTTTGTTTGCCAGCGATCAACCCATGACTGCCGAACAAATTCGGGCCTATGTCGGCGACAATGTCGACGTCGCGGCGGCATTGGAACAGCTTGCCGGTCATTATGCGGGTCGCGGCATCGAACTGGTTCAACGCGGAAAGAGCTGGCATTTTCAAACCGCCCCCGATCTTGCGCATCTGTTGCGCCGTGAACGCGAAGAAAACCGCAAGCTCAGCCGCGCCGCGGTCGAAACTCTTGCGATCATTGCCTACCACGAACCCGTCAGCCGCGCCGAAATCGAGGCCATTCGCGGTGTTCAGATTTCCAAAGGGACGCTCGATGTGTTGATGGAGGCAGGATGGGTTCGGCCCGCTGGCCGCCGCGAGGTGCCGGGCCGTCCGCTGATTTATGCAACGACGCCTGGCTTTTTGACGCATTTTGGCTTGGCTAGCCGGAAAGATTTGCCCGGCCTTGCTGACCTGAAAGCCGCTGGGTTGCTTGATCCAATCGATGAAGCGATGGGCGATATGCTGTTTAGCGACGAAGAAAGTGACAGCGAACTGGAAATTAACGAAAACAAAGCTTAAATAGGATAATGAGACGCGACAACTGGGTTCGCATTATCCGGGCTTTGCCCCGTTAGGAGTTTGAAATGGGCGGTTTTAGCATCTGGCATTGGCTGATTGTCGGTATTCTGGTGTTGCTTTTGTTCGGCAAGGGTCGTTTTTCCGATATGATGGGCGACGTCGCGAAAGGCATTAAAAGCTTTAAAAAAGGCATGTCTGAAGATGACGAGGCACCTAAGGCCCCACCGCAAATCGGCGCGACGACTATTATCGAGCCTGAAAAGCAGACGGATAAGACTCAAGGTTAAATCGTTGATTATGATGCCAGCTTTGCCCTCGATGCCGGGGGCCTGACGTGTTTGACGTTGCCTCGTCCGAACTGATGCTGGTTGTCCTTGTGGCCCTGCTTGTCATCGGGCCAAAGGATTTGCCACGCGTGTTGCGCGTCGTCGGCAAATGGGTGGGCAAGGCACGCGGCGTTGCGGCGCATTTCCGGTCTGGATTTGACGAGATGATCCGCCAGTCTGAACTCGAAGAGCTCGAAAAAAAGTGGAAGGCGGAAAACGAGCGTATCATGCGCGCGCATCCCGCCGACCCGCGCGCCGATATAGTAGGCGACGCAGGGCATGACGGACAAGCGCCATCCGAGCCCGAAGTTAATATGCAGCCGCAAACACCGATCGAACCTGAATTGCCCATTGAAACGCTGCCTGCGGGTGAAAAAGCGAGCAAAGCATGAGCGAGATTGATGACAGCAAAATGCCCTTGCTCGATCATCTGATCGAACTGCGCAGCCGGTTACTCTGGAGCTTTTTCGCGCTTGCGGTCGCTTTCGGCGCTAGCCTGTATTTCGCGCGGCCAATATTCGGGTTTCTGGTCCAGCCTTTACTGGAATCGGGCCAGACGAAGCTCATCTACACCGCTATTTTCGAAGCGTTTTTTGTCGAGATCAAGGTCGCGTTCTTTGCGGCGACCTTCTTCTCCTTTCCCGTGTTCGCAACGCAATTATGGCGCTTTGTCGCGCCTGGCCTATATACCAAGGAAAAAAACGCGTTCCTCCCATTCCTTCTCGCTACGCCGGTCCTGTTCATCATCGGCGCGGCGATGGCTTATTATATGGCGATACCCGTTGCGCTCAAATATCTGCTTGGCTTTGGTGGCAATGTCGGCGGCGTCCAGCAGGAGGCGTTACCCGGTGTGGACAATTATCTGAGCTTCGTGATGAAGTTCATTTTCGGCTTTGGCGTCTCCTTCCTGCTGCCCGTGCTGCTGATGCTGCTTGAGCGAGCCGGGATCGTGACGCTTGAGCAATTGCGCGGTGCGCGACGCTACGCCATTGTTGGCGTGTTCGCGATTGCTGCTGTGCTGACGCCGCCCGACATAGTCTCGCAGCTGCTGCTCGCCTTGCCCTTGTGCCTGTTATATGAATTGGCGCTGATCGCCATCTGGTTCACCCGCCGCCGCCGCAAAAAGACCGAGGTGGTCGAAGAGCCTGCGTTGTAGGGTTGTTGAGTTCTAGTTCGTCATCATCACCCTATGCGTGATCTTCCCTCCAGTTGTCATCCTAATCCCACGTCGTCATCCTGAACTTGTTTCAGGATAACAGGCGACGCTTGTGCGTTATCCTGAAACAAGTTCAGGATGACGAAGGGTTGAGTTGCTGGAGCCCAAAGGCATGCAGCGCACCAACGAGTTCAGGATGACGACCCGTTGAGTGGCTCAACGACACGCAAACACCTGCACTTCCAAAAACCGCTTTCCTACAAATAACCATATCGGTTAGTTGATTCGCGTCATTCAGGCTGCGGTCTAGAACGTGGGTCGGGATGATGGGAACGCTGGCGGGGCAACTCGGCAGCACGGCCGGCGCGATAGGGTGCTTGCTTCAGCCTTCAAAAGGGCCTGTTGCATCAAGCTCTGAACAGCGCAAAATAGGTTGCATGTGGCGGGAAACCGCCCCGTTCGTTTTGGATGGCCTTGGGGATTTTGGAAACCTTCACCCCCAGGGAAGCGTGACAGCCAATATAAAGGCGGCTCCGGGAACTAGCCTGATGGAACAATCGAGCCTTAATCCACAAACACCATCAGCCGGAAGCAGCACCAGCGCTTCCGCGTCGGCCGTCCCTTTTTCTGTGTCGTAAAGCTGCGCGCCAGTTTTGTAGGAAAATTTGTTGCGCGTGTTGGAAATATTGAGGGTGCGCCCCAAAATCTCGTCATCCTGAACTCGTTTCAGGATAACGGGCAACGGTGGTTTGTTATCCTGAAACAAGTTCAGGATGACGAATGGTTGAGTTATTGTGCCGGAGCCCTTACCCGCCACCCACATCGTCATCCTGAACTTGTTTCAGGATCCATTTAGCCATTCTTGCTTTTGGCGTGCTGCACGTTACACCCCGAACCAAGTTCAGGGTCACGGAGCGGGAAACACTTTAATGTGGCTCTCGCATGGCGATAGGCCGCAAAAGCTAACCCCACCCCCCAAAACCAAAAGGGGCCGGAGGTTACCCTCCAGCCCCATCTTCAGTTTGAATCAGCGCGGTGATTAAATCGCGCGGTCGCCGGCTTCGCCGACGGATTCAATGTCTTCGCCTACGCCCTTGACGGTATTGCAAGCAGCGGCCAGCAAAGATGCCGAAAGCAGGATGATCGTTGCAATTTTACGCATGATGTTCTCCGATATCGTGGTCTGAAAATTCAGTCCTCGAACAACAACGAGCGCACCGCAAAAATGTTCCGCAAATTGGCCTTGATTCAGGTGGCGCGGTCGCCAGCTTGACCGACCGATTCAATGTCGCGGCCAAGACCTTTGACCGTGTTACACGCCGATACCATCAAGGCTGCGGACATCAGGACGAGGATGGTGATTTTTCGCATGATATTCTCCCGATTGTAAAAAAGCTCGCGTTGCAACCGTTTGCCTGAACAAATGCTGACAATCAAAAGCTAATCCGTGCAGTGACCCGAAAATCACGACCCGACAATGGCACAAAATCTTTTGTGAACGACGCAGCGCGCCGTGCATCCATATCGAAAATGTTGTTTGCCGACGCGATGATCGCAATGTTGCGGTCACGTCCAAATGGCCGCCAGGTCGCCGATGCATTGACGAGAGTGAAGCTGTCGGTGGGGGTTTCAAAGCCCGCGACACGCGTCTGGGCATCGGTCCATTCGACCTCGCCGCGAATATCGATGATGGCGCTTTTCAATTCCACACCACCCAACAGGCGAAGTGGCGGGATGCGAGGTGCTGGGCCTTCACCGCGGATATTGGTGCGGACATAATCTGCAACGCCGTCGGCGGTGAGGTCGAATGCGCCAAAGGTCGCCAGTCGAGCGCTTGCCTCTGCCTCAATGCCCCAGACGCGCGCGCGACGCTGAAAATATTGAAAAACGGGAAGGTCATCTTCGACTGCGCCAGTTTCACCTTCGTAGATAAAGCTGGAAAAACGGTTGGCAAATGCGGTCGCGCTGAAATCGAACGCGTCGCCGTCGAAGCGTGCATATAATTCGCCGTTCCAGCTTCTCTCGCTCCGAAGGTCAGGATCGCCGACTTCGAATGACTGGGTCGCAAGGTGCGGGCCGTTGGAATATAGTTCTTCGACCGCAGGCGCGCGGCCAGTGTGCGACAGGTTTACGCCAAGTTTCAGCGCTCCAATATTATAGCCGGCGCCGATTGCCGCCGACACGTTGTTGAACCCGCGCGCCAATCCCAAGGTTTTGGCATCAAGGTCGGCGCGGTCGAAGCGGAGCGCTATTTCTGTATCAAGGTCGCCAAAGGCAAATTCCTGAAGAGTGAACACGCCAAGTGCGCGTGTTTGCGTCGGCGGCACGAACGCTTCTGCGCCAATGGCGTCGAAATTGCGGGTAAGATATTGCACGCCCGATGCGCCGCGCCAGCCGCCGCGGTCATTTTGGGTAAGCTCGGCGCGGGTTTCGATTGCCTCGCTCAGGAACAAGGTGCCGACCTCTCCGCCCTCCAATTCGACATGGCGGTAATCGGCAAATCCGGACCGGACGCGCAGCTTGTCGAACATGCCATCCCCCAATTCGACTTCGCCGCGAAGGTCAAGCCGGTATTGGCGAAGGTCAATGGCAACGCCGCCTTCTGCGGGTGCGACGCCCAGTTCGGGCCGCTCGGCAATGCCATATTTGGTATCGAAAATATTCAACGAAACGCCAAGATTTCCACCTGAATCAATAAAGGCGGCGCCAGCGCCAGCGCTCCAGGTTTCGACACCGCTGTTGGGAAGCCTACCGCGCATATTTGCAAGATCGCGGGCGAACCCTGCTTCAGTGACATTTCCAAGCGCTTGCTGCGCATCAGCAAAGCCAAGCGCTTCTGCGCGGGCGGACCGCGACAGGAGAAAGCCGCCAATACGCATATCATCGCTTTTGCGGTAGCTTGCGTCGGTGTGGACAACGAACCGGTCGCCCAAGGGGATATCGACAGAAGCGCCGCCAGCGACTTCACGTGCCGCGGTGCCATAGCTCGCAAGGGCGTCGATATGCACGGGTTCATCAGGGACAGAACGCGGGATGCGTTTGTCGATCACGTTGACCGCGCCGCCCACTGCCGATCCACCGAACAGCAGCACGGCGGGCCCGCGCAGGACTTCAATGCGTTCTGTCGTCAGCGAATCGATGGTCACCGCATGGTCTGCCGAGGTGTTCGACGCGTCGATGTTTCCAATGCCATCGGTAAGGACCGCGACACGGTTGCCCTGAAAGCCCCGCAATACGGGCCGCGAGGCGCCTGGTGCAAAACTGGTGGCAGAAACGCCGGGCAATTGAGTCAGGATATCGCCGATTTGCGCCCTGGTTTTTTCCGCAAGGATCTCGCCCGACACGGTCGACGTGCCGGACAGAATATCCAGCCGTTCGACATAAGGTGCCGTGACAACTATTTCGTCGGCGCTGTGAAAATCGTCAGCTTGCGTGGTGGCGGCCTTCGGTGCCGAGGCATTCTCCTGCGCGTGGGCAGGGGCGAACATGGCCAGCGAAATGGCGACTAAGCTTGCGGACCAGGTAACGGGTTGAACAATTTTCATGGGTTTTGTGACGTCCAAAGAATGTTTGGGGGCGATGGCGATCCCCTAAAGGCTATGATATATTATATCAATACCCAAATGCATATTTTCGACCATTCGCAATTTCTGGCGCGGCGCGACGGGTGGATTGTGCAGCACACAGGCCGAGACTGGCTTGCGATTGCCTATGAACGCGCCTAGCTGTCACCTCTATGAACACGCTTGCTTCAACACTGGATTTGATTGGGAATACGCCGCTCGTTCGCCTGAAAGGGCCAAGCGAGGTGGCTGGCTGCGACATTTTCGGCAAATGCGAATTTGTGAATCCCGGCGCTTCGGTAAAGGACCGCGCCGCTCTTTATATCGTGCGCGATGCCGAGCAGCAGGGGCTTTTGAAACCCGGCGGGACGATCGTCGAGGGCACTGCTGGCAATACCGGCATTGGACTTGCGCTGGTCGCCAACGCGCTTGGGTACAATACGATCATCGTCATGCCCGAAACGCAAAGTCAGGAGAAGAAGGATACGTTGCGGGCGCTGGGTGCAGAGCTCGTGCTCGTCCCCGCCGCGCCATATTCCAACCCCGGACATTTCGTACACACCTCTCGCCGCTTGGCTGAAGAGACCGAAAATGCGGTTTGGGCCAATCAGTTCGATAATATCGCCAACCGGCGCGCACATATCGAGACAACCGCCGAGGAAATCTGGGCACAGATGGACAGCAGGGTTGACGGCTTTATCTGCGCTGCCGGAACAGGCGGCACAATCGCCGGTGTTGGGCTTGGCCTCAAGGCGAAGGATGAGCACGTGACGATAGCCCTGGCTGACCCGCATGGCGCATCGTTGTACAATTATTATGCGTGTGGCGAATTAAGCTCAGAAGGCAATTCGGTCGCTGAAGGCATTGGACAGGGCCGTATTACCGCCAATCTTGATGGCGCGCCGATTGACACCCAGTTCCGCATTTCGGACGAGGAGGGCCTGATCTGGGTTCGGCGTCTGTTGGCAGAGGAAGGGCTGTGCCTTGGCCTTTCGTCAGGAATCAATGTGGCAGGCGCTGTGGCGCTGGGGAAGAAGTTGGGGCCGGGCAAGCGGATTGCGACGATCCTGTGCGATACGGGCTTCCGGTATTTATCGACTTTGTATAACCCTGCGTGGATGCGCAGCAAAAATCTTCCCATCATGCCTTGGCAACAGGATAGCTAAAGGCGTTTTGGGCTTAGGGCTTCGGGAGAATGCAGATGGTCGAACAAAGGCAATCCGCCATGCAGCGTATTCAGGTGGGTGTCATTGGTCTCGTAGTGGTTTTGCTGTTCGTGACGCTTGCCAGCATGGTCCTCGACCGCGTGAGCGAGGGGCCACAGGCAGGCGGAATGCCAGAGACATCACCCGTCGCCGATAACAAAGACCAGATGCCTGATGAGCCTTTGGCCGAATTGGGCGTGACGCCGGTCGCAAAGGATGACGCGCAGCGGAACACCAAGGGTTCGGCGCAAGTGACGCGACCCTCCGCGCCTGCGCCACGGCAGTAATTACAGAATGACCGATGTTTTGACCCGTTTCGGCGGCGGCAGACGGCTGCTTATTGCGGTGCTCCTGATCGCGGCGGTTGGGCTGGTTATTGCGGGCTTTATCGCCAGCCGCCCTGATACCCATGGACCAAAGCCCGTGTTGGCGATGATGACGACGCTGCCGCTGCAGTGGAGCGAAGGCGGCATCGAGGCAGACCTTGCCGCAGATGCCGAGCCGCACCCCGCTTTTGTCCGCCTCAGCCGCCAATATGAAATCCAGCCTATCGATGACCTCATCGCATGGACGCCAAAGCCCAAGCAACTGCTCTTCCTCGCGCAACCGCGCGCGTTCAGTCCGCAAGAGCTTGTGCGGCTGGACGCTTGGGTGCGGCAGGGTGGCCGCGTGTTAATTCTCGCTGATCCGGCGTTGCAATGGGGTAGCCTCTATCCGCTGGGGGACAGACGCCGGCCCTTGTTCACATCGATGCTGTCACCTTTGTTCACGCATTGGGGTATTGAGCTTGTCCTGCCGATGACCGACGAAAAGCCTGTTGCCGTTCGCAATATCGGCAATTTTCAAATCCGGACGCCGACACCCGGTGAATGGCTGCCTAAAGACAGCAACGCGAATGCACCTTGCGTCATCGCCGCGCAAAATCTGTTGGCGGATTGCCGGATCGGGAAGGGCCGGGCGTTGTTGGTTGCCGATGCCGATCTGCTAGATACCGCTTATTGGGAGGGGCGGGGCGTCCGGATGATCACTGGGGCGGATGAATTTGCCAATCTGCAATGGACAGAGTCGCTTCTGTCCAAGCTGTCTATCAATGCGGAGCTCGACAGGGATATTGTGGGAAAATGAGGCAAGCAGACAGCGATTGGGCGAAAAAGGTGGCAAAGTTGGGCTCCTCAGGGCAAATTGACACCAGATATGTATGTGCGTGCTGCAAAATTTATTTGAGTGCAGAATTAAAAGCTCTGTAATTTCAATATTTTCGCACCAAGCTAAAATTTTGTTCCAGAAAATCCCTCTTTTCATCCATGAAATCCCCTGCTACAGGTAATTTCCTAAGGGGTGGATTCCTGATTCTATCGGTCGTTACGGCGTCCGCATGGCGAAGTGCTTCGCCATGATTGGCAATCTGCGCCCTTTTTCGGGGGGTGATTTACGCAGTGTCAAATTTGGTCGTCTATGCAGGTTCTGGGGTGTCGGGTGTCGACGCCAAAGGCCGCACGACGATTCCCGCCGAACTTCGTGACAGCGTCCAGCAATCGAGCGGCAGCAACAATGTCTGCATTTCGCGCCATGCAAGCCTGCCTTGCCTGATCGGCTTTGGCGGGTCGGAGCGCCTGAAGCTGCGCGCCGACATTGAGGCGCAATGGCAAAGCGCAGTCAATCGCGGCACTGACTTCGACCGCGAACTGGCGGGCGTCTCTGCCTCATCCATCTTCGAAACCGCCTTTGAAGCCAGTGGCCGCTTTGTTCTGTCGCCCATGCTCAAGCATTTTGGCCGCATCGATGACCGCGCCTTCTTCTTTGGCGCGACAACGCATTTCATGCTGTGGAACCCCGATGTCTTCTTGAAGGAGGCACCCGCAGCATTTAACCCGGTTAAGGACGAGCTGAATTATTGGCTGTCCCAAGGCAAGCGCGACAAATGAGCGCGCTCGCCCCCCATATTCCAGTCCTACTGGATGAAGTAATTCACTCTCTGGCCATCACCCCTGGCGCTGAGATCGTGGATGGCACCTTTGGTGCAGGTGGATACAGCCAAGCGATACTGGCTGGCGGTGCGCGCGTTTACGCGTTCGACCGCGATCCCGATGCCCTCAAAGAAGGTGCGGACCTTGCAGGCCGCAGTGAAGGTGCTTTGCGCCTTTACTCGGCCTGTTTTTCTATCATGGACGATGTCCTAATCGCCGACGGGATATCCTCGGTCGATGGCGTCGTGCTCGACATAGGCGTGTCGTCAATGCAGCTTGACCGCGCCGAACGCGGCTTCTCCTTTCAAAAGGACGGCCCGCTTGACATGCGCATGGGTCAGGACGGGATGTCGGCCGCTGACTTCGTGAACGAAGCCGAAGAAGCCGACATTGCGGATATCATTTACCGCTACGGCGAAGAGCACCGCTCACGCCGCATTGCGCGCAGCATTGTTGCTGCCCGGCCAATCGAAACCACCGCGCAACTGGCCGCGATTGTCCGCAAGGCCGTTGGTCACAAGCCCGGCGCGCCCAAGGACCCCGCAACGCGCGCGTTTCAGGCAATCCGCATTCATGTGAACCGCGAACTTGATGAGTTGACCGACGGTCTGGAAGCCGCCGAACGTATGTTGAAACCCGGCGGGCGCCTGGCTGTCGTCACTTTTCACAGCCTTGAAGACCGCATCGTGAAGCAATTTTTGCGCCGCCGCAGCGGAGCAGAAGCTGCTGGATCGCGCCACGTCCCGATGGTCGGCAGCGACGGCCCCGAACCCACTTTTGACAAAGCTGACAAGGCGGTCCGTCCATCGGACGCCGAACTCGCGCGCAACCCGCGGTCACGGTCAGCTACCTTGAGATCCGCAACCCGCACGCAGGCACCCGCTTGGGCAACAGGAGGACTGGCAGCATGAGTCTCGCCATGAAACGACTAAAAAATCTGGGCTGGCTCGCGCTGGTGTTCATGGTCGCGATCCTGCTGTACCCGTTGTCCTTGAATGTTGCCGCGATGCACAGTGACCTTAAGTCGGTAGACAATGAGATATTGGAAACGAAGCGCGAAATCAGCTTTCTTCAGGCTGAAATCCGCACGCGTGCCAGCCTTCAGCAGCTTGAGGAGTGGAACGAGCTTCTATACGGCTATCAACCACCGACGGCAGAGCAATTCGTCAGTGGCGACGCTGCGTTGGCTGCGCTCACAGGCGATCTGCCGGATACAAAGCCAGTGATGATGGCATCGGCTGATATTGACGCGTCGCCAAGCGCGAACCAAGCCAATCCGGAACCAACAATTGATTCTGTTGTCAAACGGTCCACCGAAATTGCCACGGCAGTTGCGACCCCGATCTTTGCTAATCCTGCTAAGCAAAATATCCCTACACCTGCTGCACCAAGGGTTGAACAGACTCGGACAGAGCGGCTAGCGCGTATGGATGAAAAACTTTTGTCAGACGACCTCTTGCGAGACATATCGGCTAAGGCCGCCAACGAACGCCGTAATTAAATGATCCCCCAGGTCGCGCGCACGACAACCCGGAAAAGCGGTATTAATCCGCCTCCTTTTGCGGCGCATAGTTTTTGGCGGCTGCTTGTCCTGATGCTGGCGTTCGGCATGTTTGTAATGCTGCTCATCGGGCGGCTCGCAACATTGGCTTTGTTTGAAAGCTCGCGTGCTTATGGTGCGACGAATACCGAATATGTGCCCGAGCGCGGCGACATTGTCGATCGCAATGGCATTCCGCTGGCACGAAGCATTTATGGTTATGCCATATGGGTAAAACCCACCGACATTTTGGGAAATCGCAAGCAACTGGCCGACCAGTTGGCGGCAATATTCCCTGATACACCAGCATCCGAATTTTATGCAAAGTTGACTGACGACAAGCCCGGCTATCTGCGCAAGCGTGCGTTGCCAGAGCAAGTGCGGCAGGTTCATAATTTGGGCGAAATCGCAATTGAATTTCCCCGCGAAGCTACACGCCTTTATCCCCAGCATGACATGGCGGCGCACGTTCTCGGCTTTGTAAACCGAGACGGCAAGGGCGCGATGGGGATGGAGCGGGTGATGAATGATTATCTGCGCGACCCCGCCAAACGCGCAGCGCCCTTGAACCTTGCCTTGGACGTGCGTGTTCAGGCTGCGCTTGAAAGCGAGCTCGCGTCGGGCATGGCAGCGACCGAAGCGAAGGGCGGGGCAGGCATCATCCTTGATGTGCAAACCGGCGAAGTCATCGCCATGGCCACGTTGCCTGCGTTTAACCCCAATCGGCCCTCCTTTGCCAACATTCCCGATGTTGGTCAGAATATCGTTGACGGCCGATACCCGATTTTGCGGCAGACCAACAATGTGACAAACCGCGTTTACGAGCTTGGTTCCACATTTAAGCCCCTGACGGTGGCCGCTGCACTGGATGCCGGCACCGTACGCGACCTGTCCGTCCGGTACGACGCGACCAAGCCGCTTCAAGTCGGCAAGTTCAGGATCCGCGATTCCCATTCCTCCGGCCGTTGGCTCAATACGCCAGAGGCGCTGATCCACAGTTCGAACATCGTCACCGCCCAGATTGCCGATAATCTTGGTGCTGCCCGGATGGATGCGATGTTGCGGACGATGCACTTTAATGGCCGTCCCGAAATCGAGCTGGCGGAAAAGTCTATGCCGCTTTATCCCAAAACCTGGGGTCGCCTGACCACCATGACTGTAGGCTTTGGGCATGGTATCGCCGTTACACCGCTACATCTGGCAAGCGCGTATGCAGCGATGGTCAATGGCGGCATCTATCGTCCCGCCACGATGTTTAAAGCCAAAACAGACGCCAAAATTCGCGGCAAACGGGTCTTTACCGCGGCAACCAGCGCACGGATGCGCCAATTAATGCGCATGATCGTCGTCGATGGAACCGGCAATCAGGCTGATGCGGCGGGATATCGGGTGGGCGGAAAAACCGGCTCTGCGGAAAAGCCCGGCGTAGGTGGATACAGCCGTCATCTGGTTGTTGCGACCTTTGCTGCCGCATTCCCGATGGACAATCCCCGTTATGTCGTGCTTGCAATGCTTGACGAGCCAAAAGGCACTGAAGCGTCGAGTTTTCAGCGGACCGCTGGCTACACGGCGGCGCCGGTCGTGCGAAAGACGATTACGCGCATCGGGCCATTGATGGGAATTATACCTGACATGAAACGCGATGTTGATGTATCTGAACTGATGCCTTTATTGTGGAAGGCGAAGGGAGAGCAATAGTGAAGCTCGGGCAACTGGTAAGTGGCGCAGACGCGGCATTTGCCGACATTATCGTGACCGGCTTTGCCATTGACCATCGGAAAATTGCGCCCGGAACGATTTTCGGCGCGTTCGAAGGCGCTGCATTTAACGGTGAGGATTTTATCGCGGCAGCAATTGAGGCAGGCGCGATCGCGATCGTTGCCCGTCCCGGGGCTGTTGTGGAGGGCGCGGTGCACATCGCGGACTTTAATCCGCGAAAGGCATTTGCCAATCTGGCAGCGAAATTCTTTCGGCCCTTTCCCGAGCATGTCGCTGCGGTCACCGGCACAAATGGCAAGACATCCACTGCCGAACTCACGCGGCAGCTTTGGCGGATGGCGGGCCATAACGCTGCCTCCATTGGTACGTTGGGTATCACGACCGCGTCTGATCAGGCCAAAACAGGTCTGACGACGCCCGACATTATCACGTTCCTTGCCAATATGTCGGGTCTTGCCCGTGAAGGCATCAGCCATGCGATCTTCGAGGCTTCAAGCCATGGCCTGTCGCAATATCGAAGCGAAGGTGTACCCGTTTCGGTCGCCGCGTTCACCAACCTGAGCCGCGACCATCTCGATTATCACGGCACGATGGAAAATTATTTCGAAGCCAAAATGCGTCTGTTCGACGAGGTGATCGATGAAAATGGCTGCGCGGTGATCTGGGCAGATGATGTCTGGTCAGATCAGGTCATTGCCCGCGCCCGCAAGCGCGAGCTGCGCCTGGTTACGGTGGGCGAAAAGGGCAAAGGTATTCAAATGTTATCGCGTGAGGCGACCCAGCTTGGCCAAACGCTTGAGTTGCGTATTCAGGGCGATGTGCACAAATTGAAACTGCCGCTGATTGGCGCATATCAGGCTGCGAATGCGCTTGTTGCGGCGGGCGTTGTCATGGCGAGCGGCGGCGAGGTGGAAAGCTTATTGTCGCATCTGGCTCGGTTGCAACCCGTCCGCGGACGGTTGGAACGTGCGGTCATCACCAGAAGCGGCGCGCCAGTCTATGTCGACTACGCACATACGCCCGACGGCCTGCGCGCAGCGATCGCAGCGCTTCGTCCGCATACCAAAGGCAAGCTCATCACCATTTTTGGCGCGGGCGGCGACCGCGACAGCGGCAAGCGCCCCGAAATGGGCGCAGTCGCTGTGGCGGACTCGGACATTGTGATTGTAACCGACGACAATCCCCGAAACGAGGATCCAGCGCTAATCCGCGCCGACGTTATGGCTGGAGCAAAAGGCGCGCACGAGATCGGTGACCGTCGCTATGCGATTGCCTTTGCGATTGAGCATGCCGAGCCCGACGATATCGTGTTGATTGCGGGCAAGGGCCATGAGCAAGGGCAGATCATCATGGGCCGCGTGCTTCCGTTTGACGATGTCGAGGTCGCAAGGGAATGCGCGGCATGACTCCCTTGTGGACCTTTGACGAACTGCTTGCGGCAACGGGCGGCACAGGATCGGGACATTTCGATGTTACAGGCGTTGCCTTTGACTCGCGCGAAATCGGAAGCGGCGACCTGTTTCTTGCGCTGAAGGGTGCCGAAACCGACGGGCATTTGTTCGTCGACAAGGCTTTTGCCAATGGTGCGGCGGGTGCCATTGTGTCGCAGCCGGTGCCATATCCACATATATTGGTGCCCGACACTATGCAGGCGCTTGAGGCGCTTGGCCATGCGTCGCGTGCACGGACCAAGGCCAAGATTATCGGCATCACTGGCTCGGCGGGCAAGACGGGAACGAAAGAAGCACTTTATGCAGCGCTTGACCGCTGCTCACGCGGCCGCGCGCACCGGTCGGTCAAAAGCTACAACAACCATGTCGGCGTGCCGTTGAGCCTCGCGCGGATGCCGGCTGATTGCGATTTCGGTGTCTTTGAGATGGGCATGAACCACGCAGGTGAAATGCGCGCGCTTAGCCATATCGTTCGGCCCGACATTGCCGTGATCACGACAATTGCCCCTGCGCATATCGAATTTTTCAAGGACGAGAGCGGCATTGCAGATGCCAAGGCGGAGATATTCGAAGGCATGGTCGAAGGCGGCACCGCGATCCTGCCCGCTGACAATGTGCATTACCCGCGGTTACGCGCGGCCGCCGAACTCTACACCAAATCGATCCTGTCTTTCGGCTTCAGCCCCGATGCCGATGTGCGCGTGGTCGACCATCTGGTGACGCCCAACAATGGTACGCTCGTAACCGCCAAGGTGTGCGATGCGATGTTGTCCTTCACCTTGTCACAGTCGGGGCAGCACTGGATTTCGAACAGCATGGCGGTACTGGCAGCGGTGCTGGCCGCAGGTGGAGATCTGGCCTCTGCGGGTCTGGCCATGGCCGAAATGGGTGGTCTAACTGGACGCGGCGCACGGCACGATTTTGCCATTGGTGACGGCACTGGGCATCTTATCGATGAAAGCTACAACGCGAACCCGGCCTCAATGGCGGCGACCATTGGTCAATTGGGCTTGTCTGGTGACCGACGGCGCATTGCCGTGCTTGGGTCCATGAAGGAATTGGGCGACAAAAGTGGGCATTATCATCGGGCACTCGCTGCGCCACTGGCCGCTGCGAAGGTCGATTTTGCGATCCTCGTCGGTAAAGAGATGGAATTTCTCGCCGAAGAGTTGAAAGCAGGGGTTGAGGGACCAGCGGAATTCGCGCATTGCGCCACCGCACAGGAGGCGCTTGCCCTTCTGCAGAATTATCTTTGCGCATCGGACACGGTTTTGGTCAAAGGTTCCAACAGTATGGGACTTTCCTCCATCGTCAGCGCGCTGACGGGTGGGAAAAACTAATGCTTTATGTCTTGGCCGAATATTTGGGATTTCCGGGCGCGTTAAACCTGATCCGCTATTTGAGCTTCCGATCGGGCGCAGCCGTCGCCACCGCCTTGGTCATTGGCCTTCTGATCGGACCGCGCTTCATCAACATGCTGCGCGTCCGACAAGGCAAGGGCCAACCCATTCGCAGCGATGGTCCGCAGTCGCATCTGGCAAAAGTCGGCACGCCAACGATGGGCGGGCTGATGATTTTGGTGTCCATCGGCATTTCAATGCTGTTGTGGATGGACCTTGCCAATGTCTACGTCTGGGCCTGTTTGTTGGTAACCGCCGGTTTCGGCACCGTCGGTTTTCTCGACGATTATGACAAGGTCAAAAAACGCAGCCACAAAGGCGTTTCTGGCAAGGTCCGCCTGCTGATGGAATTTGCGATTGCTGGCGTTGCGGTCTCGCTCATCGTCTCGCAATCAGGGGGCATGTTGTATTTGCCCTTCGTCAATGGCCCAGTGATTGACCTTGGCTGGTGGTATGTGCCGTTTGGCGCTTTTGTTATCGTGTCCTTTGGCAATGCCGTGAACCTGACCGATGGCCTAGATGGACTTGCAACGATGCCGGTCATCATTGCCTCTATCGCGTTTATGTTGATCGTCTACATGGTCGGCAATGCCAAATACGCTGAATATCTGGGTATCCCATTCTATCTTGGCGCTGGCGATCTTGCGATGCTGTGCGGAGCGATTGTTGGCGCTGGCCTTGCGTTTCTGTGGTTTAATGCGCCGCCTGCTGCCGTATTCATGGGCGACACTGGCAGCCTTGCCTTGGGCGGAACGCTCGGCGCAATTGCCGTTGTTGCGCACCATGAATTTGTCCTCGCGATCATCGGCGGGCTTTTTGTGGTCGAGGCGCTGTCGGTGATTATTCAGGTTTTCTGGTTCAAGCGGACCGGCAAACGTATTTTCCGCATGGCGCCGATCCACCATCATTTTGAACAGCTTGGCTGGTCGGAGCCGACTGTGGTCATTCGTTTCTGGATCGTGGCCTTCGTCCTCGCATTGGCCGGGCTGTCGACCCTTAAACTCAGATGATCAGCACCCCCGCCTTTAAAGACCGGAAGTTCGCAATCTTGGGACTTGCGCGCTCCGGTCTTTCAGCGGCGCATGCGCTGGTTGCGGGCGGCGCGGAGATATTGGCGTGGGACAATGACGAAGGCGCGCGCGCAAAAGTTGCCGATATTGCAACCATAGCCGATCCGCTGCTTACCGATTTGTCGGGCTATGAGGCTATTGTTGTCTCGCCTGGTGTGCCGATTAACCGCCATCCTATCGCCGAAAAGGCCAAAGCCGAAGGCATTCCGCTAATTGGCGACATGGAATTGTTCGCAATGGCGCGGCCCAATCTGCCGCCGCACCGTGTGGTTGGCATCACGGGCACCAATGGCAAGTCCACCACCACCGCCTTGGTGCATCATTTGCTGAAAAGCTCGGCCTTGCCGGTGCGCATGGGCGGCAATATCGGGTTGCCCATATTGTCGCAGACACCTTTGCCAGCGGGCGGCATCTATGTGCTTGAGCTTTCGAGCTACCAGATTGATATCACCCACACGCTCGCTTGCGATGTTGCGACGCTTATCAACCTGTCGCCAGACCATCTTGATCGTTATGATGGCTATGACGGCTATATGGCGTCCAAGGCCCGCTTATTTGCCATGCAAAACGGCATGGAATACTCGGTCTTTGGCAAGGGCGATTCTGATACGCAGCGAGTCTACCGAGAAGTGCTGGCGCGGCGCGGGCCGGAATTTGTGCATCTGGCTGATCCGATGATGGTACATGGTCAGGCGGACTGGCCTGCGTTGCAAGGGCCGCATAATTTACAGAATATTGCAGTCGCGATTGCCATAGTGGAGTCGCTTGGTGTGAGCGAGGCGCAATGGCGTCCCGCGATGCGAAGCTTCAAAGGTCTTCCCCATCGGATGGAAGTGGTCGCGGAGCGGAACGGCGTGTTGTTCATCAACGACAGCAAGGCAACGAATGCCGCTTCCACGGCGCCTGCATTGGCGGCCTATCCGCGCGTGCACTGGATCGTTGGCGGCCTGCCCAAGACCGACAATCTCGACGAATGCGTCCCCAATTTCGGCCATGTTGTGAAAGCGTATACGATTGGCGAGGCAGGGCCGTTGTTTCACGAACTGCTGTCACCTTATATGCCCGTTGAACGCAGCGAGATGATGGGGGCTGCGGTGCATTCTGCAGCGGCGCAGGCGCAGCCTGGCGATGTCATCATGCTGTCGCCGGCCTGCGCATCGTTTGACCAGTTCAAGGATTTCGAGGCGCGCGGTGATGCTTTTCGCGCCATTGTGGAAGCGTTATGAGCGACCGTAAGGAAGTTCCCTGGGTATTGGCGGCAAAGACCGGCAAGATAGGCTTTGCCAACCGGCTTGGCCGAGGTGACCGTTCGCCGCTTGGTGTCTGGTTCTGGGAACTGGACCGTGTGTTATTATCGTTGATGATGGTGCTGATCGCGATTGGTTTACTCTCGGTTGCGGCCGCATCACCTGCTGGCGCGCAACGACTGTCTTCTTCGACGACGCAGCTATCGTCGCTCTATTTCTTTTACCGACAATTGATGTGGGTGGCTGTCGGCGTGCCCATCATGCTCGTCGTCTCAATGTACCCGCGCGAACAAGCACGCCGTTTCGCGGTGTTTGGCTTTTGCGTCTTTTTCGTGCTGTTGGCGCTGGTGCCCCTCATCGGGCGCGAGGTGAACGGTTCGCAGCGTTGGATTGGTGCGGGTTTTGCCGGGCTTCAGCCATCTGAATTTCTAAAACCTTTTTTCGCGGTAACGATGGCCTGGATAATCAGCTGGCGGTTGAAAGACCCTTCATTACCTGTGCTGCTTCTGACCAGCCTGGTCACCGGGTTTGTATGCTTTTTACTGCTTATCCAACCCGATCTGGGGCAGACGATATTGTTCATGGGCACTTGGTTTGCGCTGATGATGGTGTCGGGCGTCCCTGCAAAACGGCTCTGGGGCCTCGTCATTGGCGGCGTGCTGTTCATTGTTCTGGCCTATAATTTCTATCCTGTTGCAACGCAGCGCATCGATGCGTGGATTTTTGGCACTGAAGGTCTGACCCATGACAAGATGGCGATGGCTACCTTGACCAATGGCGGTTTCATTGGGCTTGGGCCGGGTCTTGGAGTCAAGAAATATTCGCTGCCTGAGGGTCATACCGATTATATCTTTTCGGTGATTGGCGAAGAGTTCGGCCTGCTCGCCTGTATGGTGATCGCACTTTTGTATTTCGCGATTCTGGTGCGCATCATCATTCGGTTGCTGGATGAAAAGGACCAGTTTGTGGTGCTTGCCGTAACCGGACTTGGCGCTCAATTTTGCGGTCAGGCAATGATCAACATCGCCGTTAATCTCGGCGTATTCCCGTCAAAGGGCATGACTTTGCCCTTCATTAGCTATGGCGGATCGTCCATATTGGCGCTCTCGATGACCTGCGGCCTGATACTGGCGCTGACGAAGCGGAACCCTTATCTTGACCGGTCGCTGTATATGGTGAAGGGACAACGGCCATGACCATTTCTCGGCATTATGTGTTGGCCGCTGGCGGAACTGGGGGACATCTGATCCCGGCCTTTGCGCTTGGGCAGGAGTTGTTGCACCGCGGGCATCATGTCGCCCTGATCACCGACGCGCGTGGTGCGAAAATTCCGGGCTGCCCTGACAAGATGGCAACGCATATGCTGCCCGCTGGCCGTATCACCAAAAATCCTGCGAGCTGGCTGCCGGGGGTTAAGGCTATAGCCGAAGGACGGAGTATGGCGCGCCGTCTTTATGAAAGTTTTGAGCCCAGCGCAGTGGTTGGGTTTGGCGGCTATCCGGCTTTCCCAGCGCTGCTGGGTGCATTTGCCGAGAATATCCCGGCGATAATCCATGAACAAAACGCCGTGCTTGGCCGCGTGAATCGCTTCACCGCGCGTCAGGTCAACGCAATCGCCACCGCCTATCCCGAAGTTCTCCGGCTTTCGCCGCGATATGCGGGCAAGGTACACTTGGTGGGCAATCCAGTACGCGAAGAAGTGCTCGCGTTACGCGATGAACCCTATCCCCCGCTTTTGGCGGATGGGATCTTCCGCGTGCTTGTGACCGGCGGAAGCCAGGGCGCGACGGTGCTTTCCGACGTGGTGCCCGACGGCCTGTCTTTGTTGCCGCTCAATTTGCGGCGGCGGTTGCAGGTAACGCAGCAGTGCCGCGCCGAAGACATTGACAACGTGCGGCAGGCTTATGCGATGCATGACATTCCGGCAGAACTTGCCACCTATTTGCCCGATTTGCCCGAGCGGTTGGGCTGGACTCACCTCGTGATCGCGCGGGCAGGGGCGTCGACGATATCCGAACTTACCTGCGCGGGACGGCCAGCGATATTGGTTCCGCTGCCAAGCGCAACCGACGATCATCAAAGCTATAATGTGAAGGAAATGGTGCACGCAGGGGGGGCGCGCGCGATAGCGCAGCCAGCGTTCACTGCCGTCGAACTGGCAAAGCAGATCCAGAAAATCGCGCTCGAACCAGGCGCCCTTGAAAATGCGGCAAAAGCGGCGAAAAACTGTGGCAGGCCGAATGCGGTGATGGACCTTGCCGACCTCGTTGAATCGTTTGGCCGCGCGCCCATCATGCACGGCATAAAGGCGACACCTGACCACATGGGCGCATTTAGTCCGTCGCCCGCCTTGGCCCGAAAGTATGCATTATGAGGGGCGTTCCTACCGATATCGGTATCGTGCATTTTGTCGGCATTGGCGGCATCGGTATGTCGGGCATTGCAGAGGTGATGCACAATCTGGGCTATCAGGTGCAGGGTAGCGACATCGCCGATAGCTATGTCATCGACGGTCTGCGCAGCCGCGGTATCAAGGTCATGATTGGCCACAGCGCCGACAATCTGGGCGATGCGGCAGTCGTTGTAACATCAACTGCGGTTAAAAAGGGCAACCCCGAACGCGACGCTGCGCTGGAACGGCGCATCCCTTTGGTGCGCCGCGCGGAAATGCTTGCCGAGCTGATGCGGCTGAAAAATACCGTGGCCGTGGCAGGCACGCATGGCAAGACCACGACGACGTCGCTGATTGCTGCAATGCTCGATCATGGCGGCATTGATCCTACGGTCATCAATGGCGGCATCATCAACAGCTATGGTTCTAACGCGCGTCTGGGTGCCAGCGACTGGATGGTGGTTGAGGCCGATGAGAGCGATGGTAGCTTTCTTCGTCTCGACGGCACGCTTGCGGTCGTCACCAATATCGACCCTGAACATCTCGACCATTATGGCGACTTTGACGCGATCAAAAATGCCTTTGTCGAATTTGTCGAAAATGTGCCTTTTTACGGTGCGGCGATCATGTGTCTTGATCACCCCGAAGTGCAGGCAATTTTGCCCAAGATCCGCGACCGCCGGATTATCACTTATGGCTTTTCGGCGCAGGCGGATATCCGCGGCGAGAATGTCACCCCGCATCCCGGCGGCAACCGCTTCGACGTCGTTGTTCGCGCACGCGATGGATCGCAGCGCACGATAGAAGGCGTTCAGCTTCCGATGCCGGGTCGGCACAATGTGCAAAACGCGCTTGCCGCGATTGCCGTCGGCCTCGAAATGGGCATGAGTGACAAAGCCGTTGCCCACGGCTTTGACAAATTTGGTGGCGTCAAACGCCGCTTCACGAAGGTTGGCGACGTAGACGGCGTCACAATCATCGACGACTATGGCCACCATCCCGTCGAAATCCGCGCTGTGCTCTCCGCCGCCCGCGAAGGTGCGCAGGGCCGAGTCATTGCCGTGGCGCAGCCGCATCGCTTCACCAGGTTGCGTGACCACATGGACGATTTCCAGCAAGCATTTAACGATGCCGACATGGTGTTCATCTCGCCGGTTTATGCGGCTGGTGAAGCGCCGATTGACGCTATTGACGCCGACGCGCTTGTACATGGGATTAAGGCGCGGGGTCATCGTTCGGCCGCGACCGTGACCGATGCCAGTGACCTGGCCCACAAGCTAGCTGATATCGTGCAAGATCACGATGTTGTCGTGTGCCTTGGCGCTGGTGACATCACCAAATGGGCCGCTGGTCTTGCCGATGCCATTCAGGCGGCGCGTGCATGACGACGCAAGTTCTGCCGCATGTTCAAGGACGGCTGACCCACGACGCGCCGCTCGCGCCGCTGGTTTGGTTCAAGTCAGGTGGCTGCGCGGAGTATCTGTTTGAGCCGAAGGACGTTGCAGATTTGCAAGGGTTTTTGCGCGAACTTGATCCGGCGACACCCGTGATGGCGCTTGGTTTGGGGTCGAACCTGATTGTCCGCGATGGCGGCGTCAAGGGCGTGGTTGTTCGCTTAGGCAAGGCGTTTGCCAAGGTCAGTTGCACCGACGCAGTGACATTGGACTGCGGCGGAGGGGCGTCGGGCATATTGGTTTCGTCCACAGCACGCGACAACGGCATAACGGGCCTTGAATTTCTGCGGTCAATCCCAGGCACCGTCGGCGGTTTTGTTCGCATGAACGGCGGCGCTTATGGCGGCGAAGTAAAAGATATCCTGCGCGACTGCGACGTGGTGTTGCGCGACGGGACACTTGCGACCTTGCCTGTCGAGGACCTGCATTACAGCTACCGCCATTCCGAATTGCCCGATGGCGCAATTGTCGTCGCTGCGCGATTTCGGGGATGCCCCGGCGCAGCCGAAGCCATTCAGGCCGAGATGGACCGCATCAGCGCGTCGCGTGAAGCATCGCAGCCATTGCGTTCGAAAACTGGCGGATCGACCTTTAAAAATCCCGACGGACACAAGGCGTGGCAGTTGGTTGATGCTGCGGGTTGCCGTGGATTGCAGATCGGCGGTGCGCAGGTATCCGAGAAACACACAAATTTCCTCATCAATACAGGCGACGCCACAAGCTCAGACATCGAAGCGCTTGGCGAAGAGGTGCGCCGCCGCGTAAAGGCGCATTCCGGAGTCGAACTCATATGGGAAATTCAGCGCGTGGGTGAGACAAAGTGAGCAAGAATATCCACGTCGCTGTCCTGATGGGCGGCTGGTCCAACGAGCGGCCGGTGTCGTTGATGAGCGGCAATGGAGTCGCCGACGCGCTTGAGAAAGTCGGCTATACCGTCAGCCGAGTCGATATGGACCGGAATGTTGCTCAGGTCCTCACCGGGCTTCGCCCTGACGTCGTATTTAACGCCTTGCACGGCGTCCCCGGCGAAGATGGCTCGGTGCAGGGTATGTTGGACCTGATGGGCATCCCGTACACCCATAGCGGCATGGTCACGTCGGTCATCGCGATTGACAAGGAACTGACCAAGCAACGCCTTGTACCCGCTGGTATCCCGATGCCCAAAGGCACGATGGTCGACAGCGAGAGCCTGTATGCAGCCGACCCGCTGCCGCGACCTTATGTATTAAAACCGGTCAATGAAGGTAGTTCGGTTGGTGTGGCGATTGTCACCGACGACAGCAATTATGGCAACCCAATTGCCCGCGATGCCAAGGGTCCGTGGCAGGAATTTGACCGTTTGCTCGCCGAACCCTTTATCAAGGGCCGCGAGTTGACCGTCGCGGTTCTGGGCGACAAATCATTGTGCGTCACCGAGTTAAAACCCAAAAGCGGCTTTTACGACTTTGACGCAAAATATACCGACGGGCTGACCGAGCATATCTGTCCTGCCCAAATTCCCGGTGACATCGCGCAATATATGCTCGACACGGCACTCAGCGCGCACCAACTGCTTGGCTGCAAGGGCGCGTCGCGTACCGATTTCCGTTGGGATGACGAAGCGGGAATGGATGGCATTTTTGTTCTGGAAACCAATACGCAGCCCGGCATGACACCGCTCAGTCTTGTACCCGAACAGGCGCGCCATGTCGGCATCAGCTATGAACAGCTTGTCGATATGATCGTCAAAGAGGCGCTCGCATAATGGCCACAGCAACGCGCAAACCGACGGCCAAACGTAAGGCTGCCGCACCCAGTCCGCGCCAGAAAGTGCGCCAGATTTCGTGGGTCGACAAATTGATGCGGACGCTGCCATTTTCTGAAGAGGAAGTGCAGCGCGTTATAACGTGGGTATTTTTGGCTGCGCTCACGGTGCTTGCTTTTGCTGCCGCGCAATATGCAGGACTTACGGCGACAGCATATCAGCAATATGCCGCGCTCGCAGCCAAGGCAGGATTTCAGGTGCAGCGCGTCGAAGTCACGGGCATGGAGCGTGTAGACCAGTTGAAGGTATATCAGTTGGTGTTGGCTGAAAAAGACCGCGCCATGCCGCTGGTCGATATTGAAAAGGTGCGAAACGACCTTCTGCAATATGGCTGGATTAAGGACGCCCGCGTTGCGCGCAGATTGCCCGATACGCTTGCGGTGGAGATCATCGAGCGCAAGCCAACCGCCATTTGGCAACGCGATGGCAAATATTCGCTCATCGATGCCGACGGCATCGTGCTGGCAAATGTCAGACCGGGCGAGGGCGGTGATTTGCCCACGCTCAATGGCAATGACGCCAACCGGCAAACAATCGCACTGAACGCGTTGCTTGATCAGGCATCGGCATTAAAGGCGCAGGTTTCGGGCGCAACCTGGGTCGGAAACCGGCGATGGGACTTGCAGTTCCAGACCGGAGAGACGCTTGCCTTGCCCGAAGGGGAGGCTGCAGCAGCCAAGGCGTTGCTCAATTTTGCGCGCATGGACGGTGTCCACCGTTTGCTTGGCCGCGATCTCATCCATTTTGACTTGCGCGATCCCGACCGTGCCTATTTCCGCAAGGCCCCCAAGACGGAGCCAGCGAAGGTTGAAACGAACGAGATCAGCTCGAAAAATAATGGACAAACGGCATGAAGGCAGCCCGCGTAGAAAAGCTGATTTCGGCAATCGATATCGGCTCGTCCAAAGTGTCCGCCCTGATTGCTGGACAGACCGACAGCGGAGAATTGCTCGTATTGGGCACTGGCCAGCGCGAAAGCCGCGGCGTGACGCGCGGTTGCATCGCCGATGTCGAACAGGCCGAGCTGTCGGTCCGCCATGCGGTTGAGCAAGCCGAGCGTATCGCCGGGCTGAACATTGACCGCGTCTGGGTTGGCATGTCGGCAGGTGGCCTTGACAGCATGTTGGCGCCAGTGGAAATCGAATTGGGCGGTGATCGTATCACGCAGGAAGACGTCGACGAACTGTTGCAGGCCGGACGCGCTAATATTCAAACCGGCGGTAAAATGGCGCTGCATATACAGCCGACATTATATGCGCTGGACGGGGTTGGCGGGGTCGCCAATCCGGTCGGGCTTCATGCTGATCGCCTGGGCGTGGATGTCCATGTTGTCCTTGCCGACCAGTCGCCTGTCCGGAATATGGATATGGCGGTGCGGGCTGCGCATCTGGACGTCGAATCGCTTGTCGTCGGGCCCGTTGCCACCGGGCTTGCGTGCCTGACCTCGGAAGAGCGCGAATTGGGCGTTGCGCTTGTCGAATTCGGCGCTGCCATCACCAACGTGTCGGTATTTATCGGCGGAATGCTGGTTGGACTTGAGACGATCCAGAAAGGCGCATCGGACATAACCGATGACATTGCGTCAACCTTTGGCATCCGCCGGGCGCAGGCAGAACGGCTGAAATGCTTTCACGGATCGGCATTGACCAGCCCGCGCGATCATCAGGAAGTGCTCGACATCGGCCCTGATGAAAACGGCAATGAACCAAGCAACCAGGCACCGCGCATTACCAAAGCGCAGTTGAATGCTGTAGTGTGCCAGCGCGTCGATGGCATCGTCACGGACATTGCGCAAGCATTGAAATCGCTCGGCTTTTCTGGCCCGTCAGGCCATCAGGTTGTGCTGACCGGTGGCGGCGCGGAGCTCAAGGGCGTGGCCGAGCATATGCAAAGTGCACTTGGACGGACCGTCCGGATCGGGCGACCGTCCGGCCTGACCAGTATTCCGGAGGCGCACTCCGGCCCTGCCTTTTCAACGCTCGTCGGTTTGATTCATTATGCCGCATCGGAACGGGTCGACCTGAAATCCGGCTATGATTTGCACGCCGAACGGATGGGCGGAACGATGCCAAGTTTGATTGAACGTATAAAACGCGCGGTTCGTGAGAATTTCTAACAGAAAACTGTGCAAAAGGGTTAATTTTTAAGTGTGCCTGTTGTGCTTTTGTGTCAAAAGCGTGAAAATTTCTAACAAGCCAGTGAGGCTAGGGGGATAAAATTATGAGCATCAATATCGGTCCACCAGTGGTTGACGAGTTGAAGCCGAAAATCGCTGTTATTGGTGTTGGTGGTGCTGGCGGTAACGCGGTTGCCAATATGATTGCTGCGAAGGTTGAAGGCGTCGATTTCGTTGTGGCCAACACCGACGCGCAGGCACTGAACGCGTCGCCTGCCGAATATCGTATTCAGCTTGGCCCTGAAATCACGCAAGGCCTAGGCGCTGGATCGCGGCCTGAGGTCGGACGTGCGGCTGCCGAAGAAACAATTGAGCAAGTGAAGTCCGCTTTGACTGGCTGCCACATGTGTTTCATCGCGGCCGGTATGGGCGGCGGAACCGGAACCGGCGCTGCACCTGTCATCGCGCAAGCTGCGCGCGAAATGAACATCTTGACCGTTGGCGTCGTGACCAAGCCATTCCTGTTTGAAGGATCGCGCCGGATGCGTTCGGCTGACTCAGGCATCACCGAGCTTCAGCAGCATGTCGACACGTTGATCGTCATTCCAAACCAGAACTTGTTCCTGGTCGCCAACCCGAACACGACCTTCAAAGAGGCTTTCCAGCTTGCGGACGAAGTGTTGCAACAGGGCGTTCGCGGCATCACTGACCTGATGGTCATGCCTGGCCTCATAAACCTCGATTTTGCCGATGTACGTTCCGTGATGCACGAAATGGGCAAGGCGATGATGGGCACGGGCGAAGCCGAAGGCGACAACCGTGCGTTGGAAGCTGCGGAAAAGGCGATTGCCAACCCGTTGCTCGACGGCGTGTCAATGCAAGGCGCAAAGGGTGTTATCGTGTCGATCACCGGCGGCGAAGATATGCGTCTGATGGAAGTCGACGAAGCCGCAAACCATATTCGCGAGCTGGTTGATCCCGATGCCAACATTATCTGGGGATCGGCATTTAACGAAAATCTGAATGGCAAAATCCGCGTTTCGGTGGTCGCGACAGGTATTGATAACGAAGGCCTCAGCCCGTCATCATCCGCACAATCGCGCACGCCATTTTCCTTTAGCCGTCCAGCCCCTAAGCCCGTTGTCACGGTGACTGCAGCGACGTCATCGTCCTTGTTTGAAAGCACGCCCGCGTCCGCAGACGAAGGGCATGTTTCGGCGGAGCCAGAGACCGATGCCGACGACGACAGCTTGGTGCTGGGAAGTGACTTTGAAGCTTCGGATGACGTGGCCGATGAAGTTGATGCGCCTGTAGCCGCTTCATCAAAGACCGAAAATGCGCCATTGAATTCGTGGGCGGGTGCAGACGCGCTCGAGCTTAACACCCCTGCGGACAGCGAGGAAAGCGCCGAGGCTCCTGCCGCTGCGCCAGTCGATGTGACTGCCGCGCCCGATCGTGCCGCACCCCGAATTCCAACTGGCGGAACATTGTTCGAGCGGATGTCAAACCTGTCACGCGGTCTTGCGCGCTCAGACGATGACGATGACAAAGGAAATGACAGCCCAAGCCCGATCAACATCCCACGTTTCCTCGATCGGCAGAACAACTCATAAGGTGCGCGCTGCGCTTAGGGTCATTTCGTCTTTTTTTGGCAACCGTTTGTCGGAGCATGGTGCAAACGCGCTTTGCGTCCGGCAGCGGGCACGCCAATAGGTGCGTATGAAGGTGATGTTGTTACGCGGCGCGAGCTTGCTTGGTGCAGTTTGCATAGCCACGGGTGCATTTGCGCAAGCCGTCGACGAAAGCGCGCTCGAGGCATTGGACAAGCGAACGCCCCAGGCGATTATTCCAACATCTGAACCGTCTGGCGCTGTTGAACTGCGCGCGGCGATGCGCCGGATTTCGTTTAACCCCTCCGATGCTGACGCTTTGGCTGATGCCGGCAATGCCTCTTTGGCGCTTGGCGATGCGAATGCAGCGCTGAATTTCTTCACGCGCGCAAATGCGCTTCGTCCGGGCAATAGCAGAATTGTATCCGGTTTGGCCGTTGCAACCGTGCGCACTGAAAATCCATTCGAGGCGCTTCGCCTGTTTGATGATGCCATTCGGCTTGGTGCAAACGAGCGTTCAATAGCGGTTGATCGCGCGCTTGCCTTCGATTTATTAGGTAATTTTGGCCGCGCGCAGCAGGACTATAAGCTTGCACGGACAGCGTCGACGTCCGACGATTTGGTCATCCGACAGTCGGTTTCTTTGTCGCTTGCCGGGCAAAAGGAAGCGGCGGATGCCATGCTCGTTCCATTGCTTCAGCGAAACAGTGCGGTTGCATGGCGCGCGCGTGCATTCATGCTGGCAGCCCGGGGTGAGCTTCGCGAATCCACCAAGGTGGCGCAAGGTTTCATGGATGCGGCGTCGGCGCAGCGTATTGAGCGTTTTTTCCGGCTTATGCCGAGCCTTACGGGCGCGCAGCAAGCGGCTGCGATTCATTTGGGGCATTTCCCCACAAGCCAGTCGGTCGGTCGTGATAGCGAACAGGTACGCCGCGTCGCTGCGACGCTTCCGCAGACAGCGCTTCCGCCTAATGAAAACAGGCTGATTCCTGCCGGTGATCCGCTTGGGCCAAAAAAGGCCAAGGCACGCGACACGAAAATAGCACAGCGGGCTAACCCGACGCGCGACCGAAGGGCGCAGGAGCGCGCCGAAGTTCAGGCCGCCGCCGCCAATATCCCTGAATCGCTGAGGCTGCCGAAGACCGACACCGCTAGGCTCGGGACCGCCGGCGCACGCGCGAAGGTCGAAGAGGCGCAATCGGCGCGGATTACGAATGTCAGCAGCAATGCATTGCCACCGCCCGAATCGGCCCGGCCGCTTGTCGGCGCCGCTATGTCCCGCCCGATTACCTCGCCGTCGCCTTCGACTGCGTCGACTGCCGCGCTCCTTCCGCAGGTTGTTACACAACGTGCACAGACGACGAATTTACCCGCCTCGGTACCGCCTGCCGCGTCATCAGCGGTCCCCAAGATTGTGAACAGCGTATCGGGCGTGCGCGAAGCGTCGGCGGCACAAGTAGGTCCGCTAATGGCTACTACTGTATCTCCAATATCGCCACCGCCGACGGTTCCGGTCGCGACCCCTGCTGTTATTACTACGCCGGTGCCGGCCGTAGTTCCGGTGGCGTCATCCAGCTTCGATCTTGGCGCAATTGTAAGCGCGATAAAAATTCCCGAAAGCGAACAAAAATCGTCGCAAGTAGCCGTTGACCTTAAAAAATTGAAACCCGCCGTGCCCAAGGCTACCGCTGCCGCAGCCGCGACGGTTAAGGCACCAAAAATTGATCCAAAGGTCGCGGCCAAGGCGAAGGCCGAAAAGGATCATCCGGCACGTTACTGGGTCCAAATCGCTGCGGGCAACGCGGACGCGCTAGGTTTTGACTATCGCAAATTCAGCAAGAAATATCCCGAGCTTTTCAAGGGCCGCAATCCATTCACGTCGGAATGGGGCAAGACGGACCGGCTTTTGGTCGGACCCTTTGCTGACCAGAAGGCAGCAAAGAAATGGGAAATCGACTACAAGAAAGCTGGTGGTGACAGTTTCATGTGGAAGAGCGAGATAGCCGTTCCTGTTAATCCGTTGAAAACAAAATAGCTGCTTCCCGTAGGCACTGCTTGACGGCATAAGCGCGCGATGTCGCAACTGGCTCCTTATGCATCGCACCCCGACCGCAGCCGCGGCAGGCTGCACCCTGAACCCCATCGAGAAATGCGCGGACCACGCGATATTTTCCAGCGTGACCGCGACCGCATTATTCACTCGATCGCATTCCGCCGCTTGCGCCACAAAACGCAGGTTTTTATCTCGCCCGATGGCGACCATTACCGGGTGCGCCTCACCCATAGCCTTGAGGTTGCACAGATTGGCCGGACCATTGCGCGCGCGCTTGGGTTGAACGAGGACTTGACCGAGGCTCTGTGCCTGGCGCACGATATCGGACATCCGCCCTTTGGCCATGCGGGAGAGGATGCGCTTGAGGAGGCGATGCGGCCCTTTGGTGGCTTCGATCATAACGCACAGACGCTGCGCACGCTCACTCAGCTTGAGTCGCCTTATCCTTTATGGTCAGGTTTGAACCTGAGTTGGGAATTGCTTGAAGGTCTTGCCAAGCATAATGGGCCAGTCGCCAAGCCGGGTTGGGCACTGGCTGAGGTAAATGCTGGCTTTGACTTGAACCTTACATGCTGGCCTTCGCTGGAGGCCCAGATTGCCGCAATCAGCGATGACATTGCGTATGATAATCACGACATTGACGATGGGATCAGGGCAGGGTTGCTCGACATCGACCAACTGCTCGAATTGCCCTTCGTGGCGGAGCGTTGGGAGGCGATATTGTCACGCTATCCAGACGTGCGCCGGCGGCGGCTTATCGGCGAGCTAACCCGCGAACAAATTGGCGTCATGGTTAACGACGTGATCGAATCCACGCGTGAAAGAATACATGCATTGCGAATTGCTGACGTCGACGACGTACGCAATGCTGGCGTCATGATCGGCGGATTTTCGGCTGAAATGGCCCCGCGTGAGCGCCAGTTAAAGGCGTTTATGTATGAAAATCTATATCGGCATCCCACCCAAAACGAAGCCGCGCTTGGCGCGTCGAAAATCGTGCGCGAACTGTTTGCAGCCTATCACAATGATGTAAGTTTACTGCCGACCGAATGGCGGGAGAATTTGCCTGAACATGATCCAGCGCGCAGCCGCCACATCGGGGATTTTCTAGCCGGAATGACAGACCGCTATGCCACGGACCGGCACCGCGAAATTTGCGCGCCAAAAATATGAAGCAAAAAATCGTCATTGCAGGTGGCTCGGGCTTGGTTGGTAGCCAAGTCGCCGATGTGCTGGTGCACAGCGGATTTGAAGTCCATTTGGTTTCGCGCCGCCCATCCGCAGATGTGATTCCCGATATGCACGAGCATATCGCCCCAATCACGGACTGGTCAGCGATCGTAGCAAGCATCATGCCTGCCATAGCAATTTCCTGCCTGGGGACCACAATACGAAACGCTGGATCGCGCGAAGCGTTCAGGGCCGTCGATCACGACCTCGTGCTTGCCTTCGCAGAGGCAAGCCGTGCAGCCGGAACGCAGCATTTTATCACCGTGTCGTCGGTAGGTGCAATGCCCGCCAGCGGTAGTTTCTACCTCAAAACGAAGGCGGATATGGAGCAGGGGCTTCGTAACATTGGCTTTCAACGCCTTGATATCATGCGTCCAAGCCTGCTGACAGGTGGTCGTCGCGATGAATACCGTGCTGGTGAGGCCCTGGGCATTCTATTGTCGCCGCTGATCGATCGGTTGATGATTGGACCGATGCGCAGATTTGCCTCAACTCCGTCGGACCAATTGGCAAAGGCGATCGCCATGCTCGCCAACGAGAAAAAAAGCGGTGTTTTTATCCACGAAAATGACTCTATCCGCGCGCGGGCCAGTTGACTTCGTCAACTTGTAACGCCAAGGGAAGCGTGTCGCTGACGAAGCGGGAGAGCGTCTCTTTAAGGGACCGCCGAAGGAGCAACCGCCCCGGAATCTCTCAGGCAAAAGGACCGCTTTGGCTCTTGCGACACTCTGGAAAGCGCCTGTTCCGGCTCACGCAGGAATATGCCACCGAAGGGGTAGCCTGCTAAGGTCGCAGTTTTTGGCGACGTTGGTGGATAAAGCTCTCAGGTAACCGTGACAGAGGGGGCAGCAGGCTTGGCACCATCCGGTGTCAGCCGCTGCGACTCTGGAACGGACTGATATGAGCGAAGAAGAATTCGAACTCGAACCCATCGAAATATTGGAGTTGCCGCTCGGCGCATGGCACCGCGAGTTGGGCGCACGCATGGTGGAATTCGCCGGCTATCACATGCCGATCCAATATAAAGGCATCATGGCCGAACATGTGTGGACGCGGGAAAGCGCCGGGCTGTTTGACGTCAGCCATATGGGCCAGTTGATGCTCACCGGCGACGGCGCCGCAGAGGCGCTTGAGGCGCTGGTTCCTGGCGACATCTCAGCCCTTAAAGAAGGCAAGATGCGCTACTCGCTTTTGCTCGCCGAAGATGGCGGCGTTCTTGACGACATGATGATTACCGCTGCGCCAATGGGCTTATATGTGGTCGTCAATGGCGCGGTGAAATGGGATGACATGGGCTATTTGCGCGAATATCTGCCTGATGAAATTACCATCAACCATATGGAAGACCGCGCGTTGCTAGCGCTTCAAGGTCCCAAGGCAGTCGACGCCCTGAAGCGTGTCGTACCCGGCGTTGATGCGTTATACTTTATGGAGGCGGGTTCGTTCTTCTGGGGGCCAAAGACCGACCCGGAACCCTTGTGGATTAGCCGTTCGGGTTACACTGGCGAGGATGGCTTCGAGATTTCGGTGCCCGCGACGCATGCGCAGACTTTGGCAGACCAGCTTTGCGCGCAGCCAGAGGTTAAACCTATAGGCCTTGGCGCACGAGATTCGTTGCGACTTGAGGCGGGTCTGCCGCTTTACGGCCATGACATGAGCCCCGATATAGATCCAGTTGAGGCCAATGCTGCCTTTGCCATCTCGAAACGCCGCCGCGCCGAAGGCGGGTTTGCCGGAGCGGAGCGCATCCTGAGCGCGCTCGCTAATGGCCCGGCGCGCAAGTTGGTCGGGCTTTCGGTCGAAGGCAAGATGCCTGTACGCGAAGGCGCGACAGTTTTTGCAGGAGAGGCACAGGTTGGCGTCATAACCTCGGGCGGATTTGCTCCAAGTGTCGGCGCACCCATCGCCGTGGGCTATGTCGCGGCTGGTCACAACGCCAGCGGCACCCCGCTTGAGGCCGAAGTGCGCGGGAAGCGCGTGTCGCTCAAGGTCGCAGATTTACCCTTCGTCCCACATCATTATCACCGCAAAGGAGCCACCATATGACCCGTTATTTCACTGAAGATCACGAGTGGATTGAAGTCGACGGCGACAGCGCGACGGTTGGCATCACCAATTTTGCGCAAGAACAGTTGGGCGACATCGTGTTTGCCGAAGTGCCAGCGGTCGGCGCAACTTTGAAAAAGGGCGGTGATGCCGCAGTTGTAGAATCAGTCAAGGCTGCGTCTGATGTCTATGCGCCTGTCAGCGGAACCGTAACCGAAGGGAATGGCGCTCTGGAAGGCGACCCGGCTCTCGTCAACAGCGCCCCCGAGGGCGAAGGCTGGTTTTTCAAGCTGACTTTAAGCGATACCAGCGAACTCGATAGCCTGATGGATTCCACCGCTTATCAGTCATTTGTCGACGGCCTTTAAGTTTTATAGCCCGCATGGCGGGTCATGGAGATTGAAATGCGTTATTTACCGCTAACCCCAACCGACCGGCAAACGATGCTTGGCGTCATCGGGGCCAAGTCAATTGATGATCTGTTCGTGGATGTGCCTGTGCAGGCACAACTGGACGGGCCGATCCGTGGCCTGCCGAACCATGCCAGCGAAATGGCGGTCGAGCGGCATTTTTCAAATCTGGCGCGCAAGAACATGACGGCGTCGCATAATCCCTTCTTTCTGGGCGCAGGCGCGTACAAGCATCACGTCCCGGCAAGTGTCGACCATATCATCCAGCGCGGCGAGTTCCTGACCGCCTACACGCCCTATCAGCCCGAAATCGCGCAGGGCACGTTGCAGATGCTATTCGAGTTCCAGACGCAAGTCGCCCGGCTCTACGGTTGCGATGTCGCCAACGCCTCAATGTACGACGGCTCAACCGCTTGCTGGGAAGCAATCAGCATGGCCGGGCGGATTACCAAGCGCAAAAAGGCGGTGCTGTCGTCGGGGCTTCATCCGCATTATGTCAGTGTTTGCGCAACAATGGCGCGGTTTACGGGTGACACTTTCGATAGCGCAAAGCCCGAATTGACCGCGAATACCGACAGCGAACGGTTGCTGGCCGCCATCGATGCCGAAACCAGCTGCGTCGTGCTGCAATATCCCGACATATTGGGGCGGATCGAAGACCTCTCGGCGATTGCGGCCAAGGCGCACGAGCATGG
>NZ_JBKJMB010000011.1:0-39746 GCF_046596595.1 Sphingorhabdus sp.
GCTCGATCTTGGCGCGACAGCAGCACAACTTGGCACTGCTTTCATTGGGTGCCCCGAGAGCGCTGCTGACAACGCCTATCGCGCCGCTTTGTTCAGTCCAGCCGCAAAACATACGACCATGACACGGGCGATTTCGGGCCGGCCCGCTCGGTGCCTTGCGAATGCATTCACACGACTCACTGACGGGATGAAACTAAGCCCACCTGATTACCCAGTCGCCTACGACGCTGGTAAAGCGCTGAACGCTGCTGCACAAGCTTCCGGTAATGACGGGTACGGTGCGCAATGGGCTGGTCAAGGCGCACCATTTGCTCGCAGTATGCCAGCGGCTGAGCTGGTTGCTGCTTTGGCGAGCGAAATGGGCGCTTAGATTTGCTTCCCATAACATTGCCGTCATTCCAAGGGCGGTGACGGTCGCCTGAAAGCTGCCGCAGCGCAGATCACGGTATTCGTCCCATCATGATGACCTGAATTGGGAAGACAGGAGACCGTCAACTCATACACACGCATATGTGTAACACTACAAACTTTGCCGCCGGTAAAAATAGCCTAAGGTCTTGCGCGCGCTGGCGCCGTCTCAGGCATATACCAGAACACCATGATCACACATAATGCGACAAATGCGATCATTGCGCCGGGTGCTGCGGGCCATCCACTGTTTGTTACCAACAGATGTGCAACCAAAGGCGTAAGACCACCGAATATCGCGGTTGCAGTTGTCGCGCCCAATGCAAGTCCGCTGAGTCTACCCTCGCCAGGGAATTGCTCGGCAGTCGTGACGGCCCCGACGGCGCTAACTGCTCCGCCAAGCGCAGCCAAAACAATTGCGCCAGCCCAGGTCGCGGCTCCACCGCCAGCCATTACCGCAAACATGCCAGTTGGCAGAAATATCCCGCCAAGTGCCAGCATCAGAAGAATGGGGCGGCGACCAAAACGGTCGGATGCAAGCCCTATTAAGGGCGTTACCAGGATTACCGTCAGAGCTGCAAGGATGGAGATCGACAGCGCGCGTGTCTCGGGCATGGTGCCAGTGGTATCAAGGAACGCCGGTACATACGTAATGCCGACATAATACGTGATCGAACCCAGCGCAGAGATCGCAAAGCCACGTGCAATAGCGCTGCGGTGTCGCGTTAAGGTTTGCCGGATCGGTTTTTCCGGCACCGTGCCGGCATCACGCTGTCTTAGGAATTCAGGCGTTTCCTCGAGTGTTGCGCGGGTGATCAGTACTAAGCCGGCGAGCGCTGCGCCAAACAAAAACGGCAGCCGCCATCCCCATGATACAAGCGCTTCTTCGGGCATAGCCCAAACGGTCAGCGCCGCCGCACCGGCCGCCAGTAGCGCCCCGATCTCGCTTGCCGCCGAAGCGCAGCTCGTAATCAATCCGCGCCGATTGTCCTTCGCACCTTCCAACAAGTAAGCGACAACGCCGGTATATTCGCCGCCAACCGAAAACGACATCAAGCAGCGCAGTGCGATCAGCAGCACGCCGGCAAGCGGGCCAATCTGGGCATAAGTTGGCAACATTGCGGTTGCGAGCATCGCTATGGTCATCAAAGCCATCGAACCAAGCATCGTTACCCGCCGGCCCAGCCGATCACCAAAATGACCAAAAACTAGCGCTCCGACTGGCCGCATGAGGTAAGCGATAGCAAATCCGCCGAGCGTTTCCGTCATCGACTGTGGGCCAGTTCCGAAGAACACCCGAGCCAGCACAGTCGAAAAATAAAGGTACAGCGTGAAATCATACCATTCAACAACGGTTGAAAGCCCGGCGACAACCATCGATCGCCGCGACATGGGCACGCACGAAGACGCAGATGCGCCGTGCGCCGTTTGGTAAGCGGTTTCAACCATGAGGCAAGTTGGCGAATTTCGCACCTGGTGACAAGGCTCCTTGGCCCGTCGCCAGAGCTTTTAACAAACATTTCAGGTTACCGACAGACGTTGTTTCCTGACCGGCAACATTTGGAGCAAGTAGCAGACAGTCGCCTCCTAGCTGGCTCTGCCTCAAATCGGTCGGTCCGCTATAGGCGAGAAGTTGGCATTGTGCATCGAAAGGCGTTCTAAACCGCTAGTGTAAGGTCAGTCGGGAACTGCACTATGAGCGGTGGTAATTTCCGTCAGAAACGTCGGGTGAACGATACCAGATCGCTGTCAGCATCGCCTACGCCGCTTATCATTCCGCGAAGCATTTGACCGGCCATCATCGAAAATGTGATGCCGTTGCCGCCATAGCCCATCGCCGCATAACAATTGGGCATGCGCGGAACTGGCCCGATCGTTGGTGTTCCGGTTTTCGAATCTCCAAATGAACCGCTCCAACTGTGCGTTGCGGTTGGATCGATCATCGGCAGCAGTCCGCCCAGCTTCCTGACCAATGCCTGCGTTTTCTCATCGTTCAACGCGTCGCGCTCTTCCGCATCGGCAATTTCCGCATCCTCGCCGCCACAAATGACGTGACCCTCAGGCGTGGTACGGATGTAAAGATACGGGTCCGACGCTTCCCAGATGATGCTGCCCGTTGGCCAAATGTTACGTGGCTGGGGCTTGGTGGAGATGGCCCAAGTCGAGATGATTTTGTTGCCCTTGCGTGGCACACCCTTCGGCATTTCATAGCCGGTAGCAAAAACCAGATGTCTGGCCTTTATCTCAGGTCCATCACTCGTTGATACGACAACTCCCGAGTGGCTAGCGCTAATGTCGGTCACTTCAACCGGTGCGTAAAGCCGAGCACCGCGCGAAATGGCAGCGTTAAGATAACCTGCAGCCAATAAACGCGGATCGGCCATGTAATTGTCGCGCCCGACGATGGCAGACCGGCCCTTGATACCATATGTCTCAAACACCGCAGGCGGCTTTAAGAAAGTCACCTCGAATCCTGCACGCTTCCGAGCCAAGGTTTCAGCCTCCAGCCCGGCCGCATCGAGCACGTTACCTGACAAATAAAGGCTGTCGCGCGTAGCCTGATTGGCGTCAATCCCAAGCACACGCGTTCTTTGGCGCAATGCATCGACTGCAAGCCTTGAGCGGCGCCATAGTCGCTCTGCCCGGTCCCGACCTATCCGTTCGCCCAAGACGGAAAGAGGCGTGTCAATTTCATATTGCAACAGGGCGGTCGAGGCAGCGGTTGACCCCTGCAATGGCCCGCGCCGGTCGACAAGCGCCACCTGCAGCCCAGCATCGCTTAACGCTTCGGCGATGATAGATCCCGAGATTCCCGCACCTATCACTAACACATCACAGGACGCAGATCGGCCCAACTGAGACTTAGGGATATGAGGCAACCGACGGTCAAGCCAGATCGTTCTACCGGTACGCAAGTCGCGCGGTACAGTTACTGACATAGAGTGCCCTTTCACAACCTGTAAAAACGGCACCGCCTAAATAGTTCCCAGAGAGCGCTCCCGCCTGTCGGCTTGATCATGAGACAACGCAGGCGACATTAATTGCGACGGCGACGGCGGGGCCGATACGATCGGCAACATTGGCAAGTCAGCATTCGTAATTCTGCGGACGCCGGACTACTGGCATTGCATTGGCATGGATGAAAGCACAAAGTGGGCCAGCCAACTCGGCTAATATCGGGCGTCACGACCGGGGTGGACGCAGTTCACCAGCTTTGAATGCGCTTGGGCCAAAAATAATACCTTATTTGTTCACTCAGCAAATCGAACACTTTTTAGCGATACTGTCTGGAACTTCAGCAAACATCTCGAGTTTTCAAGACCGCGTGCCATCATGCTGATTGCAATGTTTCCACTGGTTGAACGCGCTTGGGAACAAAGCAGTCTTCACGCTGGAACCATTATCAGAATTAGGAAAATTGACATGGCGATGAAAATCAACAATGCGGGTGACGGTGGCGAAACGCACCAGCAGGCTGGCGCCGATGCGCCGCTGTTGACCACCAATCACGGCGTCGCCATTAGCGATAACCAGAACAGCCTGAAAAGCGGCGCACGCGGGCCGACCCTGCTCGAGGATTTCGTCCTGCGCGAAAAAATCTTCCATTTCGATCATGAGCGCATCCCCGAACGTATTGTCCACGCGCGGGGATCGGGCGCACATGGCGTGTTCGAGGCTACGGATGATATCTCCGACCTTTCAAAAGCGGCAGTATTTACCAAAGGGGAGAAGACCGAGATTTTCGTCCGCTTCTCGACGGTCGCGGGCGGCGCAGGCTCGGTTGATACACCACGCGACGTGCGAGGCTTCGCGGTAAAATTTTACACAAAGGAGGGCAATTGGGACTTGGTTGGCAATAACATTCCCGTGTTCTTCATTCAGGATGCGCTGAAATTCCCCGACCTTGTCCATGCCGTAAAAATGGAGGCAGATCGCGGCTATCCACAAGCGGGCAGCGCGCACGACACCTTCTGGGATTTTGCCAGCCTGATGCCCGAAACCACGCATATGCTGATGTGGGCGATGTCGGACCGTACCTTGCCCCGTTCTTTGCGGATGATGGAAGGCTTTGGCGTCCATACTTTCGAACTGGTCAATGCAAAAGGCGAAGTGAGCTTTGTCAAATTCCACTGGAAACCAGTGCTTGGATTGCAGTCGACGATCTGGGACGAGACGCTAAAGCTGCAAGCTGCCGACAATGATTATCATCGCCGCGACTTGTTCGAGGCAATCGACAGCGGTGCATTTCCGCAATGGGAACTGGGCATTCAGGTGTTCGATCGCAAATTTGCCGAAGCGCAATCCTATGATGTGCTTGATGCGACCAAGCTGATCCCTGAGGATGACGTGCCAGTGCGGATCATCGGAAAGATGACACTAAACCGAAATGTCGACAATTTCTTTGCCGAGACCGAGCAGGTTGCGTTTCTGCCCTCCAACATCGTGCCCGGCATCAATTTCTCGAACGACCCATTGTTGCAGGGGCGGCTGTTCAGCTATCTCGACACACAGAATTCGCGGCTGGGCACTACCAACTTCCACCAAATACCCATCAATGCGCCTCGCTGCCCGTTCGGAAACTTCCAGCGCGACGGCAAGATGCAGACAATGGTGCCAAAGGGCCGCGCCAATTACGAGCCGAACAGCCTTGGCGACCATGGAGAAGACGGCGGACCACGCGAAAGCGCCAACAAGGGATTTGTCACCGCAAATGCCGTAACTGGCCCAGATGAAAGCGGCGACAAGTTACGCGTGCGGGCGGAGAGCTTTGCGGACCATTACAGCCAGGCACGGATGTTCTACAAATCGCAGACCGAAAACGAGCAGGCGCATATTGCATCTTCATTCGTATTCGAACTGTCCAAGGTCGGGCAACTCGATGCGGTGCCGCCGCGCATGGTTGCAAATCTGCGCAACGTCGATGAGGATCTCGCAAGGCGTGTGGCCGAAGGCTTGGGGATTCCCCTGCCGGCCAAGGCAAAGCCTGCCAGGGAACCGGTGGAAATGAAGCCGTCCGACGCCTTGTCGATCCAAAAAAATATGAAGCCAACGCTGGAAGGGCGGACGATAGGCATTTTAATTGCAGATGGCAGCGATGCCGAAGACCTGACGTCGTTGGTAAGCGCCATTGCCAAGGCGAAGGGCAAGGCATTTATCGTTGCGCCCAAGGTTGGCGGGGCGAAGCTGTCCGATGGAAAGCTCCATAAGGCCGACGGCCAACTGGCAGGAAGCCCCTCGCAGCTTTTCGATGCCGTTGCGCTATTGCTGTCGGCACAGGGCTGTAAGACGCTTTTGAATGAAGGCGCTGCGGTCCAGTGGGCGATGGATGCATTTGGTCACCTGAAAGCAATAGGAGCCACCGATGCTGCCAAGCCTTTGCTCGACAAAGCCGGAATTGAGCCCGACGACGGCGTGTCCGCCATCAACGGGAAGTTTGTCGAGGCAGCGACCAGACGATTCTATGACCGTGAGCCGCAGGTCAGAACTTTGGCATAAAGGAAACCACGATTTAAACACTGCCGCTGGGTTTGTGACACGACTGCTCTGGTAGCGTACGTTATCCACAAGAACAGACAGTTTATTGTTGAGAATTGATCCGTTTTCGGGTGGGTGCAGCCGTGAAGCTAAATGACGTCATGACAGTTCAAGGGAAATGGGCTGAGTGCCGGGTCTCTTCTGTGTCTGGTGCTGGACATTGCAGACATTAATGGCGGTCGTTTCGCGGCTAAAATGCGACATTCATTTTGCTAGCTATCGTGCCCAACCATTGAACCGTGCCATCAGATAACTGAATTTCGGCTAGGCTATCAAGTTTCGTGTCGAACGGAATGCGCATCGCGGGCGCAGATCGACACGCGATTTTATTCGAACCAATCCGGCAACCCGGACCTATTCCTAAATAACTACTTTTAAGGCGCAATAGGAGAGGACCAGCCTGTCTTGTACCGGTCAAACCAGGCGAGAATCGCGGATGTCTTTGCCGCGGCCTGAGAAGGCCGCGCGGCAATGCCGCCATGACTGGCACCGGGGACCTTTATAAGCATGGTTGGTACACCCCTCAGTTTTAACGCAGTATACAATTGCTCTGACTCACTCACCGGCGTGCGATAATCTTCGGAACCGACGACGACAAGTGTTGGCGTTTCGATATTGCCCACGAGGGAAATGGGCGATTGAGCCCAGAATTTCTCGGGCGCTTCCCACGGCTGGGCACCTACCCAGTAGCGTCCGAAAACGGGAGCGCCATCGGCGGTCAGGGTCTGTGTAATCCAGTTGATTACAGGTTTCTGTGCTGCGGCAGCTTTAAAACGCTTGGTTTTGCCAACAATCCAGGTTGTAAGGACACCGCCTCCCGAGCCACCGGTTACAAATAGCATATCCGGGTCAGCAATACCCAACTCAATGGCTCGGTCGACGATACTCATGAGATCAAAATAGTCATTGCCCGGATATGCTTTATCAATGCCGTTCGCAAAATCCTCACCGTAACTCGTCGAACCGCGCGGATTTGCTGAAAGGACGGCATAACCAGCGGCGGCGTAAAGCTGGTTGTCAGTAGCAAAATGAGGTCCATAGGCGGCAAAAGGGCCACCATGTATTTCCAGAATGAGGGGAACCTTGCTGCCTTTTATGTATCCAGGCGGGAGCGTAACCCAGCCGTCAATTGCTTTCCCATCAAAGCTTGAACGCGTTGAAATGCGCTGAACCTGGCCGAGGATTTTGACTTCGCGCATCGTGCGGTTAAGGTCGGTCAGCGTCCTCATTTTGCCGCCGCTCATCAACTTCAGTTCAGCAGGAGAAGTCGCGCTTCCACCGGTAAAGGCAATGACATCATTGTTGGAAACAGAAAAGCTACCGCCGGTGTACGGCCGGTCCATGCCACCTCCCGAAAGACCGGAAACGATTTCGCGTGTTGAACCATCCAGCGAGATGCGCGAAACCTTTGTTTCGCCTTTGTCATCAAACTGAATATAGATGCCTCGGCTATCTGAGTCCCATATCATCTGATCGACGCTATAGTCCCAGTTGCCTGTCAATGAGCGACGGCCCGAGCCATCACGGTTCATGATATATAGTTCAGTTTTTTCATACGCGCGCATCGCGTCATCAAAGCCAAGATATGCGATTTGGCTGCCATCGGGCGAAACGAGTGCATTGCTATCAGGCCCGTTACGGTCGGTAAGCTGGCTCAGCGATCCGGACGAAAGTTTGATAGCCCAAACTTCGCTTTCCACTGAATCCGTTTGCCAATCGGTCTTGCGATTTGCAGTGAAATACAGACTGGCCCCGTCATTCGACCAGGATAATGGCCCACCGTCGTGATAAGGACCAAAAGTCAGCTGACGCGGCGCACCACCATTTGCCGAAATCACGAATATTTTTTCAAAACCTGACTGCAGATAGCCTTGGCCATCCGCACGGTATGTAAGGAGATCGTAGTACTCAAGGGGCTTGGCCCATTCAGCGCCCTTCGGTTGACTGGGCGGCGCAGTGCCTAGCTTTAACTCTTCGTCTTTCACCATCATCGTATAGGCAATCGACGCGCTATCGGGCGACCAAGTCAGGCTAGAAGGCGCCGTGGGAAGGCCCGTTAGGCGAACGCTTTGCCCGCGGTCGACCCAGCGCACCCAAATTTGGGGAGATCCGCCTTCTGTTGAGGCGTATGCAAGCCGTTTACCGTTCGGCGACCAGCGTGGTGAAAAGGCATCTCCATCATTGCCGGCAATCTGCATTTGTTCGCCTGTCTGGACGTCGACAAGCCAGATGGTGCTTTTGGCACGATCCGTCATGATATCATTTGTTTGCCGTACATATGCGATGTGGCGCCCGTCAGGACTAATCTGCGGGTCACTAGCTTGGGCCAAATCGAACAGGTCAGCGCCAGTGAAAGTTCGCTCGGGTCCCGACCTTGAGCTTCCGATGGCAGAACCAGGAATGGGAACGGGTTGACTAATATCGGTCTCCGCCTGCGCGCCTTCATTGGGGCTCTGTTCTGCCTGTGCCACGGCAATGTGAGAGGTTAAAGCTAGCAAACTAGCCCCCATTAATGAGATAGTGCGCATTGCTTTCCTCCAGTTACTTAACATCCACCTAAACCTACACCTTTCCAAAATGTCGTCGAGATGCAAATGGGCAAGCTTAATAAGAATAACAGATGTTGGGCAGCGACGAACATCTGCGCACCGTTCCGGTTCCGAGCCTTCCCAATAACGGAGAGTGCTACCCAGAGACTTCCGCGAATGGCATTACTATCCGCGTGACGCTGTTTGCCTGATCATTGTTCCTAATTTGCTGTTGTGACAATCGGTGATGGCGTGAAAGGCTTGATGCTCAATTTTGGGTAGATTTCGGCGGGATAGTAAAACACGCCGTTTTTCACCACCATGGATATGGATTTGACTGCCTTGAGATCTATTGTCGGATTACCGGGGATAAGAAAGAAATCCGCAAGCTTCCCTTTTTCTATGGAGCCCAATTGCTGATCCTGACCCAGATACTGCGCCATCTCAAGCGTTGCGCGTGAGAGCACTTGCGCGGGCGTCATTCCGATTTTGGTGAAGAGTTCGAGTTCACGGTGGTATGTGAAAGCTCCGCCCATATCTGTGCCAGGAATGAGAAATATACCCTTACGGTTCATTTCGGTCAGCGTTTCCAAAATTTTGCCATATGCTGCGACATATTCGGCACGCTGTTGAGGCGAGTCCGCTCCAAACAATGCCTGCTTTAGTTGCCGTTGCTCGGCGGGCGGCATGTGTTCAATATAGTCTAGGGCACCCGGGTTTGTCCGACCATCTAGCGCGGTAAGGCCAAGCTCATGTATCCCGATTGTGGGTTCATGCGCGACTTTTCTCGCCACCATTGAATCCAACGTTGACTGGACGTTGGTGGAGCTTACTTCAAGCGTCGGGAAGCGGCGCATAGCAGTGAAACGGAACAAGGTGCGCGTATCCTCCTGCGGTGCGAGCACCCAGCCGAGCATCAATTGATTAACATGGGTAATCTCGTTAAAACCAGCGGAGATCATCGCATCCGCGTTGGAAAAAGCTGGAATATGGCCCGCGACGCGTAACCCTAACCTATGCGCTTCGGCAACAACTGCGGGTGCCCATTCCGGCTTCATGGAGTTGTACAACTTCACTTGCCAGAAGCCGCGTGCAGCATATTTGCGCACCGCTGCGATCGCTTCATCTTGTGTCGAGACGACCGTACCGTTCCGCGCTGAAAACGGGCTCTCGCCCTCTATAAAGCCTGACCGCACGACACGTGGTCCTGCCAATTCGCCAGCGTCTATCCGCGTGACCAATTTGTCGAGCACGTCGTCGCGATTGCCCATGTCGCGTGTCGATGTGACGCCTGCCAGGACATTCAGCAGAGCATCTTGCTGTGCCAGATGGCCGTGCATCTCGTACAGTCCGGGGACAAGTGTGCCGCCGGCACCATCGATTGTTGTCTCGCCAGGTGTCGCATTACTGCCGCTAGGTACGACCTCGCTGATACGGTTGCCGAAAACAACAACATCGCGCGGAGCGGTTACCGCTTTTGCCACCGGATCAAACAGCCGAACATTTCGAATACGTACAGGACCACCATAATGTTTGGCATTGTCCTTTTGCAGGACAACGAAACGCTCTGCACCGAGTTGTTCTGCCTCAACTCGTAAGGGTTCGACGGCAGTTTTCTCATACCCTTTGCGTACCAGAACGGAATCTGCGGACGCGACGGCGAATAGTTCGCCTGTTGCATCCAGTACAATGTAACTCGGGTTCAGAGCCAAGCCGCCCAGTTCATAGGTTGTGACCGCAAGCAGTCCGGCAGGCCCGTCAAAGCTATGCCGTCCCTTTTCGAATAATTTTGCCGTTCCTGCGGGAGCAACTTTAAGTGTCATGTCAGGAGCAGTCAGCAGCGCTTTGGCAAGTATGGCGATATCGCTCACCGATCCATTCTGAGCCACATACAAACGCGGTGCGTCACTGCCCTGAAGTGTGCCCGGCCCCGCCAAATCGTTCCAGCTCACGCCCTTGGCGTTGCGGGTGAAACGTTCATCCACGCTATTGCCGAAGGTGGTCCGTCCAGTGATTGTCCAATTGGCGGGGAGTCCATCAGCGCCTAAGGTGATCTTCTCCGCAATGGTCGGCCCACGACCGTTCTGCTTGATATTGTAATCAACGGTAATCGTCGTGCCCTCGCGATCGACAATGTAATGTCCAATGTCGGCGTCGTCGGCGATCATCCGGTATTCGATCGGTTTGGCGCAGACAGGATAAGCAACCGTAGTTAGCGCAGCCGCAACGAGAAGGTTGAATCTCATGATGTTTGTTTCCCCAGTTAATCTCGTGGCGGAGACTAGCAATGGCCTTGATTACTAGCGAGGAACTTTTTTAAACCGCGATCGGCCACTTAAACGTCGTCCAAAAGCAACACCGTCACTGTTAATTTACTACGCCTTGGCTTGGTACCGGCTATAGCCCTAATGACGCAGTTCATTTAGAGGTAAGGCCGGTATGACCGTTAATCGCGATCCACAAGCTGTCGATCAGGAAAGTGTCTGGGATTATCCGAGACCGCCGGTTGCGCTGCTATGTGATAAACGGCTTGTCATTATCCATCGCGGCATCACCATTGCCGATACGCACAACGCCGTGCGTACGCTTGAGACCAGCCATCCACCGACCTACTATTTTCCTCAAGCCGACGTGCTGATGTCGGCGCTTCGTCCAGCAGCAGGATCCAGTTTCTGCGAGTGGAAAGGGCATGCCCGATATTTTGATGCGATTATTGATGGGCAGGTTTTGGCACAGGTAGGTTGGTCATACCCGACGCCAACCGCAAACTTTGCGATCTTGCGCGACCATATCGCTTTTTACGCCCAGCCATTCGATACGTGTCTTGTCGGCGGCGAGCGCGTGACGCCGCAACCGGGCGGATTTTATGGAGGTTGGATCACTTCGGACCTTAGTGGTCCATTTAAAGGGGTTCCGGGCAGCCAGTTTTGGTAAGCAATTAAAGCCAGAATATCGACGCGGCTGCTTGAGCACGGTTGGATGAGATAAATGACAGTTTTCCGCAAGGAGGCTGGGTACAGTTTAAAAGACATGTCGTTTATCACTAGACGGATCGTCCGAATTGATAGCCAACAATTGGCGCGGTTAGATATCGCAAGCGGCAACATGGTCATTCATTCAACGCTGCTTTACGCAGTTGCACGGTAAAGCTTGCCGGCCGTTCGCAGGATTTCTCCATCAAGCTGATAACGCTGTCATGTTGCTGCCAGACGCATGCAGTTTTTCCACGATGCACCGCGCAAACAGTATATTCTGTGGGAATGAAAATTTCGGTCGGGGAAATGATATTCTCGTCGATGTCTATTGAACACTCGAAAACTGTTGACCCATCCCATGATTGGCTCAGCAGTTTTCCTTGGGCGGCGCGGACGAATGGACGGCAAAATCCTTCAAGCGCCCTAGCGCCCGCGTCTGGGTTTGATCCGGAGTTCTGCAATACCTGGTTTGCAGACCATATCGACAAGTCCTCCTGGTTCCAACCATCACCTATCATCGGATCATTGCCGTTTGAAGCCGTGTAATTCCACTGCGTAGATGACAAAAGCAGAGTATCGAGAGCATCATACATCGCCGTCAGGGCACAAATGTGGGCTTGCCAAATATCAGGTGAATAATTGCCCTCAGACCATTCCGAATATGCTCTTGCACCATTCAAATCGAAAGGAATGCCAAATTCACCGATAAGCGTTGGCGCACCTCCGTTTACCACGTCGCCAAATTTCGCCACGCGCTCTAATCCAGACACATATTCTCGGGTTACCGCCTCACGGCCCTCATACACCTTACCCGTCAACAAATCCCTGATGCTCCAGGGTTCGAAGCGCTTTGTGACCAACGTCGCCAGATCATACCAATGACTCGCGTTGACAGTGCGTTCGGGACAGTCGTCTGGTAGACCGAGGGTGCCAAAAGGATCGGCTTCGGCGAAAATGAGCCAGTCCTTTCGGACGCCGCGGACCGCTGAAGCTACGCGATGGTAAAATGGGCTCATGATGTCGCGACCGAAATCAAGTGGCTTACCATTAAACACGGCAAAATAGTCTGGCCGCAAAGCTACCGGTTCTCCGCTGGGCGTGACATCCCAGACCCCCGCCTCCCGGAACGGATCTTCTGATCCACTGCGCCAGATGGAAATGCCTTGGGGATTGACCATCCGTTCCCCACCTTCGAGAAGTGGCAGTCGCCGAGGTATTCCAGACGCGACGGCCAGAGCATCGAGCGGCGACCAAGACAAGCCACGCAGCAATCCGCGGCGTTGGTCGAGGCGCTGCCCGATCCAGCCGCTGCCAGGTTCGTTTAGCGTATCAAATCCGATTACATGCGGCACGTCAGCAAGCCGTTCAGCGACTGCTCGCATTGAACCAAGATAATGGTCCTGTAGATAAACACCCACATTCCGACCCTCCACTAAAGCTGAAGGGGCGAAGGCCTCACCTGCGAAAAAGAGCGTCCACATGATTGCATTTGCAGGCATCCGATAATTAGCGCCCCAACTCATTTGCGGATAACCGTCTTGTCGTCCCCCGATTTCGGCATCATATTTGTAGGCCATTACATGTGCGGCATCAGCTAAATCGAATTTCGTAAAATCCAAACCCGCTACTTCGAATGTCCAACCCGGCGCACCGTCTCCACCCGACATGCGTGCCCATACATCCTGATGGAAATCGATGAAAATATGAAATCCGAAATCACCGGCGCGGCGGGCGATCGCTGCCAGATAATCGAGATAAGCCTCGTCATAGATCCCGGGGCCTGCGTGCTCGACCGCTTCCCAAGTGGTAAGTAGCCGCAGACAGTTAAATCCCCATCTTTGTAACCGTCTAAAATGTGCATCCGCTTCTTCAAGCGGAAAGGGGCGTCCGACAAAACTCACATGTTTGTGATCGGCAAAATCGGTCCGACGGTAAGTATGTCCGTCCAGTGATACCGGAACCTTGCAGTCCCCGCCAAGATTGACGCCGCGCAGGATGACGTGACGTCCATCGCGATCGCGAAATAGCTTCCCGTCAATTTGGATCGTTGAGTGCATGGTTTAAAGATCCCCGATGTTATGTTCACAGTATTCAACCTAATTTGGGCAAAAAGGGGGCACCTACAAATCGCTTCGGACCTGTTAGTACCACCCCAATATTCCTGTTAATCAAAATGACCATTTATATGAACAGCGGCTTACAAGTCGGTTCAGCTTCATCTCAACTGTAAAAGCTTACTGCGTCTTAATCGACGGGATATCCTCTTCGATCAGGAGAGTGGAAATGAAAATCCTAACCAAAAGTCTGTTGAGCGCCGGAGCTGCAGCCGCAGCTTTGGTAAGCACTGCCGCACCAGCAGAAGCGCAATACCGTTACCGTGACCGCGACGGCATCAGCGCCGGCGAAGTGATTGCAGGTGCCGTCATACTTGGCGGCCTTGCTGCAGTTCTGTCGGCAGGCAAGAATGGGCGTTACCAGGACGGCTACGACGGTGATTACAACAACGGCTATAGCAACAGCACTAATACCGGCAGCAGCCGAGCTGCCATAAATCAGTGCATCAACCAAGTCGAAAACCAAACGGATGGTTATAACCGTTCAAACGTGACGCAAATCCGTAGCATTGACCGTACCCGAAATGGCTACCGCGTTATGGGGACGGTGGAGGAACAAAACAGCGCGCGTGGTGACGACCGGTACGATCAAGGCGAACGTTATGGTCAGAACAATCAGTATTATCAGGAAAACCGATATGGTCAGGATGACCGTTATGATCGCAGTGGCAATGGCAACGCATATAATCGCGGTTACGAAAGCGGTCAGTTCACCTGTTATGTCGAACGTGGCCGGGTGGTCGACATCGATTACAACGGCTCCGATCGATGGAACTAACGAGCGACGTAGCCAAAATAGAAGATCAATCACATACACATAATAAAAAGAGTGAATCATATGAATATTTTATCGAAGCTTTTAGCAACTGCTGCCTTCTTGGCCGCAGCCTCACCAGCTGCTGCGCAAACCACAACGCAAAATGACCAGCAGTCACGCCAACAAGACCGCATCAATTCAATATTTGGCGCACTATTTGGCGATCGCACTGGTTCGACGGGGTCCTTAGAATCGCAATGGGCGACTGGCCGAACACCGCTAGCCAACCAGCGTGCACAATTTGACAGCCGGATCGATAGTGATGTCAGATCAGGAGCACTTGACCAAAGGACCGCGGTTCGGTTGAAAACCGACTATGCCGAGCTTGTGCAGCTTGAGCTGCGCTACGGGGCGGATCGTCGGTTCACAATGCAGGAACGTAGCGAGCTTGCAGAACGCTACAACGCGCTGACGCAGGTACTGACAAACCAGACCTATGGCGACGAAAACGTTTTGCAATCACCAAACGTAGCTGAAGGCCAGCCTGAATTTATTGCCCGTGTCGACGCCTCGATTGCTGCGCGCCGGCTCACCAGAGTCGCAGGCAACCGCCTCAAGGCAGATTACCGAATTCTCGCTCAGACTGAAGCCGGCTATTTGCGCGACGGGATGTTAGACGAGCGCGAACGCGATGATCTTGACGCGCGGCTTGACGCACTTGACGCGCGGGTTGGTGACACGGCCTACACCGGAAACAACAATGCGCTCACTCCTCGTGCACGCCTTTCCGCCATTGCGAACGCCATTTCGTCGGGTAACATGTCTGCAACGGCGCAGGCCCAGCTGCGGGTAGAGCATCGTGACTTGTCCTATCTGGAAGCCGCATATGCGCGCCTTAGCATGACGGCGGATGACCGGAGATATTTGGAAAACCGGCTGAGCGATCTGGAGTTGCGTCTGCAAATAAGGAACCGATGAGCATTTGGACGGACAACAAGCCTGCCAATGGCAAACACGATTTTAGAGGATCTTACCCGTTTGAAAAAGCAGACTGGGAGATTGTCTGAAGCCTGATGGCGGCTGGCCCCGGAAATTCGAGACCAAGGTCAGCCGCCATTTTTAAGGACGTTTGAAACCCCGAAACATGATTATGACAGGTTAGGGCAAAGGGGTTTGGCTTTCATCATCAAATGCACCTTCTTTGTATGCAGGTCCGTTTTGTATGTTGAGATGACAACTAGATCAAATGGCACTGAGGGGTTAGGGCGATTTGAACACGGTACACAATCCAGACCATTGTACGGCCGATGTTCGGCCAATTGTGTCGCAAGGACGCAAACGCATGGGTGCCGAGTCCTCTTACGCTGCTGAGGCGCGAAAGCAGCGCTGCGCAGCACGCCAACTGAAGGCGGATGGATGGATCCGACTATTACGCACAACAAAGCCAAACTTGCTTGCAATCTATCTGTGTCAATAAATCCGCAAGCTGCGGGCTACCATCGGTCAGATAACAGCGCCGCCCTTCGACCCTATGGATCCGCAAAAGACTCACCAAATGGGGAGGCGATAACATAGCCGCTGTATTCGGGCGTTTTGGTTACCGCATTTGCATGCTGCTGTAACAATTCAAGCTTGTCCGACGCTGCTTTAACGACTAGCGGATTAGTCAAACGAGTGAGCTGAAAAATGTCGCGACGCAAAGCAGTAATTATTGGTGCAGGAATTGGCGGCATTGCTTGCGCCATACGATTGCAAAGCCTCGGCTTTGATACAGAAATTGTCGAAGCGCTCGATGCCCCTGGCGGCCGTGCTTATGTGCGCAGGGCGGACGGGTTTGTGTTTGATATGGGGCCAACGGTCCTCACGGTTCCGCATTTCATCGAGGAACTGTTCAGTTTGCAGCAGGACCACGCGATGCTGGGTGAACCGGACTTTCCGGCGCATGTGCTGGATGAAAATTGCCGTGTCCGTGAGGGGATATCCGGCGGACCAAATACCAGCAAATATCTCGACATAATCCCCATTTTGCCGTTTTACCGTATCTATTTCGACGACGGCACCTACTTTGATTATGATGGCGACCCGGTGAGCACGCGTGAGCAGATCCGTCGTTTGGCACCCGAAGATCTGGCGGGATATGAAGCATTTCACGAGCAAGCCCGCGCCATTTTTCAGCGTGGATTCTTGAAGCTTGGCTATACCTATTTTGGCAGCCTCGGGTCGATGCTGAGCGTCGTGCCGGATTTGTTTAAGCTTGGCGCAGTGCAATCGCTGTTTGGCCTGGTGAGCAAGTATTTCAAGTCAGACAAAATGCGCCAGGTTTTCAGCTTTGAGCCATTGCTTGTCGGCGGCAATCCGATGAAGGTGCCTGCCATTTATGCCATGATCCATTTTGTCGAAAAAACTTGGGGTATTCATTACGCCAAGGGTGGCACCGGGGCATTGGTATCCGCGCTTATCACCAAGTTCGAAGAAATGGGCGGCACGTTGCGAGTCAACGCGCCAGTCGATCGTATTCTGGTGGACAAACGCGTTGCCAAGGGCGTTCGATTAAAAGGTGGAGAAGAAATTGCTGCGGATGTCGTGGTGTCCAACGCCGATTATGCGACGACCTATTTGAAGTTGGTGGACAAAGCGCAGCGGCGGGTCAACCGCGATGCACTGGTCAAGTTCCGGAAGCAGTCCATGTCGTTGATGGTGATTTATTTCGGTTATGAACGCCGCGAAAATGACCCCGACTTGCGTCATCACAACATCATTTTGGGGCCACGTTACGAGGCGCTGCTCGACGAGATTTTTGAACAAAAGATCATGAGTCCCGATTTTTCACAGTATCTCCATATTCCGACATTGACCGATCCAAGTCTTGCACCTGCCGGCCACCATGCCGCCTACACGTTAATCCCTGTGCCCAACAATGCCAGCAAACTGGATTGGGACGTGGAAGGTCCAAAATTGTGCGATCGGGTGCTGACATTCCTTGAAGAACGTGGCTACATTCCTGATCTTGCCGCGCGCCTGAAGCACAAGAGCTTCATCACGCCAGATTATTTCGCGGAAACATTGGGATCATATCTTGGAAACGGCTTTGGCGTCGAACCCATCTTGACCCAGACGGCGTTCTTCCGTCCGCACAATAAGTCTGAAGATGTGCATAATCTCTATCTGGTGGGCCAAGGAACCCAGCCGGGTGGTGGGACGCCTTCAGTCATGATGTCTGCCAAAATGACCGCGCGCGAGATTGCCCGCGACATGAATGTCGATGCAGCAATCGTCAACGCCGTGGCTAGCCAGCTTCGAACGGCAGCCTGAGCCCGACCAAAATCGGTTGAAAATCGATGTTATTTTTGGATGCTATATTCTGCTGTGATGATCGCGTTGCCAAGTGCTCAGGGCGAGGGGACATTGCCAACGCGTTCCAATTCTGATCTCAGCCGCTGCGCATCAAAAGCATGTTGCTTGAAATTGCCGTCGCGCTCTACCCAAAACAGAAAAAGGTGCGCAGACCATGTGTTGGGATTGGGTTTGATCCGGCCGTGGCGCAGGTCCAGGCCGCGATACAGAACGGCGTCACCTGGTTGCATTTCCACCGACGAGAATGGCTCGTCACCAAAATCATCAAAGCAGGGTCCCTCACTGCTCACTGGCTGCGAACCAACTTCAAGTGGCCAAGCCATACCATCGCTATAGGCGAGCGTTAGTGACACGCTATGTTCGCATGACGGGCGGTCGGAATGAACCCTGCAGGTATCGTCCTTGTGATAAATGCGGAAATAATTGTAGCTCGGCAAGACATCCGCGCCGGTGAGGTCGCTGATGATCGGCGTCATACCCCACAAAAATGTTGTAAGCGGCCGGTAAAAATGCCCGGATATGTCGATGGTGTGTTGCTTTGAAAGCGGGTGCAATTTGGCAAATGTCTCAAAGGATTTCCCCGCAGCCTTAAGGTCAATCTGCATTTGCTGAAGCAGTATGGCCGCGACTTCCGGAGGAACGAGACTCCGGATGGTGGCATAGCCGTCTTTTTTGTAGTCGCCTTCGATTCGCATAGGGTCAATTATCGCGGTTTGACCCAGTCGCGAAGAAGGATTTTTACAACATACGCGGTTAAACAGAAGAACCCTCCGACATGATGTCGGAAGGTCCCGTTAAGGCTATGCGTTTTGTAAGGTCGCCCGCGAGCGACAAAAGGTTAACGACAGATTAACCTTTTTGTTCCCTGCGTGACGTGTCGCCAGCACACTGTCTGCCAGCGACCAGGCCTAAGCCTTTCGGCGCGTGCGTTTTGGCCGGACGGGTTCATCTTCCAATCGAGCGATGCGCAACTGCGCAGCCATATGGGAACGTGACATCGAAATCACGTGGTCAATCCCTTCAACAGTGATTGCCAATTCATTCTGCTCGGTGCGTTCGATGAATCCTTTGGCTTTTAAATACCAGGCATGAAATTCAAAAAGTTCTTCCGAACAGTGCAAAGCTTCCTTGATATAAAATGCCAATACGCCGGGGTTCTGGGCATTTTCGCGCCGTTTTTTGTATAATGTCAGCAAAATCTTCTCATGCGCTTCGGCGTCGGTCAATGCTGCTTTTTCTTCGGTTGTAACATCATCAAAAGACGCAGCATGCACTTCCTCGGCCGGTACATGCTCATTATGCTGAATGTCATATTGCAACCGGTCCTCGGCGTTACGTAGGATCTTATATGCTTGGACAACTTCGTTGAATTTGTCGACGTCAGCGGTTTCGAAATGATCGGGATGATAAGCTTTTGCCAAGCGGCGATACGCAGCCTCAAGCGTCTTTGCGTCACAGGCGGGTTTGACCTGTAAAATGCGGTAATAATCCACGAAGGTTTGTTGTTCGGTCATGTGAAAATCGCCCCTATACCAAGCCCAATTTTGCGACCGCTATGTTGTTATTGCTAACTTCATGCCGCGCGCTGCCGAAATTTACAAGCCGTGTGCACGTTAATATTCTTGTACGCAGGCATGCAGCAAAGAGCACAAGGACTATTCGTGCACGCGTCTCGAAATTGCTGACAAGCTCATCGCGGCTTGATGCACGCTGGATAATGTGACACGCGCTGCGCACAGTTTCGTTTCGGGGGGAATGACGATGAAAGTTTTACGCACGCCGGATACCGCCTTTGCTAACATGAAGGATTATCCCTTCGCGTCGCATTATCTGAACATCGACGATAGCGCGGCGGGCGAAGATTTGCGGATCCATTACATTGATGAAGGGCCGCGTGACGCACCTATTGTCCTGATGATGCATGGAGAACCAAGTTGGTCCTATCTGTACCGCAAAATGGTTGCTCCGGTCGTTGACGCAGGCCTTCGCGTGCTTGCCCCCGACCTGATCGGCTTTGGCAAATCCGACAAGCCTGCTGCGCAAAATGACTATAGCTATGCCCGCCATGTGGCGTGGATGCGCCAATGGGTGGAGCAACTTGACCTGCGGAATATAACCTTGGCGTGTCAGGATTGGGGTTCGCTGGTCGGGCTTCGGCTGGTCGCCGAAATGCCGGAACGATTTTCGGGCGTCACATTGTCCAATGGCGGCCTGCCGGAAGGCGGGGAACCGCCGCGTGCCTTTGCCATCTGGCGCGCATTTTCAAAATGGAGCCTCGTTTTTCCTATCGGCAAGATTGTGAACGCGGGAACCAAGCGAGTTCTCTCACCCGAGGAAATCGCGGCGTATGATGCGCCATTCCCGGATTCGTCATTCAAGGCTGGTGCGCGTATCTTTCCGAGCTTTGTCCCGTTTGAAAACAATGTCGCCTTGCGAGACCAGAAACGCGCCTGGGAGGTATTGGACAAATGGGAAAAGCCGTTCTTGTGCTGTTTTTCAGATCAGGACCGGATCACGCGGGGCGGGGAAAGCCGGTTCATTGGCCGCGTCCCGGGTACCGCGGGACAAAACCACCGGAGCCTGCGCGGCGGGCACTTCATTCAGGAGGATGATCCCGAAGGCTTTGTCGCTTGCATATTGGAGGTTGCACGCAGCGCTGGAACCCGGGCCTAGGCGCTTCCGCGGGACAGCAGCTTAACGGGGACAGGTGTAATGTTGGGGCTGTCGCCTTTGAACACCGCAATCAAGGCCTCCACCAGCATTTCGCCCGCCTGCACATAATCCTGCTCGATTGTGGTGAGTGGCGGCTGCGCATAGGCGCCGGTGGCAATGCCATCAAAGCCGATGACCCGGACATCCTGACCGACGGTTACGTTGCTCTCGTCAAGCGCACGCATCGCGCCCAACGCGATAAAGTCATTGGCGCAGAACAGGCCGTCAAACTCAACCTTGTCACGGATCAAGCCTTTGACAGCGGCATAGCCCTGATCCTCGCGTACCGCATTTTCAGGAAGCGGCGGGCAAATAAGCTGCATATTCCTCGCCGCCATTTCGGCCATATAGGTCGTTAGCCTGTCCTGAAATTGCGGCTGTTCGCTGTTGGTTGGACCAATATAGGCAATGCGCGTGCAGCCTTTGTGTAGCAAATGGTCGATTGCCAGCCGCGCACCTTGCACATTGTCGCTCTTGATGGAAATCAGGTCTTCCTTGCTCGCGCCCCAGCAAATCATCGGCGTTTCGTGCCGGGCATATTCGCCAAAAAACTGCCATCCTTTGACATTCTGGCCGCTGCCGATCACGATCAAGCCATCCGCTTGCCGACTGCCTGTGTAATTGGCGAAGAAATTGGCAGGAGAATCCTGAAAAGAAATGATGAGATTATAGCCCCGTTCGGACGCCGAAGCAGCAATGCAGCCAAGCAGCGACAGATAAAACGGGTTTATGTTCGCTTTGTTTTCGCCGCGCCGACACAGGATAACGAGCGCAATCGAATTGGTTTGCTGCGTGCGCAACCGAAGCGCGTTATGATCGACCGAGTAATTTAGCTCCGTCGCAAGCGCAACGATCCGCGCCCGCGTGGCCTCGTTGACTTTTTTGTCACCGCGCAAGGCACGCGACACCGTGGGCTGTGACACCCCAAGCATAGCCGCGATTTGATGCGCAGTAACCCGCCCCTCTTTACCCATTTGAGAGCGTTAGCATTGGCAAGCGTTCAAGTCACGCCGTCAAGGCAGTCTCCGGCGCGACAAACTCCAGATCAAGGCTTTCCGCGACTGCCTGGCTCGTGACTTTACCCCGGTGGACGTTGAGGCCAGCGAGCAATCCGCGACCCGTTTCCGTGCTGTTTTCAAGCGCGGCCACGCCCTTGTCCGCCAGAGCAAGGCCATAAGGCAATGTTGCGTTGTTCAACGCCGCAGCGCTCGTCTGCGGAACTGCGCCCGGCATGTTGGCGACGCAATAATGGATGATGCCGTCGACAACATATGTGGGCTCGGCATGGGTCGTTGGCCGCGATGTTTCAAAGCAGCCGCCTTGGTCGATGGCGACGTCCACGAGTACCGAGCCCGGCTTCATCCGCTTGAGCATTTCGCGCGTGACGAGCCTTGGCGCGCTCGCGCCTGGAATAAGCACAGCGCCAATGACGGCGTCGGCAATGCTGATTTCATGGTCAATCGTTTCAAGCGTCGAATAACGCGTGCGCACCCGTCCGTTGAACATTTCGTCAAGCTGGCGAAGGCGCGGGATCGATCGGTCAACGATGGTGACCTCAGCGCCAAGACCAACCGCCATGCGTGCGGCATGGGTGCCAACAACGCCGCCGCCAAGCACGGTGACGCGGCCCGCAGGAACCCCGGGGACGCCGCCAAGCAGGATGCCTGCACCGCCTTCGCTTCGCCGCATAGCTTCGCCAGCGGCCTCGATAGCAAGGCGGCCCGCAACTTCGCTCATCGGGGCAAGCAAGGGCAGGGTGCCACGGTCGTCAGTGACGGTTTCATAGGCAATCGCGGTGCATCCGCTCGCAATAAGGCCCTTTGCCTGTTCGGGGTCAGGCGCAAGGTGCAGATAGGTGAAAAGTAATTGGCCAGTGCGAAGCTGCACCCATTCATTTGGTTGCGGTTCTTTGACCTTGACGATCATTTCGCAGCCAGCGAAAATTTCGGCTGCTGTGGCGGCAATTTCAGCACCAGCCGCGCGATAGGCATCGTCGCTTGCCATGATGCCAGCCCCCGCGCCGGATTGCACCACCACCTGATGGCCATGCGCGACATATTCGCGGACTGCCCCGGGGGTTAATCCGACACGATATTCATGAACCTTGATTTCGCTTGGGACGCCGACACGCATGATTTTCTGCTCCTGAATAAGATCGTAGGCAAAATAGCACCGTCCCGACGGCGAAACTCCGCAAAGATTCGACTTAAATGGTATATTCGTGCATATATTCGTCTATTTATAATATAAGAATGGAAATCTCATGCAGCTGGATCGCGCAGACCGTAAATTATTGGGTGCTTTGGTGGTAAATGGCCGTGCGACTCAGATGGAACTGGGCGAGGTGGCGGGCCTGTCACCAAGCGCTGCTGCACGCAGGCAAAAGGCGTTAGAGGATGACGGCATTTTGCGCGGCTATCGCGCCGACGTAAATTTGCGGAAATTGGGGCTTTCGGCGACGGTGATGGTCACGATCACACTCGACAGCCAAAGCGAGGAGGCCATGGCGGCGTTCGAGGCTGCGGTGGTCAACAGCCCGTCGACAATCCGGTGCCATTTGATGAGTGGAAGGAACGATTACCTTCTGGTTGTTCGTGCCGCGTCAATTGAGGATTATGAGTTGATCCACCGGCAGGAAATTGCGCGGCTACCTCGAGTCGCCCGGATCGAGACTGCCTTTGCGTTGCGGGAGGTCGTAAATCGAACCGTTCCGCCGCGCTTGTTCGACCAATGAAGATTTGCATTCTTATGGATAATATGTCGGCAAAAGACTGACTGAAGGAACTTGTCTGACCCAATTCTGTTTCATTTATCGGAAATGGAGACAGGTTATGGGAAGAACAGTCGGAATCAGCATTGGCGGTTTAATTTTGCTCGTGGTGATCGTCGCAATTCTATTCTGATTTGAACCGCCGCTTGGCTGTTCAATTTGTGCGAAGCTAGCCCGCGCCCCCTCAAAAGGCTGGCTTCGCACAACATGCACAGCGCCAGCGGCGTTTGCGTTGACTCGACTTCAACAGGCCTAGTCGATTCGCTCTAGCAGATCGCCTATCTTACCGAACATCTCGTCGATATGCGCTCTTTCAAGAATAAGCGGCGGGCTGAGTGCGATAATGTCGCCTGTTGCCCTAACCAGCAACCCATTGTCGAAACAGGCTTGAAACAGCTCGGTTGCGCGTTTTGTTGGTGCCGCCGTTCGGGGCTCAAGCTCAATCCCGGCAATAAGGCCAATGTTCCGTACGTCGATAACATGCCGCTTGCCGCGCAGGGCATGCGCGGCGTCCGCCCAATATCCGCCTAGCTCATGCGCTTTTTCAAAGAGACCTTCGTCACGGTAGATGTCGAGTGTGGCCAAGGCTGCCGCTGCGGCAAGCGGGTGGCCGCTATAGGTGTAGCCATGGAAAAGCTCGATCCCATCTTGCGTGGCGTTTATGACATCGTCGTGGACGTTTCTGCTTACGGCGACAGCGCCCATGGGAACTGCAGCATTGGTGAGGCCCTTTGCCATTGCGATGATATCGGGCGTGATGCCCCAGCTTTGCGAAGCAGTCGCGCCGCCGACGCGTCCAAAGCCGCTTATCACCTCATCAAAAATCAGGATGATCGCGTGCTTGGTGCAGATGTCACGTAATCTTTGAAGATAGCCAATTGGCGGGACAAGAACGCCGGTTGATCCAGCCACAGGCTCGACAATGACCGCGGCAATGGTTTCCGCGCCGTGCAATGTAACTAGACGTTCCAAATCGTCGGCGAGTTCCGCACCATGTTGCGGGAAACCCCGCGAATATGCATTGCGCCCGACGTCATGCGTGTGCCGCATATGATCCACGCCAGGAAGGCCTTGCCACACGCGCCGGTTATTGACGATGCCGCCTACTGAGATGCCCCCAAAGCCAGTGCCATGATATCCGCGTTCGCGGCCAATCAGCCGCGTTCGGGTGCCGTGGCCCCGCGCGCGTTGCGCCGCGAGCGCAATTTTCAATGCCGTGTCAACCGACTCGCTTCCAGAATTAGTGAAGAATATCCGGTCGACCCCGTCGGGCATCATCGGCGCAAGGCGGCTGGCGAGTTCGAAGGCCAGCGGGTGGCCAAGCTGAAACGTCGGTCCGAAGTCGAGCGTCGCGGCGCATTTGGCGATAGCGTCTACGATCGGTTGCCGGCAGTGTCCCGCATTGCTGCACCACAGACCCGCAGTCCCGTCGAGGATTTGCCGGCCATCGGCGCTTTGATAATGCATGTCCTTGGCCGACACGAGCAAGCGCGGGTGGGCCTTAAAGGACTTGTTTGCAGTAAACGGCATCCAGAATGCCGCGAGGGGGTCGTTTTCAAGCATATGCCCTTCTTCACCCATATCCTTATGTTGCGCAAGACTGTGACTGTTTTGTCACATTGCTTAAAAAGGACAAGGACATTGACACAAAATTGCTTGCTTGGTGCGTGCTTTGATGTTTGTGTGCAGTTGCACAATAAAGCGCAGGTAAAAATAAAGCTAACCATTGCGCGGGCAACAAGATCAAGCGGGAAGCGAACGGCAATTGCCGAAGGCGGCGCAATGCGCACGCTTTCGGAATGATTTCTGACGTACCTAAGAAGGGGTGAAATAATGCGAAATTCAATATTAAAGCTGGCAAGCATGAGCGTCGCGATGAGCGCGATGGCCATTTCTGTACCTGCTTTCGCTCAAGACGCAGCAGCAGAAGAGGCATCAGGTCCAATCACGTTAACCGGCGGCGCAGCCGTTGTGTCCGACTATCGCTTCCGTGGTGTTTCGCTGTCGAACAAGGATTTTGCGCTCCAGCCTTATCTCACTGTAAAACATGAATCGGGTCTATATGCAGGTGTCTGGGCTTCGAACATTGCCGATAATGCGGGCGATGACCTTGAAGTCGACCTGTACGCGGGCTTTTCCGGCGGTGAAGAACTGACCTACGACATCGGCGCGACGTATTATCTGTATCCCGGTGTATCGAGCTTCAACTATGTTGAGTTTACCGGCAAGCTTGGTTCAACAATCGGCCCGGCAACTGTCGGCGTCCAGTTAAGCTATGTGCCAAGTCAGGATAACACCGGCAATCAGGATAATATCTATTACGGAACAAACGCGACAATCGCGTTGCCGGATTCGCCGATTTCTATCGTTGGATCGATGGGTATCGAAGACGGCGCGTTCAGCGTTGGTGATGAAAAGGTTGATTGGTCGCTTGGCCTGACCGCCGCCGTATCCGGATTTACATTAGGTGCGTCCTATGTGGACACCAACCGTCGTTCGACCTTTGCATTTAAGGACAGCTCGGCTGGCGTAGTGTTCTCGGTAAGCTACGGCTTTTGATCTAACATTATTTTTTATGGCCTTTTCAACATTGGCCAATTCAGAATAGCTTCATGCCGGGCTTGACCTTTCAAGCCCGGCATGCGCTTATCCGGCTTACTGAAAACTGGTGAAAAAGCATGTCCGTGAACCTTGCGAATTGGATCGCTGAGCACAAAATCGATGAGGTTGAATGCATTGTCCCTGACATAAATGGCGTTCAGCGGGGAAAGGTTTTACCTGCCAAAAAATTCCTGTCGTCGGTCCGCGACAAGTCGTTGCGGATACCGGGCAGCGTTTTTATCTGCACCATTGATGGGCATTATCCCGAGGATATCGCAGATATCTGGGACAAAGACCCCGACAAAATCCTGATCGCAGACCCTGAAACGATTTGCGTTGCACCCGGGTTTAAATCGCCGACCGCCTTTGTGATTGCCGACGTCCTGCACGCTGACGGCTCCGAAGTCGAAATCGCGCCACGGACGATTTTGAAAAAGGTACTGAGCCTTTATGCAGATCGCGGGTGGAAGCCGATCATGGCGCCTGAGGTTGAATTTTATCTCGTCAGCCAAAATGTCGATCCCGATTTTCCCCTTATGCCGCCGACCGGTTCAAGTGGCCGCGCCGAAACCGCCAGCCAGCCTTACGGGTTGGAGGCGATGAACGAATATGAAGATATTATCGATCATATCTATGATGACTGCGAGCTCATGGGCCTCGATATCGACACGATGATCCATGAAATGGGCGCAGCGCAGTTGGAGGTGAACTTCATTCATGGCGACCCGCTGAAGCTGGCAGATCAAGTGTTTCTGTTCAAACGTACCGTTCGCGCTGTCGCCAAGCAGCATGGCGTCTATGCGACATTCATGGCGAACCCGATGGCAGGGCAACCGGGTAGTGCGATGCATATCCATCAGTCGGTTGTCGATGCAGAGACCGGACGAAATCTGTTTTCCAACGCCAACGGGCGCGATAGCGCGCTTTTCCGGAGCTATATCGCTGGACTGGTAAAATTCATGCCACAAGTTTCCCCGCTTTGGGCGCCAAACGTCAACAGCTTCCGCCGGATGCGTCCAGACAGCGCCGCGCCAATCAACGTGCAATGGGGCGAAGACAATCGCAGTTGCGGCTTTCGCGTGCCGATATCCGACAAGGCGAACCGCCGCGTTGAAAATCGCCTGCCGGGCGCAGATTCAAACCCCTATCTGGCGATGGCAGCTTCGCTTGTCTGCGGCTATATCGGCATGGTTGAGCGCATGGTTCCGGCCAAGGCCATCACAGGAAGCGCCTATAACCGGGCCCGTACCCTACCGAGGACATTGGAGGCTGCATTGGACAGGTTCAGCGCCTGCAAGCCAGTACGCAACTTACTCGGTGAAGAGTTTTTCGACATATTTTACGCGGTCAAAGATTATGAATTGTTCAACTACCAGTCGGTCGTGAGCAGTTGGGAGCGCGAGCATTTGTTGCTGAGGGTGTGATGCCCGATAGATTGAACGACAGCTATTATCTGGCTTCGGCTGGAGAATATCCGAAAAATTCACCTTTGGTGGGCGACATAACCGCCGACATCTGCATCATCGGTGGCGGCTTTACGGGCCTTTCCGCCGCTGTTGCCTGTGCCGAGGCTGGTATTGACGTGGTATTGCTTGAGGCCGAGCAAGCTGGCTTTGGCGCATCTGGCCGAAACGGCGGTCAAATGATCCCCGGCTTCAATATGGCTGGCGACGATCTTATCAAATTGGTCGGGCAGGACGTCGGGCATATGCTCTATGATCTAGCGATCTCGGCGCGCGACCGAGTACATGCGCGGATCAAAAAGCATGGCATCGAATGTGATTTGCAGGACGGCCACATCCATCTCGCCGCCAAAAAGCGTGATTTCGCATATTTGGAGAAAGAGGTTGCCTTCAGCGACACATATGTCGGCAAAGGCGAGGCGGTTTTGGTCCCGCCGGAGGATGTCGGCAAATATGTCAATGTCCAGGGCTATCACGGCGGTGTCTATGTACCCAAAGGTGGGCATCTCCACCCGCTGAAATATGCACGTGGACTGGCAAATGCGGCGCAAAGTGCGGGTGCCAAAATCTTTGAAGGCAGCAGGGTTTTGTCGGTCGAAGATCATGGTAAGCCCGTCGTGCGGACCGAGTCCGGGTCGGTCGCGGCGACAACGGTGTTCTTGGCAACGGACGCCGAAACCACCGCACTGGCACCTAAAGCGGGGCGTTACTCCATGCCCGTGTTGAACTACATTATCGCAACCGAGCCACTTGGTGCAGAGCGTGCAAGCGCACTCATCCCGTCAAATGCCGCCGTGTCCGACAGCAGATTTGTTCTCAATTACTTTCGCTTATCGTCTGATAACAGGTTATTATTTGCAGGTGGCGAAAAATATTCACCGACGCCGCCAAAGGATATTGCGGCATTTGTCCGGCCTTATATGCTCAAGCTATTCCCGCAGCTTGCCGATGCCCGCATCGATTACGCCTGGGGCGGCGCTGTGGGTATCACTGTCAATCGGTTGCCTCATATTGGGCGCAACGGAAACATCCTGTTTGCCCATGGCTATTCGGGGCAAGGTGTTTTGCTGACGACTTTGGTCGGTGAACTACTGGCTGAAGTGTTGCAAGGCGACAGCCGCAATTTCGACCTCTTCGACAAAATTCCGCATCATGCATTTCCGGGTGGAAAGTTTTTGCGGTCGCCAACCTATGTTGCAGGCATGCTTTATTCGGCAATGCGAGACCGGCTATGATCGACCGCCAAGCTGTCGACCGGATGCGCGCACGCGAAATTGCACGCTTCATCGCCGCCAACCCAAAGTCCAAGGCGCAAGCACAGCGCGCGCAGGGATGGTTTCAGGGCGTGCCATTTCACTGGATGCTTGATTGGTCGAGTCCGTTCCCGATCGTTGCTGAGAGTGGCTCTGGGGCGACGCTGACGAGCATCGACGGGCAAGTCTTTGACGATTTCTGTCTTGGTGATACCGCAAGCATGTTCGGCCATTCGCCAGCGCCTTTATCCGCCGCGATATCAAAGCAAGCCGGGCAAGGGCTGAGCTATATGTTGCCTACAGCCAAGGGCGCGGAGCTAAGCGAAATGCTTGGCGCCATGTTTGGCCTGCCGGTATGGCAAGTGACGACGACGGCAAGCGAGGCCAACCGCGCAGTGATCCGCTGGTGCCGCGGAATTACGGGGCGTGACAAGATATTGATCTTCAATGGCTGTTATCATGGTGCGGTCGATGACGTCTTTGTCGACCTGCGCGACGGGCGTGCCGTTAACCGGCCGAGCCTGATCGGTCAGGTGCAGGATTTGCTGCCGACTACGACGGCGATCGAATTTAACGATGTTGATGCGCTGGAGACGGCGTTGCGGGGCGGTGATATCGCCTGCGTCTTGGCCGAGCCAATGATGACCAACATTGGCATGGTGCGAGATGCCCAGGGTTTTCTGGCAACATTACGCCGCTTGTGCAGCGAGACAGGCACGATCCTCGTGTTCGACGAAACGCACACCATATCGTCGGGCTATGGCGGCCATAGCAACGCTTATGGTCCAATGCCCGACATCATGGTTGTCGGTAAGTCGATTGGCGGCGGCGTGCCCTGCGCGGTTTACGGCTTTACAGCAGAAATTGCCGAACGGATGGCTGCGCTGAATACGTCGCGTCCGGCGGGCCACAGCGGGATTGGCACGACTTTGTCGGCCAATGCGTTGGCCATCTGCGCGATGCACGCAATGTTGGGACAGGTCATAACGCGCGAAGCTTATCATCATATGTTAGCTACTGCCGACCATCTGGTGGCACGGCTAAACGCAGTCATCGCCGCGCATGGGCTGGATTGGCATGTCAGTCACGCCGGTGCCCGCGTCGAACTGGTGTGTTCGGCCAATCCGCCCCGCAATGGCAGCGAGGCGCGCGCTGCTATGGATCATGAACTGGAGAGCACTATCCATCTCTATTTGGCCAATCTGGGCATATTGCTCGCGCCATTTCATAACATGATGCTGGTGAGCCCAGTGACTCAAGCGGCGCAAGTCGACCGGCTTGCGGCAGAGTTGAACTCTGCGTTGACTGAGCTACAAGCTTCTTAAATTTGGGCGGAATAGATAAATCATGACAATCAAGCGGGCAAAATCATCAGCAAACATCGCGGCACGAGCGGAGGCCGAGGCATTTTTTGCGGCGCATCCGGATATTGATTCCGTTGAGATGATCTACACCGACATGGGCGGCGTTCCGCGTGGCAAGCGTTTGCGCCAGCATGAAGTGCTGTCGGTATATGAAATCGGCCGCTTTTTTCCCGGTTCCATCGCGGTCGTGGATATTACCGGTCAGGATACGGTTGAGACGGGTCTGGTCTGGGAGGACGGCGACGCCGACCGCTCGATGAAGCCCATTCCCGGCACATTGGTGCGTACGCCGTGGGCAGGCGACAATGCGGCGCAGTTCATGGTGGATTTTTACGAGCTTGATGGCCAACCCCACGATCTTGACCCGCGCCATGTCCTTGGGCTTGTTGTGGACCGTTTTGCCGAGATCGGCCTAACGCCTGCACTAGCCGTAGAGCTGGAATTCTACCTTCTGGATCCCAAGCGCGCACGCGATGGATCCATCCGCCCGGCGCGCCCCGATTATAATCGCGAAACGCCGCGCATGGTGGAGGTCTATGGCCTGCGTGAGCTAGATGATTTTCGGCCCTTTTTCGACGAACTATACGAAACCTGTGACATTCAAGGGCTACCTCTGGAGTCCGCAATCTCCGAATTTGCGCCAGGGCAGTGCGAGCTGACATTGCGCTATAAACCCGATGTGTTGCGCGCGTGCGATGATGCGATCATGTACAAACGCGTCGTCAAGGCGGTTGCGCAAGCCCATGGGCTTGAAGCCACGTTCATGGCCAAGCCCTTCGCAGAGCAGGCCGGGTCAGGCATGCATATTCATGTGTCCATGAACGACAGCGACGGGCAGAATCTGTTCGCGTCCGATGATCCCGAAGGTACGCCGATGCTGCGTCATGCCATTGGCGGGATGATATCGACCGTTGGCGATTGTTTCGCGCTCTTCGCGCCGCACGCCAACAGCTACCGCAGGTTTAAGGCGAACAGCTATGCCCCGGTTGCGCCCACTTGGGGCGTTAACAACCGCACGGTGTCCTTCCGCATACCCGCCGGCCCGCCATCAAGTCGCCATGTTGAACATCGCGCGTGCGGTGCGGATGCAAACCCGTATCTTGCCGTAGCTGGGGTCCTTTCCGGCATCCACCACGGCATTATCCAGCAGATTGACCCCGGTCCGGCGGTTGTCGGCAATGGCTATGACCGTGACGGATCAGGCGATGACAAGCCGCCAAGCAACTGGTTTGCCGCTGTGGACCGCTTCCATGGTTCAAAGTTGATGCGTGAATATCTGGGGGATCGCTTTGTAGACATGTTCACGATTGTGAAGCGAGTCGAGCAGGACCGATATTTCGGCCAAGTCCCGAGCATTGACTACGACTGGTATCTCAGAAATGCTTAAGCCTGAATGGGAAACCGCGCCAATATGTTTTGAAGCACGGCAGGGTTGAGCAAAGTAGTGAATTCGCAACCTACCGTTGTGCCATCGTTCCACACGATTTTTGCCTGAAGCGCCGCCAGCCCCGGCAGGGTTAGCCAAATCCGCGTGCCCGGGGCCATTCCCGTAAGAGCTTCGCAGGCCACACCAGACAATGATAGGTCGCGGACAATAACAGAAAAGCCGGGCGATCCCGATGGTCGCATGATCGCAGGGATCTTAAGCCGAACGCGTGGCGCGCTCCGGTCTTCCTGCGCGGCATCTTCGTACCGCTGGTATGTTATTGTTGTCGTAGGCGTATCGATCATGGCACCGAGCTCCCGTTAGGTTAATCTGGGCTAGCGCGCCTGCGTGAATTTAGCGTTGCGCTTTAAGGTAAATTTGCTGTTTACCAACTTCGCCAACCGGTCTTGCATTTAGCCGCCGTCACGGCCATATGCGGCGTGGGAGTCGGATGGACGTGGCACTCGCCAACCTGGTCAGATCCTGACGGAAGCAGCCACAACGAATTCGCTGCGGGTCATCCGGCTCCTACTTTTCCCCCTGTTTCGGTTGCGAAGACTTCGACAAATGTCGACGAGCATTCTAACGAGATCATGATGCCCGACTCTAATAATCCAGATTTCGCTGAACGCGACCCGGACATGCCCGATGACGCTTTGGGTCTCGGTTTGGATTTACCCCAGGTTTCCAAGCCAGCAACGACTTCAGTGTCAACGGGCGGGGTGGCGTATCGCGTGCTGGCGCGCAAATACCGTCCGCAGACTTTTGCCGAGCTGATTGGTCAGGATGCCATGGTGCAGACGCTTGGTAACGCGATAAAACGTGACAGGTTGGCGCATGCGTTCCTTATGACTGGCGTGCGCGGCGTTGGCAAAACCTCCACCGCGCGGCTGATTGCCAAAGCGCTGAATTGCATTGGCAAGGACGGGCAGGGCGGCCCGACTATCGACCCATGTGGTGTTTGCGAGCCTTGTGTGGCAATCGCCGAAGGCCGGCATATCGATGTGATCGAAATGGACGCTGCAAGCCACACCGGCGTCGACGATGTGCGCGAAATTATCGAAGCTGTGCGCTACTCCGCAGTGTCGGCGCGCTACAAATTCTATATCATCGACGAAGTGCACATGTTGTCGAAAAACGCGTTTAATGCGTTGCTGAAAACGTTGGAAGAACCGCCGGGCCATGTGAAGTTTCTGTTTGCGACAACTGAAGTAAACAAGGTTCCGATTACCGTTCTCTCGCGGTGCCAGCGTTTTGACCTGAAGCGCATTTCAACCGAGAAGCTCACCGCGCATTTTGCAGAAATTGCGGTGAAGGAAGCTGTCACGGCTGAGGCAGAAGCATTGACTTTGATTGCGCAAGCGGCAGAAGGCTCGGTCCGCGATGGTCTCTCCATCCTCGATCAAGCCATTGCCCATGCCGATATGGAAGGGGATGGCCAGGTCACCGCCGCGCAAGTCCGGGATATGCTTGGTCTGTCCGACCGCGGCGCAATCCGTCGGTTGTTCGGCCTTATCCTGCACGGTGATGCGCAGGCGATGCTGGCTGAAGCCAAGAGCCAGTACAATCTGGGCGTTGAACCGCTCGCCATGTTTGCAGGATTGTTGTCCGAGGTTCACCGGTTGACGCTGGCCAAGGTTGGGGCGCCGGGCGATGCCGCGCTGGATGCTACAGCCACGGCCGTGGTGGAAGAACTTGCCGATCGCTTGTCCTTCCCCGTGTTGCACCGGTTGTGGCAATTATTGTTGAAAGGGCAGGAAGAAGTCGCTCGCGCATCGGTTCCGCTGGATGCCGCCGATATGGCGTTGCTACGCGTGGTCCATGCTGCAACACTTCCTGATCCGGGGGAATTGGCAAAAATGATAGGCGAAGGCGTGTTCGCTGCGCCGCCTCCCGCGTCGGCACCTACCGCGCTCGATATGTCGCCGCCTGCCAATGTACAATCCTTGATGCCGGTTGATTTTAAGGCGCTGCTTGATCGTTTGGCGCGCGAAGGTTTTGTCAGCATCGAAGTGACTATGCGCGACGTTGTGCGTCTGGTTGAATACGCGCCGCCATTATTGGCGTATCAGTTGGCGGGGCCTGTCGGGCCGTCTTTTGGTGCCGAATTGCGCGATGCGCTGGCTAAGGTGACTGGCACGCGCTGGGAAATTGAGGAACGCGCGGGGGAGGCTCAGCCCAGCCTGCTTGAGCAGGAACAGGCGGAAGCCGAAGCCGATAAAAGAATTATTATGGAGTCACCTTTGGTCAAAGCAGCGTTTGCCGCGTTTCCTGAGGCAGAGCTGCTCGACGGCGATGATAATGACATGAAATGGAGCAAGAGCGCATGAAAAGCATGGAAGAGATGATCAAGGCTGCGCAGGAAGCCGCGCAGAATATCCAGCAACAGATGGAACAAACGCAGGCAACGCTTGACACTATTCAGGTTGAAGGCGTGTCGGGCGGCGGGCTGGTAAAGGTTCGGGCGACAGCAAAGGGCCGGATATTGAATGTTATACTCGACGACAGCCTCATTGTCCCAGCGGATAAAGGCATGTTGGAAGACCTGATTACTGCGGCATTCAACGATGCTCGCGAAAAGGCGGATGCAGCGAGCAATGCCGAGATGGGTAAGATGTCCAGTGGCCTGCCATTGCCTCCAGGGTTCAAATTGCCATTCTGATAAGGCAGGCAACAGTTCATTCCATATAGTTTTTCCCCAATAAAATGCGCGCAAGCTGCGCACATCCATTGAAAGCGCGCGCAAAGCGCTCATATTGACGGAGAACAGGTTGCTCGCGGTTTTGAGCGACAGCCGATTGGAGTATCTATGGAATTGAATCTGCCTTTATTGCCATTGCGTGATATTGTTGTTTTCCCGGGCATGATTGTGCCTTTGTTTGTCGGTCGCGACAAATCGGTTGTTGCGCTTGAAAAGGCGATGACTGCCAACAAGGAAATATTTCTTGTCGCGCAGCTCGACCCCGCCGAAGATGACCCTGATAAGGATGATTTGTATAATATCGGCGTGACTGCGTCGATTATGCAGCTGTTGAAGCTACCAGACGGAACGGTGCGCGTACTTGTTGAAGGCAAGCAGCGTGCGGAATTGCGCGACCTGATTGAACGCGGTGACGATTATGTCGAGGCAACCGTTACTTTGCTTGAAGAGCAGGTCGCAGAGGGTCCTGAAGCGACAGCGCTGATGCGTTCGGTCACCGAACAGTTCGAAAATTATTCAAAGCTCAACAAGAAAATGCCGGCCGAAACGGCTGTTCAGTTGACCGAGATCGATACGCCATCGGCGCTGGCCGATGCCGTTGCGGCCAATATACAGTTGAAGGTGTCGGATAAGCAGTCCTTGTTGGTCGAGGCAAATCCCCTCCGTCGTCTTGAAATGGCGTTCGCGTTCATGGAGGGCGAGCTTGGCGTTTTGCAGGTCGAGAAGAAAATTCGCGGCCGCGTGAAGCGCCAGATGGAAAAGACCCAGCGCGAATATTATCTGAATGAGCAGATGAAGGCAATTCAGCGCGAGCTTGGCAATGATGATGGCGAAGGCGGCGACGAGGTTGCCGAGCTTCAAAGCAAAATCGATACTATGAAGCTTTCCAAGGAAGCAAAGGCAAAGGCCAATGCGGAATTGAAAAAGCTGCGTGGCATGGCGCCGATGTCGGCCGAAGCAACGGTGATCCGCAATTATCTCGACACGCTCTTGGGTATTCCTTGGGGCAAGAAGTCAAAGCTGAAGCGTGATATCGCCAAGGCGCAGGACGTCCTTGATGCCGACCATTTTGCGTTGGAAAAGGTCAAGGACCGGATTGTTGAATATCTTGCGGTGCAGGCGCGGACAAACAAGCTGAAGGGGCCTATATTGTGCCTCGTTGGTCCTCCGGGTGTTGGAAAGACCTCGCTTGGCAAATCGATTGCCAAAGCGACGGGCCGTGAATTCATCCGGCAGTCGTTGGGCGGCGTCCGTGACGAAGCCGAGATTCGTGGCCACCGCCGCACATACATCGGATCAATGTCTGGCAAGGTTGCGGCGAACCTGAAAAAGGCGGGCACTATGAATCCGCTGTTCCTGCTCGACGAAATCGACAAGCTTGGACAGGATTTCCGGGGCGACCCGGCATCTGCGTTGCTTGAGGTGCTTGACCCTGAACAGAACAACAAATTTAACGACCATTATCTCGAAATCGACCTGGATTTGTCGGATGTCATGTTTGTGACGACTGCCAACAGCATGAACTTGCCGCAGGCGTTGCTCGACCGCATGGAGATCATCCGGCTCGAAGGCTATACCGAGGATGAAAAGCTCGAGATTGCAAAACGGCATTTGCTTGAGAAGCAGATCGAAGCTCACGGCTTGAAGCATGCGGAGTTTTCGGTAAGCGATGATGCACTCAAGGACATCATCCGTTATTACACAAGAGAGGCGGGTGTCCGGACGTTGGAGCGCGAGATCGCGAAGGTTGCGCGTAAGGCGTTGCGCCGTATCCTTGAAGGCAAAGACACAAGCATTGCAATAACGCCTGAAAATCTCGCGGATTTCTCGGGCGTGCGCAAATATCGCCATGATATGGGCGAGGAAGAAAACCAGATTGGCGCGGTTACGGGTCTGGCATGGACCGAAGTGGGCGGCGAATTGTTGACCATTGAGGCCGTGACTGTGCCGGGCAAGGGGCAGATTAAGACTACGGGTAAGCTTGGCGAAGTGATGAGCGAGTCCATCCAGGCTGCGTTGAGCTACGTTAAGGCACGTGCGCCAAGCTATGGCATTAAGCCGAGCCTGTTTGCCCGCAAGGATGTGCACATTCACCTTCCCGAAGGTGCGGTTCCGAAAGACGGTCCATCGGCTGGTATCGGTATGGTCACCTGCATCGTGTCGACGTTGACCGGCATCGCCGTTCACCGTGATGTTGCGATGACGGGAGAAGTGACGCTGCGAGGCCGGGTGTTGCCGATTGGCGGTTTGAAAGAAAAACTGCTTGCGGCGTTGCGCGGCGGGATCAAGACCGTGCTCATACCACAGGAGAATGAGAAGGACCTGGCGGATATCCCGGCGAACATCAAAGACGGGCTGGAAATCATTCCGGTAAGCCATGTGGACCAGGTGCTGGCACGCGCGCTGGTATCGCCGCTTGTGCCCGTTGAATGGACGGAAGCTGACGACTTGGCAGCGGCATTGCCGAGCGTGGCCAGCGGGGAAAGTGGCGCGGCAGTTACGCATTGAGGCTGCGCGCTTTGCCTTTAGGTGTGGTTAACGGGCAAAACGCGCAGTTTTTAACAGAAAATGACGGATTTGGGCCGATATTTCCTTTGACAGCGCCAACATTCTCATCATTATCCGGCCACCGGCTTCGGCCGCGACTCAATTAAGCAATAATGAGTCTCACACAATTTTAAGAGGGGGGATTCCCGTATGAACAAGCAAGATCTCGTCAGTGCAGTTGCCGATGCAAGCGGCCTGACCAAGGCTGATGCTGGCAAAGCCGTTGAAGCAACTTTTGAAGCGATCACTGGCGCGCTGAAGAGTGGCGGCGAAGTACGTCTCGTTGGTTTCGGTACTTTTGGCGTTGCAAAGCGCAAAGCATCGACCGGACGTAACCCGCGCACGGGTGAGCCAATGACCATCAAGGCATCGACTCAGCCAAAGTTCAAGGCCGGCAAGGCGCTCAAGGATGCCGTCAACTAAGACAAATGACGATATTTGGTGAAAGAGGGCGGGGCGAAAGCACCCGCCCTTTTTTATGCGCTAAATGCTGAGCAAGTTATGCCAGTTGAAGGCTGGGTCATTTGGGTAATAAGCCTGACATGAGGCTAACCCATATTCTGGCGCGATCTGATCGAAGGAAAAGCGCCTCAGGCAGTGCACTCGTTTTTTAAGCCGCCAACCGAGCTTCGCTTTGCACGCGCATTACGACCGGAAACGCAATGATTGGCGCTGGGGTCGGGCGCCGCATTTCACCCATTATTATTCGGCGTTGGTGCTGAACGGATGGAGCAAACTCCAATTCGACCACTTCTCGGATTCGCGGCATCGCGGAGCGGATCGTCAGTATTATGACGGCAAGCGACGCAGCGAGTGCGATAACGAAAAGAAGGGAAGCAACGATGGTCATAACACTGGTCCTTTCTGCGCCCCACACAAAACCCTGGGGATAGTTTTCCCTTTATTTAGGGTCCTTGCATCTTTGTTCACTATATGTTCTTTTGTGTCAAGCGGCTTTTCGAGAGCGAAACAACGCATGATAACTTTGGGGATTACCTGTGGATAACTCTTAATATGCCCAAAGGTTCATTTGGACGGTGCTTAGCGCGCTTCAAGCTTCCCACGCCGCTCGGCAAACCACTGTTGCAGCGCCTTCTGGTTGCATCCAGTGAAGCCGTAACTGCCGTTCACTGAGCAGCCATTGGGAAGGGCAGCGCGGGCTATCGCATCGAGACCTTCAACCGCCGACGTCCAGCTTGTGCTACTGACGTCTGATTCTTCTTCCTCGCGTAGGGGTTTGGGAATGCGGTAGCGCTCGCCTTCTGGCTGCGCCGCGCAGACGACAATCTCGTCACCTTCTGCCACAGGACATTTGTCCTCTCCAAACGTCACCAGAAATGATATGCGTTCGGGTGGAGACGACTGCTGCGCGTCGCCGAGAGAACTCTCCTGAGCAAAAGCCGCGGGTATATATGCGCCCGATGCGGCAATTAACCCGCTTGCGATCAGCATTTTGAACAAGTTGCTATAACCCCTCAACATTCAAGGCGTGAACGTAGCGTTGCGGCGTGAACCTTGTATTAATCGCATGAGCCATCGTCGATTGTCGATGTGTGAGCCATCGAATTTGGTTCTGTCGCTGCACATGGGAACGGGGGCTCAAAATATATCCCCGTTGATGTAGGTCGCTTTCGTTGCAAAGCTTCAGTGACGGCGTTTCTGCTTGACGAATCCCGTCCGCGAATATAACGGCCCGCTCATTCCACATGGGAAACGCACATACCGGTGCTGATCTTTGCCTTCCAGGCGATAGTGACGTTCTAGTTTCCCAGAGGCTCAACCGGAAGGAGAAGTACCATGGCGGCACCTGTCGTTACCATGCAGCAATTGCTTGAAGCTGGGGCCCATTTCGGCCACCAAACACACCGTTGGAACCCGCGTATGAAGCCGTATATCTTCGGCGCGCGCAACGGCATCCACATTCTCGATCTTTCGCAGTCCGTGCCATTGTTCGCACGTGCGCTTGATTTCGTTGCCCAGAGCGTTTCGTCGGGTGGCAAAGTCCTGTTCGTCGGCACAAAGCGTCAGGCGCAAGGCCCGATTGCCGACGCTGCGCGCGCATCTGGCCAGCATTTCGTCAACCACCGCTGGTTGGGCGGCATGCTCACCAACTGGAAGACCATTTCAAATTCGATCAAGAAGCTCAAGACGCTTGAAGAGCAGCTTTCGGGCGATACGCACGGTTTTACGAAGAAGGAAATTCTTCAGATGACCCGCGAGCGCGACAAGCTTGAAATGAGCCTTGGCGGTATCCGCGATATGGGCGGCATTCCTGACGTCATGTTCGTCATTGACGCCAACAAGGAAGAGCTCGCCATTAAGGAAGCCAATGTTTTGGGTATTCCTGTGATTGCGATCCTCGACTCAAACGTGTCGCCTGACGGCATTGCGTTCCCGGTTCCAGCAAATGATGACGCAGCGCGCGCCATTCGTTTGTATTGCGACGCCATTGCCACTGCGGCAACCAAGGGCAATGTGAACGCGAAGGTTGCCAAGGGCATTGACCTTGGCGCGGAAGTAGAACCCGCCGCTGAGCCTACTTTGGTTGAAGAAGCTGCACCGGCTGCAGAAGAAACTCCTGTAGCTGAAGTAGCTGCCGCTGAAGCGCCTGCCGCAGAAGCGTAATATATTTGTCGTCACCCCCGCGTAGGCGGGGGCCCAACGCCTGACGTTTGCTGATGATGTCGATGCAGGTGTTGGATCCCCGCTTTCGCGGGGATGGCGAACCCAGATGGGGTCGATTGGCCTCCCGCACATTTCGAAAGGACAATTTATGTCTGCAATTACCGCTTCAGCCGTCAAGGAACTGCGTGAGCTTTCCGGCGCCGGCATGATGGACGCCAAGAAGGCGCTCGAAGAAACCAATGGCGATATCGAAGCCGCAGTTGATCTTTTGCGTGCCAAGGGCCTTGCCACTGCTGCCAAGAAATCCAGCCGTACCGCAGCTGAAGGTCTTGTCGGCGTTGCCGTTGAAGGCAACAAGGGCACTGCCATCGAAGTCAACAGCCAGACCGATTTCGTCGCGAAGAACGAACAGTTTCAGGAATTCGTTGCTGCTGTCAGCAATGTTGCGCTGAAACTGGCCGCGAACGATGCCGAAGCTGTTTTGGCCGCGCCTTATGGCGATGGTGAAACTGTTCAGGACCGACTGACCAATAACATTGCGACGATTGGTGAAAACCAGGTTATCCGTCGCGTGAAATCGCTGTCGGTTAATAACGGCCGCATCGTGTCTTAT
>NZ_JBKJMB010000059.1:0-30534 GCF_046596595.1 Sphingorhabdus sp.
CTCAATCAGTTAGGTCTAGAGGGCCTAGTGAAAATTATATATGGGCAAGACTAACGCATAATCAGCCAGATTTGTGCATTTTTGTTGGCTTTGGCAATCAAACTGAAACTAACTAAAAATGCCCAATATTGCTCGATAACAAGTCAAGTTATGTCTAGTGGCTAAGATAGGCGATGGGTTACATAATACATTTTTATTGAAATTTCTCGTATTCAGTGTATACACAGGATTGAAGCACGGTGCTTCATGTGTAGGCGACAACCGAATTAGCCCTGAAGGGTTAGGATGCCGAAGATATAGTAGGCATCTGAGTAATTTGGACTCCGTTTACCGTCTAACCAATTGACGGTGATCGGAATTTGATATGCTTATACTACCAGAATTTTATACTGATAAGGACATTGCTCGGATTTTGAGAATGTCACCCGAGTGGGTTCGCGGTCAGCGCCACAAGCGCCGCAACGGACTACCCTGCACCCTTCAGCTTGAACCCCGCTATATTGGATCTTGCGCCCGATATCTTCGGGAGGATGTTGACGCATTTGTTGCCGCCCTAAAGGCACAAGGGTGATGGGCCAATATGCGGACGCTCAGCCTTTGGCACCGACCAAACTAAGGCCCGTCGTTTCCGAGCTACGAGGAGTGCGAGCCGATAACAATTTAGCGGTAGGAATCACTGCTGGCAGCGGCACGTTTTTCGATGAACAGATTGATTTGAAAGAACCTGAAGGAGCCGCCTTCACGGCTAAGATACTTGAGGTTTATGAAAAGGCAAACCCAAGGAAAAGAGCTTGGAAAACTGAGGACTTATCCAACCATACTTTACGAATTCGAAAGTTGCTTGCTAATGCGGTCAGGGCCTATTTCTTTCGTGATCAACGGTCGGTCCTTTATTTCCGCGGAGCGGACGTAGCAGCGTACAGAGAAAAGCCCTCATGGATGAGGCATGGGTCGCTTGGGGAGGTAGTGGATGCATTGGCGGGCGCTGGCCTCGTTCAAACCGTAACCGGGAAAAAGATGCCCTGGTACTCAAAAAGAAGCTCTACGGCATCTTCCTACGCGGCAACCAATGAGTTGGAACGCATTGCAACAGAAACTGGAGTTACAAGGCATTCGGTCGAGCAACGAATATCATCTGACAGGTTGATTCAACTGTTTGGTCCAAAGCTGCGACAGGAATTTAGCTGGATGAAGGGTGGATTAACTCAAGCGAGCAAAGGCGAAATTATAACATACGAGCCTACGGCTCAGAGACAGCAATGGACGGCGACTTTGGAGGCAATCAATGACTTCTATCGACAACAAGACATAGGGCTTGGTCTTTCCCCCGATGAACTCGCTCTATGGTTGGCCGAACGAAACGACGATCCTGAAAGAATTGGGGCGCCATACCGACTGCCGGAACTATTCAAGACGGACATTTACAGGGTATTCAACAATGGAGATGCCGACAATCCGAGGTTTGAAAAGGGCGGCAGATTGTTCGGTGGGTGGTGGATGTCGATTGGTGAAGAGTTGCGCCGAGCCATTACGATTAACGCACAGCCAACCGTAGAGATTGACTACGCTGAGTGTCACCCTCGGATGCTCTATCATAGGGCCGGACTAAGATGTGACGGCGAGCCGTACACGCTGCCTGAAATTGCAGCCTATGAGCGATCGACGGAAGTAGCGCCTCATACTTATCGTCCATACATAAAATGGCTAATGAATGTAATGATAAACTGTCGTGGGAGGCCAGAATTTGCTCTAAAGCCAGACGATATTGCAATGCCGCCAGACTTTACGGTTAGGCAAATAATTGGATTTATTGAAGCTAACCATAAGCCGATTGTTCGGGATTTCGGTACGGGTGTGGGATTAGATTTGATGCTAATAGAATCCGAGATTGCTTTGGCGATTGTCTCAGCTGCAACGGCTGAGGGTTGGCCTGTATTATCGGTACATGATTCCTTCATTACCACTGTCAATCAACGGGATCGTTTAGAGGCGTTGATGAACGATGCGTACATCCAACGATTTAGACAAAGGCCACTACTTAAATAGATTATATTCAATGAACGGTTGGGAATGGATTGGTCTAAACAAAAACCCTTGGGAGGATGTCTGACACCATTAATAGGAACTCATAACACTTGATGCTGATTACGATGTAAATCGTTTCATTTCCAGCATACAAAGTGGCGCATTCGCACTATGGGATTTGACCCGATTTAAGCCGTTATCAGCGTTATTTGCATGAGGCGCAGGGTGTTAGCTAAATCTGCCACTTTGCGCCTCAGGGGCCTCCGGGGAGGGCCTGACAGCAAGTTCACCGTACCCCAATATGATCGATCAGTGATCGCACTCAATGTGCCTTGGGCGCGTCTCGTAAGGCCTGCTAATTGTCAAACTTCAACCAAAAGGGGACTGTCCGGACCCGACAACATTACGGTCGTTTGTATGGTTTTGGTGTCTGTTTAAAGCCACCATTCGTTCAGCTTCCTCTTTTGTGCTGAAGCGGACCGTACGGTGTTGATCTTAAATTTTAACAATCAGACATGTCAGTTGACTTGTCCACTAAGGGGGCCAAAGGGCGAGGTGCGCCAACCGATGAAGAAATTCTTCCGGTACGGGGACCTGCTTTGGCAGCGTCAGCCTTGCCTTTTAAAGCCAGCAAATTTGCCTCGGCATCAGCAATGGTGTTGGGGCGGCTTGCAGTGTTAAGCCAGTAATAATGACGTGCGAACTTTTGGCTTCGTGCCCGTTTAGAATGGTTTTGCGGTGAATTGCCGTGCTAATTCCGTCAGCCAATCGGTTGCGCGTTGTCGCTCGGATTGAGAAGTTGCATGCAGTAACCTAGTCACATGACGTGACACGAACTGCGAAGGGCCACAATATGCCATTTGCCAGTCGGCGAGCAGCCGGCCCGTAATCGGCGTTTCGTCCACGACCACAACATTACTATGTCGTTTGTCAGTTTGGATACAAGCCATGACGGTGTGTATCGCTTCTCGCGGGCCTTCTAAAACTTGAGCGAAGTGTTGCCCTGTGAAAATGAGCGCGCCGGTCAGACCGGATAACGCGTTGTTGATTTGTGCATGTTCAACAATGCGCGACACCACTGACTGCGCGTCTGCCTCTTCAATGCGACTTTCGCTGACATATAATAAACGATACATTATTGCTCCTAAGACTGTTGAGCTCGCTCTGATATGGAAATTATCAGATACGCGCTCAGCGTCGCGTTAGTTTAATGCACACTGGGTTGGTAGGTCAAACTCGCTGCCGCGGCGCGAACCGGAAGCCAGACAGCAAAGCTAGTACCTTCGCCTTCAAGACTGGCAACGGCTGTCGCCCCTTCATGCAACTCAGCTAACCTGTGTACCAAACACGCTCCAAGGCCAACACCTTCAAACCGGCGTTCAAGGCCGCTATCGATTTGGCTGAAGACCTGAAACACTTTTGGCAAGTTTTGAGCGTTGATACCTATGCCACTGTCGTGAACGGTAAGCTGAATAAATTCGCTATAATCGCTGGCCGGCAGTGTGAACCCGAACTGAGGCTTATCACCCGCTATTTGGCCAACAGCGCTGCGCGGAACGCGGCACGCGTGGATGCGGACATCGCCGTCAGGCGCGCTGAACTTCACTGCGTTCGAGACCATGTGTTCAACTATTTTCTGGATTTTCCGCAAATCCAATTGGAAAACAGACGGTCCGCATCCCTCGTCAATATCCAATTCGATCCGGGGCGCGTCGAACTGGCGTTTCGAGTGCGCGATACTGTGGGCCAACACCTGCTTTAGATCGGAAGTTTCCATATGAAGCGACATCATTCCTGCATCAATTTGCGCGAGATCGAGAATATCGGTGATCAACTCCAAGAGATGCTGACCACTGTCATGGATATCCTGGATATATTCTTTCTGTCCTTCGGCTATGTTTCCCAGAATACCGCATAATAATGCTTCCGAAAAGCCGAGGATGGCAGTTAATGGTGTGCGCAACTCATGCGACATATTGGCAAGAAAATCTGCCTTCATTTGATTGGCACAGCTGACTTCGGCATTTTTTGATTCCAGATCATGCCTCATGCGCTTTAAATCCGTGGCATTACGTAATGTAGCGAATACTCCGACCGGATTGGTCTGGTGATCAAAGATTGGGGCTGCATTGTAGATGACTGAAGTGTCATCACCGGACCTGCTCTTTATTTCAAGCTCGACATTCGAGGCCCGACCTTCAGTTAATGCCCGGGCATACTCAATCCCAGCCCGAACAGTGTTAGGGATGAGATCAAACCAGTTTGATCCAATGAGCTCGGATCTTGTGCAGCCTGAGAGTTGGACCATCTCTTCGTTCACATCGGAAATGATACCCTGTATGTCTGTTACAACTATTGCGTCAGAATTAGCTTCAAAGAGCGCCCTACTGTAATATCGCTGCGCGTGAAGCGCATCTTGAGGAACGACACAGAAATGTGAAGCGGAATCGCTAATCCGTATATGGTGCACAGCTATCTCTCCCTCGTTGTAGCCTGAACGATCTGGGCGTGAGTGCAGCAGAAAATTCAGTATGCTCTTGAGTGCAATGCTTTGCTCCATCCGACATTCAAAACAATCTCGGGGTATTACGATGGGGAAACTACTATATGTTTGACGAATAATTAACCTTACGACGGCTGTGGATTGAGTAAATCAGTCATTCCGACAGATCTGGTGTCGTTAACGTCGGTTGACGAAATCACTTTGGTAAAGGCTCTCAAAAATATCCGCTCACTTTTAGAAAACGTTACCGCAATATTACGAGGTAGGCACCACCAGATACATGCGGCTAGTGCTTTCCCCCACGGGTCGCACCATGGGACGGCGGGTTTTAAAGATCCGCCGTTTCTATGCTTCCTTTCATGATCTCCCAACCAGCCGTTCCGCAGGTCCTGCGTAGGTCGATTTACCCATTCTTGTTTGATCACAGACCGTGTGTGCCATTATGGCCTTCGTTTTAATTTGCATGTTCCAGTTGCAGGTGCGATACCTCTGCCTATCGCGATGCGATTTCGCATAGCGACTGAGAGACCGATTGTGCTCCCCACTAAGGGAGAGCGTTGTGTCCGGATTAAACTCGGTTGAAAACCATAATGCAGCACTTGCAGCGTCACCGTATGCTGTAGTGAATGCGTCTGTTTATGTAATCGACGATGATGTTGAGATGCGGCGATCCTTACATACTTTGTTATCAACCGTAGGGGTCACCAGCTGGTCCTTCTCCTGTGCCTCGGATTTTTTGGACAACCTTAAGTCGTTAGAGCCAGCACCTATCTTGCTCGATGTTCGCATGCCCCAAATCGACGGAATACAATTGATAACTCTGCTTTTGGAGCGGGGAATAGGTTGGCCGATCATTGTGATGACCGCCCATGGTGAAATACCGATCGCCGTTGCGGCAATGAAACTTGGAGCCGTCGAATTTCTTGAGAAGCCTTTTGGATTTGAGCAGCTAAATTTTGCGATGCAAGTTGCTTTCGAAAAAATATCAGTCTTCTTGAGGCAAAACTCCATTCGGAAGGACGCGCTTCAGCGATTTGGATCGCTAAGCCCAAGAGAGACCGAAGTGATCAGAATTTTGACTAATGGTACTCCCAATAAAGTCGCCGCACACGCATTGTCGCTGAGCCCTCGTACAGTGGAGATGCACCGAGGCAATGCATTAGCGAAACTGCGCGTGAAGAGCCTGGCCGAGGTTGTGCACCTCGCAAATGAAGCAGGACTGGAGTTCAATTCACTGGCTAAGGACAATGATAATGTCGGTATCTGAGTCCGGTGTTAAGTTGGAAAGCCTCATTGACTGTGAAGAGCGTTCGCACCTCGTAAGGCTGGCAACCGAAGACACCATTTGGGATTGGGACCTAACGACCAATTTAGTGGAACGTAGCGCAAGAGCGGCAAAATTTGGTCATCCGGACTGGCAGAGTGATCCATCAATGGCATGGTGGGAACGCCACATCCATCCCGACGATCGCGAAGCGACTATAGCTGCGTTTGCAGACGCAGTGCATAGCGACGAAATGAGCGTCTCGGTCGAGTACCGATTTTGCAAAGCGGACGGTGATTCTGCCTATATTTATGACCGCGCGTTTATCATTCGCGATAAAGCAGGCTTAGCCACCCGAATGATTGGCGCAATGATTGACCTCACTGAACTCCGGCTGGTCAAGCTCTTGCTTCGAAAAACCGAAAACCGGCTCGCCTATTCCTCACGACTAAATGCAATGGGGACGATGGGTTCTATGCTTGCGCATGAACTTAACCAGCCGCTGACCGCGGCTGCCAATTACATCCGTGCATCCCGTCACATATTTGCGTCAGCACAATCAGATGACTTTGATAAAATCCATGACGCATTAGAGGGAGCAGAGCGGAACACTTTACGCGCGGGCGACATCATTCGTAAGCTCCGAGAACTAGTTACCCAGCGGGGCATTGTAGGCGCAGACAATTCGCTTGCTCAGTTAATCGACGATGGTTGCTCAATCGGTCTAAGTGAAGCAAAACCGAGAACAGTCATCGTTCGCAAAACTGTCAATCCATCTGATCTCAGCGTGTGGATAGATCGCACTCAGGTGCAACAGGTTATCATCAATTTGGTTCGAAACGCGGTAGAAGCGATGGAAAATGCAGTTAATCCCGAAATCATTGTCGATGCGCAAAGAGTTGGCAATTTTGCTGAAATAAGCATCAGTGACAACGGCACGGGAATTGCGGACGATGTTCGCGATGGCATCTTTTCAGCAATTATAACTACCAAAGCAACGGGAATGGGGATCGGCCTTTCAATAAGCCGCACCATTATCGAAGCACAAGGTGGCGAAATCTGGCTGGAATCATCAGCACCAGGCTTCACCGACTTTAGATTTACCCTCCCGTTATTCCAAATCAGCGAACAGAGAGAGCACATTGATGCTGATTAGCGATGTTTTGAGTACGCCTTGGCTTTGATCCGAGCAAATGTCAGCCATGTGGTGGAGTAAAATAGTGCCGATTTGTCCGAAACTGGGCGTAATGCTGTCCAGATCAACCTGATTAACAACGGCAGCTTTCGCTATGAAGCTGCTGAAAGTTGCCTGTCGCCTACCCACCTATAATCGGACCTAGACGGGTGGTCGAACGACGTCTGACAGCGGACGGGCAGTTAAAGTTAGACAATCACCAAAAGCGCCCTGTCAGCTAACGAAAACTTTTCTGTCATAGCGTAATCAATCGGCGGCACCTCAAGGCCGGCGTTGTATTGATCCAGTTTTTCGCGGTCGCTTCCTCGGATACCGCTCAGTATTGGGGAAGGAGATCGCGCAGCGGACTTGTCATCTTTCTTTTTGCTCCAGCTCTAACGACGATTTGCACTGTTCTCACCGACTAAAACCGACAACGCAATTTCCAATGAACCCAGATAAGTATTTTTTGAAATTTTTTATGTCGCGTCAGAGGCTAATTGTTATTCGTATAAAACGCGTTCAATTTCACCCCCCCCGTCTCCTATCGAAATTGAAGGCAAGACGAGTCGCCTTTGCCGGACGCCAATCAAGAGGACGGGTTTAAGCATAGTCAAAGTGGGGATGTAGTGGGGGACCAAATGATGCCAGCACGTATAGTGCATACAAGTCATTGAAATATATGGTGCCGCCTATAGGATTCGAACCTACGACCCCCGCATTACGAATGCGATGCTCTACCAACTGAGCTAAGGCGGCATATGGCGCTTTGGCCGAGGATTGTCGCATAGCCAGTTGCGTTTGCGAGTTCAAGTGGCCTTCAAGGCAAATATCCCGCTCGGCCGTGCGCACGCTAAACGATGCTGCACGGGCAAATGACATTACTCCTGTCAACGATGTACGTTCCGCAATCAGCGAAATCGCTTATGCCTGGGCTGCGCTCGCGAAATAAAGCGTGGGCCTAACCGCCCGGAAGCACCCAGCCAACGCTGATCTGCTTTGCCGCAAGCGGCACGTCAAGCCGCGCTTCGCTGAAGTCTATCTTTCCACCGGGGCCGATTGAACCTGCTTTCGCCTTCATTTTCCAGCTGTACACCGGCCTGCCGCTCGCATCCTTCAGCGTCACCAGCATTTCCGGTATAGACTGCTTCACGCCGGTCGGGTTCACGATGCTACCGCTTGCAATGAAATATGGCGTTCCATCCTCGCGCTCGTTCAGTTCAAGATTTTCATTCAAAACGATCGTCAAATCAGGCTCGGCACCGACATTAGCCAGGCCAATATTTGGCATGCCAAAATAGGAAATGGCGGCACCCGCTGCCGCAACCACCAGCGCAAATATAATCGCAACCAATGTCCAGATTTTTGCAGGATTGCGCCGTTGGCTAAATGGTGGCTCATAGGCAAAGCGGCTCTGCGTCTCTGCGTCATCGTCCGTTTGGATCGGCATAAGCGATGGTTCTACATACACCGCTGCTGGCTCGGGCGGAACGGCGCGTTCAGGCGCAAAACGTGGAAAAGCAGGCTGCGCCTCGTCTGTGGTGGCTTCGCCCGCAACAAATCTTGGCGCACTTTGCGTTGCAGCGAGTGCTTCAGGCGCGTCATCGTCCGCTGCTGTTTCGACCGGCGGTGCTGACGAAACAGAAACCGGGGTTTCTGGCGGCTCGTGCGCTGGCTGGGCAGCAATGTCGTCTGACGGTTGCCCTGCAGGCGCAACGGCCGAAGGTGCAGGTGCCATAGGCGGAATATTTCTAGCCTGAAACCAGCTATGTTTACAATTGGCGCAGCGTACTTGGCGACCGTCAATACCAACGGCATTGTCAGGGACAACATAGCGTGTGCGGCAGGATGGACATACGAGCAGCATCGCTGCGCATAAACATCAGCAGCCCCCGACTTGCAACCCTGCTGTCAAAAAATGCTGTGGACGGCGACGATATGGCGTCACATTTGTGAACGAATAGCCTTTGCCCCGTCCCCCGTTTGTGCCATTTGTGCCGCTAATGCAAAGCGTGGTGGAATTCGACAATGTGGGGCTTCGATATGGGACAGGCGCGGAAACGCTGACTGATCTCAGCTTTACACTGTACCCCGGAAGCTTTTATTTCATGACTGGCGCATCGGGCGCGGGAAAAACATCGCTCCTGAAATTATTATATCTGGCGCATCGGCCAAGCCGCGGAGCAATCCGTATGTTCGGGCATGACGCGATAACATTACCACGCAACAGGCTCCCGGGTTTTCGCCGCCGGATCGGCGTGGTTTTTCAGGATTTTCGTCTCGTCCCACATTTGTCTACGTACGATAATATTGCATTGCCATTGCGTATCGCAGGCATCCCGGAGCGCGAATTAAGAGGCCCAGTCGACGAAATGCTTGCCTGGATCGGTCTGTATGAACGGGCTGATGCGCGGCCAGCAATGCTGTCGGGCGGCGAACAACAGCGCGTTGCCATTGCCCGCGCAGTCATTGCGCGGCCTGAAATCCTGGTCGCGGATGAACCGACAGGCAATGTTGACCCGGAAATGGCATTGCGCCTGCTTCAGCTTTTTGCCGCGATGAACAAGCTTGGCACTACTGTTGTGGTTGCCACGCACGACATCCACTTGCTTCAGGAGGTCGAAGGCGCGCAAATGATGCGGCTCGATAAAGGCCGACTGTCTGACCCAACGGGCTCGCTTCGGCACCCGCCCCGGCCGCTGGTCCTCAAAAACTGATGCTCATGGACTTTGCCCTGCCAGCGCACGACCGCAAGCTGATCCCGGAGGGGCGGTTATCCGGCCCCATGCCATGGGTTATCGCCATCATGCTGTTCCTGACTTTACTTGTCGCTGCCGCCGGGCTCACGCTCGCCGATGCTGCCCGGCAAGGCGGGCAGGACCTCGCACGCCAGGTAACGGTTCAAATCATTGAGGCAGAGCCCGCCCAACGCGCTGCCAAGCGGGCCGCAGTCACCCGCAACTTGCGCAATTTTACCGGTGTGATGTCGGTCGAACCAATTTCAGATGCGGACGTGCGCACATTGCTTGAACCCGTTTTGGGCGCGGGCATCATGGACGCCGACATTCCGGTTCCCGCATTGGTCGACGTCCGCTTTGCCGTTGCACCGTCAAAAGCCACGCTGGATGGCCTTCGTGAAGCGCTTCGCCGTGTTGCGCCAGATGTTCGGTTGGATCCACATAGCAGCTGGATGGAACCATTTTATACCTTGATGAACATGCTGTTGTGGTTGGCAGGCGCAGTATTCATTCTGCTGTTGCTGGCAACATCTGCAGTGGTGGTGCTTGCAGTGCGCAGCACGCTGAACACCCACCGCGGGACGATTGAGATCATGCATATGATGGGCGGTACTGACGTACAAGCGGCTCGATTGTTTCAACGGCGGGTGGCACTAGACGCGTTGCTCGGTGGGTTTGTAGGCTTTTGTGCAGCGGCATTTATCATGGTTGCGCTTGGCCAGCGTTTTGCCGCCGCCGATCCAAGTCTGTTGTCTGGGGTGGCATTTCCAGTTTACGGTTGGGCTGTCCTTGCGTGCATTCCGCTTGCGGTAACGGCGCTTGCCATGCTTATGGCGCGTTTCACGGTGACTTCTGCGCTGAAGAAAATGTTATGATCAGACGGTTCCTTGCTTTCATATTGCTGATCTGGATGCTCGGCTTTGCCTGGTTCGCTTTGTTGTTGCCGCAGCCTGCACCAATTGCGCCCACCGATGTCGTTGTTGTGCTCACTGGCGGCGCGAACAGGATTGATCGGGGACTTGAAATCCTGCGATCGGGTAAATCCAAAAAAATGTTGATTTCCGGGGTCGACCGCGATGTAAAGCCGCCCGAACTTGCCGCACAATATCCCGGATCGGCAAAATATTTCCGTTGCTGCATCGTGCTTGGGTTTCAATCCGTTGACACACGTTCGAACGCGCTGGAGACGGCGGCATGGGCAAAGCGGAACAAAGTAACCAGTCTGCGGCTTGTTACGCATGATTGGCATATGCGCCGCGCGCGTTTCGAACTTGACCGGGCCTTGCCCAACAGCATCGCTATCACCAGCGACGCGGTATCCACGCAACCGTCGCTCGGCGCCCTGTTCAAAGAATATAACAAATATTGGTTGCGGGCGGTCGCGTCGCTTTTGGGGATCTGACGCATGATCGCGATGATCCGATCTGCCATATACATCGCCGTTTTTTACACCGGATCGGTGTTTTTCGTGGTCACGGCATTTGTCGCCCAGTGGTTTTCCATCCCGCTGATGCAATGGGCGGTGCGGGGATGGTCAAAATGGCAATATAGCTGCTACCGCAGGATATTGGGCATTCACGTTAAAATTGAAGGGCATTTGCCGGAAAAACCTGTGCTCTACGCGGTCAAACATGAAAGTATGTTCGAGACAATCGACATGCCGCGGATGTTTCACAAGCCCGCGGTCGTGACCAAGAAAGAGCTGTTTGACATTCCATTCTGGGGCGCTGCGGCGCGCGCTTACGGAATGATCCCGGTTGACCGCAACGGCGGCGCGGCTGCTTTGCGCGCGATGCTTGTTCTTGCTAAAAAGATGATATCCGAAGGACGGCCTATCGTGATTTTTCCAGAGGGCACCCGCGTTGCGCCGGGACACAAGCCGCCATTGCAGTCGGGCTTTGCAGGGCTTTACAAACTGATCAATTTGCCCGTTGTGCCTATAGCCGTGAATAGCGGGACTTTAAGCCCGCGCAAAACAGGAATCTGGAAATCAGGGGTGATCACTTACAAGGTCGGCGAGGAGATTCCAATTGGCCTGCCAAGGTCGGAGATCGAAGCGCGCGTCCACGCCGCTATCAATGCGCTGAACGTTTAAGGTCCTAATGCTTGCGCCCGAAATCAGGCGCGTCATCATCTTGTCCCTGCTCGACAATCGACCGCCGAATATTGCGCGTACGCGCGAATAACGCCTCCAATTCATCGCCCTTGTCATAGCGGATCGCGCGCTGCAATACGCTCAGGTCCTCGGAGAAACGCTGAAGCATCTCAAGCACCGCGTCCTTGTTGGACAAAAACACATCGCGCCACATCACTGGGTCGGACGCCGCGATCCGTGTGAAGTCACGAAAGCCACCGGCCGAATATTTGATGACTTCGCTCTGCGTGACGCCTTCCAGGTCGTCCGCAGTGCCGACAATGGTGTACGCGATTAAGTGTGGCAAATGGCTCGTCACGGCCAAAACCATATCGTGATGGCGCGCGTCCATAATCTCGACGTCAGCGCCTAGGCGCTGCCAAAAACTGCGCAAGCGTTCAACCGCAGCTTCGGGTGCATGCTCAGGCGGGGTCAATATGCACCAGCGGCCCTTGAACAAGGTCGAGAACCCCGCATCGGGACCGCTTTTTTCGGTCCCCGCCACGGGATGCGCGGGAATAATGATCGCGTTGGGCAGAACCGCTGCAAGCGCCTCTGCGACGCTTTGCTTGCACGAACCCACATCACTCACAACAGCATCTGCAGGCAAGTCAGCGGCGAATTCTGAGGCGACTGCACCCATTGCCCCCACCGGAACGCATAAAATGACAAGATCGGCGTCGGTGACTGATGCGCCGGCTGTGTCAGTCACATCGTCGCATATCCCCAATTCTATCGCCCGTTCGCGGACAGCCGGGTCGGCATCATGCCCCGTGATACGCACCGTCGGCATTTGCGCCCTGACTGCGCGCGCAACCGACGAGCCAATAAGGCCAAGTCCAATGATCGTCAGGCGCGCGAAAGGGAGCATTAAGCGTTGGCATCCAAAATCTTGCGCAAGGCAGCCATGACACCGCGATTCTCATATTCAGTGCCGATGGTAATCCGCAAGCCACTGCCAAGACCCTGACCCGGCAACCAGCGGACGATATATCCCTCGGCCATCAGTGCATTGTACGCGGTTTCCGCGCTACATTTGCCTTCAAACAATATCATCAGGAAATTTGCCCATGACGGAATGACTTTCAATCCGTGGTTCGACAAAGCCGCAAACTCAGCCGCCATCCAGTCGCGCCATTCGGCGTTATGTTGGCGACTGCGCGTGACAAAGTCGGTGTCGGCGAGCGCAGCAATTGCAGCTGCCTGGCCAGCTGTCGTCACGTTAAACGGCGCGCGGACACGGTTGAGCGTCGCGATGAGGCCCGGATGGCCATAGCACCAACCAATCCGCTCGGCGGCAAGGCCGTATATTTTGGAGAATGTGCGGGTAATCAGGACATTGTCATGCTGGCGCGCCAATTCAAACGCGGCTGGGCCGTCATCGTCCAGATATTCGCCATAGGCCTGATCAAGCACCAACACGCAATTGCCGGGCAAGCCAGCATGGAGGCGCGCGATTTCGGCGTCATCGCAACAGGTGCCTGTCGGGTTGTTCGGGTTTGCGACGAAAACGACGCGCGTCTTTTCCGTGACCAGCGCCAGCAGCGCATCAACATCGGTGCCATAATCCTTGTCTGGCGCGACGACGACGTTGGCCGCCGCCTTGCGTGCAGCGATGTCGTATACCGAAAAGCCATAACGCACATAAATGATATCATCGCCAGCGCCGGCATATCCCATCGCGATCAGGTTCAACAATTCATCCGAGCCTGTGCCGCAGACGATCTGGTCGCTTTCAATGTTATATAATACCCCCAATGCCTCGCGCAGCATTGTGCTGGCGGGGTCGGGATAGCGCGCAAGTGTTGCGCTATTTTCCGCCAAAGCCGCCGTGGCGTCCGGGCTGCAACCAAGCGGATTTTCGTTCGCAGACAGTTTGATTAAGACACGGCCGTCGTCCGACTTTGCTTTGCCGGGCGTGTAGGCACTGATGGCTTCGATCCATGGTTTGGCTTGAGGTGCGTTCATGTCCGCGGCCATAGCGGCGGCGGCACCGAAGCGCAACGTGTCGCCACAAAGCGGCCCGGATTTTTGAGACTTTATGTTGTTTCGCGCGAACACGCTGATATGGCGATGGATATGCAAGGGGATGCGCGTTTCGGTCTCGAGAAGAAGACACGACTGCTGGGGCCAGTGAAGCTCGACAGCGGCGCTGAATTTGCGCCAGTCGATTTCGCTTATGAAACCTACGGGTCGTTGAATGCCGACAAATCCAACGCTATCCTTATCTGCCATGCACTGACGGGCGACCAATATGTGGCGTCAACGCATCCTGTCACTGGCAAGGCAGGCTGGTGGACGCGGATGGTGGGCCCAGACAAACCGATTGACCCGGCACGCCATTGCATCATCAGTATCAACGTCATGGGCAGTTGCATGGGATCGTCCGGCCCCGCCAGTATCGACCCGGCAACGAACGCGCCATTTGCCATGGGTTTTCCCGTTATCACCATCGCCGATATGGTTCGCGCGCAAGCGATTTTGCTTGAGCATTTGGGGATCGAAACTTTGGAAGCCGTGGTCGGCGGATCGATGGGCGGCATGCAGGCTTTAAGCTGGGCCGCTTTGTACCCGGAACGCGTCCGCTCGGCAGTCATCATCGCGTCAACCGCCCGGCATTCGGCGCAAAACATCGCGTTTCACGAGGTTGGTCGTCAGGCAATCATGGCCGATCCACGCTGGAACAATGGCGCCTATTACGGGCGCGAGGCTCCCGCATCCGGCCTTGCTGTTGCGCGCATGGCGGCGCACATTACCTATTTGTCCGAAGCTGGCTTGACGGAAAAATTCGGTCGTCGTCTGCAAAACCGGGATGCCAAAAGCTTTGGCTTTGACGCCGATTTTCAGGTTGAAAGCTATTTGCGTCATCAAGGACTGAGCTTTGTCGACCGTTTCGACGCCAACAGCTATCTCTACATCACCCGCGCCATGGATTATTTTGATCTGGCAGAACCACATGATGGCGTGCTGGCCCAGGCGTTTGCAGGAACGAGAACGCGATTTTGCCTGATCAGCTTTGACAGCGACTGGCTTTACCCGACAGCGGAATCGCGACGCATTGTCCATGCGCTGAATGCGGCTGGCGCAGCGGCCAGTTTTGTCGAGCTTTCGAGCCCCTTTGGTCACGACGCATTCCTGCTGGACGCGCCGGAAATGAACCGGATCGTCGACGGGTTCTTGCGCGCAGGAGAAAGCAGGTGACCACGCTTCGTCCCGACCTTGCCATCATCGCCAGAGAGGTGCGCGCCAATGCCCGTATACTGGACGTTGGATGCGGTGATGGCTTGCTGCTGGCGGCATTGCGCGACACCAAGGCAGCGGATGCGCGCGGGATGGAGCTTGATGCCCGCGATGTTGCAACCGCCGTAGCGCGCGGGCTTTCGGTTGTGCAGGGCGACGCTGATACTGACCTGGCGGACTACCCTGATGACAGTTTCGACTATGCCATTCTCAGCCAGACATTGCAGACCACCAAAAGGCCCGATCTCGTTCTCGACCATCTCGTTCGGATCGGACGTGAGGCCTTTGTGTCGTTCCCCAACTTCGCGCAATGGCGCATCCGCTTTGCCCATATGTTCGGCGGACGGATGCCGGTAACCGAACAGCTGCCGCATCGTTGGTACGACACGCCAAACATCCACCACGTCACAATCGACGATTTCCGCAGCTTCCTGCACGACCGGCAAATCACGATTGAAGGTCAGTGGTTTCTGTCCGGGGATAAGCCTCGCAATGAGCGACTGGCCAATCTGCTCGCACAGCACGCGGTGTTCCTTTTGAGACGGAAATAACACTGTCAGTATTTTGACATGCGCCTGTCAGCGCGATGACGATTTTCTTTTAAATACATCAAATTAAACGATTTTTCTGAAATTGGCACGGCTATTGCTCTAATCCTTTCATTCGCGTCCTCGGGCGTGATGCACAAACGAAAGGAACGGCCATGCCGGCTTTGGACAATATATTCGGAATTCACGCGACTGCGCTGAAATTGCGCGAGCAGCGCATGGCGGTTTTGGGATCGAACATCGCGAACGCGTCGACCCCTGGATACCAAGCGCGCGACATAGAATTTTCCGCGGCATTAAAGCTGGCCGAAAATGGCCAATCAACCGACGGGGCGATGCGCTACCGAGTGCCGCTTCAGGCCTCGCTCGATGGCAATACGGTCGAGATGGCAACCGAGCAGACCGCCTTTGCCGAAAACGCGCTCGCATATCGTTCAAGCCTGTCATTCCTGCAGGGTCGCATTGGCACGCTCAGCCGCGCGCTCAAGGGTGAATGACGATGGCCCAAAATCTCTCGCTCTTCGATATCAGCGGACGCGCTATGGCAGCGCAGCTGGTCCGGATGAATACATCGGCTTCAAACCTTGCCAATGCAGGCACTGTATCCGGCAGCGAGGCCACAGCGTTCCGCGCGATGAAGCCTGTGTTCCGCACCGTCATGGGCGAAGTGGGCCGCGCGACGGTGCAGGTCGACCGCATCGACACCAGCACCACGGCGCCCGTAAAGCGCCACGACCCAAGCCATCCACTTGCCGATCAAGATGGCAATATCTGGGAAGCCGCTGTCGATAGCACCGCCGAAATGGTCGAGATGCTCGAGATCTCCCGGCAATATCAAAACAATGTCCAGGTCCTTGCCACGGCAAAAGGCCTGATCAGCGAAACCCTGCGCCTTGGCCAATGAAAGTGATTAAACCATGACCAGCATAGCCCCTGTAAATTCAAAAAACCTGCCCGTGTTGTCGAAAGACATGGCCGAAAAGAAATTGGGTCAGACCGATTTCCTGCGGCTGATGACGACGCAACTGAAAGAACAAGACCCGTTCAGTCCAGTCGATAACCAAGCGATGGTCGCGCAAATGGCCCAGTTTTCAAGCGTGGCCGGGATTTCGGAAATGAACATCGCGCTGAAATCGATCTCTACGCAAATCGGGCAACAAACCGCCTTGCTCGCGGACATCAAAGCCGCCTCCACACCTCGTCCAATGGGAGAATAAACATGTCATTCTATACTTCATTATCCGGCCTTAAAGGGGCGCAGACCGACTTGTCGGTGATATCCAATAACCTTGCCAATGTGGGATCGACCGGCTTCAAAAGAAGCCGTGCGCAGTTCGGCGACCTTTTTGCAGCATCGCCCTCGCAAAGCACTAAGATGCAAGCGGGCCAAGGCGTACGGCTAAACGCCGTTGTCCAGCAGTTCACCCAAGGCACGCTTGAGGGTACCGACAAAACGTTCGACCTCGCGGTTGCCGGTGAAGGATTTTTCGTGACCCGGGGCGACCCCCCGCGCCAGGCCGTGACTTATACCCGCAACGGTGCGTTTCAAGTGAATGCAAACCGCCAGGTTGTCGATACGATAGGTTCTACGTTGCAACTGTTGCCCGTCGACGCCAACGGGGCTGTAACATCGGCCACGCTTGCCAGCGCAACCGATTTCGTTTTGCCCAGCGGCTCGCCTTTAGATCCGACTGTCCCGCTCATCAACGTGTCCATCGGGATCGATGGACTTGTAACCGCAACTTATAGCGACGGCTCCGAAGAGAAACTTGGCAAGGTTGCAATGGCAAGCTTTACTGCCCAAGAAGGACTTCGGCCTGTTGGCGACAGCCATTGGCAGTCGACCGGAGACAGCGGCCCGCCTGCGATTGACGCAGCAACCAATGGCCCATTGGGCTCGGTTCGCTCCGGCGCGCTGGAACGGGCCAATGTTGATGTGACCGAAGAACTGGTCGCATTGATCTCGGCGCAGCGCAATTTTCAGGCAAACGCAAAGGCCATCGAAACCGCGTCGAACATGACGCAGGCCATTGTGGCCATTCGTTAAGGGCTAACATATGGACCGCCTGATCTATACCAGCCTTACGGCAATGCGCGGAGCCATGGCCCGGCAGACGGCGATTGCGCACAATCTGGCCAATGCCAATACGCCTGGCTTCCGTGCCGATTTGGCCGAGGCTCAAGCACTGTGGCTCGATGGCCAGCAGCTCGACACCCGCGCCTTTTCATCCGAAGAGGTGCAGGCTGCCGACATGACAGCCGGTACGGTTACGAGCACGGGACGCGATCTCGATATCGCGTTGTCAGGCGATAGCATGCTGACCGTGCAGGCGGAAAATGGAGAGTTGGGCTATACACGTCGCGGCGACCTGACGCTGTCGGCGAGCGGATTACTCACCACAGGCGATGGACGGCCCGTTCAGGCGTCGCAAGGCCCACTGACCTTGCCGCCTTCTGACAGCATCAATATCGACGAGCAGGGGCGTGTCTGGATCGTGCCCATCGGCGGCGACCCGGCGCAACCGCAGCAAGTCGACCAGTTGGCATTGGTCAGTCCGGCTGGGTCCGACGTCGTCAAAGGCGTGGACGGATTGTTCCGCGTGCGCGGCGGCGGGACACTTCCCGCTGACCCCGATGCCCGCGTGACGACCCGAAGCCTTGAAAGCTCGAACGTCAGCGCAACCGAAGCTTTGGTCGAAATGATTGAAGCCAGCCGGTCATGGGATACGCAACTGAAAATGCTTGGTGACGCACGCGACATGGATGCCGCTACCAGCGACCTGATGTCGCTTTCGCAATAAACTGATTGAAAAGAGGATGAAACCCGATGTCTAATGGAGCACTCCACGTTGCGCGTACCGGCCTTGATGCGCAGAATATGCGGATGCAGGTCATCGCCAACAATCTTGCCAACGTAAACACCGTTGGTTTTAAACGTGACCGCGCCAGTTTTGAAACGCTGGCCTATCAGGCAATGACGGTGGCCGGTTCTGCTTCTTCGGCGGAAAACAAATATGCCATCGGCACGAACCTTGGCACCGGTGTTCAAATTAACGGCACCGCGCGCATCGACACGCAAGGGACGCTAACCACGACAGGCAACAGCCTTGATCTCGCGGTTGAAGGTGCTGGCTATTTCCAGGTGCAGATGCCCGATGGCCGAAATGCCTACACGCGTGCAGGTGACTTCAACCTTTCGGCCGAGGGCACATTGGTGACCAGCGACGGCATGCCGGTTCAGCCCCAAATCCAGATCCCACAAGGCGCAACGGCCATATCCATTGGGACCGATGGCACAGTATCTGCGCAGGTGGCCGGCCAGTCGGACGTCACCGCTATCGGGCAGCTTGAACTTGCGCGCTTTACCAACTCGGCCGGGCTTCAATCGATTGGCAATAACCTGCTGCTTGAAACCCCGGCATCGGGTGCGCCGCAAGTGGGCGCGCCGGGGGCCGAGGGCCGAGGCGGCTTGCGATCAGGCGTGCTTGAGGCAAGCAACGTCAACGTGGTCGAGGAACTGGTCGACATGATCGAAACGCAGCGCGCTTATGAGGTCAATTCCAAAATGATCCAGGCGACCGACGAAATGATGCGCAATGCCACGCAAACGCTATAGCATCATCGCGCTGGCCTTGCTTGCGCTTCCGATAAGCGCACACGCGGGCAAGGGCAAGGCTGTCGCGCCCGATTACGGCCCCACGCTTCCTGCTACTCCAACGCCAGCGAACGCAAACGGTGCCATATTTCAGGCCGATCGTTTCAGCGCGCTGACATCAGGCGCGCGGGCGAGCCGAGTTGGCGACATTCTGACCATAGCTTTGGTCGAGCGCACGAGCGCCACCAAAAGCAACAGCGCGACCACTGGCCGCAACGGCAATATTGGCCTGAGCCCGCCGGTGAGCGGGCCGCTAAGCCTGCTTGACGCTGGTGATGTAAATATGGGCGGCGATCAGTCGTTTAAGGGAAAAGGTGAAACCGCCCAGTCAAATGCCTTGTCCGGAGAATTAAGTGTGACCGTTGCTGCCGTTTATCCCAATGGCAATATGCTGGTGCAGGGTGAGAAATTCCTCACGCTCAACCGCGGTGATGAAAATGTGCAGTTTTCCGGCATCGTCCGGTCCGCAGACATTAGCGTCGATAACCGCGTACTTTCAACGCGGGTAGCTGCTGCAAATATTCGCTACACCGGCAAGGGCGAGATTGCGCGCGCCAGCCAGCAGGGTTGGTTGCAGCGTTTCTTCTCAAAGATAAGTCCGTTCTGATGCGCGCGCTCTTCATCCTGATCACCTTGTTACTTGCCCCGGCGGCACATGCCGAGCGCATTAAGGATATTGGCCAGTTCCAAGGGCTTCGTGCCAACCAGTTGACAGGTTATGGCGTCGTCGTTGGCCTTGCGGGCACGGGCGACGATAGCCTCGATTACGCAACGCAAGGCGTAAAAGGCGCAGTATCGCGCTTTGGCATCAACCTTCCCGCCGGAATCAATCCGGCGCTGAAAAATGCAGCCGCAGTGCTCATCACCGCCGAACTTCCGCCCTTTGCAAAGCCCGGCCAGCGGCTCGATATTACCGTTTCCGCTTTGGGCAAGGCAAAGTCCCTGCGCGGCGGCACATTGGTCATGGCGCCCTTATATGGCGCGGATGGCGAGATTTATGCGATAGCGCAGGGCAATCTGGTTGTCGGCGGACTTGGCGTTGACGCGGCCGATGGATCAAAATTGTCGGTGAACATTCCATCCGCAGGACGCATCAGCGGCGGCGCGTCGGTCGAACGCAGCGTTGATACCGGATTTGCGCAATCGGAAAGCCTGACATTCAATCTGTCTCAGTTTGACATTAGCAATGCCGGGCTGGTCGCCGACGCCATCAACCGCCAGCTGGGCACAGGCGCTGCACAAGCAGTCGACGGTGCCTCCATCCGCATCAACACACCCGTCGGCGGTGAAGCGCGTATTCGCCTGATGGGCGTCATCGAGAATATCGAGATTAAACGTGCGGCACCGCCTGCGCGCGTCATCGTCAATGCGCGCACTGGCACTGTGGTTATCAACGGGGCAGTCCGGGTCGGCCCAGCCGCCGTCAGCCACGGCAAATTGACCGTGCGCGTCGACGAGAATCCGGTCGTGGTTCAGCCTGCCCCCTTTAGCGCTGGCGAAACAACGGTCGAACAGTCGAGCGACATAAGTATTGAAGAGAAAAGCGAGCCCGCGTTCCTGTGGGACAAGGGCGCCTCGCTGTCGGACATCGTCAACGCGATTAACAAGCTTAATGTCTCCCCAGGCGATCTCGTTGCCATATTGGAGGCGTTGTCGCAGGCCGGTGCATTAAGCGCGGAGCTTGTGGTGATATGATTGCGCTCACGCCAAAAACCGCGCCGGGCGCGGCGTCGCCCAAGCCCGACCCGCAATTGCGCAAGGCCGCTGAAGCATTTGAAGCAGTGATGCTGCGCCAGATGATGGCGAGCATGCGCAAGGCAAAGCTTGGCGAAGACATAATGGGTTCAAGCGCCACGGACAACTTCCGCGAAATGGCCGACGCGCGCGTTGCCGATAGCATGGCCTCTCTGCGCCAGTTCGGTATTGCCGACCTCGTCGAAAAACAACTTGGGCCAAAGTCATGAGCGACCTCCTCGCCATTGGTGCGTCAGGCATAAAGGCCTACAGCCGAGCGCTGTCTGTGGTTGGCGACAACATCGCCAATGCGCAGACCGACGGCTATGTCCGCCGAACTGTGCGACTTGAGGAAGCACCGGCGGCCGGCGACCTCGTCCTGTCGCGCAACAGCCTTCGTCCTGGCGGCGGGCGTGACGCGCGAGATTGACCAATGGCTGCTGGACGATGCGCGTACCGCGTCAGGCGAAGCGGCCCGCCAGTCGGCCCGTTTGGACTGGCTATCGGTTACCGAAAGCGCACTCGACAATGGTGGCGACAGCATAAGCGGCAGTGTGACCGCGATATTCGCGACTGCAGATCAGCTTAGCGCCAATCCAAATGACCCCACATTACGCAGTCAGTTCCTCTCGAGCGTTGACGAAAGTGCAAGCGCGTTTCGGCGCACCTCCGCCTCACTGGCATCTGCGGCCAATGGCGTTGCAACCGAAGCCCAAAGCGCCGTCGACCAATTGAACACCGATTTGTCCGCGCTGACGAGAGTCAATGATGGGCTTCGCCGTGCACGTACGGGATCAACCAATGAAGCCACCTTGCTGGACGAGCGTGATCGTCTGGTGGGTAACATCGCCGCTGCGATCGACGTCAATGTCACGTATGATGCGCGCAATGCTGCCATCGTCCGAACGCCATCAGGCGATCCTTTGGTCGATGGCGATTATCTAGCTACAGTCACGCTGAGCGTTTCTGCTGGCGGCCTTCTGTCGTTCGGCATTGCACCAGCCACTTCGCTTCAAATTGCATCGGGCCGACTGGCAGGTCTGTCTGATGCTGCGACCCATATCTCAAACCAACGCGCAGGGTTGGATTCACTTGCGGCAAATTTGAGCAGCGCCCTCAACGGTGCGCATCAAGCCGGCTTTGACGCAAATGGAAATCCCGGCGCGGCACTGTTCAATTTTACCGGCTCAGCAGCAAATATGACAGCTGCTGCGCTCGACACGAGCGAAGTTGCGACCGCCAACGCAGCGAGCAGCAACGGAAACATGCTTGCGTTCAATACGGTCCGCGCCAGCAGCGGCATTGAACAGAATATCACTGCCTTCGTCGCACAGCAGGCGCAGGCAACCGCCGCAGCGCGGGCGCAGGAAGCCGCCGCCAGTGGACGGCGCGATGGTGCATTTGCCGCGCGCGACGCAATCGGCGCGGTCGATCTCGACCGCGAAGCCGCCGATCTCTTGCGGTTTCAGCAAGCTTATGAAGCCGCCGCACGCACTATTCAGGTCGCACGCGAAACCATGCAAACCATGCTCAACATATTCTGAAGGCTGATGCGATGATTAACGCAACCGGAAACCGGATGACTCAGGAAATTTCGCGCCAGTCCCGACTGGCGTCCCAGATTGCAAACAAGCAAGCGCAAGTGTCGACGGGCAATAGGCTTCAGCGGGCGTCTGATGATCCTGCGGCCACATCACGCATTGCGGAATTAAACCGTACGCAGGCCAACGATTCGGCGCGCGCGCGCAATATCAACCTTGGCATCAGTTTGGCTGCGCAAGCTGATGGCCAGTTGCGCAACATGTCGGACCTTCTGGCGCGGTCCCAGGAACTGACGGTATCCGGCGCAAATTCTGGCCTTAACCCAGATAGCCGTGCGGCAATTGCGCTGGAAATGCGTGCCTTGGCCGACGAAATCGATGCGATGTCGTTGGTGAAAACGTCCACTGGCGAACCCCTATTTGCAAACATTAGCGCCAATGCCATCCGTTTTGATGACGACATCGCCTTTGCGCCCGTTCCTACACGGCAGGACATATTTGAAACGGGCGGCGTTGCGATTAGCCAGATCGTGCGTGATGCGGCTTCTGCGATTGAGGCAGGAGACGTTACGCTAACCGGCAATGCGCTCACCGCGATTGGCGGTGCGATCAACCATGTCGCCGATGCTCAGGCCGAAGTCGGCATTAACGCTGCGCGGCTTGATCGGCTTCAGGAAAAGGCAGCAGTACGCGCTATCACTGTGCGCGAGGAACGGTCAAAGCTTGAAGATACCGATCTCACAACGGCCATTGCTGACCTTAACGGCATGACGTTGACGCTTGAGGCGGCGCAGGCCGCATTTGCGCGCATTAACAGGCGGACCCTCATGGATTTTCTTCGCTAGATAAACGCAATAATCGGGCTCTTCTGCCGTTTAACTACCTGCCGTTCATCAAACCGCCCATCTCACGCAGGAGTAAGATTTTTCATGTTAGCCATCGTCGGTATCATTGTCTTGCTCGTGATGGTGTTTGGCGGTTTTGCGTTGACCGGTGGCAATCTTGCGCCCGTGATGCACGCATTGCCACACGAAATGCTGATCATTGGCGGAGCATGTGCAGGCGCGCTTATCATCGGCAACTCGGTCAACGATCTGAAGGCTTTAGGTGGCGGCCTGACCAAGGTGTTCAAAGGCCCCCAGCATGGCAAGCAGGATTATCTCGATTGTATTTTCCTCGTCGCCAAGCTGATGAAAATGCTCAAAGTCGATGGCCCGATTGCGGTTGAGCCGCATATCGAGGATCCAGCCAACTCAGCTATATTCAACGAATATCCAAAGCTTTTAAAAGACAAGACGCTCATCCATCTCATCTGCGATACCTTGCGGCTCGTCGTTGTTTCGTCAGGCACGCTTGATCCGCATGCGGTCGAAGAAGTGATGGATAATGCCATCAAAAACCATCACCACCATTGTATCAAGCCAGCGGACGGCTTGCAGGGGCTTGCCGATGCGCTTCCGGCGCTTGGCATCGTGGCGGCGGTGCTTGGCGTTGTGAAGACAATGGGCTCTATCGATAAGCCGCCTGCGATCCTGGGCGGAATGATCGGGTCCGCACTGGTCGGCACCTTTTTGGGCGTGTTGTTGGCATATGGGCTTGTCGGCCCCTTTGCCAACCGCGCACGTCAGGTGATTGAGGCCGACGCCGCGATCTACCATGTGGTCAAACAAATGATCATCGCTTCGTTGCATGGTCACCCGCAACCATTGGTCATCGAAGCTGCGCGTTCGGGGATCGAACATTCCAATCAGCCAAGCTTTGCAGAAGTCTTCGACGGGATGCGGGGCCGCTAATGGCGAGGCCAATTGCGCCAGTTCGGCCAATCATCGTCAAAAAAATCTACGAAGCCCCGCATGGCGGTCATCACGGTGGCGCGTGGAAAGTTGCCTATGCCGACTTTGTCACTGCAATGATGGCGTTCTTTCTTTTGATGTGGTTGCTTGGCGCAACGACTGAAAAACAGCGCAAGGCCCTTGCCGATTATTTCGCGCCCACTTTGATTGCCAGCAAACAGGACAGTGCCGGCGGGACGAGTTTCTTTGGTGGCGACTCGATCACCTCGGTCGATAAATATCTTAACCGCGCTGGCCAGACCGGGACCAAAAGCATGACGATACCCCGTGATGCATCGGGTGGCCCGAAAGAAGCCTCGGGCCTTGTGCAGGACAAGGCAAATTTCCGAAAGCTGCGCGAACAACTCATTCAAAAGGTGACGACAGATAAAGCAATGCGGCGCTTTGCCCGCAATTTGCGTTTTACCGAAACGCGCGAGGGCATGCGCATTGACCTTATCGATGAAGCAAATTTTTCGATGTTTATCTCCGGCACCGACATCTTAACGCCGGACGCGATCAATTTGCTTGGGCAAGTTGCCGGCACATTGCGTGGCTTACCCAACGGCCTCATCATTCGCGGGCACACCGATGCTCAACGCGTCTCCCCGGGACTTGGCACAAACAACTGGCAAATTTCTGCCGCCCGCTCAGAAGCAACGCGCGCTTATTTGGTTCGGTCCGGGATATCCGATTCCCAATTCCTGCGGATTGAAGGCGTAGCTGAGCGAGAACCCTATTTTCCAAAAAATCCGTATGACCCACGCAACCGCCGCATGTCGCTCACGCTTGGTTGGCGCACCGTTTCATAACATGATTGTACATCCAAATCGGATACAATAGTCTGAAAAAATAGCATTCTGGTAACAACTGCAACCCATATTAGAACGATAAACGTTTTGGGTTTCTGCGGTTAACATTCTGTTTACCATGTTGGCCAAAACCAGCCCCAACCCGTCCATTTGTTGGGAAAATCTGATGAGCTTGAGTACTATTCTGGCCAATACAGCATCTGCCAAACCGTCCACGATTGAAGAATATTTGATCGGCGATAGCCAGCCAATGAACATGCTGCGCGATATGGTGCGCCGGGTGGCCAATTCATCTGCGTCCGTCATGATCTGCGGGGCATCAGGTTCGGGCAAAGAGGTTGTTGCCCGTGCCATTCACGCCAGCGGCACGCGGGCGGCGAAACCATATGTCGCGCTAAACTGCGGCGCTATTCCGGCCGAGCTCATCGAATCTGAACTGTTTGGGCATGAACGCGGCGCCTTTACTGGGGCGCAGGCTCGGCGGACGGGCCACTTTGAAAACGCCGATAAAGGCACGCTGTTTCTGGACGAAATAGGCGACATGCGTTTTGACATGCAGGTTAAGCTGCTGCGCGTTCTTGAAGATGGCCTGGTATCGCGCGTAGGCGGCAACAGCGCCTTGCCTGTCGACGTCCGCATCATTTCGGCAACCCATCAGAATATCGAACAGGCCATCACCGATGGCCGCTTTCGCGAGGACCTATTTTTCCGCTTGGGCGTCGTTCTGCTTCATGTGCCAACGCTTGCCGAACGCACCGGCGACATACCCCAGCTTATATCCCATTTTCAGCGCGGTAAGGATGCTGCTGGCAAGTGCCATTTTGATAACACAGCGATTGAGCGGCTCCGGTCGCACAACTGGCCAGGTAACGTGCGCGAACTGCGCAACATTGTCGAACGCGCGAACGTGCTGTTTCATGGTGAAACAATTGATGCCTTCGGCGTTGACCAGTTGCTCGGTCGTACGCCGCCGCGCATATCCAATTCGCGAGCGCCTGCAACTATGCCCAACCTCGCTCCTGTCTTCCAACCTACTCCAGCCCAGAAAAGCGACGGACCCATCGATTTGAAGGCGCAAATTGAGAGCATTGAATTGGAGCGCATCCAAACGGCGCTCGGTCATGCAGATGGTGTGATTTCGGAGGCTGCGCGCTTGCTGACGCTTAAACGGACCACATTAATCGAAAAGATGCGCAAATATGGCGTCGATCGCATCGCAGCTCAATGAAATTCTATAAGCGGCTTTTCATCACGTCTGCGAATTTCTCGGTCCTGCTTACGCATTGCCGTTGTGTCGCGCGCGGGCGTGATGCGTTCGGCCTGAATGATCGTGACACTTGCGGTCGCAATATGCGTTGAGCGGCGCGCAGAGGTCGCTGCATCATCAGCGCTGGTTGCTGCAACCAGTAACAATATCGCGGGCGCGAGCATATGATATGGTAAACGACGCATTTACCAACAAGGACAAGTATTAGTTGAGTTTGGAGGCGTGCGCATTGATCAAACTTACGACCAATTGCCCGCCGCATTTAATTCTGTACCGAATTGCGACAACATCCCGGCCGATTAGCACCGATAATGTCTGTTGCGCCAATCTGCGGGCTTTGCTAGGGGCCGCCTCCTACCTGTCGAGGCGCGTGCGGCCATGGCGGAATTGGTAGACGCGCAACGTTGAGGTCGTTGTGGGCGAAAGCCCGTGGAAGTTCGAGTCTTCTTGGCCGCACCAGACAGCCGTTTTTGGCTGTTTTTCGTTATTCCCAAACATCTTGCAAAACCATTGGTTTTCTGCCAATTATTATGCCTATCCAGCGTTAGGCATTCCCTTTTGTTCTTTCCTAGCCCGTCTCTTTTGGGGGCATATTTGGGGGCATATCGCTAAATCGAACTTTGGGGGATTTATGCCACTAACAGTTTTGCAGATTGCAGCGATGCACCCGCTAGATAAGTCTTACCGCAAGGCAGACGAAAAGGGGCTTTATCTCGAAGTCTTCCCTAACGGCTCAAAGCTGTGGCGCTTCAAATACCGCATAGGGGGCAAGGAAAAGCGCTTGGCGCTGGGCGCATATCCCGCAACGACCTTGCAGGATGCAAGAGACCAACGCGATGCACGCCGGAAACAAGTTAAAGACGGTATCGACCCAGCGCGCGAAAAGCGGCTGGACAGGCTGGAACGCAAGGTCAATGCGGGGCATACCTTTGGCGATGTGGCAGCGGATTACATTCGGGTAAAATACGAGAGCGAGGGCAAGGCAAAGGCGACAGTCGATAAACAGTATTTTTTCCTGTCACACCTTACACCGACGCTGGGCAACACGCCGTTATGTGACATTAAGCCGATTGAGCTTATGGCGGCATTGCGGAAACTGGAGGCCAAGGGCCACCGGCAAACTGCCAAATGCACTCGCGCCTTTGCCAGCCGTGTGTTTCGCTATGGGGTAGGTATAGGCAAGTGCAGCGACGACCCAGCGCGCCTGTTGTCCGGCAACCTGTCGGCTCCCAAGGTCAAGCATAGGGAAGCGATATTGAACCCCAAGCGCATGGGTGAATTTTTGCGCGCGGCTGATACCTACACCGGACAAGCCATCGTGCAGATTGCAGTGCAGTTGCTTCCCCATTTGATGCTTAGACCGGGCGAATTGCGGCTGGGCCAATGGCAGGAAATAGACTTCGACAAGTCCGTATGGCTGATACCAGCCGAACGCACGAAAATGCGGAAACCCCATGCCGTGCCATTATCTGCCCAAGCCGTAACCTTATTGCGCGAATTGGAGCGGCATAGCGCTGGGCTAGAGTATATGTTCCGAGGCCAAGGCAAGAAGGGACCGATAAGCGAAAACACACTTAATCAGGCATACAGGCGCATGGGCTTTGGTTCGGATGAAGTGACACCGCACGGCTTTCGTACAACGGCTTCAACATTCCTCAACGAAACTGGCAAATGGAATAAAGACGCTATCGAAAAGGCGCTTGCCCATAAGGACGCCGACGCAATCCGCGCCATTTATAACCGTGGCACATATTGGACCGAGCGGGTGCGAATGATGCAATGGTGGAGCGATTATCTAGACACGCTTAAAACGGGTGCGACTGTGCTACCTTTCGATATGCAGGCATCGCGTTCGCACGGAAATGCCCAGTAAGCCTCTATTCCCGTACTTGTCCACAGGCTGGCGACTAGTTTTCGTGTTCTACACTTGCCAAGAACAAAAGGGGTAGGTATATCCTGCGATAGCAGTGAATAGGGCAAAACCAAATCCCAGCCTGTCAGCATAACAATGCGAAGTTTCGGTAAGATTTCTTAACGTGGGTAATTCCGCCCGCGTTTTTAGGAAGTCCGGACGTATTGTTGGGCCGGCAAGTTGAAGAAAGGTAAGCCACTATGAGTCAAGAATTGCTGACAGTTGCTCAATTCAAAGAGCGCTACCAAATATCTCACACCGCATTTTACAGGCAGCGGAAGTTGGGAAGCCTCCGCACAATCAAGATTGGCGCATCGACCCGCATACGAGTTACCGACGCTGAAGCGTGGCTTGCGAGTCTGTCAGGGGGTGCCGCATGATGATACCGCACTGCAAACCAAATGAAGCCGGACCCGTTGCAGCGGAATCCGGCTTCGCAGGTGTTACAAAACTTCGCAGCAATGCAACTTTCGCCGATTACTCCCAAAATAGTTGCAGGGGCAAGCAAAATGCTTTGACGGTCGAAACACCGGCCGGACGTATTGCCATTGGCGCGCGGCAACCGAGACGGGCGTTGGCAGCACTGATAAGCGCTGGCAGCAAGGGTGTTACAGCTTTGGAGTTATCAAGCTGGGCTTATCGATTGGGGGCTTATGTCCACACGCTGCGCCATGATTATGGGCTGGAAATCGAGACATTGCGCGAACCCCATGACGGCGGCTGGCATGGTCGCTATGTGCTACACACCCCATGCCAGATTATCGGCGGTGCAGCATGAAGGGCCGCGCGACTTCGCCAAGGCAAGCGATAGCCAGCAAGTGCAAAGATTGCACATATGACACCGAGGCCGCCGGTAACTGGAGGCAGCAAACGGCAACATGTCCGGTGGTCCATTGTGCACTTTGGCCATTTCGACCATTGCAGGGAAATGCCCCTGCTTGGTTGGCAGCTAGAGACGCCGCAAGGCTTCCTGATAACTGGCGTTCAATGCCGAACGTGGAGGCCGTGGCTATTGTTGCCGGGAAGGTTCCAAACGGGTGCGAGGGAACGCCGTTTCAGGATAACGAAGCGAAGGGTGATAGTTGCACCCCAGCCGAATACGCTTTGCCCGTAAACGCCGCGTATCAACGCTATCGCCAAGGGGGTGCAGGATGAGCGCTCAAACCCTGCTATCATTTCCCCAGCGCGGCGATACCGTGCTTGTGCAGATTAACCAGCACAACGGAAAGATCTTTGCCAATTTCCGCAAATGGTATCCCGATGGTGAGGCTTTGAAACCGACAAGGCAAGGCGTCACGATACCGCTACACGCCCTTCCCGAACTGCATGAGGCACTGGGGGCATATCTCGCAACAATCGACCCAGCGGCGCTTACCAGCCGCTAGGCGCATTTAAATAAATTGAGGGGGTGGCTTCGACGTCACTCCCCTTTTTTACCTAAATGTCTGTTGTTCCCTCTTGTGCGCTTGAACATGGGAACGCTGGGGGGAGTATGTTCTCAAAGCCATTGGAATATTTATCACATGAAGCAATTTTATCATTCGCGGCTGACTAACAGCGGCAGCCCGCTAAGCCCGCACAAACCAGCCGATTCCCAGCTTTGGCATGGGCCTTGCAATTTAAGCTATAGTTATTCGTGTGCGCCTACTTAACGGGAAACAGCCATTATTGAAGCATGGCGGGGCTGGCAATCGAACGACGGCAACAAGCGATTATCTGACACTTCGACAAGCCCAAGACCTGATAGCAGCGGCGCAATGTGCGTTGAACATTGGCAAGCCCCTAACCCGACATTTGACCGTCCGGCTGGAGCGACAAGGCATAGCAGATGCCGACGCTGCGAAAGCCATTGGCAGACTGATAACGCTATTGCGCGACCATGTGCGTAAAACAACGGTTGGCGAGATTGCCTATATTTGGTCGCGGGAGCATGGCGTAATCATCGGGGGCCATGTGCATATCTTGCTGCACTTACCGGCTGGCTACATCTGGCAAGGGAAACGGGTGCAACGCTGGATAGAGCGCGTATCCGGCAGCCGATATAAAAAGGGAGCAATCAAGACGACCCGCGTCGGAGGCACTGCCAAAGCGCATGAACAAAATCCTGGGCTATATCTGGCAAATCTTGTGACGGTAGTCGGCTATGTCATTAAAG
>NZ_JBKJMB010000089.1:0-2139 GCF_046596595.1 Sphingorhabdus sp.
GGTCAACGCCGGCATCGTTATAGGCCTGAGCGAGTTCATCGCCGCGCTTCCACGTGCCGTCTGCGTTGAACAACTGGCTGAAGGGCAAGTTGTTCAACGCCGACGGCACGTGGAAGCGCGGCGATGAACTCGCCCAAGCCTATAATGACACATCAGTCTTGCCCGTCATCCGCGCGCCGAACAGGACAACCGCTGCGGTCATCCCTGACCCACATGTCGTGATCATCGGCTGGCTGAGATCAACGCCGGCATCATTATAGGCTTGGGCGAGTTCATCGCCGCGCTTCCACGTGCCGTCGGCGTTGAACAACTGGCTGAAGGGCAAGTTGCGGCTGCCCGGAATATGTCCCGACCCCATTTCGGGGCGTGGCTCGGCTTCTTCGCCGGTAAACCGGCCAGCGCCGCGTGCATCGACGACGACGGCTCCCTTGCTGTGCAGATTGGCGAGCATGTCCGCCTTGTTGCGCACGGCCTTGTCATCTTTCCAAACCGTGAAGTGACGGTGGCGCAAAGCGGGCTTGCCGGTCTCGAGCGGACGTCCTTCGGCCTTCCACTTGGCAATTCCGCCATCCAATATGGCGACGTCGTGCGCGCCGAACAATGTGAGCATCCACCAAGCGCGGGTCGCCGATTTGAACGGGCTGTCGTCGTAAACGACGATGCGGCTACCGTCGCCAAGTCCAAGCGATTGCATGCGGCTGGCAAACTTTTCAGGCGGCGGCAAGGTGTTAGGCAAGCTGCTATTGCCATCGGCAAGCTCTTCCAAGTCCATGAAGACAGCCGATGGAATATGGCCACCTTCATACTCGGCCTGCGCATTGCGGCCTGCGTCGGGCATGAACCAGGTTGCATCGACCACACGCAAGTCGGACGCGCCGATTTCTTTAGCCAACCATTCGGTGCTTACTAACAATTCCATGTTTTACGTCCTTGCCCGCTTTTTTGTGATTCTTGTGCGCTGCAAGATAAGCAGCTTTTCCAAACTATCCAAGTGTTTCGAGAAATTGCTGTGCTTGGGCCCGCAACGCAACTTTGTCGGTGTCCGCCATGCGGTCCCAGTTTTTATACGGCATCGCCATGCGCGGGTTTTTGCGCAATTTGTCTTCGTTGCGCGCAATGAACTCCCAGTACAAAGCGTTGAACGGACATGCCTTGGGCCCAATGCGTTGCTTCACGTCATACCGGCAGCTGCTGCAATAATCGGACATGCGGTTGATATAGGCGCCGCTTGCGGCATAGGGTTTGGACGCCAGCAGCCCGCCATCTGCAAACTGGCTCATGCCCAGGCTATTCGGCAATTCGACCCATTCATAGGCATCGGCATAGACCGCAAGATACCATTCATGCACCGCTTTGGGGTCAAGCCCGGCGAGTAAAGCGAAGTTGCCGGTGATCATCAGCCGCTGGATATGATGCGCATAGGCATGTTCGATCGTTTGGCCGATGGTCTGCGACAGGCAGTGCATGTCGGTGTCACCCGTCCAGTAAAATTCGGGCAAGGGCCGAGTGGCGGCAAGGGCATTGCTCTGCACATATTCGGGGCCTGCATGCCAGTAAATCCCGCGTACATACTCGCGCCAGCCAATAACCTGACGGATAAAGCCCTCCGCAGCGTTAATCGGCACTTTGCCTGCTTGGTACTGCGCCTCCACCGCACGGCATAGCTCAAGCGGGTCAAGCAAGCCTGCATTGATGTAGGGGGAGAGGATGGAGTGCCACAAAAACGGCTCGCCCGTAAGCATCGCGTCCTGATAATCCCCGAAAAAGGGCAAGGCATGCGCCAGAAAGTGCTCCTGCTGCTTCAACGCATCTGCCCGCGTCACGGCAAATCCGAACTTGCCCGTCTCGCCTATATTCCGGCTAAAGCGGTCCTCGACCATCGCAATCACTTCCTGCGTGACTGCATTGGGCGCAAAATTTAGCGGCTTTGGCATCGCCAGATCGCGCTTTGCGGGTTTGCGGTTTTCTGCGTCGAAATTCCACTGCCCGCCTTCGGGCGCATCGCCGTTCATCAAAAGGCCCGATTTGCGCCGCATATCGCGATAGAAATATTCCATGCGCAGTTGCTTGCGGTCTTTGGCCCAGAGTTCAAATTCGGCGTGCGTACACAAAAAACGGTCGTCAGGCAGGATGTCGACC
>NZ_JBKJMB010000040.1:0-22327 GCF_046596595.1 Sphingorhabdus sp.
TTTACGGCTGCATTTTTGCTTCAATGCCTAGCGGCTATCGAGGCCTCACATTTGCAGCTTTAATCGCTGCGCTGCTTATTGCATTTGGACTGGGCTCATATTTAACTGGCCTGCCAAATCCACAAGAACGGTATCAGCCCTATCAGAATAGCTATGCCGATAAAAATCGGGCGTTGTCTACCGTCTCCAACATCGCCCCTGCCGTAGTGGAAAAAACCCCCTGCGATAATCCAAAAAGCGAAACTGAAAGCGATCTGTGCGCTCAATGGCGCGCTGCGAAGGCTGCTGAAAAATCGGCTAACTGGACGCTCTATGGCGTAGTTGCTAGTGCCATCGGTATCAGTCTTTTGCTTTGGCAGATCATGCTTACTCGCGAGGCCGTCAAAGATACAGGTGACGCTACTAAGGCGATGCAAGAGGCTAACAGCATTGCGCGCAGCGCTGCTTCCAAAGCAAGACAAGCCGAATTTGCTGGGAAGATCAAAAGCAGAATAGAAGACCAAGCGCGCACAGCGAGTGAACAACGTCAAATGAGGGCCTATGTCAGCGTTGAACCTGGGGGCGTCAATCAATCTTATGAAGGTTTTTCTAGATTGCCGTATAATATCAAAAACAGTGGTAGAACGCCCGCTTACGATCTCGCTTTGTGCGGAGATATAATCATTGTGCAAGGCGATCCCCGAAACTTTAATCCTTCGGAACAGGGGCGAATTGGTGAAGGTGATGCTGTTGCCTCTACCGATATAACGCTCGGTCCCAACGATAACCAATGGAGCTATGCCTATATGGACGATGGCTTGATTCAAGGTCATCGACAAAAAATTGCCCAACGGAAGGCCGCTGTCGTCCATTACGGTTTTCTTCAGTATCGAGACGCTTTCGATAACATCAGGCGAACTAACTTTGCGTTCTATCACTGGGGCGATGAACTGAGTGACAAAGAGTCCAAGCGTTGTCGCTTTGGCAATAATGCTACGTGAGTTTGTGAGCCATCTAATCACAGCGCCCGCCTATCGGCGCGGGGCTTCCTGTAACTCCTACATAATGCCGAGCTCCCGGGCTATTTCTTTTGACGTGTAATGTTGCGCGACGAGCCGCAGGCAAGCCTTTTGACCCTCCGTCAGTTCAAGAGGTAATTGCGCCTTGGTCGAAATCTTAGAATCGATGAAAATTTTCTTCAGCATTAAGTTGGCCATGGTCCTTGCCCCTTAACTAAGGTTCTAGACTAAGCTAACTGGCTAACGCAAGGGTATTGCTCAATAATTTGCCTTTGCTTGCTATCACAGGGTCACGTGGGCATAGGAAGTTTATGACCAAAAACCCATTTCACCGCAGCGCCCCTTCTGCATTGCGTGCGTTTCTGGCAAGCGAAGCGGCGGGCGGCATATTGTTGATGGCGTCCGCAGCGCTGGCCATGCTTCTTGCCAATTCCATCTTTGCACAAGATTACGCCCACTTCATCCATGCGGAAACCGGGCCGATATTGACACCCAAACTTGGCCCGATGACTGTCCATCTGTGGATTAACGACGGGTTCATGGCGGTTTTCTTTCTGCTTGTCGGTTTGGAGATTAAACGCGAATTTGTTGACGGACATCTGGCAACATGGGCCGATCGCCGGCTTCCAATGATAGCGGCGGCCGCAGGCATGATCGTTCCGGCGCTGATCTATCTTGCTGTCGCAGGCGGCGATGCTGCATTGCAACGCGGCTGGGCGATACCTGCTGCTACCGACATCGCATTTGCCATTGGCGTGCTTGCGCTGCTGGGAAGCCGCGCACCGGCTTCGTTAAAGCTGTTTCTGACTACGGTTGCGATTGTCGATGACATGGGCGCGGTTGCAATTATTGCTTTGTTTTACACAGCTGAACTGAACATCATGGCACTGGCTGCAGCAGGCGCGATCTGGCTGGTGATGATGGCGCTGAACCGTCTGCGTGTAAATGTCCTCTGGCCCTATCTGATACTTGCGGCACTGTTGTGGTATGCGACCTTGCTATCGGGCGTGCACGCGACAATCGCAGGCGTTATGGCCGCATTTGCCATTCCGTTCCACCGGACGCTCGCCGCGCCCGATGCAGAAGATTCGCCGCTCCACCGACTTGAGCATGCATTGTTAAAGCCAGTCGCCTTTTTCATCGTCCCCATCTTCGGCTTTGCGAATGCAGGCGTGTCTTTGGCAGGTACAAATCTGGCGGCATTAGCAGCGCCATTGCCCTTGGGCATTGCGGCTGGATTGTTCCTTGGCAAGCAGGTCGGCATTTTTGCGAGCGTCTGGGTCGCTGTCAAATTGGGTGTCGCTGTGCGTCCGGCAAATGCGAGCTGGATTCAGGTTTATGGCGTGGCATTATTGTGCGGCATTGGTTTTACGATGAGCCTGTTTATCGGCGGCCTTGCCTTCACGGGCCCTGAACAAGCAGATGCCGTGAAAATCGGTGTCCTTATGGGGTCGATCCTTTCGGCAATCTTGGGGTATATGGTTTTACGACTGGCAACCCCGCGCAATCAGCAATCCGGAGTCTCCCCATGAAAGTTCGTGCTTATATCTTGCCTTTGGCCTTGCTCGCATCGGGTTGCAGCACGATTGCCCCTGTGTCGGACGCATCACCGGTCGGGCAGACAATGTCGATTGCCAGCATATCCGATGCGTATATTCGGTTGACGTTGGAAGCAGGGACGCATGAGGCGGAATATGTCGATGCGTATTATGGCCCGCCTGCGTTACTCGCCGCCGCGAAGGCCAATCCCCGCGCGCTGCCCGCATTGATTACCGAGGCCCGTGCACTCACGCCCGCAATTGATGCTGCCCTGCCAGGCATAAAAGATACCCCGGACCGTCGTCGTGCGCTCGCCTTGCGCGGTATGCTGGCCGCGGCAGAGACAAGATTGCAGATGCTTCAGGGACGCAAATTTTCATTCGATGATGAAGCGAAAGGGCAGTTTGCGACTGTACCTGCCTTAAAGCCTTTGGCGCATTATGACGCAATGCTTGCGGGCCTTGAAAAGCTTGTTCCGGGCAACGGCGAGCTCGCGATGCGCGTGGATAGCTTTAACGAGCAATATGCCATTCCCAAAGACCGGCTGAAGCCGGTGTTTGATGCAGCTATTGCCGAATGCAAACGCCGCACGGCCCGGCATATCAACCTGCCTGCTGGCGAGACATTTGACATGGAATTTGTGACCGGCAAACCGTGGTCGGGATACAATTATTACAAGGGCAATTATAAAAGCCTGATTCAGATTAACACCGACCTTCCCATCCGTATCAGCCGTGCGGTGGACCTTGGATGTCACGAAGGATATCCTGGCCACCATGTGCTGAACCTGTTGGTCGAAGAGCGTTTGGCGCGCAAAAATGGCTGGAACGAATATGAGGTCAATCCTTTGTACAGCCCAACGAGCGTGCTGTCCGAAGGTAGCGCGAATTACGGCATTGACCTTGCGTTCCCGGCGAAAGAGCGTTTGGCCTATGAACGCGATGTTCTCTATCCGTTGGCCGGGCTCGACCCGAATGGTGCCGAGGCATTTTGGAAAATGCAGCAGATGACCGAAGCGTTGTCAGGCGCACGTTTGACAATCGCGAAAATGTATCTCGACGGTGAAATCACGCGACCGCAGGCACTGGAATTGACGCAGAAATATCTGTTGCTCTCGCCAGCGCGCGCTGAACAATCCATCGGCTTTACCGATCATTATCGCAGTTATGTGATCAATTATGGCTGGGGGAAGGACCTGGTTCGGGGCTATATCGAGCGCGGCAATCCGGACGAGACCGAACGCTGGCGCCGGATGGAGAAGATATTGAGCGAACCCACGCTGCCGTCGGACCTTTTGCCTTAAGCGAGATGGCTTCGGAACCAGTCGGCAAGCTCGTCCTCGGACAATTCTCCGGCGGCGAGGGCGATAAACGCGACGACCAACTCGGCATCAGTTGCTAGAAGGGTTCCGCCGTTAAGTACCAGAAAAGTTTCGCTGACTACCGCGGCCGTGCGTTTGTTTCCGTCAACAAATGGGTGATTGCGGGCAATGCCATATGCGTAGCTCGCCGCCAGTTCGCTTAAATCGGGATTGCTGTAGAGCGCAAGATTTTGGGGACGCGCCATGGCACTTTCCAGCAATCCAGCTTCGCGTATGCCTTCGCCGCCACCATGTTCCGCAATTTGTTCTGCGTGGGCGGCAATGGCAACGTCTAGCGTCACCCAGATCCATTGTCGTGACATGGACGAGACTTATTTGGCGAGTTCGCGAAGAGCACGCTTCCGCTTTGCCATCACATCACGGGCAACCTGCATCTGGGCATCGAAATCGGCATCATAGCGTTTCAGCTCAAGCCCGCTTTCGGTATCAAGCTTCGTCAAAACGTCACCCACCTTGGCTTGCAGCCGATCAAGGTCGCGCTTTGGCAAGATAATCGCGGCGCTGTTGCCGACCTTAATGATTTTGACAGTTTCGTTCATACGTACGTTATAACACAAAACCGCTATGTCTGCAAGTCTGCCAGATGGACGTTCACGGATTGCGAAATCATATTGGCAGTACCGAAAATAGTCATAAAGCTGATATCGGTTGCATCACGGCCGACGGCGATGCGGACCAGATGTTCTTCGGGCGCGAGGCGGGTGGGGTCAACAAGGTACCAGTGTCCCTCAAGATATACCTCAACCACCGCATGAAAGTCGGGTGGGTCGATGCCAAGGCCATAAGCCGACACCATGCGTGCAGGCACGTCAGCTGCCCGCGCAAAGGCGATCAGCAGATGGGCAAAGTCGCGGCACACACCGCGCCGCGAAATGAAAGTGTCTGTGGCAGTCGCTCCAATAGGTGAAAAACCGGGCGCATATGCGATATTCTGGTAAATCCACTCGGCCATCTGCAAAATCTGGTCGCCCTTGGTTGCGCCATCAAAGCGCGTGACGACAAAATTTTCGTGCCGGTCGGACGGGCAATAACGGCTTGGCATCAGATATTCGATATAGGCAGGCGGCAAATCCAGATGCGGTACGGTGTCGCGGCCTTGAATATCCGTCGCTGCGCGGTCGATGGCAATGGTTGCGGTATAGCTGATGTCGATGCGCCCTTGCGCATGCAACCATGTGCGCCTGCCCAAGCCATCCATCCCCTCAATTGTCTTGAGCGGTGAACAATCACCTTTGACCTTGAGCAAATCGGTAATCAGCCGCTGGTCGTCCATAGGAATGGCTTCGACCGCCAACAGGACATCGGCTGGATTTGGCAGATTATAATGCAGATTCGCTGAAATTTCGACTGTGGTCATGCGCGGTGCCATCGGATATTTCCGCGCATCGCGCAAGCACTCGCAAAGCCTGTATTGGGACGCTATGCGATTGGACGACCCAACATGGAATAGCCTTCGATATGCGTCTGTTTTTTGACCCTCGCCAACTTGCCCATGCACCGACGCAAGAGCTGCATAATGGAGCCTTTGTTCCTTATGCCGAGACGCCCGCACGCGCCGAGGCTTTTTGCGCACAATTGCACGCAATAGAATCGCCCACCGACCATCAGGACACGCCGATATTGAGGGTGCATGACGCAGGGTATATTGAATATCTCAAGACAGCACACGCCCGCTGGGTTGCAGCAGGCAGGCAGGGTGACGTCTTGGGCTATGTCTGGCCAGTGGTTGGTCGGCGGAATTTGAACCTCACCCGCATTGATGCACTTGCGGGGCGGTATAGCATGGACAGTTCAACACCTTTGACAGCTGACAGCTGGACTTCGGCCTATTGGAGTACGCAGTGCGCCTTATCGGCACTGGACGCAGTATTGGCTGGCGATAGCGTTGCGGTTGGTCTGTGTCGCCCCCCGGGGCATCACGCCGGTGCGGATTATCTCGGTGGTTACTGCTTCATCAATCAGGCCGCTGTCGCGGCACAGGCGGCGCGCGATGCAGGAATCGAGCGCGTTGCGATCCTTGATATCGACTATCACCACGGCAATGGCACTCAGGATATTTTCTGGGACCGCGGCGATGTGTTCTACGGGTCAGTGCACGCTGACCCGGCCACCGACTTTCCATTCTACTGGGGACATGCCGATGAGCGCGGCGAGGGCGAAGGGGAAGGGGCGACGTTGAATTTTCCGCTCCCGCAAGGCACGACGCTAACCGCTTTTCGCGCCGCGCAGGCAAAGGCGCTGGACGCGATCGCGCGCTTTGCGCCGGGTTTGCTGATCGTCAGTTTTGGCGCGGATACTTTTGCCGGTGACCCAATCGCAAATTTCGCGATTCAAACCCATGATTACGCGATATTGGCCAGCGACATCGCGGCTGTGGGGTTGCCAACGGTCATAGTTACCGAGGGCGGCTATGCCGTGGACGCGTTGGGCGACAATCTCGCGAGCTTTCTCAGCGGGTTTTGAACGTTTAAAGTATCTCGAACCGAACCGAGTTTTGATAAAAGGACGCGAGTGGCTGGCCTTGCGCATCCAACGCTGGCTCAAACCGCGCGCGCTTCATAACGGATTTGCATACTGCGTCGTCAAACGACTTAGCCCGCGTCGTAACCTGAATATGACAGGCGGTAGGTACGCCATCGGCCCCCACACTTAATCTGAAACTTACCAGGGCTGGCTGTCCGGCAAAGAGCATGTCGCGTGGATAGTCAAAAGATTTAATCCATTCCCCCGGCGATTGCAGCGGCCGTGCCCGGCGGCTTATGTTCTTGTGCTTTTCAACATCCACGCCCCATGTCGTCATCAAATTGTCGATGCATTTATCTAGCGCGCCCAAGGGCGCGCGCATCGGTCCCGTTTCAAGCATCACAGGTTTACGCAGCGGCTTGCCTAAACGCACAAATTTCACTGCGGTCATACGTTCGTCACTAATCGGCTGGAGCGGAACTGGCTCTTTTTGAGACTGATTTTTCTTTGCCAAAAGCTCCAGTGCGCTCAGCGGGGCAATGCGCTCGTTGCCCGCAAACACCAATGCAGGCTGCTTACCAAGATTGCCATTTAAAAAGGAAAGTTGCTGTTCTTGCTCCGTCGGCCCGAACTGTACCTGCGCCTCGCCTTTTTCGGCACTTATCTTGATTGGCTTACCAGCAATGGTCAGGCGAAAATATTCGCCCGGACCATAGCGGTCCATGAATAACAAGACCGCTTCTTCGCCCTCACCAAATTGACGCGCAAGTCGGCATTGATCATCGGCGTAATTTACCTGCCATTTGGAGGAAGGTTTCAATATCAGGGGCGCAGGCGGTGCAGCAGAAATGGAGGATGGCGATGCTACGGCGATGGCAGTGAGCCAAATCAGAAGTGCTTTTTTCATGTGAGGGATGCTAGACAAAATGATGCGCCATCCGCAAGCAAAAAGGGCGACCATTTCTGGCCGCCCTCGATATATTTTTAATTTATTACAATCGTTTACAGCTTGCTCACCAGCTCTGGGACCAGCGTAAACAGGTCACCGACCAATCCGATATCCGCCACCTGAAAGATCGGCGCGTCTTCGTCTTTGTTGATCGCGACGATGATCTTTGAGTCCTTCATACCCGCGAGATGCTGGATCGCGCCGGAAATACCGACCGCGATATACACCTCTGGCGCGACGATCTTGCCTGTCTGCCCGACTTGATAATCATTGGGCACAAAGCCTGCATCGACCGCAGCGCGGCTTGCGCCAACACCAGCGCCAAGCTTGTCAGCCAAAGGCAAGATGGTTGCCGCAAAGGTGTCGGCATCCTTCAGCGCGCGTCCGCCAGACACGATGATCTTGGCAGACGTGAGTTCAGGACGTTCCTGCTTGGCGATCTCGGCCGAGACGAATGTCGACGTACCTGAATCGCCGCCGCCAGTGACCGCTTCGATGGTAGCCGATCCGCCGCTGGCCTCTGCCTTGGCAAAGGCAGTGCCGCGAACGGTGATCACCTTCTTGGCGTCGGAGGATTGCACAGTGGCAATGGCGTTACCCGCGTAGATTGGCCGCGTGAACGTGTCTGCGCTTTCAACCGAAAGAATGTCCGATATCTGCATGACGTCGAGCAAAGCGGCGACGCGTGGCGCGATATTTTTGCCGTTCGAAGTGGCAGGTGCCAAAAATGCGTCATGCGTTGCCATCAACGATGCCACCAACGGCGCGACATTTTCGGCCAATTGTTGCGCATAAGCAGCGTCATCAGCGACATGGACCGTGCTCACGCCAGCGATCTTGGCTGCCTGTTCTGCGACAGCGCCGCAGCCTGATCCAGCGACCAGGATATGCACTTCGCCAATTTGCGATGCAGCGGTCACGACCGCCAACGTTGCATCCTTCAATGATGCATTGTCATGTTCGGCATAAACGAGGGTCTTCATGCGGCCACTCCCAGTTCCTTGAGCTTTGCAACCAACGCATCGACGTCGGCAACCTTGATACCGGCGCTACGCACTGGTGGTTCGACAACCTTTAGTGTTTTGAGGCGCGGGCTCACATCAACGCCATAATCGGCAGGGGTCTTTTGCGCGAGTGGCTTTGACTTTGCCTTCATGATGTTTGGCAAAGACGCATAACGTGGCTCGTTCAAACGCAGGTCCGTCGTGATGATGGCTGGCATTTTGAGCGACAATGTCTGCAAACCGCCATCGACTTCGCGGGCCACGTGCACCTCGTCGCCAGACACGTTTACCGTGTTGGCAAAGGTGCCTTGCGGACGGCCAGTCAACGCAGCGAGCATCTGGCCTGTCTGGTTGCTGTCATCGTCAATGGCTTGCTTGCCCAAAATAACGAGACCAGGCTGTTCTTCGTCCATGATCTTCGCAAGGATCTTGGCAACCGCGAGCGGCTCGACATCTTCTGCAACGACGAGAATCGCGCGATCCGCGCCCATCGCGAGCGCTGTGCGAAGTGTTTCTTGGGCCTTATCTGGTCCGATCGACACCGCGATAACCTCAGTTGCCACGCCTTTTTCGCGCAGACGCAGTGCTTCTTCGACCGCGATTTCGTCAAACGGGTTCATGCTCATTTTGACGTTAGCCAGGTCCACACCCGAACCATCGGCCTTAACCCGCGGTTTTACGTTATAATCGATGACCCGCTTAACGGGGACGATGATCTTCATGTGCTCATCCTTCCATACCGACTCAATGTGACAGGTGGATGCCCGTCCAATCTCATGTGCCTATGCTTGACGTTTACGTGAACGTCAAGCACATCTGTTATGAAATCCGACGTAATTGTTTGAACGACGCCGGTCCCTAATTTGTGATTTCTATCCGACGTTCAATCCGGTCCAACCGCTCGCGAACGGCGTCAAGTTGCACTTGTAAATGCGCCGAGACTTCAGCATCTTGAGCTTGATCGCGTCGAAGGCCGATTACCGCCGAGTGCGTTTCATTCTGCCGGGTGGTCAATTCGCTGATTTTGTTTTCGATACGCTCAAGCGTAGCTTGAAAACGCTTGAGATGTTCGAGCATCAGATTTTCGACCGTTTCCGACATGACACTATCTTACGCCGCCTTGCGCACCTCTGCTACAATTTTCTCTGCGGCATCGCCAAGGTCGTTTGCTGACACGATGGGAAGGCCGCTGTTGGCGAGGATATCCTTGCCCTGCTGCACATTGGTGCCTTCAAGACGCACCACGAGCGGGACAGAGAGATTCACTTCCTTTGCAGCCGCGACAATACCATCGGCGATGATATCGCATTTCATGATGCCACCGAAAATGTTGACCAAGATACCCTTTACGGCTGGATCCTTGAGGATGATCTTGAATGCTGCGGTCACCTTTTCCTTCGATGCGCCGCCGCCGACGTCGAGGAAGTTAGCGGGAAACTCGCCATTCAGCTTGATGATATCCATCGTCGCCATGGCAAGGCCAGCGCCATTGACCATGCAGCCGATGTTGCCGTCGAGTTTGATGTAGGCAAGGTCATATTCCGACGCTTCAACCTCGGCAGGGTCTTCTTCGGTCAGATCGCGCAGTTCGGCGAGGTCCTTGTGCCGGAACATGGCATTGCCATCGAAGCTGACCTTGGCATCAAGCACCAAAAGCTCGTCGCCATTCTTGCCTTCGCACACCGCGAGTGGGTTGATTTCGATTTGCTCGGCGTCAGTGCCGATGAACGCGTTGTACAGGCCCGTAAGGACTGTCTGCGCCTGCTTGGCAAGGTCGCCAGTCAAGCCAAGCGTTTTTGCGACGCTGCGGCCGTGATGTGGCTGAAGTCCAGTCGCCGGGTCGATGACGATCGTGTGGATTTTTTCAGGGCTGTCATGCGCGACATCTTCGATGTTCATGCCGCCTTCGGTCGATGCGACAACTGCGATACGGCTTGTTGCACGGTCAACGAGCAAGGCCAGGTAGAATTCCTGTTTAATATCTGCGCCGTCAGTGATGTAAAGGCGATTGACCTGCTTGCCTTCTGGCCCAGTCTGGATTGTCACCAATGTATTGCCGAGCATTTCCTTTGCATGGGCCTCAACCTCGTCCAGATTGAACGCCAACCGCACGCCGCCCTTTGCATCGGGGCCAAGCTCCTTGAACTTGCCTTTGCCGCGACCGCCTGCATGAATTTGCGATTTTACCACATATAAAGGGCCGGGCAATTGCTTGGCAGCGGCAATGGCTTCTTCGACGCTTAACGCTGCGATGCCGGCAGGCACGGCCACGCCGAATTTTGCGAGCAGTTCTTTGGCCTGATATTCATGGATATTCATGGGAAATTACGTCCTCGGGAATGGAGTGTTTCGCCGGTCGCTTAAGCACAGACGGGCGGTGAAGGGAAGGGCTGCGCCGATGTTTTTTGGTTCACGCAGAGGCGCGGAGAGCGCAGAGATGATAATTTTCTTCTCTGCAGCCTCCGCGCCTCTGCGAGCAAAAATTTAGCGCAATATATTGAGCGCAACCAATTCGGTTCGAAGCGACGCCGCATCGGTAAAATAATGCGCGGCAAAGCCATTATTGCGGGCACTCACGACATTGTCGTGATTGTCATCGATAAAAATGGCTTCACCCGACTGCAACCCAAAGCGCTCGAGCGCGAGGGCGTAAATTGCAGGGTCGGGTTTCATGAGCTTTTCAACGCCCGACACAAGGATATCGTCGAAATGGTCGAAAATGGGTTGGGCTGGCCGGAAACGTTCCCAAAATTGCGCCCCGAAGTTCGTGATGACAAATAACGGGATGTTGGCGTGCGCCAGTTCACCCACAATTTCATGCGTGCCGGCAACAGGACCAGGGATCGTCTCGGTGATTCGGGCCGCATACGCGCGAATGAGGTCAGCATATTGCGGAAATTCAGTGATACGCTCCGCAACCATATCCTCAAGCGACCGTCCAGCGTCATGCTGATAATGCCATTCAGGCGTGACAATATGCGTTACGAAATATTCGAGTTCGTCTGTGTCGTCGATCAGCTTTGCGAACAAATAGCGCAGGTCCCATTCGAACAGGACTTTTCCGACATCAAACACAACGGTTGTAATCTTGGTCATGCAATCATCCTGAAAGGCAAGAAGACGCAAAAAAACCGCCCGCGAACTTCTTCGGAGCGGCGTTTTGCCTGAACCAACTACCTGCGTAACGCAGGTAGGGCCAAATTAACCCTGACGCGCTTTGAAACGTGGCTGGGTCTTGTTGATGACATAGGTCCGGCCACGACGACGAATCACGCGGTTGTCGCGATGGCGGCCCTTGAGCGACTTCAGAGAATTAACGACTTTCATCGGATTTACCCGTCTAATAAATGCATGAAGCTTTGAATTGAAGGCGCGCTCCTATGGGGCAGGCACCGTAAAGTCAAGCGTGATTGGCCGTGTTTGCGGATTCAGCCCACATACATCGCTTGATATGGCATAAGACAGGTTTAAGGATGTCCAAATGAAAACTGCCCGGCTTTTACCGCTTCTTGCGCTTTCCCTTCTCACCGCTTGCGTTGTGCCAACTGGCCCTGTTGAGGTCACGCGCTTTAACCGAGTCGCGGATAACGTGCCTTATGGAACCGGCAGCTTTATGGTGACACTTGTAGGCGAATCGGTATCCGACCGATCGCTGGCTGGGTCGCCATATCTAGCTGCAGTAGCACGCGAGATGCAGCGGGTCGGATATCGCAATGATGGCGGCCAGTCGGATGTTATTGCCGAGGTGCGTTTCGGTGCGACAACGATTCGCCCCGAGCGCCGCTCGCCAGTTTCTGTGGGTGTTGGCGGTTCTACGGGCGGTTATGGCTCAGGCTTGGGGGTCGGCCTTGGCATCAATTTGGGCGGCGGTTCGGCGACTCAGGTGCAAACGACGCTTGGCGTGCGCATTCTGCGGCGCAGCGACCAGTTGGTCATTTGGGAAGGGACGGCGGTTCAAGCTGCCAAGGCAGGTTCTCCTGCGGCGCAACCGGGGATTGCGGCTTCTAAATTGGCCGAAGCATTGTTTAAGGACTTCCCCGGCGTGTCTGGTGAGACTATTCGCATACCTTAGAATTAATTGCGGTACCTGCCCACTCCCCCACAAGGCCACCCCATTCAGGTTACGCTTGTTGGGTGGCCGGGTGGCCGGGTGGGGGAGTGGGCAGGTACCGCCTTGCGAGCGAGAGCGAACCCAATATGCCGATTACTGACATCAACGCCGCTTTCGACAGTGGCAATATCATCGTCCACGCCATGGATGGCAATATGGCGACGCTTACCATCCGCAAGGACAAGGATTCGGAATTTGCGCAATGGTTCCATTTTCGCGTTGCTTGCACCGCTGGCGAAGAACTGGAATTGCGAATCACCGGACTCGAAAGCAGCGCCTATCCTGGTGGCTGGCCTGATTATCGCGCATGCGTTTCGGAAGACCGCGATTTCTGGAGCCGCGCCGACACGGGTTATGACAAGGCCGAAGCTGGCGGCACTCTGACCATCCGTTACACGCCTGCAAGCGACATCGCGTGGTTTGCCTATTTCGCACCTTATAGCATGGAACGGCACCATGACCTTGTCGCCGAGACTGCATCGCTTGAAGGCGTGACCTATCGTTGCCTTGGCCACAGCCTAGAGGGGCAGCCGATCGATTGCCTCGAAATGGGCAGTGGCGAAACGCAGGTCTGGCTATACGCGCGCCAGCATCCCGGCGAGACGCAGGCCGAATATTGGATGGAAGGTGCCCTCGATATGCTCACGGACCTCAGCGACCCGCATACACGCGTGCTGTTGGAAAAATGCCGTTTGCATATCGTGCCAAACTGTAATCCCGACGGAAGCTGCCGCGGGCATTTGCGGACCAATTATCTTGGCGTGAACCTGAACCGCGAATGGGCCGAACCGTCGGCCGAACGCAGCCCAGAAGTGCTTGGCATCCGAAATGCTATGGATGATAAAGGTGTGCATTGGGCGATGGATATCCATGGCGATGAAGCCATTCCAGCGGCGTTCATGGCTGGATTTGAGGGCATCCCGTCTTGGACCGATGATCAGGGCGACCGCTATAACGCCTTCATCAACCGCCTTGCCGCGCGCACGCCGGATTTCCAGACTGCATTAGGCTATTCAAAAGCCGAGCCTGGGAAAGCCAATCTGTCGATGTCCACCAATCAGCTGGCCGAACGCTTTGGCCCATCGCACCAGTGCGTGTCGATGACGCTTGAAATGCCGTATAAAGACACTGTCCATGGCAATGATCCAGAACAGGGCTGGTCCCCCGAACGGTGCCGGTTACTGGCGCGCGAATGTTTGGCAACGCTTGCGGAGATGGTTTGAACAGCAGTTATGCGCATCATCGAAGACGACCTGACCGGCGTGGAAATACGCGCGCTTCTCGAATCGCATTTTGCCGGAATGCTTGCAAATTCTCCGCCGGAAAGCTGCCATTTCCTCGATTTTGACGGGCTGAACGCCCCCGATGTCACTTTCTGGTCGATATGGGACGGCGAAAAGCTTGCGGGCTGTGGTGCGCTTAAAGAGCTTTCGAACGATCATGGCGAAATCAAGTCTATGCGCACACATGGCGACCATCTGCGCAAGGGTGTGGGCGCAGCAATGTTGATTCACATCATTTCGCAGGGTCGTCGTCGACGTTACCATAGGCTCAGCCTTGAGACAGGGTCGTCCGAGGGCTTTTTGCCAGCGCGCACGCTATATGAAGCGCATGGATTTAAATATTGCGCGCCATTTGGTAATTATGTCGAGGATCCCTTCAGCCGTTTCATGACCTTGGCGATCTAGACAGATTGCGCTAGGGCGCGCCCGAATAGAACAGGAACTTTTCATGCCAAAACTTATCCTCATCCGCCATGGCCAATCGCAATGGAACCTTGAAAACCGCTTTACCGGCTGGTGGGATGTAGACGTTACCGAAAAGGGCGCGTCGGAGGCTTGGGCAGCGGGAGAACTCATGAAGGCAAAGGGCATCACGCCCGACACCGCCTTTACCAGCGTCCAGACGCGCGCGATCAAAACGCTCAACCTCGCGCTTGAGGCCATGGGGCGTTTGTGGGTGCCGGTGACCAAGAACTGGCAATTGAACGAGCGGCACTATGGCGGGCTGACGGGACTCGACAAGGCGGAAACAGCCGCAAAGCATGGCGATGATCAGGTCAGGATCTGGCGCCGCAGTTTCGACATTCCGCCGCCGCCGCTTGATGCTGGATCGCCTTATGATCTGGCCTCTGATCCGCGCTATGCAGGCATTTCTATTCCCGCGTCGGAAAGCTTGAAAGACACTATCGACCGCGTACTCCCGTATTGGACGAGCGCCATCGTGCCCGAGCTAAAGGCCGCCAAGACTGTCCTGATTTCTGCACATGGCAACAGTTTGCGTGCTCTGGTCAAGCACTTGTCCGGCATCTCCGACGCCGACATAAGCGGCCTCGAAATCCCGACTGGTCAGCCCATCGTGTATGAACTGGATGATAATTTGAACGGCGACTATTATTATCTGTCCGAGCGTTGACCGCGGGGGCAACTGTCCGCGCTAGCGATCTTGATCCATGCCCTTTGCCTGTTTTGCAGCGTACATCGAGCGATCAGCACGCAATAATAGTTCCACGGGTTTGACGCCCGCCTCGAGCGGGGTGAAGCCGACGGAGACATTCGGTATCAAGCAATGGCCCTGATAGGGAATTTCAAGTTTGGCCACAGCTTCTGTGATGTTTGCGGCTTTTCCGGCGATGATGCTTGCAGGAATGCTGTCCAACAATATGGCGAACTCGTCCCCACCGACACGTGCGACGACGTCTGACCGTCTTACGGACGCCAAGAGGGCCTTGGCAACGGCAGTCAGCATAATGTCACCCGCCAGATGACCATGGCCGTCGTTGACGCTTTTCAAATTATCGACATCGATAAACAATAGCCCATATTCACCACCATAACGATGCGTACGCCAACACCATCGGCTCAATTCATCCATGAAATGTCGTCTGTTGAATAAGGGCGTTAGCGTGTCGCACACCACAAGCCTTTCCAACTTTGCCAGTCGGGCCTTAAGCGCTCTATTCTCGCGTTCCAAGGCCGATTGCGGGGGCGTCTTTCCGACACGTGGCATTTTTACGGCATTGTTTTTCAAGATCGACTGTCCGAAAGATTCTAACATGCCGAATACCCTATTAGTTTATGATTTCAAACCAGATTTCTGCTTAAAAGCAAGAGTTTACAGTTAATTTCCCGGTGAGGGTGTTTGGTCCAAAGACGTCGTTGTTGGATTGCGCGTCGGTTGTCACAACGCTAAGGCCCATGACATCACATGTGTCGGGGGAGTGACCAATGACCGAAGCAGCGCCGCTTATTGGCATCATCATGGGTAGCCGCTCTGATTGGGAAACGATGCGCGAGGCATCGGCGACATTGGCCGAGCTCCAGATCCCGCACGAGTGCAAGGTAGTTTCCGCGCACCGTACGCCAGAACGCTTGTATGACTACGCAAAGAGCGCGGTGGATCGAGGCCTGAAATGCATCATTGCGGGTGCTGGCGGTGCGGCACATTTACCTGGCATGGCGGCGTCGATGACGCGGTTGCCGGTGCTGGGCGTACCTGTGCAGTCGAAGGCGCTTGATGGCATGGACAGCCTGTTGTCGATCGTCCAGATGCCCGCAGGAATCCCTGTCGGCACACTGGCCATTGGCAAGGCTGGTGCGACCAATGCGGCTTTGCTTGCCGCAGCGATGCTCGCCAATGAAGACGCTGGCCTCGCCGCGCGTCTGGAAGCATGGCGCGCAGCACAAACCGCTTCGGTCGCCGAAACGCCTGAGTGAAGGTTCCCCCAATGAGTGTATTGTCCCCCGGTTCGACAATTGGAATATTGGGCGGCGGCCAGCTTGGCCGCATGCTCGCCGTCGCTGCGGCGCAACTGGGATATCGATGCCATATTTACGCGCCCCCCGGGGACAATGTCGCGTGCGATGTGGCTGCGCAATTTACTGTTGCTGATTATGATGATCTGGCGGCGCTGAAGATATTCGCGCAAGCATGCGATGTGGTGACTTTTGAATTTGAAAATGTTTCAGTGACGCCGCTCAAATCCATAACTGACTTTGTTCCGGTCTATCCGCCACTCAAGGCGCTTGAGGTTGCGCAGGATCGGGCCGCTGAAAAGGATTTTGTCCGCAGCCTCGGTGGGAAAACTGCGGCATTTGCAGTGGCACAAGACGAGAGCGCGTTACCGGCGGCGATTGAGTCCGTTGGTATACCGTGCATCCTGAAGACAATCCGCATGGGATATGACGGCAAAGGCCAGTCGCGCATCATGGCGCAGGAAGATATTGCGGGAGCTTGGACACGGACGGGGGCGCAGCCGTTAATTGCCGAAGCGTTGGTGCCGTTTGACGCCGAATTCTCCGTGATATTGGTGCGCAGCCAGGATGGTGACATTCGGTTCTGGGACAGCTCACGCAACCTACATATTGACGGCATATTATCGACATCAAATTTGCCAGCCGGAATATTGGTCGAAAGCCAGCAGCCAGCTGCACGCGATATGGCCGCTTCGGTAGCAGCCGCCCTTGATTATGTCGGCGTGTTTACCGCTGAATTTTTTGCGAGCGCCCAAGGCCCCTTATTCAATGAAATCGCGCCGCGCGTGCACAATAGCGGGCATTGGACCATCGAAGGCGCAACCACGAGCCAGTTCGAAAACCACATCCGCGCGATCTGCGGACTGCCACTTGGCAGTACGGAAACGGTTGCTGAACGGGTCGAAATGGAAAATCTGATCGGGCATGATGCTGACCGTTTTATGCAGATACTGGCAGACCCTGCGGCGCATCTTCATCTCTATGGCAAGGCCGAAGCGCGCGCCGGGCGTAAAATAGGCCACGTCACCCGCTTGTATCGGTCGTAAAAAGTCGGCAAGAACCCCAAATGAATCACCCCGAAATCGTTCTTGTCCTCGCCCGCGCCGCCAATGGAACTATCGGGAGGGATGGGGGAATGCCCTGGCATATCCCGGCTGACCTGAGACATTTTAAACAGGTCACCAAGGGGCGGCCAATGATTATGGGCCGCAAGACATTTGACAGTCTACCTGGCTTGCTGGAAGGCCGCCGTCATATCGTGCTGACGCGCAACTCCGGTTGGGAAGAAGACGGCGCCGAGGTCGCGTATTCGGTCGAAGGCGCGCTGAAGCTTGCCAATGGCCCGCATGTTTGCGTCATTGGCGGAGCCGAGATTTACAATCTGTTTCTGCCGCTCGCCGACCGCATTGAACTCACTGAAATTGCAGCCAGTCCCGAAGGAGATGCGGCCGTTCCTGCTTGGGACATGTCCAAGTGGGAGGAAATTGCCCGTGAGTCACATGCTGCGGCCGGTGATGCGCCGGCGTTCAACTTTGTAACGCTGGTACGTAAGCCGGCTTAGTCGCGCTTCTAGGGGGGAATATGCGCAAGAAATACTGGATTCCGCTGACGTTGATTGGCGCTGCGCTTGTCGGCTTTTTCGGTTTTGCCCCCGGCTATGTCGAAGGGTCAATGAACCAGATTGACGGCAAGCCGCTCATTCAAGTCAGTGACCAGGCAATGGCGTTGCATCGCACGTTGAACATTGTCGATCTGCACAGTGACACGTTGATGTGGAATCGCGATCTCAATGACGCGGCGACGCGCGGCCATATGGACTTGCCGCGCCTGCAAGAGGGTAATGTCGCGTTGCAGTTGTTTTCGTCCGTAACGAAGACGCCGAAAGGACAAAATTATGACGGAAACAGCGACGAGACCGACAACATAACATTGTTGACCGTTGCCCAGTTGCAGCCAGTGAAGACATGGGGCTCACTTGTCGAACGCTCGCTTTACCATGCTGCTAAGCGCAACGACGCGGTGGCTCGGTCAAATGGCGCGGTTAAGGCTGTAAACACCGCAATACAGGTCGACGGCTTGCTTGCCGCGCGGCAGAAAGACCAAAAAGTCGTTGGCACGATGCTGACCATTGAGGGATTGCACAACCTCGAAGGCAAAGCGGCCAACCTCGACCGGCTTTATGATGCCGGGTTCCGGATGGCTGGGCTGACCCATTTCTTCGACAATGAAGTGGCCGGATCGATGCATGGCCTTAAAAAAGGCGGACTTACACCCTTTGGCCGCGACATCGTGCGCCGGATGGAAGCCAAGGGCATGATTATCGACATTGCGCATCTTAGCCATGCAGGCGTAGCCGAACTGCTTGGGCTGGCAACGCGGCCAGTCGTTTCGAGCCATGGCGGCGTGCAGGCAACATGCAAGGTCAACCGCAACCTAACCGATGACGAAATACGCGGCGTTGCCAAAACCGGCGGCATTGTCGGCATCGGCTATTGGGAGGGTGCAATCTGCGAAACATCCCCTCGCGCGGCTGCCAAGGCGATGAAGCATGTCCGCGATCTGGTTGGCATCGGCCATGTAGCGTTGGGGTCTGATTATGACGGCGCGACCACGGTTCGTTTCGACACCTCGCAACTGGTTCAAGTCACGCAGGCGTTAATGGATGAAGGTTTTACGGAGCAAGAAATCCGCGCAGCCATGGGCGAAAACGCGCTTCGCATCATTCGCGCTGGTTTGGTGCCGAGGGTTGAATCGCAATGATCTGTCTGATAAACCGCAGTCCTGAGCAGTCGGCGCATCGCGCTGGCGAAAGTCGAAGGACGCCCATCGGTCAAGCATTGCGTTCTGCGGAGAAATGCCCTTCGACGAACGCAATCGCGGTGCGATTGCTCCTCAGGGCTGCGGTTTTGTATCGATGAATATCCCCCGCCTTTCTGCCAAAGACCGGATGCCCGACGAATTGCGTAGCGGCGTGGTCGCGCTTGGCAATTTTGATGGCTTTCATCTCGGGCATCAGGCGGTTGCAGGCGAAGCGATTGCACAGGCAAGGGCAGCCGGCCGTCCCGCTATAATCGCCACTTTTGACCCACACCCTGTCCGTTTCTTTGCGCCGCAAACGCCTTGGTTTCGGCTGACAACGCTTGACCAGCGCCAGCGCCTTTTCGAAAACGCCGGAGCCGACGCGATGCTGGTGTTCGATTTCGACGCCGAACTGGCTGCGACCAGCGCCAAAGATTTCATCACCCTTTTGCTGATTGAACGACTGGGTGTTGCAACAGTCGTGACCGGTGAGGACTTTACATTTGGAAAGGCGCGCGGCGGGAATATTGATGTGCTGCGTGAATTTGGCAGCGCCAACGGGCTATCCTCCATTGCCATGGGCCCGGTAGTCGATGCCAGCGGCGTTATTTCGTCAAGCCGAATTCGTAATGCGTTAAAGGATGGAGACTGCGCCATAGCGACCGCCTTGCTCAGCCGGCCGTTCGCCGTCGAAGGGGTTGTCCAACATGGCGATAAAAACGGCCGGCTGTTGGGTTATCCTACCGCCAACATCGACATGGGCCATTATCTGCGCCCACGATATGGCATTTATGCGGTGAAAGGGCGGTTGCCGGATGGCCGCGTGCTCAATGGTGCCGCGAACCTTGGCATTCGTCCGACATTCGATCCGCCCAAGGAACTACTTGAGCCACATTTTTTCGACTTTTCCGAAGACCTTTACGGGCAAAATATCGAGGTCGAATTTCACGGCTTCATTCGCGGCGAGGCCAAGTTTGACAGCCTTGATGCGCTGACCGCGCAGATGGCGAAGGATTGTGAACAGGCCCGGGATATGTTGAGCAGTTCATGACATTCACGCGCAAGCAGACGGCGGTCATTCTGACCCTGGCGGCCGTGATCTTTGGTTTTACCCTGTTTCAGGCAAGCTGGCTGGCAGACAATCCAAGCGGCAAACCGAAATTGGTGGCCGATCATGCGGCAGAGCCTGTCCGGGATAGCGCAGGCTGCGTTGCCAGCGCGAACAGCGGTTTTGGCGGTAACACCGTCGGGTCTGATGTTGCGGCACTGCAGGTGGCGGCTGGCAGCGGAGCCAGCGCCATTCGGGTAACGACGATTGTGACTGACAGTGGCCTGCGTGCTGCACCACAGTTTGAAAGCAGTTGTGCGGCGGATAAAGCGCGGCCGCTTGCGACGGTTGCGGAGGTGCGATCGGGCCTGACGAGACCTGAAATCTTTTGGCAGGTGGGAGGCAAAGCCGCCGCAAAGCAACTGGTCGCCAGCCTGCCGAAGCCGGCCATCGATGTGGCCGACCAAAACATCATTATCGGGGACGACGCTACTGCCAGCTACATTAACGGGCTTCGGCCAAGTCATTCGGTCTTTTCCATCGCGACGGCCAGCAAATGCGCATCCGATTATCGCCTCTCCGGTCTGTGGGGCAGCGTTCCTGCGTCGTGTAGAAATGGCACCATGCTGCTGACGATAGACGATCTGGGCTTTACCTTATGGGGCTGGCCGAACCGTTTCCTTGCGCGGATGAAAGACGCAAATGTGCGCCTTGTCATCGCCGAAGATGTAGTGGACGGGCAGATCAAGGGCCTGACTGACGTCAACCAATATGGCGATATTGCGAACAGCTTTAATGGCTATATCTGGGTGGATAATATCGAGGAACTCGGACCAGCGCTGCGGCGGTAGGATTTGGTGCACCCAGAGGCGCAGAGGGCGCGGAGGTTTGAAGTTCTCCCGTCACCCTGAACTTGTTTCAGGGTCCATTTTTCAACCGCTCCCAACGGTCTTTGCTGCGTTATGGATGCTGAAACAAGTTCAGCATGACAGTTTTAAACAATCCATTATTCGCGGCTACACTGCGTGAATCGATTTCACTTTGGCATCGCATAAACAAGTTCAGGGTGACGAAACCTTATTTCTTGCGCTAAGGGCGCTGGTGATATGACCGAACCTGCTGAAACACCGAAACAAGACTGGCGCGACACCGTCTTTCTGCCCAAAACCGATTTTCCGATGAAGGCTGGCCTGCCGCAGAAGGAACCGGGGATTCTGGCGCGCTGGCAGGAACAGGCTTTCTATGCCGAATTGCGCAACCGTCGTCGCGGGCGCGAGAAGTTCATTCTGCACGACGGCCCGCCTTACGCCAATGGCGACATGCATATCGGCCATGCTCTGAATCATATCCTGAAGGACATGGTCGTCCGCACGCAGACTTTGCTTGGCAAGGACGCGCCTTATGTGCCCGGTTGGGATTGCCATGGCCTGCCCATCGAGTGGAAGGTCGAGGAGCAATATCGCAAGAAAAAGCTCAACAAGGACGAAGTCCCAGCGCAAGAATTCCGCGCCGAATGCCGCGCTTATGCGCAAAATTGGGTCGATATCCAGCGTGAGCAGTTGAAGCGGCTAGGCATCAACGGCGATTGGGACAATCCATATTTGACAATGGATTTCCAGGCCGAGGCGACAATTGTTTCGGAGCTTCTGAAATTTGCCGAAAGCGGCCAGCTCTATCGCGGCGCCAAGCCAGTGATGTGGTCGCCGGTTGAAAAGACTGCATTGGCCGAGGCCGAGATCGAATATGAGGACATCGTGTCGACGCAGATCGATGTGGCGTTCGAGATAGTTGAAAGCCCGATTGCGGAACTGGTCGGCGCGCATGCGGTGATTTGGACGACGACGCCGTGGACGATCCCGGTCAATCAGGCATTGGCTTATGGGCCGGAGATTGAATACATCCTCTTCGAACAGCAAGGTGGCCCATTTGACGGCAAACGCTTTTTGGTGTCGGCCAAGCTCGAGCCAGACTTCTTTGCCCGCACTGGAGTCGGAATTTTTGGACACTTCCTTGAAGATGGGTCCGACACCAGCAACAAGACAACAGGTCTAATTGCTACTTTTGTTGGCTCCGACCTCGCCGGAACCATCGCCCGCCACCCGATGCATCACCTTGGCGGGTTCTTCGCCAAACCGAGGCCGTTCCTTCCCGGCAATTTCGTCACCACCGACCAGGGCACGGGCCTTGTCCACATGGCGCCCGACCATGGTGAGGACGATTTCGAGCTGTGCCGCGAGCATGGCATCGGCCCTCAATTCGCGGTCGAGGGGGACGGCAAAT
>NZ_JBKJMB010000114.1:0-5601 GCF_046596595.1 Sphingorhabdus sp.
GCAAGCGTCGTTGGCCGTAAGTCGCCGAACAGCCTGTACAGCGAAAAGGTTGTTACGTTTGAGGACGACGCGGGCGCTTATGACCAGAAGGACGCTGCGGGATTCATCAAGCTGAACGCCTTGCGGTTGCGGTTATTGGCAGGTCGCGACACATAAATATGGCAGGCAAAGCCCCGGCTTCTGCAATCATGCCGTGGCGCTATGGGCTGTTTTTGCTGTTGTGCCTTTCGGCGACAGGTTTTGGCGTATGGCTGCCTTGGTATCAAGCAGTCATGGCCGGCTTCGACGTTGCTGCCTTGGGCTATGCGGCCACGCTCCGGCCGTTGTTCCGGCTGGACGCAGCGGGCATTCGCAAACAGGCCAAGCCCGAAGATACCGATCGCATATTGTTGCTCGCGCTCACCGCGGTCACCATGGTTACGATATTGACCGCGGTGGCCACCGAGCTGACAAAGAGCGAAGCGTCCAGCCATTTGTCGGTTGCCCTCGTCATCGTCACGCTGGCGATCGCATGGTGTTTTTCCAACATGATCTACGCGATCCATTATGCGCATCTTTTTTATGATGACAGCCGGGGCGGTGGTGACCGTGGCGGCGTCGAGTTTCCGAAGACCAAATCGCCCGATTATTGGGATTTTGTCTATTTTGCCTACACACTTGGCATGACGTTCCAGACCTCCGACGTGGCGATAACCGATGGTCAGTGGCGCAAGGTCGTTATCTTTCACAGCATTGCTGCCTTTGTGTTTAACATTGGCGTGATCGCCTTTTCGATCAACATACTCGCCAGCTAATCGCGTTCTTGTAAGAGAACGTTCCCGCCGGACTACGTCCGCAACCAATGGTTTAATTGCCCGATTAAAGATGATAGGCTCCCGTCCGAGGATATAGGAGAGTCGGCATGCATGATCTTGTTATTCGGGGTGGAACCGTGGTTGATGGCACAGGCGCGGCGCGCTTTGTTGCCGATGTCGCCGTCGATGGCGGCCTGATAACGGCGGTGGGACAGATCAGCACAGAGGGCCGCGAAGAAATCGATGCGGCTGGCATGATCGTCGCCCCCGGCTTTGTTGATATTCACACCCATTATGACGGCCAGGCCACGTGGGATAGCGAGATGGCACCATCAAGCTGGCATGGCGTCACCACGGTGGTCATGGGCAATTGCGGTGTTGGCTTTGCGCCTGCCAAGAAAGACAAGCATGACTGGCTCATTGGCCTGATGGAAGGGGTGGAGGATATCCCGGGCACCGCGCTTGCCGAGGGGATGACCTGGGACTGGGAAACCTTTCCCGAATATCTGGATGCACTTGAGCGCCGCCCGCGCACCATCGATGTCGCTACGCATGTTCCGCATGGTGCGGTGCGCGCTTATGTGCTTGGTGATCGCGAAATGCCGGGCGCAGTGCCAACCGACGCGGATATCGCTGAAATGTCCCGCATTGTCGAAGAAGGCATAAGAGCCGGCGCGCTTGGCTTTTCCACATCGCGCACAGTGTTGCACAAGTCGGTGGACGGTGAACTCGTCCCCGGGACCACGGCCACGAAGGAAGAATTGATCGGCATTGGCCGCGCCATGGGCCGCGTCGGATATGGCGTGTTTGAAATGGCAAGCGACATGAAACGCGACTGGGATGAGTTTGGCTGGATGGGCGCGCTGAGCCGCGAAACCGGATTGCCAGTGACCTTCGCCGCCTTGCAATCCATCGCCAAGGAAATACCGCTGGAGGAACAGATTTCCTCGATGATTGCCGAAAACGACAATGGCGCCAATATCGTCGCGCAGATCGCCTTGCGCGGCAATGGCATCATCATGGCATGGCAGGGAACCGTTCATCCCTTCCGGTTCAAGCCGGCGTGGGCGGAGATCGAAATGCTTCCATGGGCCGAGCAGCTCGAGCGACTGAAAGACCGAGCCTTCAAGGCGCGGCTGATATCGGAAGATTCGGTGTTTCCTGAAAGCGATATCATCGATTTTCTGCGCATTGTGGCGGGCGGCTGGCCAGTGCATTTCGAAATGGGACCCGAATTCAATTACGAGCCACGGCAGGATGAAAGCGTGATGGCGCGCGCCATGGCCGCTGGAGTCAGCCCGGCGGCATATGCGTATGACCTGTTGATGCAGGACGATGGCACCGGGTTCATTTACTTTCCGATCCTCAATTATCGCGACGGCAATTTGAACTTTCTTGAGGAGCTTCAAACGCGCGATGACTGTGTGAACAGCCTGTCCGATGGCGGCGCGCATTGCGGCACGATTTGCGATGCAGCCAGCCCTACGTTCATGCTGCAACATTGGGTGCGTGACCGCGCTGGGACCCGCATCACGCTGGAGAACGCCATCAAGCGGCAATGCCACGACACCGCGCGGCTATATGGCCTCAATGATCGCGGCATACTGAAGCCGGGCTATCTTGCCGATATCAACATTATTGATCTGGATCGGCTGAAGCTGAGCAAACCATGGCTTGCGTTCGACCTGCCCGCCGGAGGCAAGCGGTTGCTGCAAAAGGCGGATGGCTATGTCGCGACGGTAAAGGCTGGCGTTGTGACCTTCCGTGAAGGCGTGATGACCGGCGCTCTGCCGGGAATCGTGGTGCGTGGGCCGCAGAATGTAATGATGGCGGAAGCGGCGGAGTGAGTGCGCGATGCAATGAATTTCTGAATCTACGCTATCGTGAAATTAAGACCCTGAACCAAGTTCAGGGTGACGAAGTTTGGGCGTTGTTGTTGTCCCATCGCCGACATGCTGAACTCGACTCAGCATCTTAATATTGGACGTAGGTTTTAAATCAGACCCGCATCGGCATCAGGACATACAACGCCGCCGACTTGTCATTTTCGCGGATCAGCGTTGGTGCACTAGCATCGGCAAGGTGCAGTTCGACAACATCGCCTTCGATTTCGCTCAGGATGTCCATCAAATAACGCGCGTTGAAGCCGATTTCGAAACCTTCGCTGCTATACTGGCCGGACACCTCTTCTGCGGCAGTGCCATTTTCGGGGCTGGTGACCGACAAGGTAATCTTGTCGTGATCGAGCGCCATTTTGACCGCGCGGGTTTTTTCGGTGGCGATCGTCGCAACGCGATCGACGCCTTGCGAAAATGCCTTGGGGTCGATGCGAAGAAGCTTGTCATTTGCGGTTGGAATGACGCGGCTGTAATCGGGGAAGGTACCGTCGATCAGCTTTGATGTCAGGATCACGCTGTCAAAGGTGAAACGGATCTTGCTCGCCGAAAGATCGACCTGAATGACATTGCCACCGCTCTCGTCGAGCAGCTTGCGGATTTCGGCAACGCATTTGCGCGGCACGATGATGTCGGGCATGTTTTCGGCGCCAGCGGGGCGCGGGAGTGTGACACGCGCAAGGCGGTGGCCGTCGGTGGCAGCAGCTTTCAAGACAGGCTCGGCATCGTCAGTGACATGCAGGAAGATACCGTTGAGATAATAACGCGTTTCCTCGGTCGAGATTGCAAAGCGCGTCTTGTCGATGATCTGGATGAGAGAAGTTGCGGGAATTTCAAACGATGTGGGCAATTCGCCTTCTGCGATCGTCGGGAAGTCGTCGCGCGGCAGCGTCGCGAGCGAAAAACGCGCGCGGCCAGCATTTACGGCCATACGGCCGTCGGCGGCGTGCAATTGCACTTGCGAGCCATCAGGCAATTTGCGGGCGATTTCGAACAAGGTGTGCGCGGAAACCGTGGTTGCGCCAGGCGTTTCAACATCGGCGGCAAAGGTTTCAACGACTTGTAGGTCAAGGTCAGTTGCGGTCAGCTTGATCTTGCCGCCTTCGCTGGCTTCGATGAGGACGTTGGATAATATCGGTATTGTGTTGCGCCGCTCCACCACCGACTGGACGTGGCTCAGGCTTTTCAGCAGGGTCGCGCGTTCGATCGTGGCTCTCATTCAAAATCCCCTTGTCGGGCCTGACGGTCACAAAACCAGCCAAAAAACCCTATTTCTATGCCGAATCTTCATTACCCGCTTTGACCATTAGGGCAAGCCGATAGCTTTTGCCTCCAACAATATCCTGTGGAATAAGGCCGATATGGGAATTTCAACAAACGGGAAACGGCTTTTCATCGCGCGGCATGGCGAGACGGTGTTCAACAAGGTCGCCAGAATGCAGGGGCAGGCGGAGGTGCATACCCCGCTAACCTGGGAAGGTTGCGTGCAAGCCCGCGCTATGGGCCGGGCGCTTGCGCATTATCTCGGTGATGATTCCCGGCCACAGCTTTGGTCCTCCACCGCTGGCCGGGCGCTTCAGACGCTTGCGCTGATCGCCGAGGAAATCGCCGCCGACTGGCACGATACCAATCGCGATGACCGCTTGCTTGAAATCGATGTTGGCCGTTGGTCTGGCCGGACCTACGCCGATATTGCGGCGGAAATCGGCCCGATTGTCGACAAGGAGCATCATTTGTTTTCGGTCCGGCCCGATGGTGGTGAATATTATGACGATGTCGCCCGCCGATTGTCAAAATGGATTGAGGAGCTGCCTTTTGATGATGATATGCTCGTCATTTGCCACGGCATGACCGCGCGGGTTCTACGCGGGCTGCTGCTCGGAACCCAGCCCATCGAACGCTTCGGGGCACCAATCGCATTAAGCCTAGCGCAGGGCAGTATGGTGATGATCCGTGATGGCGTCGAGACGTTGGTTATCGATGGTAGCGGGCAAGGGGAGCGCGCTTGAAAAACCGCTCGTGGCTGTTGTGGACACTGGCCATCGCATTCTGCCTTGCAGCCCCGATTACAGCAAAAGACCGGTTGGGCGTGTATCAGGGTTGGGCTGCATTTCGGGACCCCGAAACGCCGCGCTGTTATGCGATTGCCGCGCCAGATGAAATGTTGAGATCGCCAACGAGGCCAGCATTCCTGTCAATCGGTTTTTGGCCAAAAAGCGCGATAACGCATCAGGTCTATGTCCGTTTGTCCCGCAGCCGTTCGGACGGTGGCGGTGTTACATTAAGTGCTGGAGGTCGCAGATTCAGACTTACGGCTCGCGGAGAGACAGCCTGGGCAACCGACCGGCGGATGGATTTGGCCATTGTTGCTGCGATGCGTTCGTCAACGTCGTTGAGCATCGAAACGATTGGAGATGACGGCAAGTCAATCGTCGATGCCTACAGTCTGCGCGGTGCACCAAGTGCGATCGATGCTGCGGCATTGGGATGTTTAAAATAAGTCAGATAAATACGAATTGATTCACCGCTGCTCCTTAAGTCTGTTAGCACAGTGTTACATTTACGATGAAGATGCGCCTGGGTATGACTTTCAATCCGAGAGCTTCCAGTTTTTAACGGCTCTGCGCCATGGAAAAATCACTGACCCGCCTGCCTGAACACGCCGACAATATGTCGATTGCGCTGATATCGTCTTCTTTTGCCCCACTGGTTTTGTTGCGCGAGGACCTGACTATCATTGCGCTGAGCAAATCCTTTTGCCTGGCTTTTGATCTTGATCATTCTGAATCCGTCGGAAAAAAGCTTGCTGACGTGGGCGATGGCGAATGGAATGTGCGTCAGCTAACCGCGTTGTTGCAAGCTACCGTTAGCGGAAAGGCGCAAATCGATGTGTACGAAATGGACCTTGTGCG
>NZ_JBKJMB010000107.1:0-2867 GCF_046596595.1 Sphingorhabdus sp.
GCGTGGGCCTTGCCCGGGGAGCGGGCGACTGTTCATGGCCAGCTTGGCAAAATTGATCGCATCGTAGCCGGGCGCGTATTTGTCGGCTTGCGAGATATTGGGTTGGACGATCGTGACGAAAACAGGCGCCATTTGTGTAGTGGCGCTGCGGTAATAGCCGCCCAAAAGCGAAACGCGGGCAATTATGCCGGTTGCAGCGAGCGCAAAAAGGATCAGCCCACCCAGGAAATAGCCAGTCCACCCGCCAGCCTTCCGTTCGTCACGCGAGGCACTGGTCCATAAGGACGCGAATGTGTACACGCCCCCGACAACGAGAATGATGATACCTGACAACCCGTATGTGCCAATCGCACTTGCCGGTTGGGCCACATAAGGCATGGAAACTGTGATGACGCTCAGCGGATTCCAGACATATCCGGTAAAGACCCAGCTGCGCAGCCACTCGGTGATGATCCAGAACCCGGCAAAGGCGAAGATGAGGGGGAGTGTGTTCCTCCCCGAAACGGGGAGGGGGACCACCGAAGGTGGTGGAGGGGGCGGGAGGTCAGCCGAAGTGTTGTCTGCATTGGCCCCACCGTCACGCGCTGTGCGCGCGCCACCTCCCCGCAAGCGGGGAGGATTAGCGAGTAAATAAGCCCCCCAAGCTGCCAAGGCAGGGTAGACCGCCAGAAACAGCGCAAGCGCCAACACTGCGATGTAGCCGAGCCAAATGGGCATCGCCGCCTGAAAAGTAAAAGCAACCGCGATCCATTGATTGCCAAAGGCAAAATGACCAACCCCGAACAGCCAGCCAAGCATGAACGCCCGCTTGCCGTCCTGCGCCTGCATCAACAGGTGAATCAGCACACCAAAACAGATGAGGGTAAGCGGCCAAAGCCCCCAAGGCTCAAAACCAAAAGCGGACAAAGCGCCAGCGCCAAGTGCGGCCCAGCGCTGAAATCTGTGAAGCAGGGTCCTGATTTTCTGCACGGGTCGCCTTTGCCTGTCTGCTGCAGCAAAAGCAATTGGACAAACGTTCTGGTTGCTTGCGGTTCACGCTGTGGCTGCTAATTCAGGCGCATGATCTTATTTGCTATAATGTTCGCCGCCACGACTCCCTCTGCACTGACGGACACCCAGCAAGGCGATATCGCCTGCGTGGTGGTGCTTGCGACTTTGGCGGAAAAGCAAAGGCTCGGCACCGCCCCGCGCGAGGCGGCGGACGTTCAGCAATCGGGTAAACGTTGGGCCGGAATTGTCGGGAGCAGAATCACCGCACAAAGTGGCCAGCCACGCGAATTGGTTGCAGTTGCTATGGCCGAAGCCGCGAAATCCGAATTTGCCCGGCCAAGCGACCTTGCGCGGATTAACACATGTACGCAGCAAATGGCGGCAGAACTTGCAACGGCCGATATGATGGCAAACCCGCTGCCCAAGCCGGTGAAATCGAAATGAGCCTGCGTCCCTTCCATCTTGCCTTCCCTGTGCATGACTTGGCCGAAGCGCGGCGGTTTTATGGCGAAGTGATGGGCTGTTCCGAAGGCCGGTCATCGGATCACTGGATTGACTTCGATTTTTTTGGTCACCAGATCGTCGCGCATCTCGACGCCGCAGCGCGCAGCGTATCAGCGCATAATCCAGTTGATGGTCATGACGTCCCTGTCCCGCATTTTGGCGTAGTTTTGACGATGAACCAGTGGGAGCAGCTTGCTGCGCGCGTAGAGGCGGCGGGCATCCTGTTCGGAATTGAGCCTTACGTCCGGTTCAAAGGGCAAGCGGGCGAACAAGCAACGATGTTCTTTTACGACCCAAGCGGCAATGCGCTTGAATTCAAAGCATTTGCCGACGATGCGAACCTGTTCGCACGCTAAAAGAAGCGCACATTTATTGAGAATTTCCCGGGATGTCCTTTGTGCTTTCGTTGGCCACGTCATTGTTGTCGCTCTGCGTGTTGTCAAAAGTCATGGACGGCGCGCCATCAATCGCAGGAATTTCCTCTCGCGTTGGAATGTCGGTCGAAAATTCTGAAGCAGCCTGTTGCCCCGGCTCTCCGGAACTGGCCGCTTCAGCCGCATCATTAAGCGATTGCGGTGGTTCCACGGCCGCAGTGCTGTCGGGCTCTTTGGAATCTGAATAAAATTTCCCTGCCATGACAGCCATGACGATGACTGTGAAAATCGCAATGGTGATCACCAGTCGGCGTGAGGCGGTATCCATTTTGTAGTCCCTTTTCCGTCGCAGATTTTACATATCGATGGCGGGCGATAGTCTATCCTGCAAGTGCATTGGTGTGGGATTTTGGAAGCCCTTGAGCAACATTGACTATTTTTTAGACCTACCGCGGCGAAACCGAATCGGTGGGCATTGTTTGTTCAAGATTTGGAGGAGCACGTTACGACAGGCGACAGCCAAAGCCGCCGACAACGCTATCAGCGCGTTTATCCGGCGCGGGTAATCTGCTGCGGTGTGTTTTGCGCCGATTGGGCAGATCCGTTATTTGGTGCGAAGGTAAAATAGCCCATGATAATCAGCGCAAGCACGATCATTACCTTCAGCAGGTCACGGAAATCCTGCGCGCGAAGGCGACTTTTGGACTGGTTGCGCGGTGGCAATGGTTTTCCTGCAATGTCTAAAATAGTAGCCATGACTGAACTCCTTGGCGTTAAAAACCAAGTGATGCCGCATAAGTTCCAAAGGGACGATCAGCCTGTCGTGCTATTTGTCGATTTTATCTGCATGAGCCGCCCATACGCCCATCCAATCCCAATGAGCGCGATGCCAAGCCCAAGGAATGACAGGATGCGCAACACGCCCGAAAGCGCAGCTGCATCGACGAGAAACACCTTGAGTGTCACCAATGTCAGCAGCAGCAATCCTGCCAAACGCAA
>NZ_JBKJMB010000053.1:0-3226 GCF_046596595.1 Sphingorhabdus sp.
CCGTCGCCCGACGCTGGCCAGTTCGCTCGGTCCCCTACGACGGCGTTGGCCAACCCGACACTCAAGTGCTGCAGGTCTAGTCGCATTACACGCGCCCAAGTATGTATTTTCGTCGTTTTCAAAAACCTTGTTCCCCTTGCCCCATCTGTAAACTCCACAGCCAAGGTGACACATGCACATAATTTTTCAAACATCGCGTGTAAATTTGGCAAAATTTTCGCACGCCAAATCCGGTATCTTATATGAACAGGCACTCATGGCTGTTCGATATCGGAGACAAGTTATGAATAACCCAAATCGCATATCGCTCACAATTGTCGGCGGCGCATCGCTGGCTTCGCTGGGCACCTACTATATCATGACGAAGTACGCTTCCGGTGATGCTGCCGCTCCAACCATGCAACAAGAAGGCGTCACTGAGACCAAAGGCTATGTCACATCGACTCGGTCCGTCAATTGGCAAGTGTTGCTCAAGCGCGCGGTCGAAAAGAAAACCAGCCTTCTTACCCTGACCAAGAAATACGACATCCAAAGCGATCGCGAACTCACCCAGTCTATATTTAAAATCGAAGCGTCCAACACCCGCGTCCGCGTGAATTATCATGTGGAATACCCGATTGGGTACATCATGACGCCGGGAAGCTTCAAAGTCTCGGGCGGCGCTGACGGGTTGGTGCTGACAATGAAACGGCCGGAACTGATCGCTAAGCCGTCAGTCCGGTTGGACAAGGCAATGGTGATTGATAGCGGTCTGCTCTTTGACGAACAAAAGGCATTGGTCAGGCTGCAACAAAGCATCCAACGGGTCGCCGAAAAGAGGGCGAAGGCGGTGCTGCGGGGCAAGGATGTATTGCCTACCAGTGAGAGAGCGCTGCGCGCGTTCCTTCAGCCATTCCTTATTGCGGCGGCCGACGGCAAACCGGTGCCACCAATTAAGATCATCTATCGATAATTAAACCCAACAACTGAAACCCAACGAGGGCCCCGGAGCGATCCGTGGGCCCTTTTTTTGTGCCCTGTTTCTAAGGAAAAATGAAATGATCACTATATACGACAGTGCCGATATGGCGCGCGTTATCACGGGTCCAATTGACCCAAATTTGAAAACCATTCTGCAAGACCGACTGGAGCTGCTTTCTGAATTTCTTGGCGAATGGGACTTGGGCGATCTTGCGCACTTCATTGTCGTTGAGCCAAGCGACAGCATGGCGGCAATTGAGACGGAGCTTGGCTTATCGCCGTTCGTCAATCTTGTGGATGACGTGCGCTATCCTGATCCGGCGTTCGAGCCATCCTGGGAGACATGCCTTTACCGGCAATGCCACTACTCGTTGACGTTCGCCTTGTCGGATACTGGTTTGGGGCTCTGTTTGATCGTTCCTGATCGCGATGACATCGACCCACAGTTGTTGGAGTTGTGTCGCGCGTTTCGGACGCAATAGGCCAGAGGAGACACGTTGGCGGCCCGGTGGGGGTAGGCATCGGCGGTGCGGGTTTGGCGCCCCTGCATTGCCGGTTGCTTACGGATGAGATCCCTTCCGGCAAAGTGAGCTGCACGGCACGACAAATTCTAGCTGCCTGCCAGCGTGACAAGCTCCGGAATCTGAGAAACTGAAATTCTGGACCGGGTCCCGAGAAAGTCGCGGTTCAAGCCTTCAATGTCGCCGCATCTATTTTGGCAATATTGCGCTTCTTGCTGCGAGGCTTTACCACCGACTTGCGGTCCAGCCGCTGGCTGGTTCTACATGATTCCAACATATCGATCATTTTGACTGCAACGTCTTTGAACCTCATGCCGTAATCGCTCACCTGGAGGGGTGAGGTGAAATCGAACAAATTACCGCCTAACCAGATTTCGAGATGCTCGACATTCCGGCTCACGGTAGATTGGTTGCACCCGAGTGTTTTTGCGGCTGCACTAAAACTGTTGTGCTCAATCACAGCCAGAAAAGATTGCACCCAAATCAGCCTTAAGCCCAACATAGGATTTTTTGACATTCAAACCTCGTCTCGTTTCGGATTCTTCATTCCCGAATCAAACGAATCAGGTGCGGAAAGTTACAGCGAATCACGTGCCAAAACTTGGCATGTTGCGCCGACCGCCATAAAATTATTTTTATGAAAGTCCATGCAATCGTTGCATAGCTGAAACCACAAAGCATTGAACACAGAGTTATGCATTCAATGCATAGTGTTAGTCAAAGTATTGTTTATTATCATTTATTTTCGTATAATTGCCTTCTCGCAAGAAGCGATATGAAAGGTAAACCATGATTGAGTCTAGTACCAAAAGGCCTGAAATTTTAGGTCAAATTCGAAGAGTTCCCAGCAGCGCCAATGTGTCGCAAGAGGAGTTCGAACATGAAAAACAGTAGAAATATTACGGACAGTGCCATCGCGACCTTATTCACGACGTCAGAAAATAGGGACGCGAACAAGCATCGATATATTTCGCAAGTAGCCAAGGATAATAAATCTAATGGCTTGGAGGTTATTGAATACGGCACGTCAGGCCAAGATGCGCTCGACCAGTTTGGGTTATTTGGGCTCGTTGGCGTCGTTGCAATATCCACCGTGGACGAAAACGTAACAAAGCCTCAGATCATCGAAAAAATGCAAAGTTGCGCTCCGCAGTTAGATGATAAATTCTGTTGCCAGCTTATCGAAATTCTGACCGGGACAAATCCTGACACGCACATGTTGAAGGTTCGCCCGGACGGTACGTACACAATGATCGACATGACTTAATTGCACGCGTCCGCCGGGAGGCTGGAAACCTGGAAAACTGGATTTCTGGCCATCCTGGCGGCGCCGCCCCGCGCGTGCGCTCAGGCAATTCGAATGAGACCGCCAGCGTCGAAGGGCTGCTCTTAGCTGCCTGTTAGCCTCCACATGAGGAAATATCGATTGGCTTGGGTCGTGGCTTTGCCGCGCCCAGAGAAGGAATTTACAATGGAAAGATCATTAAATCCGTTTGCAGCGGAATATGCAGGTAAATGGCTAACGGGCGGTGTCGTCATCGCGCCCGTTGACCGCGACGGCAAGCTTTTGGTTACACCAGAAGCGTGGGCCCAAAAAGACTTCGAAGAAGTATACGACTATTTCATGCAACATCCCGGTCATGAGTATCAAGTCATGCTGCCTGAAGGTCAAATAATGGTATTAGCGCACGACGCCCATTCGGAGCGCCAAAGTCGTGCTACGCTCAAAAACATGGGGCTCGTAC
>NZ_JBKJMB010000008.1:0-3578 GCF_046596595.1 Sphingorhabdus sp.
TATTCCAGACGAGCTCCCCGTTCAGACGCGCCCCTATATGGAATTCCGGACCGCCAGCTTTGCCGGATGGCACCCCATCGACAAATCGATGCTGGTGGCAACGCGGTTTGCAAATACGGCCCAAATTCATCGCGTGGCTGGCCCGATGATGGCGCGCAAGCAAATCAGTTTTGAGGCCGAGCCAGTAAGTAATGGCCGATGGGCACCCAAAACAGGTGATATCTTGCTTGTGCAAAAGGACGTCGGAGGCGGTGAGTTTTTCCAGTTATATGCGCTCAAGGATGGCAGACTGGATCTGCTGACGGACGGCAAAAGCCGCAATGGTTTCAACGCCTGGAGCAAGGATGGCGAGCTGGTTGCTTATAGCTCCACGCGCCGCAATGGCACCGACAGTGACCTTTACGTCATGAATCCGCGTGATCCGTCGACAAACAAAATGGTTGCGCAGGTGCAGGGCGGCGGATGGGCAATCTCCGACTTTGCACCCGACAAGAAAAAAGCGATTGTCGCGCAATATCGGTCGGTGACGAATGTCGATATGTCGCTGCTTGATCTTGCAACCGGGCAAATGACGCCGATTGGCGACCACCAAAAAGATATCGCGATTGGCGGCGCCGAATTTGCGCCCGATGGCAGTCTGTGGGTCACGTCGGACGAGGGGTCGGATTTCCAGCGGCTTGGAACGATGGATATCAAAACGGGCGCTTTCACCCCCCGGGGCCCAGCTGAAAAATGGGATGTCGACGCATTCGACATCTCGCCCGACGGAAGCTTCATCGTCTACGCCACCAATGAGGCAGGCATGAGCAAGGTGAAGATTCTCGATACGAAAAGCGGGAAGGTTCGCGTGGTCGATGGCCTGCCCGCTGGCACAGTGGGCGGCTTTGACATTTCGGAATGGGGTGAAATCGGCATTACCTTCAACTCGGCCCGAAGCGCCGCCGACGCGTACAGCATTAACCCCAAATCGTTGAAAGTAACGCGCTGGACCGAAAGCGAAACCGGGGGTCTTGATGTGTCCAAAAATGTCGAGCCTGAATTGATTACTGTCAAAAGCTTTGACGGACTTTCGGTTTCGGGATTTCTCTATCGTCCCGACCCCGCCAAATTTCCCGGCAAGCGGCCAATGATCATGAATGTGCATGGCGGCCCCGAAGGTCAGTCGCGCCCCGGTTTTCAGGGACGCAGTAATTACCTGCTCAACGAAATGGGCTTGGCCATTTTCTATCCCAATGTGCGCGGGTCAACTGGCTATGGCAAAAACTTTGTCGGGCTGGACAATGGACCGTTCAAACGCGAGGATTCGGTAAAGGATATGGGCGCGTTCCTGACCGCGCTTGGCAATGATGCATCGCTTGATGCTTCGCGCTTTGGTCTCGCCGGTGGGTCCTATGGCGGCTATATGTGCTATGCGGCGGCGGTGCAGTACAAGGATAAATTGCGGGCAACCAATTGCATTGTCGCCATCTCCAACTTTGTGACGTTCCTTGAAAACACCCAAAGCTACCGCCGCGACTTGCGCCGCGTCGAATATGGCGACGAGCGTGATCCAGCGCAGCGTGCCAAGTTGATCGAGATATCACCGCTGACTCGCGTGGCCGAAATCACCAAGCCGATGTTTGTCGTCACCGGCGGAAACGACCCGCGTGTGCCCGCATCGGAAGCCGACCAGATCGTTAAGGCCATCCGCGACAAGGGCGGGGTTGCCTGGCATCTGCTGGGCAAAAACGAAGGGCATGGCTTCGCCAAGAAAGAAAATGTCGATTACCAGTTTTGGGCGACATTGATGTTCTGGAAGCAGAATTTGCTGAATTAAGGTAGCCAGACCATCCTCCGCATCGCAAGCCGATGGGGAGGGATGCGATGCGAATTCATAAATCCTAATATCGTCATCCCGAACTTGTTTCGTGATAACACGCTACTGTTGCGCGTTATCCTGAAACAAGTTCAGGATGACGAGTGGGCGGTTTGGGATGACGAGGGGGTTCAGGACGACGAGGGGGTTCAGGACGACGAGAGGGCGGTTCAGGATGACGAGCGGGCTGTCTGGCTGGATATAATGCGATCAAGCCAACTCAAGGCGTCATCGCGACACCAGCGAGGCTCTCTGCCTCCATCAGCAGCGCGTCGTCGACCGAACCTTGAGCTACATTTTCGCGGCCGATCATCACCAGCAACGGCACCGCCAGCGGGCTCACGCGATCCAGATCGACATGCAGCATCGTATCGGCGGCGCGGTCCAACAGATCGCCAAGCCGCCCGACATCCGTCAACCGCGTCCGTGCATCGGCCCATGCGGCTTCAAGCAGCAAATGGTCGGGTTCATATTTGCGTAGCACATCGTAAATCAGGTCAGTCGAGAAGGTAACCTGCTTGCCGGTCTTGCGCTTTCCCGGATGCTGCCGTTCGACAAGGCCGCTGATCACCGCAACCTCGCGAAAGGCGCGCTTCAGCAAATAGCTCGATTCCACCCAGTCGACAAATTCGTCCGCCAGTATATCTGCCGAAAACAACGGACGTGGGTCGGTAATCGGCTTGAGGCTCCAGACACCCAAAGCATAATCGCTGGCGACGAACCCCATGGGCATCAAGCCACGGCTTTCCATCCGGCGCGTCAACAGCATGCCAAGCGACTGGTGCGCGTTCCATCCTTCAAACGGATAAGTGACCATATAATGCCGCTTGTCATGCGGGAAGGTTTCGACAAGCAATTGTCCGGCATTTGGCATCTGGCTGCGATAGGCCTGCATCTCGAGCCATTCACGCACTTCGTCGGGAAAGCGCGCCCAACCCGTTCGGTCGGTCAGCATTTCGCGCACGCGCCCAGCCAAATGCGTCGTCAGCGGCAGGCGGGCACCCATATAGCTCGGGATGTTGGTCGCTGGCTTGGTCGCGGCGCGGACGATCAGGTCAAAATCTTTGATCGATTCCACCTCAAGCGCCATTCCGGCAAAGGTGAAAGTATTGCCGGGGCTTAAGGTCGAGGCAAAGGATTCCTCAACCTTGCCCAATTTACGGCCATTGCGAAAACGGATCTCGAGCATCGGCGAATCGACGATGATGCCAGCATTAAAGCGATGCTGCGCCGCAAATTGCGGGTGGGAAAGCCGCCACCGGCCATCTGGGTCTTTGACCAGCTTCTTGAAACGGTCATAGGCCTTGAGCGAATATCCACCCGTGGCGACAAAGGCGATGACGCGGGCAAAGGTAGCTGCGTCAATGGCCGAATAAGGCAACGCCGATTGCACCTCGGCCAACAATGCGTCTTCAAAAAACGGCCCGGCGCAGGCGATGCCCATGACATGCTGCGCCAGCACGTCATAGCTTCCGGGTCGGAAGGTTTCGCCATCGCGCATGCCCTCGGCGACGGCGTCATAGGCGGCCTGAGCCTCGAGATATTCAAAACGGTTGCCGGGCACGAGGATTGCGCGGCTGGGCTCATCCATGCGGTGGTTCGACCGGCCGATGCGCTGCAAAAGACGGGAGGAGCCCTTAGGCGCGCCCATCTGGATCACGCAGTCGACATTTCCCCAGTCGACGCCCAAATCAAGGCTGGCGGTGCACACAAGCGCACGCAA
>NZ_JBKJMB010000035.1:0-4583 GCF_046596595.1 Sphingorhabdus sp.
AGAAAAAGCTGAGTATTGAGCAAGCGGCTGAAGAGGCGACCAAAGTGATCGAGGCGGACGCAAAGGCTGAAATCGATGCAATCGCCCCGCCCAGCGTTGAAACGTCGCAATAATCTACGCTGAGGGAAGCTTTTGTTTCTTCGTCGCCCACTTACGGAGACCTGCAGATCCAGCCCGTGCAACTATGGCATCAATGTCGTTCAGCGAATGAGTCGAAGCGCTCTTGATGTCCGGTAGTTCATCCCATGTAATGGGCATAGCGACAGGCGCGCCTTCGCGGGCCCGCACGGTCCATGGCTGCACTGCGGTAGCGCCGCGCTGGTTGCGCAGCCAATCGATGAATATCCGGCCCTTGCGTTCGGCCTTGCGGATGTTCGCCGTAAATATTTCGGGCTTGGCTTGAGCAAGGGCGCGGGCGAAGCGGCTGGAGAAATCCTTGACCGTAGGCCAATCGTCCGAGCTGTCGAGCGTGACGACAACGTGAATGCCCTTCCCGCCGGATAGCATGGCACTGCTTTCCAAACCCAAATGCGATAATTCAGTTTTGATGAGCAAGGCTGCTTTTTTTACAGCGTCAAAATCCAGCCCGACATCTGGATCGAGATCAAAAATCAGCTTGTCGGGTTTCTCAAAGTCAGGAACCCGAGCGCCCCATCCGTGGAATTCAATCGCGCCCATCTGAACACAGCCAACTATCCCTTCGGCATTGTCAACGTAGAGATAGTCGTCACTATCGCCGTCTTTGTCCTTAATGGCGATATGGTGCACGTCAGGACCAAATGTGCCTGCATCATGCTTTTGGAAAAAGCATTGCTTGGCGCGCCCCTGCGGACAGCGCACGACACTCAATGGCCGGTTGGACATGTTGCGCAATATGGCATCAGACAGCAGAGCATAATAGTCGGCCAAGGCCCCCTTATTGATGCCCGATTCAGGGAAGATCACGCGGTCTCTGTTGGTAATTTTGATGCCCAATGGCAGTCGTTCTTTGCTGCTTGAAGCCGTTTCCGGCTTCACCTCACGCGCAGGCTTGTCTTCGCGCAGTCCAATAAAACTGGCGTGCCGTAACACCCCGCCATTTTCCAACGACGCGGTCAGTTCCGCATAAGCAATTTCCGCAACCAGTTCAGGTTTCAACCACGTTGCGCCGTGTGAGGACGCCTTCGGCACCTCGGCGGGTGCCGTTGTCTGCGCGAGTGGCTGCATTCTCTCCAGCAGGTCATTTATCAGCGACACGGTAAAACCCGTGCCAACCTTGCCCGCATAATGCAGTTCATCACCCACCCAACTGCCGAGCAAAAGAGACTTAAATCCACGCGCTTTGTCACTTTTGCTAAAGCCGATAATGACAAATTCCTGCCGCGCGGTGCATTTGACCTTTAACCAATTGCGTGTGCGCTTTCCGCTGTAGGGTGCATCCGCCTTTTTGGAGATGATGCCCTCATATCCCTTACCGCATAATGTCGTAAACAGCTTCTCGCCCTGGTGCACATGATCGGCCATAAACACTATTTTGCTTTCAGCAGCGTCGCTCAGAAGCTCTTGCAGCTTCTCTTTGCGCGCGAGATTCGAAGATGATCGGATGGACTTCCCGTTGCATTCCAACAGATCAAAAGCGAAATAGGCCAGTTTTCCCGGCTCTCCCTTTAAAACCGACTGAAGGCGCGAGAAACTGGGGCGGCCTTCTGAATCCAGTGCGACTATTTCACCGTCGATTAAGCACGACGGCAATTCCAGCTTACGGACTTCCTCGACGATAGGTTCAAATTTTTCTGACCAATCAAGCCCGCTGCGGGTATATGCGCGGACGTCGCTCCCGCTTGCAGCAACGAGGCAGCGGTAGCCGTCATATTTGACCTCATGTATCCAGCCCTTACCCTCAGGAACGCTGTCGACCAACGAGGCAAGTTGAGGCTCGCTGAAAATGGGAAGCCGACCGCGCGCCTTTTTCGGACCCGATTTTGGTTTCGCTTTTTTTGCTGCTTTGGCTTTTGTTCCCATCACCTTGCCCGACGCGATTTCGCTCATCGTTCGACCGGTGCTGATGCTCGTCAATTCAGAACCGACAAGGTCGATAGTGTCACTGGCTGCATCATCCTGTATTTTGCGCAGCAGCCAGTTTTCGCGTTTCTCTTTTCCGCGCGGTTTCATCCGGACAAGCAGCCATTCGCCCTTCATGCGTTGCCCGAACAAATGAAAGTGCAGATGCCCCTCTTCGATGGTCACGTTCGGATCCTTGCCCGGAACGGATTCCCAATGGCCTGTGTCCCACAGCATCACCGTGCCACCGCCATATTCGCTTTGGGCAATGATCCCTTCAAACTCCGCGTAGGAAATGGGATGGTCCTCGGTTCGGACCGCAAGCCGTTTATCGTCTGGGTTAAGGCTTGGACCGCGCGTGACTGCCCAGCTTGTCAGAACACCGCCTAGTTCAAGCCGGAAGTCGAAATGCAGTCGTGTCGCGTCATGCTTTTGCACCATGAAAATACGGCCATCGGATTTGCCAAGCTCGCCCTTTGGTTCCGCGGTAATCTTGAAGTTACGCTTCTTATTGTACGCTGCGAGTGGGTCCTTGGTCGCCATGCGGCACTACGCGGATTTGCGCGCTGGCGAGCGTTTTGTCGCCGGTTCCGCTTTCGCACGCGCGGGTTTTGATGCTCTGGTGGGCTTAGTTTTGCGTTTGGTCGTCCCGGCACCTTCGCCCAACGAGTTTTTGAGCGCTGCCATCAGGTCGACGACATTGCCACCAGCCGGACGATCCGGCTCGTCTTCAGCCTCGATTTTCGCGCCTTTGTTCTTGAGCTTTTTGTCGATCAAAGACTTCAGTGCATCGACATATCTATTCTTATATTCACCCGCATCAAAGGTACCGCTTTTCTTCTCGATGAGGTCGGTAGCAAGGCTCAGCAAATCCCCGTCTGGCTTTGTCTTGCCGATGCCATGGAAGTAGGATGACGCTTTGTGCAATTCCTCATCATAACGCAGCGTTTCAAGCACAAGGCCAGCACCGCACGGCTTAAGGCTCACAATATATTCACGCCCGCGCAAGGCAAGCTGTCCAATACCTATCTTGCGCGTTTGTTTCAAAGCTTCACGCAAAACGATAAATGCTTCCTCGGCCAGTTCGTCCGAGGGCACGACATAATAAGGTTTTTCGAAATAAATGGGGTCAATGTCATCCTGCGCCACAAATTGCGAAAGGATTAGGGTCTTTTTGCTTTCAAGCTTGACCGCGTCAATTTCATCTTCGTCCAACAGGACGAAGTTACCCTTTTTATACTCATAGCCCTTCATGATTTCATCTGAATCGACGGGGCCAATACCCGTGACAACCTTGTCATAATGAATGGGCTTGCCTGACGGTTCGTGAATTTGACGGAACGATATGCTTGGGCCGCTGCGCGCCGCGGAGTAGATTTCCACAGGGATCGAAACGAGAGCAAGTCTGATTTGTCCCTGCCAATAGGGTCTGGCAGCCATGTTAAACCCGTCTCAAAACGATAAAATTCATCACGTAATCGCTCCATCTCATAGGCCGATATGCAAAATGGATGGCACGTAAGAAGGTTCCGTATGCGTGCATGATCCGCAAAACTGTGCACATTTATCTTCAAAAAAACCAAATCTCGTTTTGTGCTGGAACAAAATCGCCTCTCAATCGCTAATGCGCTAAACAAAAACCGCGTCGGCGGTCATCTGATCAGTTTTTTGGATAAAGAGGGGTCGAAGTTCTCAGCTTATGTGCAAATTTGGGGAACGCACAGGTGGCAGATGAAAATCTATCGTTTCGACTGGTCGCGGATTCAGCACCAGTTCCCATGTGGGTCACCCAACCGGATGGCAACCGCCTGTTCGTAAACAAGGCATATGTTACCTTTCTGGGGTGCAGCTATGACGAAGCAGTCCGGTTTGATTGGCGTACAATTATTCATCCCGATGACGCTGCGACAATACTTCAACGATCCCTGACTGGCGAAACCAGCCTTAAACCATTCACGCTTGAAGGCCGTTACAGACGCGGCGACGGTGAGTGGCGTTGGATTAATTCCATTTCAAACCCCCGGTGGGATGAAGAGGGTCAACACTGCGGCTTCATTGGGATTGCCCATGATGTAACTGAAGCCAAAATGGCAGAACTGGCTTTGCGTCAACGTGAGGCCGAATTTTCTGCCATCGTCAACCAATCCGCAGCCGGTTTTGCCCAAACCGATCTGTCCGGCAGGTTCACGCTCGTCAGTGACCATTTCTGCACAATTTGCGGGTGGGACCGTTCGCAATTGATGGGGCAAACAATGCTGGATATTACGCATCCAGACGATCGCGTCGCGAACCTGTCCTTATTTGAAAAGCTCGTTGCCGACGGAACGCCTTTCAATATTGAAAAACGTTATCTGCGACCCGACGGAAGCCTTGTCTGGGTCAGCAACTCTGTTTCTTTAATTCGACGCGAAGACGGCAGGCCACAAAGCGTCCTTGCCGTGTCTCTGGATATCACCGAGCGGCGAAAGAGTGAAATCGCGTTGAAACGGACATCGGAAAGCATGCGCCTTGCGGTTGAAGGCGCTGGCATGGCGACATGGGAA
>NZ_JBKJMB010000079.1:0-2004 GCF_046596595.1 Sphingorhabdus sp.
TGACATGTACATGACCGGCAAAATCGAGATTGACCCGATGATCACGCATGTCATGGGTCTGGAAGAGATCAACAAGGCATTTGATTTAATGCATGCGGGAACAAGTATCCGCAGCGTAGTGGTGTTTTAACTTAGGGAGAGACGATAATGTTTAGTCATATGATGGTTGGCAGCAATGATATTGCCCGTTCCAAGAAGTTTTACGATGCAACATTTGCAGTGATGGGCGGAAAGCCTGGCATACAAGATCCCAAAGGTCGTTTGATCTACATGCACAACGGCACAATGTTTCTGGTGACGCCTCCAATTGATGGTAATCCAGCAACGCACGGAAACGGCTGCACGATCGGTTTTGCAATGACTCCCGAACAAGCCGATGCGTGGCATCAAGCGGGCGTCGACAATGGCGGTGAAGCGATCGAAGATGCTCCCGGCGTACGCGAAGGCAACGGCATGAAGCTGTATCTCGCTTATCTGCGCGACCCCGATGGCAACAAATTATGTGCGCTCCACCGCGTCACCGATTGATACGACCGTCAATATGATCAATGCCGAAGCGCAGCTTTATGAAGACTTTGAGGCGCTCGGCATCGTTTACGAACGCTATGAACATGCCGCCGTATTCACGGTGGCTGAAAGCAATCTGCATAACGACCAGATTCCCGGCGCGCATACAAAAAACCTGTTCCTTAAGGACAAAGCAGGCAAATTTTTTCTGGTCACGGTTCCGGCAGAAGCGCGGGTCGATCTAAAGTTGCTGCCTTCCGCAATCGGTTCGGGGCGACTTAGTTTTGGCAAGGCGGAGGATATGGTGCGGTTGCTTGGTATCACGCCCGGGGCGGTTACAGCCCTATCTGCCGTTAATGATTCAGGCGGAGACGTACGGTTTGTGATCGACTCGGCACTTATGCAGGCGGAACTCGTCAACTGCCATCCGCTTCGCAACACTGCGACGCTTGGCCTTTCGCCCGATAACCTTGTCCGGGCACTGACATTTTGGCAGCATGCACCGCTTGTGACGAACATTCCTGTAATGAAGACGGAGTCAGCATGAGCATCGAAACTTTGTCCACCAACACGGCGTTTGGCGGTGTCCAAGGCGTGTATCGACACGCGTCGGCCGCCACAGCGAGTGACATGACATTTTCGGTCTATGTGCCGCCGCATGCTGAAGGCCAATTGCTGCCCGTCGTCTGGTTTCTGTCAGGGTTAACATGCACGCACGCCAATGTGACCGAAAAGGGCGAATATCGACGCGCCTGTTCTGAATTGGGGCTCATCTTTATTGCGCCGGACACCAGTCCGCGCGGCGAGGGGGTTCCCGATGATGCCGACGGTGCTTATGATTTCGGGCTTGGTGCCGGTTTTTATGTCGATGCGACAGCCGCCCCATTCGACACACATTACCGGATGCGCGAATATATCGAATGCGAATTGCCCGATATCATCGCCGCACATTTTCCTGCTGATATGCAACGGCAGGCAATCATGGGGCATTCGATGGGTGGACATGGCGCGCTGACCATCAGCTTGCGTAACCCAGGACGGTTCCGTTCCACATCCGCGCTTGCACCCATTGTATCTCCCATCAACTGCCCATGGGGTGAAAAAGCGTTGGGTGGCTATCTGGGTCCTGATCGCTCGCTTTGGCGGGAGTATGACAGTGTTGCGCTGATTCAAGATGGCGCGCGGTTGCCCGATATGTTGGTCGACCAAGGAACGGATGACAATTTTCTCGAGGGGCAGTTGAAAACACATCTGCTTGCCGCGCAAACTGCAGCTGTCGGCCAGCCAGCGACGATCCGGATGCAGCCAGGCTATGACCACAGCTATTATTTTATCTCGACTTTCATGGCCGAGCATCTGGCCTGGCATGCGGATCGGCTTAAGGGCTGAATTTTGCGTACTGGCCAATTCAATCACCGCAGGTTAAAAAGCATGTCGTCGCGCGGGTGTAGCTCAATGGCAGAGCAGCAGCTTCCCAAGCTGAATACGGGGGTTCGA
>NZ_JBKJMB010000120.1:0-2747 GCF_046596595.1 Sphingorhabdus sp.
TGGACAATGGGAATGGCTGACACAATCAACGCTACGGTTGCTGGCATCGCAAAGAACAGGGCCAATTCGACCGCGCGGTTTTGCGTATCGGATGCAGCTTTACTATCGGAGCCTGCAATCTGCCGCGAAAGTGCAGGCAATATCGCCGTCCCGATAGCAATTCCGATAAGGCCAAGCGGCAGCTGGTTCAGCCTGTCAGCATAATAGAGCCATGATACCGACCCTTCGGGAAGAAACCTTGCCGCAAGTGATGTCGAGATCAACAAGTTGAACTGGATGGCGCCTTGACCAATGGCGGCTGGCGCAATCAACGCCAACATTAGCTTTACGTCCGGCGTCAGCCGGGGAAGGGTCAGCTTGAGACTGACCCCAGCGCGGTGACAGGCCCACATCAGCCATAACAATTGCAGCGCGCCCGATACGGTCACCGCGATGGCCTGCGTTGCCGCCGTTTCAACCTCGGTGTCGCCCCTGAAAAATACCAACGCAATGATCATGCAGATGTTCAGCAATATCGGGGCAGCGGCATTGACCCAGAAACGGTTTAACGAGTTCAATATGCCGCCAAGCAAGGACACCAACGAAATGAGCGCCAAATAAGGAAAGGTAATTATCGTGAGATGCCGCGCCAGCGCGAACTTTTCGGGCCCACCATCAGGAAAGCCACCCGTCATGGCCCATACGATCGGCCCAGCGGCGAGCATCATGATAATCGTAAACAGCACCAAAAACGGGAAGAGAACCGAAAGCACCTGGCTGGCAAATTTGCGCGCGGCGATGATGCCAAGCCCGGCTTCCTCGCGCTCGGCCTCGGTCATCTTTTTGTTGAACAAGGGCACGAATACCGCTGCGAACGCGCCTTCGGCAAAAAGCGCCCGAAACAGATTGGGCAATCGCCACGCGATCAGAAACGCATCCGAAGCAAGTCCTGCACCCACATAGCGCGCCATTAGCATGTCGCGCACGAGACCAAGAACGCGGCTGACCAAAGTCAGCCCGCCGATGGTGACACTATTTCGAACCAGGCTCATATCTTTACCTGGTGCCGCCGGTTTCAGGCTTCGCCGGCAGGCTGCGTTTCTGCCATTTGCTGAGCTTGCGCCAGCTGCTGGATATACAGCGCGTTGAAATCAATTGGCTCAAGGACGAGTGGCGGATAACCTGCATCGCGCACGGCGTCTGCAACGACGCGCCGCGCGAACGGAAACATCAGGCGCGGGGCTTCGCCAAACAGAAATGGATGCGCTTGTTCGTCGGTGACGTTACGCAGACCAAATAAAGTGGCGTAATCGAGTTCAACGGAGAACTGGACGCCATTGTCGCTCTCGGCCTTCACGGCCAGCTTCAACGTAACCTCATGTACCTCTTCGGTAATGGCATTGGCCTGAATGTTGACTTGCACGTCAATTTGCGGTGCACCTTCCCAATTAAAGCTGTGCGGAGCGTGCGGGTTTTCGACCGATAAGTCCTTGATATATTGATTCAACATACCGACTGCTGGTGCGGTATCTTCGCCATTGGCCTTTACATTGTCGGAAACGATGGTGCCTGCTTCATCAGCCATGAGATGTCGTGCTTTCTTGTTGATTGACCCGGCCGCAACGGTGCGACCCTTGATGGCCGTCGCGCCTAGCAGGCGTGCTGCGAAAGGGCAATGATTGTTGCGCTTGCGGCAGGCCGCATTTTTCTTTGGGCAAAGCCCTTTGAAACGTGCATCATTAATGCTTATATGGCTTAAAGGTGGAGCTGGGCGGACGTATTTCGCACAGAGGCCGCTGTTTTATTTTTTGCCGCATGGAGGCGTCGTGACGTTCACTATTGTATTGTTAGCTCTGGTTGCTGCTTTCTTGGGCCTTCGCCTCTATTCGGTTCTCGGCAAACGTACTGGCCATGAACAAGAGCCAGTTGCGCGCCGTCCAATTGATGCAGCGCCTACGCCCATGCTGCGGCAGCCTTCTGCTGGTGGTGACGCCGGTTCTGCCTTGCCTGCGAATGACATGCTGAATGCTGACATGGCAGCGCAGAGCGGATTGAAGGCCATTGCGAACGCCGACCGCAGCTTTGATCTGGGACTGTTTGTCGAAGGATCGAAATCCGCTTACAAGATGGTACTTGAGGCTTATTGGAAAAACGACAAGGAAGCGCTTCGTTTCTTGTGCGACGACGACGTCTACGATAGCTTTGCAGAGGCGATTGATGGCCGTATCACGCGAGGCGAGACACTTGAAAACCGCCTCGTGCGCATTGACGAAATACGCATCACCGATGCCAGCTACGATCATCCCATGGCCCGTATTTCGGTGCGTTTCGATGCCGATATCGCTGCCATGGTCAAAGACGCCGATGGAAATATCATTGGTGGATCGATGACAGATGCAGTTGAAACCCACGATATTTGGACATTCATGCGCGACGTGAAATCGGGCGGCCGTAATTGGAAGCTTGACGAAACCGACTCGGTCTGATTCATCCGGGCGATGAAAAGCGCCCTTTTAGTTCTCGGTTTATCCGCCTTTGCCCTGTCCGCTTGTGCAAGTGGGGTCATTCCTAATGGCGGTCCTGCCACATCGTCGCGGCCCACTGGGTCCGCGCGACCCGTTGCTGACACGACGGCAACACCAATTCCATCTACGCCCAGTGCAACGCTGGCAGCAGCGGTGGCGACAGGAGACGGCACGACAGCCGCTACATTGGGCGTGGTACGTGGTCCAGATATCGGGGCCTTGCAGGTCGATGCGCGCAAGGCA
>NZ_JBKJMB010000052.1:0-65433 GCF_046596595.1 Sphingorhabdus sp.
GCCGTTTGCAGAAGATTCGCTGTTGCTGCACTGTCCTTCGTCAGAAAATTTCGTATAGATTGGGGCGGCCCCTTGCGAAAAGCCGCCCCTACACGCCCAGAACACTGGGGGGAGCATCAGGCGTGTCGATTGGACAGTAAGTATGCTCAAGTATTCATGCAAGCTGGCAAGTGTCGCGCCTGTAGCGTTGCCTCGGCGCCAGTGCCGCTGCTGTAGTCGGGGCGACCTACAAATACGGGCGCGTAGGCCGCCCCTTTCACTGCCAACAAAGACAACCTTGTTGCAAATAAATACGGCAGGAACGTACGTAACGACCCATGGTTGCAAAACTGACCCGCCTACCTCTTCATCGAAGCGGTGATTGTCTCAAAATGGGACGAGCAAGTTAATGTTTCTTTAACCAAACTGCATCCGAACGTTAGGGTTTGACGTTGCTAGCTATTCCCAGTGCGTCCGTGCGCTGGAATACCCCTCGCATTGAAAATGCCAAATGGAGAGCAACCCATGAAAAAATTATGTTATCTTGTAGTGAGCACAATTGCCCTCGGCGCGATGGCCACCCCAGCAACTGCGGCCGAGTTTATGTTCGACTTCAGTCCATCTACGCGATTGTTTGGACCGGCAGTCTCAGGTAGCGGGGTTTTTACCACGTCCGATACGCCAACGACGGTTGAGGGGCAGACTGCATTCTCTATTATTTCCATTCGTGGGCTTGTTAACGGCTCGGCTATAGTTGCCCCGAACACGGGCACAACTTACGGTAACTATTTTATCACCGGCAGCGGCTTTCTCGACGGAGTTGGCACTAGGTTTTTCACAGCCTCAGGAATTGACGTTCGCTTTTTTCAGCAGAGCAACACTGGGCTTTATCGCGTGAACACCTTCGGCGCGTTTGGGTCGTCAAGTAATGTAAATGCAAAATCGTCACCAATTGCAGCAGCAGTCCCAGAACCAACAACATGGATGCTGATGCTCTTAGGCATGGCGGGCATTGGTTTCTCAATGCGCCGCAAGAAAGACACGACGTTGCGCGTACGTTACGCGTAATTTTGTCCGTCATCATTGGCTGCCTTAACGGGCAGCCAATGAACCGATACCGAGGAACTGGGCACCGAGTTATCTTGGTGCCCTTTTTTATTGGGACACGCGTCGATGAACAGGGACGGCCGACATGCGCAACCATCACAGGCACCAGCATCTAGTTGCGGTATGCTAATGTCGCCTCGGCGCGCACCCAGCGGCTTTTGACAGACTTCTTCGACCACAGCACCATTACCGCCTCGGCATCTCCCAGCGCCCGCTCAGTGACCTCGTCATAGACCTCACCCGCCGTCAGCCCGATATGCTAACAGACGTAAAGCCATGCGCACAGCGTTGCCCGCGTCTGTTCCTCGTGGATGTAGAACAGCGAAATGTCGGTCACGATTTGGAGGGCCTCGACTAAACACTTCGGGCCCACGGCAACGCTTTTTAAAAGTCGATGGAGTGATTAAGCAGGCTAACCTTTGGCCAAATACGAATGTCCGCTTTTAATGGTGGCAGAGACCCGATCGGACGGCAGGCATGTTGTCGTGTCCTGACAGGCAGGTTTCAGGGCAAAAAAGCGGAAAGCTGACATTCAAGTCGCTCGCAGCGGGAGTGGCTGTCTTCGCCATAATTCATGCCATTCGGCAGCGAAATTACGATCGTAAAAAGGTGACGAGGCGGAGAATGGCTCCCCAATTTGCGCGAGGAGCCATCCCGTTCAAATCTCCGTCCGTTCTGCCAAGGCAATCGCATCGTCGATGTCAACGCCCAGATAGCGGACGGTATTCTCAATGTTTGAGTGACCCAGCAATATTTGGATAGCCCGGAGATTTCCCGTCGCCTTGTAGATCATCGAGGCTTTCGTTCGTCGCATTGAGTGTGTCCCGTATTCATGCACATTAAGACCGGCTGCCCCGACCCACTCATCAACCAACCTTGCATATTGGCGCGTACTGAGATGGCCCGTGTAATTGACACGGCTTGGGAAGATGAAATCGTCGTGAGTGCCTCCACGACGGTTAAGCCATGTGAGGAGAGTTTGGCGTGCCTCAGTCATGAACTCGAACTGGACGGGACGCTTAGTTTTTTGTTGCACGACTGTCGCCCGATTTCGGATTGCCCCACCAGCGGCGATATCACCGATCTTCATTTTTACGATGTCACAGCCGCGCAGCTTACTATCAATTGCCAAATCAAATAGTGCGCGGTCGCGCAGTCGCCGATGCTCGTCTAGAAAGAACCGAATAGCCCAAACATCGCGAGGCTTCAGTGGACGCTTAGCGCCCACCATATTGCCAGCGTTCCAAGGACGACGACCATGTGCGTCAGGATCAAGATCTGAAATTCCCATATCACAACTCCTTTGGCCTGAATGGCCAAAGGAGAGATTATGAAACAGTGCCTTCATTATGCTTTACGCCGCCTTCAGTCCGTCGGAGTTGACACACGGCATGCAGATTGACAGACATTATTTGTGATTACACAAAACCTGCGGTCTGCCCTTTCCGCTTGAATGGCCCCGTTAGTTTGCAGGGCTATCACTGGCCTTTTCAGTCATTCGCGACTGTTCCTCGGACACGTGTCCACACACCATTCGGGACACGTGCTTTGCTCTTGCTTATAAAATAGCGGTGCGCTTTCCGCGAAATAGTGCTTACCTGCCGGTGAACTATGCCAAAAGTTAACCCAGATATTCTGACTTGGTCCCGCGAAAGCGCCGGGTTTGACGTCGCCGAAGCAGCGCGAGCAATCGGGCTGACGGGCACAAACGCCGTCGATGCGCTCACTGAAATGGAGGCGGGCGAAAGGCAACCAAGCCGCCGGCAGTTGGCCGAGATGGCGAAGAAGTATCGTCGTCCCCTGCTCACGTTCTACCTCGAAGGGCCGCCCAAGCCGGGTTCAACCACGCACGACTTCCGCACGATCCCCGAACAGCGTCTCGGTAGCGAATCCTTGGTCAATGCACTGGTGCGAGACGTGAAGGCGCGTCAGGCGATCGTTGCTACTGCGCTCGAAGATGCGCAAGAGGCCGAGCCTCTGGACATCGTCGGACCTATGCGACTTCAGGATGGGCCCGCTCGTCTCGCTGACATGATGATGCAAGCCCTCGGGGTCAGTCGTGAGGACTTCCGCGCAGCGCGAAGCAAAGACGACGCATTTCGCCTGCTTCGGGACGCAACCGAGCGCGCAGGTGTCTTTGTCATTTTGATGGGGAATCTTGGCACCTTCCACACGGCCATCGATGCCGACGTCTTTCGAGGCTTCGCAATGGCTGATCCGATCGCGCCTTTCATCATTATCAGCGAAAATGATGCGCGCGCGGCCTGGCCGTTCACCCTTCTCCACGAGCTTGGGCACGTCTTCTTAGGGCAGAGCGGCATTAGCGGCTATCGTGCTGATCTCGACATTGAGCGCCTCTGTGATCGCGCCGCCGCGGCGTTTATGCTTCGGCCGGGCGAATTGGAACAGCTGCCAGCCGGCGCGCCGATCGCACCCCTAATTGAGGCGGTAGGCGAATTCGCACAGGCAAGACACCTGAGCCGTAAGATGGTAGCTTATAACCTGCTTCGAGAGGGGATGATCACAGCCAACAAGTATCAGACAATCTGCGCGCAGCTTGACGCCGAGCGAGCCGAAGCGGCCGCTGGACGGGCTAAGGGGCAACCGAACTACTACGTCGTTCGGGGGCATCGCGTCGGGCAAGGGCTAATTCAACTCGTGAACAGAATGGTCGCCGGCGGGGCGCTGACATCCACCAAAGCGGGCAGGGTCTTGGGCGTGAAGCCGACGGCGGTCGGGCGAATGACCGAGCGAGCTGCCTAACATGCTGTACCTGCTCGATGCCGATACGTTGATACGTGGCGATCGCGAGTTTTATCCGCTCCAGCGGTTCCCGGTCTTTTGGCGCTGGCTCCTGTATCAAGGCGAGACTGGCCAAGCCAAGATTCCGATAGAGCAGTACGAAGAAATTACCGTCGGCAACGGCGAACTAGTCGATTGGTTGCGCGAGGCCGACGTGAAAGACGCACTTGTCCTCAATGAGGAAGCGGACCCTGACGTCATCGGCACGGTGCTCTCGATGGGCTACGGAAACAACCTCAATGAAGACGAAGTCGAGCTTCTCGGCAGAGACCCATTCTTAATATCTTACGCGCTCAGTGACCCCTCGAACCGCGCTGTCGTGACGTTTGAGGTCGCCGCGCCGAATCAGCGGCGCGGAAAGCGCAAAATACCGGATACTTGCGCCCCTTTCGGCATCCAATGTTGCAATCTGACACGTTTAATCCACGCACTCGACTTTACAACCAACTGGCACCCGTAATGGACCGATATTTAACCACGGCCTAACCAAACGACTGTTCTTGGGATCGCCGACGTCGGACCCGAATGATGACAAGCGGGACGTCTTGATGCCGTCACCTTGGATGGATGGGAATGTCGGATTATCCCAATAACCTACCAATAACGAATTAACGAGTTCGTCTAACCTAGCGACCGTTCTTTTGACTGATGAACGAATGTCGGCTAACTGCATATTGGGCCTAAAACGAGACTGACAGGACGTCCAACATTGCTGCCATACGTTCACATAGGCGTTGGTACCGAAATTTCCCAATAATTTGAGTGCCCACCTTTATCAGTTCGGGTGCACCATTTTCCTCTTTTTGCGAAAACGGATCGCTTCATGTGCAGTGGCAGACCGGGCCTGAATCGTGTGCGCTATCGAAGTCTCGACTTTTGCCGAGATGAACGGCTATGGGGGCGGCATGACGACAGCAACCAAATCCGCAATTGTGCTTTTATCCGGCGGCCTCGACTCTATGGTCGTGGCAGGGTTGGCGCGTGAGGCTGGCTATGACCTGATTGCGTTGACCATAGATTACAACCAGCGCCACCGTGTCGAGCTTGAATGCGCGGCGCGCATTGCCAGGCATCTGGACGCGAAAGAGCATATCGTCCTGCCGCTTGACCTCACGCGCTTTGGCGGATCGGCGCTCACTGCGGATATTGATGTGCCGAAAGAAGGCGTTGATTCAGGCGCAATACCTGTGACCTATGTGCCGGCGCGCAATACGATATTCCTGTCCTTATGCCTTGGCCTTGCCGAGGCGCGCGATGCCCGCGACTTGTGGATCGGCGTTAATGCGCTGGATTATTCCGGCTACCCCGATTGCCGGCCAGAATTCATCCGCGCCTTTGAAACGACCGCCAATCTGGCGACCAAGGCGGGGGTCGAGGGCGATCACTTTACGGTGCACACGCCTTTGCTTGATATGACCAAGGCAGATATTGCACGCGAAGCGGCTCGGCTTGGGCTGGATGCGGGGATGAGCTGGTCCTGCTACGACCCGAGCCCGGACAGCAAGGCATGCGGAGAATGCGACGCGTGCCGCTTGCGCGCCAAGGGTTTTGCTGATGCGGGCCTACCTGACCCGACCATTTACGCATGAGCTACGCGGTCAAGGAAATGTTCCTGACGTTGCAGGGCGAGGGCGTTCACGCCGGGCGCCGCGCCGTGTTTTTGCGCTTTACTGGTTGCAATCTTTGGACCGGGCGCGAAGAAGACCGCTCGAGTGCCATCTGCCAGTTTTGCGACACGGACTTTGTTGGCATGGATGGCGAAAATGGCGGCCGCTACGACGCTGACACGCTTGCGGCCAAGGTTGGGGCATTGTGGGGCGAGGGTTTAGACAACCGCTACGTCGTCGTCACAGGCGGCGAACCAATGTTGCAGGTGGATGACCGCGTCGTCGACGCGCTTCATGCGCAGGGGTTTCAAATCGCAATTGAGAGCAACGGGACGATTGCGGTGCATCCGGGCATCGATTGGGTATGCATCAGCCCTAAAGCAGGATCGGATGTTATCCAGCATACCGGCGACGAACTGAAGCTTGTCTGGCCGCAACCTGCAAACGACATTGATTCGATGGAAAAATGGCAATTTGCCCATTTTCTGATCCAGCCAATGGATACAGGGGATGCTGCACTGAATGAAGCCAGCGTCGCGGCGGCCACGCAATTCGTCATGGAGCGGCCGAAATGGCGCTTGTCCTTGCAAAATCACAAGATTCTTGGCCTTCCCTAAGATTCAGTAAATTCGCTTGAATCCTGCGTGCGAAAATGACAGTCTTGTGACGGGATAGAGGAGAGCTGAAAATGGCAAAGGCCGAAGAAGCGCATCTGCGCGCGTATAAAAGCTATTCGAAACGCATGTCTGACCATGTTGCCGTTGCGCTGGTCGTGTACACATTGGCGCTGATCTTTTTGGTGACACCAACGATTGAGTCATCGGGCACATCGATTTTTCCGTATTTCGTTCTGGTCCTGTTTGTTGGTGCGGTCATTCCGCCATGCCGTAACCTTGAGCGGCGATGGCAGGCACTGGATGCCAACGCGCATCCGGGCGATGGACTCGAAACCCGGTATTTTGCTGATCGGGTCAAATTGTGGGTCGCCGCGATAGGTATTCCTGCGGTGCTGGCGGTGCTTTTTACCGTTTTTTAAAAGCGGCTTGATTGACGCTGTAATTGCCCGCGCCTAAGCGGGAATCATGCTCAAACCTCAAGAAGCGCTTGATCGCGCGCAAAATCTCGTTTCCCAAGCTATAAAGGCCGGTGCCGACGCCGCTGATGCCGTTTACGTATGCGATGCTTCGACCGAAGTGCAGGTGCGGCTTGGCCAGTTGGAAGACGTTGCTCGGTCCGAAGGAGAGGATATTGGCCTTCGCGTATTTGTCGGCCAACGCTCCGCGACCATTTCATCGTCCAATATGAACCCCGCCATCCTTGCCAATCTGGTCACACGCGCCATCGACATGGCGAAAGAAGCGCCGGAGGACAAATATGCAGGCCTTGCGCCCGTGGACCGATTGATGAAGGGCGATGCGCCTGACTTTGACAGCGACGATGGTCTGGACCCCGATCCTGCGATGTTGCGCGCAGCTGCGCTCGAATGCGAGGACGCTGCGCGCGCCGTCACGGGCGTCACCAACAGCGAAGGCGCTGGAGCAAGCGCTGGACGAACAATTTTTGCGCTCGCCACCAGCCACGGTTTTGCAGGGGTCAAGTCAGGCTCCGGCTACGGCATATCCGCCAGCGTGCTGTCGGGCGATAATGACGCCAAGGAACGCGATTATGACTGGCGTTCCGCGCGGCATCTCGCTGACCTCGACAGCCCGGATAGCGTTGGCACCCGAGCCGGCGTGCGCGCAGTCAAGCGATTGAACCCTGGCACGATGAAAAGCGGACAGATGCCGGTGGTTTTTGATCCCCGCGTCGGTAGCTCGTTCGTCGGGCATCTGCTCGGCGGCATTGGCGGGTCGTCGATTGCACGGAAGACCAGCTTCCTGCTGGAATCACTCGGCGCTCAATTGTTCGACAGCAGCATTTCGATTGTCGATGACCCGCACCGCATGCGCGGGCTTGGATCGCGCGCTTTTGATGGCGAAGGCCTGCCCACCGCGCGGCGTGCCATCATCGAAAGCGGCGTGCTCACCGGCTGGTTGATGGAAAGCGCATCGGCGCGGCAGCTCGGGCTTGAACCCACTGGCCATGCCAGCCGCGGCATCAGCGGCGCGCCGGGTGTTAGCCCGTCTAACGTCCATATGGAGGGCGGTACCGTCACCGTTGACGAAATGATCGCTGATATCAAACATGGCGTTTATGTGCATGAGCTTGCAGGGCAGGGCGTTAACCCCGTGACGGGCGACTACAGTCGCGGCGCGGCGGGGTTCCTTATCGTCAACGGCGAACTTGCCGGTCCCGTGAGCGAATTCACCATCGCTGGAAATTTGAAGGATATGTTTGCGGCCATGACCGCAGCGAACGACCTTGAATTTATCCGCAGCATGAACGTGCCGACGCTGCGCATCGACGGCATGATGATCGCAGGTGCCTGAACGGCAACTTGACCGCGACGCCGTGGTAGCTGCGACGCAGGAGGCAGCAGAATTGGCCTTTGCGAGCTGGCGCGCTGGCGCTGCGCCCGACACCAAGGTCTGGGAAAAAAGCAGGAATAATCCGGTCAGTGATATCGACATGTCGGTCGATGCTTTGCTCACCACACGCTTGCAGGCCATATTGCCCGAGGCAGCGTGGTTATCTGAAGAAACAGTTGATGACCCATCGCGGTTGGATGCGCGGTTGCTATGGCTTGTCGATCCAATCGACGGCACGCGTGATTATGTGCGCGGCCGCAGCGGCTGGTGCGTATCGGTAGCTTTGATAGCCGACGGCTTGCCAGTCTTTGCGGTTATGGCTGCCCCTGCGGAAGACAAAATCTGGGTTGCCGCAGTTGGCGAAGGTGTCACGTGTAATGGCGCGTTGTTGTCGGGCAGCACGCGGCAGGAATTTTCGGGTGCACGCGTTCCCGCTGATCACGTGCCGCGCGTGGATTCCGATCTGGTGATCGTCAACAAACCGAACAGCATCGCCATGCGTATGACCATGGTCGCCTGCGACCGCGCCGACCTGGTGGCGACACTGCGTTGGGGAAATGAATGGGACATCGCAGCGGCGCATCTGGTTGCACAGGAGGCTGGCGGAATTGTCAGCGACGCACTTGGGCGACCCATTTTGTACAACAAACGCGAACCGCTGGACTTCGGCCTGATCTGCTGCGCGCCCGGGATTCATCAGGCCGCTGTGGACCGGCTGGCGGAGCGGGCGGCGCAAATCCTTTCGTCATCCTGAACTTGCTTTGGCAGGATAAGCCCTAAAGTTCTCGTCATCCTGAACTTGTTTCAGGATAACGAACAACGGTCGCATGTTATCCTGAAACAAGTTCAGGATGACGAATAATGGGGACGGGCACTACTACCTCTAATTCAGGATGACGGAGGGGGTGCCTGACTATTTACGCACTCGTGCGCGTCCACAACGTATCGCGGTTCATGTCGCGGGGATTGTTGGCAATGGCGTCAACAAATGCCTTGCGGACCCAGCGGAATTTCTCGGGCCGGCTGGTAAATATCCGCTGGTCCCATGCGTGCGCATCGGCGGCGCGGACTTTGCGCGCGATTTCGCCATAAATGCCTGCCGCAGACAACACCGCCCAGCGTGCGCGCAATGGCAAATGCTTGGCGCCGACGCGCGCCGACGCTTCATATTGCTCCGCCTCATCGGCAAGCCAGCGGCCCATGAGTGCCAGTTTCTTGCGATTATGCGGCTTCATATGCTCACCGGGTCCGATATCGAGCATCGCCAGCCAGTCATCGGGCAAATAGCAGCGGCCGGCGGCATCATCTTCGGCAATGTCGCGCGCGATATTGGCAAGCTGAAACGCAAGGCCCAGGTCGCATGCCCTATCGAGCGTTTCGTCATCCTGCGCCGACACGCCCATCACCACCGCCATCATGACGCCGACCGCGCCTGCGACATGGTAGCAATATTGGTAGAGGTCGCTTTCGCGGCGAGGGTGCCAGTCCGCAGCATCAAGAGCGAAGCCTTCGATCACGTCCTCAGCCATGCGATGCGTGATGCCGCATTCGCGTGCCACGATGCCGAGGCAATCAAATGCTGGCTCGCCTGTTGGTTCTCCGGCAAGCGCAGCAGCGGTCAACGCGCGTATGGCAGCTAGCCGTGCCTGCGGGTCGTCGACTGCTTCCATAGTGCCGCCATGGTCCTGACCATCGGCCATGTCGTCGCATTTGCGGCACCATGCGTAGAGCAGCCAAACGCGCTCGCGGGTTACGCGGTCAAACAGGCGGCTGGCAAAACGGAAGGATTTGGACCCACGCGAAATGCTTTCTTGAGCAAATTCGACAAGCGCAGGTCGGTTCAGATCAGCCACTGCAATATCCTACGCCGTTCCGGCCTGCGCGGGAATGGCATGACCGAAGCCGACGTTGCGGTCTGTCAAAGGTCATCCGCTTTCATCTGAAAAATTGTCTTGTGCGGGACGTAAGCTGCCATCTTGTCGAGCAATCTATCAAGATGGTCATCGACAATCATGATTCCGGCATGTTGCGGCCGGATGAAACCGACATCGATCATATTTTTGTTGAACGCGATTAACTGGTCGTAAAACCCTGCGACGTTTAAAACGCCAACGGGTTTTTGATGATAGCCCAGCTGTGACCAGCTGATGGCTTCCCATAATTCGTCCATTGTGCCGACGCCGCCCGGAATAGTGATAAAACCATCGGACAGATCCGTGAAACGCGCCTTGCGTTCATGCATTCCGGAAACAACATGCAATTCGGTGCATCCCTTGTGCGCGACTTCGGCGCCAACCAATGCCTCAGGAATGATGCCAATGACCTCGCCGCCTGCCTCAAGCGCACTGTCGGCGACCGCGCCCATCAAGCCCAGCCGTCCGCCGCCGTAAACAACGCCGATCCCGCGTTTTGCGAGCGCGCTGCCTATTTCGCGTGCGGCGTCGATATAGACTGGATTTTCAGGCGTGGCTGAGCCGCAGTAGACAGCAATACGCTTCATTAATTTATATCCTCAATCATCAATGCCGCTGTTGCCTTTGCGCTTCCCACCACACCTGGAATACCGGCACCCGGGTGCGTGCCTGCGCCAACAAAATATAGGTTAGATATGGCGTCGTCGCGGTTGTGCGCCCGCAGATATGCCGATTGCCACAAAACCGGTTCAAGGCTGAATGCGCTACCCAGATGGGCCGATAGGTCACGTCCGAAATCAGCGGGCGTGTAGTGGAACTGAGTCATGATGCGGCTGCGAATATCGGGGATCAAGCGGCGCTCCAGCTCGTCAAGGATGCGTTCCGTCATCGCTTCGCCAACATCACCATCCCAGTCCAACGGGGCCTTGCCCAGATGCGCTACTGGCGCAAGAACATAGAAAGTCGAACAACCTTCCGGCGCAAGGCTTGGGTCGGTCACCGTCGGATGGTGCAAATAAAGGGCGAAATCCTTTGGCAAGACGCCATTGTTAAAAATGTCGTCCAGCAGGCCCTTATACCGCGCGCCAAACAGGATCATATGGTGCGGGATACCCGGCCACGTGCCCTTGATCCCCAGATGCAGAACGAAAAGCGATGGCGACCAGCTTTTACGGCGCAGCGCTCTGGTTGCGCGTTCGCCGCGTTTGTTGCCGGTCAACAGGTCGTTGTAGCTATGCATCAAATCGCCGTTGGATGCCGCCATGTCGCAATCCATGCGCCAGCCAGATTTGGTGCGCACACCAATAACCTTGTCACCGCGCGTTTCGATCTCCTCGACCGGATCATTCAGCCGGACCGTCCCGCCCAGACGTTCAAAATGCGTCACCATCGCCGCGACCAGCCGGTTGGTTCCGCCTTTGGCAAACCAGACGCCGCCTTCTTTTTCAATCGTGTGGATGAGCGCGTAAATCGCACTGGTGTTCATTGGGTTTCCGCCCACCAGCAATGTATGGAAGGACAATGCCTCGCGCAGTTTTTCGTCTTTCACATATGAAGACACAATGGAATATACCGACCGCCACGCCTGATATTTCATCAAAGCTGGCGCGGCCTTGATCATCGATGCAAAATCAAGAAACGCCACCGAGCCAAGCTTTTTATAGCCTTCCTCATACACGCCCTTCGAATATTCAAGGAACTTGCGATAGCCTTCGACATCGTCGGGGTTCAGCTTTGCTATTTCTCTCTTCAAACCCGGCGCATCGTTCGAATAATCGAAGTTGGTGCCATCGGGCCAGTTCAAACGGTAAAAGGGGAATACCGGCATCAGTTCAATGTCGTCTGCCATCTTGTGACCTGACAGCGCCCACAATTCTTCGAGGCAGGGCGGGTCGGTGATGACCGTTGGCCCTCCGTCAAAGGTAAAGCCATCCTTCTCCCAATAATATCCGCGGCCGCCGGGCTTGTCCCGCGCTTCGATTAATGTGGTGGTTACGCCGGCGGATTGCAGGCGGATCGCAAGCGCAAGTCCGCCAAAGCCGGCACCGATAATTGCCGCTGACTTAGCCATCGCAACTGCCACGATTATTCGTCACCCTGGAATTGTTTCAGGATAACAGGCGAAATTGAGTTCCTGTCCCGAAAAGCATTCAGGATAACCAAAGCGTTTGGCGCCATGTTCATTTTTTCTTGCTCCGGATCGCCTTGATAGCTCGCCCGATTGGAATTGGCGGCTTGCCGGTAAGGATTCGTGCCATGTCACTTATGGTCGTATTTCCGGCATAAAAGCGTTCGATCAATCCGGGGTTCAATCTGTAGAACCGTTGCAATATCTTGTATCTGTCGGTGCCATCTGCTCCGCGGAAGAGCATGCGGTTAAGCATACGGTAGAATTTGCCCTGGTGCCAATGTTCGTCTGCACGCTGCCGCAACAACAGGTTTAGCTTGTCACCATCAAGGTCCGGCTGTTCAGCAATGAAAATCGCGTTGCGTACGGCGTCGGGCAAGGAATAGCTCGTCACCGCCTGAAAAAATGCGCCGCGTGCCCCGGCCTTTGCCGTCCGGCCACTACCGCTTGCCCAGTAACTTTCCAGATCACCTCCCATGACCACCGGCAGAACGCCGTTCTCTTCACGCAGCACGCGCTCTACTTTCCAGCCTTTTTCATCGGCATAGGCAGCGATGCGCTGCCGCAATATGCGCGGGTCGAGGTCAGGCTTGTCGCTATAATAGGTGTCTTCAACGAACACCTTGTCCATGCCAAAGGGCAGGACATAGACAAAACGATAACCGTCATGCTGGTCAACGGTCGCGTCCATGACGATTGGTTTGGTGATGTTATGCGGCTCGGACAATTGCATCAGTTGCCCGGTAAATTTCTGCCAGCCGCAGTCGAGATGGTTCAAATCGCCTGCGCCGCGCACATCGATTACCCCGCCTGCATTAATCCGCTGGGCACCATCAAGCACCACAAGACGGGGCGACACCGCTTTCACTTCGCGGCCAAGCATCAACGACGACGCTGGCAGATTGTGTCGCAATACCCAATCAAGCCGTTCAGACTCAATTGTGTAGTAAATATTGTCGAGCGACCGGCTGTGCGCAGGGAAACGAACTTCGTAGCCCGACCAGCCATAGGTCACCAATGGGGCTGTCAGCCAACGATGTTCGGGTAGAATATCGCTCGCAAAATAGCTCCAGATATGATTGCCGCCAAAGCTCTGACCTTGTTCAATGAGGACGACCTTGAGCTCAGGCCGCATCTTGGCGAGCGCGAGCGCAATAAGGCCACCCGCAAGACCGCCGCCGACAATAGCCAAATCGCATTTTATATTTTCGAGAGTCACGCCACTGCCCTAGCGCAGCCGTTTTGCAAGGGAAAGGGCCCTTGCCAAGGAAATGCACAGCTTTATCTGCTCTGCAATCCCGCACCAGCGGCACAGGGCAAATATTTTATAAGCTATTGGCCCCGATGGAGGATAGACATCGAATAATATTGCAGCAGTTGGGGGGGAAGCAACATGCGGAAAAAATGGCTTTTGGTTGGTCTCGGGATATTGGCGGTTGCAGGTGGCGTTGCGTATAAACAACGCGACGCGATTGCGATGGCGCTCATAACGCGCGCAGCCGACCGTGCTATGGCGCGCAACGTTATGGCGGAGCTACCCGCCGACCAATTGCACGTCGGTTTTTGCGGGACGGGATCGCCGCTACCCAACCGCGACCGTGCTGCCGCGTGCACAGTTGTGATTGCGGGTGGCCGGCTGTTCGTGTTCGATATGGGCGAAGGCTCGGGCAAAACATTGTCGCTGATGGGAATGCCGCTGGACAAGATTGAGGGTGTCTGGCTCACGCATTTGCACAGCGACCATTTCGAAGGCCTTGGCCCGTTCACCTTGCAACGATGGGCGGGGACCAGCGCCAAAACGCCGCTGCTGGTCTCCGGCCCTGACGGCGTTACCGAAATAACCGCAGGCCTGAACGCTGCCTACCGCATCGACGCAACATACCGCGTCGCCCATCATGGCCCGGCGGTTGTGCCTCTGTCAGGATTTGGCATGACTGGCGCAGCGATTCAGCCGGGCATTGCCTATGACTCGAATGGCGTGCGGGTTATTGCATTTGCTGTGGACCATGACCCGATCAAACCCGCTTTTGGGTACCGCGTCGATTTCAAGGGCAAAAGCGTTACAATCACTGGCGACACCGCCTTTACGCCTAAACTGGCGATTGCGGCGAAGGGCAGCGACCTGTTGGTCAGCGAGATGCTGTCCCCGCGCATTGTCAACATCCTGGCAAATCGCGCGCAGAAAGCAGGCATGACCAACCGCGCGAAGATATTCAACGATATCCAGAACTACCATATCAGCCCCGCACAGGCGGCTGACGTCGCGAAGACAGCCGGCGTCGGCATGCTCGCTTTTACGCATATCGTGCCGTCGGTGCCAAAGCCGCTGGAGTTTGCGCTTATTGGCGATGCAAGTAACAGATATGATGGGGGAATTGCTATAATGCATGATGGCGATATCATCAGTATAAGCGGGGCCGGTGAGTTCAAAATACGCAATTTGCTAAACTGATATCAAAACGGCTAAGGGCCACGCATGGATAGCTTGCTTGTCTTGATCATTTCGACCGCGGCGATGACCGCGATTGTCGCCACGCGCTACATGCTGGTGAGCGGCGCATTTGCGTGGGCGACAAAAATACGCGAGCCTGGGCTTTACAACGGCCTCGATCAGCAGATTAAGCGCGAAATTGGCTGGAGCCTCGCCAGCGCCGCCATATATGGCATTCCGGCCGGCATCGTCGCTTGGGGATGGGACAATTTTGGTTGGACCCAGATTTACAGCGACGTTGGCGCATTTCCTTTTTGGTATCTGCCTGTGTCCGTCCTTTTGTACCTTTTTGCACATGACACCTGGTTTTACTGGACGCACCGGTTGATGCATCGCCCGTTCTGGTTCAAGGCGGCGCACGCTGTACATCACGAAAGCCGCCCGCCAACCGCATGGGCCGCAATGGCGTTTCACCCTTGGGAAGCATTGTCGGGGGCCTTTGTCATTCCGGCGCTGGTATTTGTGATCCCCATTCATGTTACAGCTTTGGGTGCTGTGCTAGCGATCATGACGATCATGGGCGTGACCAACCATATGGGATGGGAATGTTTTCCAAAATTCATAGTTAACGGCAAATTAGGGCAATGGCTGATAACAGCAACGCATCACCAGAAGCATCATGATGCGTATCGGGGGAATTATGGACTATATTTCAGGTTTTGGGACAAAATGTGCGGCACTGACCTTGGCCTTGGCAATTGGGATCGCCGCCCAAGCAAACGCGGCTGAGACAGTCGCTGCCACGGCAACGCTTGAAGTCAATATTGACGGGTTGCGCAATATGAAGGGCAATGTTCTTGTTTGCGTCACCGCCAATCCGCGTTTCTTCCCCGATTGCGGCAAAGACCCCAGAAGCCGCCGCGCTAACGTGCCTGCAAACCATTCATCGCAGGTGTTGTTCGCCGACCTGAACCCCGGCACATACGCCGTTGCGCTTGTGCATGATGAAAACTCCAACAGCAAAATGGACATGGCGGTGTTCTTGCCAAAAGAAGGCTTTGGCTTTTCGCGTAACCCTGTTGTCATGGCTGGCCCACCAAAGTTCAAATCAGCAGCTTTTGCAGTTGAAGACGCAAATGTCAGCCAGCGGGTAAAAATGAAATATATGCTGTGAATTGGCTCACCTGCGCCAACTCAGGAACTAACTGATACTCGGCTGGTTCCCCATGTTGGTTTAGCGGGAGTAATTCATGAAAATTGTTAAAAGCTGCGCAGCCGCGCTGTTTGTCAGTGCCGCCATCTGTGCACCTGCCTTTGCGCAGGACAGCGAAGCACCAACCGTCGAGGCGCCAGACCGCGGTGTGTTTGCAGGTGATTGGGTAACCGTCGGAATTGGCGCAGGCTATGGACCCAGCTACGATGGTTCGGACGACTATGTGCTTTTTCCTGCGCCGCTCGCGCAGGGCAGCATAGGAGGTTTTGAATTTGGTGCACGCGGCCCGGGCCTTTATGTAGACCTGATCGCCGATGGCAATAGCGACAGCAATGTGAAATTTCTTGCAGGTCCACTTGTCCGCGTGCGGCTGGACCGCAACAGCAATATCAAAGACCCGGTAGTCCGTTTGCTTGGTAAAGAGGATGTCGCGATTGAAGTCGGGGCGACCGCCGGCGTTTCATTTTCAAAGGTTATCAACCCTTTCGATTCGCTGACCATTTCCAGCGATATTCAGTGGGACGTTGCCGGCGCGCACAAGGGCCGCCTGATTAGCCCGAGCATCAGTTACTCAACGCCGCTCTCGACAGCGATATTTACGAGCGTCAGCCTGTCTGCAACACATGTCGATGGAAATTATGCCGACACCTATTTCAGCATCGATCCGGCGGGAAGCACCGCAAGTGGCCTGCCGACATTTGATGCCGATGGCGGCTGGAAAAATTATGGTGCAAGCCTGCTGGGGGGCGTAGATTTGTCCGGCGACGCGCGTGACGGCGGTTGGGGCATCTATGGCTTTGTTAACTATTCGCGATTGACGGGTGATGCCAAACGATCACCTGTAACCTCGTTGCGCGGCGACGCTGACCAGTGGTTTCTCGCAGGTGGAATTAGCTATACATTCTGATCGTCCTTAACGACTTTGAAATCATGATAGCCCCATACAGGCGCCCTGTTCAACAAAAGGGCGCCTGTCGTGCATACATCGCAAAACCAGTTCAAATCCGATGCCAAACAACCAGCACTTACCCGTGAAGCGCGCCTTAGCTGGATAAGTTCGAAGCTGGCGCAGTCACTGTGCACCGACACTGACCGGCTGGACGAACTTCACCACCGGTTGTGGATGCGGATCTTGCAGGATGGACTTGCGCCTGTACCCCCGCGCGACGAAACCGACCAGCTCGCCGTCGATATTCTGGCGGTTGCGATGCTGGTCGAACAGGTTGCCGCCAATGACGGTGCAGAGGCCGCGATTGCAGCGGTTAAATTAGCGAGCGGGCAGGGCCTTGCGCCTGCCGTGGCGGAGCGGTTTCTCCACCTCGGCAGTGCACTGGTATTCTGGGCGGCGCTTGAGTCTCACAACAGGGGATGACTTCCTTCGATTAGCCGGTCTGCATTAGCTGGCGACTTCTGCTCCCGGAATCACCAGGTTCTTTTGAGCATTTGCGCGGCTTTTGGCATTGGGCGAGATTTCCGATGGAACGTCGTCTTCCTGCTCTTGGGTGATGACCGGGGCTTGATATCCAGTGCCACTTGCAATCATTTTGTCGAGAGAAGACCCATCCAGGCCAAGTTCTTTCATCAGGCCATCGATAATCGGCGCTTGCGCACGATAGGACAATGCAGCCGCCACGGCATCGCTGGCCAGATTGCCGCTTCCACTGCCACTGCCACTGCGGCCTCCGCCATTTTGGCCGATTCCGTCGACTTGAACGATCTTGATGGAATCAATCGCTTCGAGAGGTTTTGCGGACTCGCGGACGATTTCGGGCAACACCTTGAGCAATGCCATTTTGGTTTGGAGCGAGATTTGATCCGAAGACAGCAGGTTCGCCGCCTCGTTGATTGCACGCTGCCCCGCCGCCTCAACCTCGAAGCGAATGCGCGACGCTTCGGCACGCAATTTCTCCGACTCGGCTTCACCCTGGGCGACCACCCGCATGGCATCTGCACGATTGGCGGCTGCCTCTTTTTCTGCTTCAGCTTCGACCTTGACTCCGATCGCCCGGACTTCCGCCTCTTTTGATGCCTCAATCAGCTCAATGCGCTTTCCACGGTCTGCAATCTCGGTCTCGCGTGCTGTGACCACCTGTTCTTCCGCAGCTACTGCCTTGGCGCGCGCTTCATCAGCCTCTGCCCGCGCTTGGCTTTCTTCGCGCGATTTGTTCTGTACGGCAATTTGTTGTTCCTGCCGCGCAATTTCCAGGGCCTGTTCCTGGGCAATTCGGGCTTGCTGAACGGCGCGGTCAGCCTCGATTTGCGCAGAATCCACCTGCTGCTTCGATTTGATTTGCGCGTCCTGCGCTTCTTGATCGCGCAGCGCCTTTTCCCGCGAAACCTCGGATGCCTGTGTTGCGCGGCGCATTTCGACTTCGCGCTCCTGTTCAAGTCGCGCAAATTCGCTGTCGCGGCTGATCTCGAACGACCTTTTGTCAGCTTCCAGATTTTTGGTTTCAATCTGCACGCGGGTGTCCTGCTCGATGTCGTTGCGCGCCTTTTTGCGCAGCTCGATCTGTTCGGTCAATTTGGTCAGACCCTCGGCATCAAACGCGTTGTTGGCGTTGAAATGCTCGATGCTCGTTTGGTCAAGGCCAGTCAGTGACACAGATTCAAGCTCAAGGCCGTTCATGGCCAGGTCGCTTGACGATGCCTGCTGCACCTTTTGCACAAAATCAGCGCGCTGTTCGTGGAGCTGGTTCATCGTCATACCCGCGGCTACAGAACGCAGCGCATCGACAAATTTGCCTTCGACCAAGTCCTTCAGCAATTCGGGCTGCATTGTGCGCAGGCCAAGTGTCTGGGCCGCCATGGCGAGTGACTGCGCATCGGGCGCGACGCGGACGTAAAATTCTGCCTTTACGTCAATCCGCAGCCGGTCAAGTGTGATCAGCGCATCGACATTGTTGCGTTCGACCGCAAGCCGCACTGTGTTCATATTCACCGGCATGGTTTCGTGCAAAACCGGAAGTACCAGCGCGCCGCCGTTCATAACGACTTTTTCACCGCCAAGCCCGGTGCGGATAAACGCGATTTCTTTCGTTGCGCGTTTGTACAGCCGCGTAATGACCATGCCGATTATGATCAGCGCAACCAGCACCATACCGGCGTAAATTAAAGTCGAAATCATATTCTCGGTCATTTATGCTTATCCTTCCAAACGCGGCAGATGTTGTCCGCCTTGCGAAATTGCCTTGAACAAATTGCCATCGCGGCGAACCAGGAGCAGTTTTTCTCCGCTCATGAATTCCTGTCCGTCATTGTCGGGTTCGACCATTACGAAATGTGGGTGCCCGTGGATGTCGATGACCTTGGCACGGGCAGGCGCACCGAGCCTTGCAGTTCCGGTTCCGAGGATTGCAAACCGCCCTATAAGGCTGTCGATTGAAACTGCTGTGGTCTCGTCCTTCGGCATGATCCGTGCCAGCGGTCTGGCCAGAATAGCAGTCGCGGGCATAGCGACAAGCCCGGCCAGTGTGGCCGCCAACCAAGGCGGCAGCAAGCTGCCTGTTATGCCCTGAATTGTTTGCTGGCCCACATAGCCGATGACCATGAACAGCAAAAGGAACAAGGCAAGCCAGATCATGAGCGGCAAACGGCCCAGCCCAAGGAAACTGAGCAAGCCATCGGCGGCACCCGCGCCATCGACTTGACCATCCATATCGGCGTCGAGATCGGGCGCAAAATCGGTAAGGCCGCTGAACTGCAATAGCATCAGGCCAATTAAAAGGAATCCCGCCCCTGCAAAGGGCAGGTTCTCATTAATTAGCCAAAATTCAAACACTTGTTATCCTGCTGCCGCGGTATGCGACAGATGGATAGTGATGAGTGCGTCAGATTCGGTCAATCGGAATCGGACGGGTTGAGTCCGATTTTGACCGTTTTGCGCTGATGGTGATCACAGTTGCGATATTCATCCTGCTGAATTGAATCGCTGCCTTCGGGGACTTACGCGCCGATCAGGAACATGTTTATCGTCAGCCGTCCCTGACGCGGGTCGGAGGACAGTACAGACGGGTCAGGGATAACGCCCGAATGCAATTGTCGCCCGCGATACAGCACCAGACGGTCGGGGGCGGCTTCGACCTCGTCGATCATTTCGAACCAGTCGGTGTCGCCGTGACAAAATTGCGCTGGCGGCATTCCATATGCCCGTTCGTCCATCGCCAGCGATGCGTTGTAGGCATCTTCACGTTCGGGCGTGATGGTCTCAAACCCTGTCCGGCGGTGGCGATAGAACGCTGTGCCCCCGCTTTCAGGGCCAAGCAGATAATGCATGACGGCAATGATCTCGCCGCTGGCATGGTCGTAATGCGGTATGCGCTGAAGCGGGTGCAACGCCTGCACGCCAAGCGTGACCAGTGAAAAGGTTGACGCATCCAGCCTTATGCCTCTGGTAAAGCCGAACACCTGCTGCATGATCTGCATCATCAGGTCGCGGCGCTGGTCTAGATAGCTTGGGTCGGCCCACGCGCGGATGCCGGGATAAGAGGCACCTGCATGTTGATATTCTGCCGCGTAGGCCGCCTCCAACAGCGCACCTGTCAGTCCGCTAAATCCGTCGATAATTACAAGCGGTTCGCCCTCGCGCCCCATCCGGCGGACGTTCACAATCGGGTCTGGCAGTATCGGGTTGGGGTGGACCATATAGCAGACTCATGGCCGTTATGGCCAAGTGGAGTCAACAGCATGGCTCTCGACAGCGCGAACGCGAGCGCGTAGTAAGAATCCATCCCCGGGGAGTCGAACGACTGAGAGGCGGTGCTGCAATGCCCGCGACCCGCTGAACCTGATCCCGTTTGTACGGGCGTAGGGAGGTGAGACCGCAGCCAGTCCGGGGGACTGGCGAGGACCGAGCCCGGTCTTCACGCCAATCGCTCTCCTTATGCAACTTTGGAGAGAGACGATGGCTAATATCAAACCAAGCGATGATGCAATCGCGATAGCAGCGGCGCGTTTGGCGCAGACGCTGATTGAATTACGCAAACCGGCACTTCCGTTTGACGATTTTGCCGCTCATCAACAACATGTGAAAGAATGCTTCGACTGGGCGGTCGATCAACTTTCTCAGAACAGGAACGCATAACATGGCAGATATCCCCGCGCGCACTGAGATTGGCGTCACCACTGGCCCCATTCGCGGCAGCAAGAAAATCCATGTTGGTCCGTTCAACGTCGCCATGCGCGAAATCTATCTGGAGCCGTCATCGGGCGAGCCACCCGTGCGCGTATATGACACCAGCGGCCCGTATACCGACGCCACCGCGCTTATCGACATCAAGGCTGGCCTGCCGGAAATTCGCCGCCCGTGGATCATCGCACGCGGCGATGTGACCGATGTCACGCAGCGCGAAGTAAAGCCCGAGGATAATGGCCAGCTTGGCCCCGACCGCAGCGGCGGCGTCGCGCCATTTCCCAATGTCCGCAAACAAGTGCTGCGCGCCAAACCCGGCATGAATGTCAGTCAGATGCATTATGCCCGCAAAGGCATCATCACCCCCGAAATGGAATATGTCGCCGAACGCGAGAATCTGGGCCGCGCGCGGCTTGCCGAGTACAAGCGTGACGGCGAAAGCTTTGGCGCGTCGATCCCCGATTATGTCACACCGGAATTTGTCCGCGACGAAATCGCCCGTGGCCGCGCGATCATCCCCAACAACATCAACCACCCCGAATCCGAACCGATGGCAATTGGCCGCAATTTCCTGGTGAAGATCAACGCCAATATCGGCAACAGCGCGGTCGCATCCGATGTCGCGACCGAGGTTGACAAGATGGTCTGGTCGATCCGCTGGGGCGCGGATACCGTCATGGACCTGAGCACTGGCCGCAACATCCACGACACCCGCGAATGGATCATCCGCAACGCGCCCGTCCCCATTGGCACCGTGCCGATCTATCAGGCGCTGGAAAAGGTCGGCGGCGTGGCCGAGGACCTGACGTGGGAAATCTTTGCCGATACTTTGATCGAGCAAGCCGAACAGGGTGTCGATTATTTCACCATCCACGCTGGCGTCCGCCTGCCTTATGTGCCGCTCGCAGCCAAGCGCATGACCGGCATCGTGTCACGCGGCGGCAGCATCATGGCGAAATGGTGCCTTGCGCACCACAAGGAAAGCTTCCTCTACGAACGCTTTGACGAGATCACCGAGATCATGAAGGCCTATGACGTTGCCTACAGCCTTGGCGACGGCCTTCGCCCCGGCAGCATTTACGACGCCAATGACGAAGCACAGTTCGCTGAACTCTATACGCTGGGCGAGCTGACCAAGCGCGCCTGGGCGCAGGATGTTCAGGTGATGATCGAAGGGCCCGGCCATGTGCCGATGCACAAGATCAAGGAGAATATGGAAAAGCAGCTCGAGGCGTGCGGCGAGGCACCTTTCTACACGCTTGGACCGCTCACCACCGACATCGCGCCGGGATATGACCATATCACCAGCGGCATCGGCGCGGCGCAGATCGGCTGGTACGGCACCGCAATGCTTTGCTACGTCACGCCCAAGGAGCATCTGGGCCTGCCCGACCGCGACGATGTGAAAGTCGGCGTTATCACCTATAAGCTCGCCGCGCACGCCGCTGACCTCGCCAAGGGCCACCCCGCAGCGCAAGTCCGCGACGATGCCCTAAGCAAGGCGCGCTTCGAATTCCGCTGGCGCGACCAGTTCAACCTCAGCCTCGACCCCGACACCGCCGAGCAATATCATGACCAGACGCTTCCAGCCGAAGGCGCCAAGTCAGCGCATTTCTGTTCGATGTGCGGACCCAAATTCTGCTCGATGAAGATCAGCCAGGAAGTGCGCGAATTTGCGCGGTTGCAGAACCAGCCAGCCGAAGGCTTCATCGCCGCATCTCCCCTCCCGCAGGCGGGAGCGGCCGGGGGAGGGCCTGAGACGGTTGAAGGGGACCCACGCAGAGGCGCAGGGAACGCAGAGGGTATGACCGAAGCAGAAGCAGAAGCCGGCATGGCGCATATGAGCAAGGTCTACGACGAAACCGGCCGCGAACTATATATGGGCGCTGGTGATCGGGAGCATGATTGATGTCCATGTTAGAGTAAAAATAGCGCTAGGATATGGAAGAGGGTCTTTTTCGTGGCAATGCCTTGGGAACATCATCATCAGATAGTTGTGGAGTCGTACCAAGCCAGAAAGTCTGGTAGCGTAGGGGAAGTTAGAGTTCGCCCAATCGTAGGACAGATGTTTCCGCCTGACATGAAGGTTCAATTTTCAAAGCAGGCGCGAAACCAACACAAAATCGGGACCCGTTTTCGCATTTGGGTGAAAGAATCGGATATCAACGGGGGCGGCACTTTTCTTCAATCACCGTGGCAATGGCCGTATGAGGTCGTTGATTGAGGGTACTTCAAGCGAAGATCGCCGATTTATGCAGGCGATCTTCCAAAATTGGGAGGAAGATGTCCGGTCAAAACTGCGTTAATTCGGTAGCATGTGAGAACGACGTCATGCAAAAGTTTGAAGCCACGCTGCATCCAAGTATCGTTTTCACCGATTCCAAGCGTTTCATACGCCTTAAGCCTGTCAGATTTTGGTAAGTGAGCGTCCGAAATCCGGAGATCGTAAGCAGCAAAAAGCGGTCCCATTACATAGTGCGCTAAATGCTGATCTGATAGTTGCGCCAGAACGAGCTCCAGAGTTTTAAGACTCCCAAGCCGCTCTTCCTTTTTGGTAGCCACGATAGTCTGCAGCGATGATAAGTCGATGGCGTCAGCAGTTAATCGAGCAACGTCTTTTGCAAGTGCCAGAAAACCAGGTTCATCTAAGCTTCGGAAGCGATGGATGGTAGAAGCAATATTTTGAGCATGTTCATTTGGTCGAAACAATTGTTCACCGAATTTCCCTGCAAATGAGGCAGCCACGCGTTCGCGAATTTCCCAAAACATCTGCTCGGGTGATTGAGTATCAGCTACCTTCGCTTGCACCTGCGCCAATAGCAACTCTGCGCTAACCTTTCCTTCGGGTGTAACATTAAACCCAGCCCAATGGCGACGCTCCCATTCGGGTAACCTCGCAATGTCGCGAGCATACACGGTGACTAACTCACTTTCGTTTATACCAAAATGAATATTTGGGTCATAAGGAGTTGAAATTCCACCAGTATCTTTCGTATACCAGTGGAGTTTACCTCCAGGTTGCGCGAGATGGCTAAGAACCACATTTGGTTGGAACCAAAGCCATCTACCGATGTCCTCATCATCCAAGAGGTCGGCATTCATCTTAGTGCCATCCGCCTCTACAATAAAGCTAACTTCTGATGGGACATCGTCATGTAGGACACGTAAACTTTTGTCAGCAGGTTCCACCCATTCATTTCTTCGGAATTCGGTCACAACCCGCCAAAACTTTTCGCCTTCTCTTTTGAACGAATACTGTTCAAAATCGGTATTATCATCGTTTTCTGGGCCCATCACAGGCACATCATCATCATGATCAACATCAGTTCTCCATGACCGGAAAACGGCTACGCCGCCACCGTAAGGCATGCCAGATTTTTCAACTTCCCAAGCTCTTTTGGACAAGGTTCCGTCTTCAAAAATTTCATCCAAACCATCTGACGAAAAGTCGATGTCTCCTAAATCATCTACAATTGCGTCTTTTTCCAGATAGCTAGCCATGCGGAGCGCTGATTTTCGGGCGCAAAGATAATCTCTCAAGTATTCGGCTCGCACCTCGAGACCTACGGGCTTGCCATCAGGGCTTCGTCTTAGACGTGCAACTTGGATGCTACGTTCTGCTGGCCGAGTCCATACATCGCTGATGCGCTGAAGCCCCAGAGCAATTACAAAATCCTGATGCAAATGCCACTCCGCAATTTCTTCGCCCGGGATCGATTGCCTGAGGACTAATCGCAATCCCGTTCCAACAGCGTCGTCGAAAACATAATGATCGGCTGGATGATAAATGCCGTTATCAGACCAAGGCATATGCTCGTGATCCGCCGACCAATCATAATTACTTGCTGCTTCGCGACAATCGAGTGGCACTGCTATTGAGTGCACTCCTTCAAAAATATCGCTGTAATTGGTCTTTCCATATTCACCTGTTTTCACCGAGTTCCAAAGCTTCAAAGGAATCCATGATGCTTTTGCGTAACGGCGCTTTGCGTCCTTGGTAAGGTCAAACCATGCTTTGTCTTTTTTCATCGTTAATTTTTAACACATTTCAAGAATTGGGTTAAGTAAACAAGTTATTTTTCCACCGATTTCGAAATGTCAATGTCAGAATTTTAGGCGATTAAGTTGATAGAGTGCTATTTCACAACGACCAACGTCTCTACGGGCAGCAGTGACTCTCCCGCTATCATGTGTCGCGCAATCACCTCACCCCAACCTAACCAACGCCTCATCCAACGCCTGTGAAAACCTTGACCGGTCGGCTTTGGCAAAGGGTGCGGGGCCTCCGGTGATGCCGTCCATTCCGGCGCGCAGGTCGGCCATGATGGCGCGGGTGGCGACGGCGCCGCCGATGGAGGCGCTGGTGAACGGCTTGCCATTATTGCCGATGACGACGGCTCCTGCTTTCAGGCAGCGGTCCGCAAGCAATATGTCGGCGGTGATCACCACGCTGCGTGGCCCCGCCTGCGCCGCAATCCAGTCATCTGCGGCGTCGAAACTGTCCGATACGATAACCCGCGTAATCAGCGGATGGTCGGGCATGCGAAAGCGCGCATTGCTGACCAGCACCACCGGCACATTGCGGCGCCAGGCGACCTTGTAAATCTCGTCCTTAACCGGGCACGCATCGGCATCGACCAATATGCGTGGGGCGGGGAGCGTAGAGGAAGGCATAGAATGAGTGCGTTAAACAAAACTGGGTAGCATTGCCATCCTGTGCAATTGGCATATGCCATTACCGCACAAGTTTGCCCCGCCATGCCAATGATTGCGCATTAAGTGCCCACAGATCGACCGCGCCATCTGCTATCTGTCGTGCCAGCGTAATTGCGGCATGCAAATGGTCATCGGCCATATGCCGATAGGCGGGGCGCGCGGTTACGATGGCGTCCCAACGTTGCCCGTGGACGCTATCCAGAATAATCCGCATAAAGCAGTGATCGGCGACTACGGGCCATGCTCTGGCCGTGGCGCGCCGCTGCGCTGCAAGCGCGGGCAACGTCTCGCGGGTTAGCATAAGCCAGATTGCCTCTAGCTCTGCCCGCGACATCATGCCGTCGCCGTATTCATCCGCGCACCAATCGCATCTTCGATCCACAAACGTGCATCGGGGAAGCTGCGCTCGACCGAAGGCAAGTCATTGACGCACAGGAACTTGATCGCGTCGCGCGCTGGCCCGCGTAAATATCCGCTGACATCCTCCGCCGAATACTGGTCCGTCGCGCCCACCGCGACATGCAGATAGTCGCGCGTGTCGAGGATCGCGGCGCTATTATCGGCCAAGCAGGCATGGTTGTGCAGGCTTTGCGGTAGAAACTGCCCGGCATCGCGAAAGCGAAAACTGGCGTTGGCAACAAATGCGTCGCGGTAGTCATCATACAACTCCGCCATCACTGACCGCTGCATCGGGTGGACGACATGCGCGCTTTCGAACACATGGTCGGCGGTATAGCCAATCATTTGCGCGGCGTTGATCTGGTTATAATGGTTGAGGAGGCTGGCCTCGTCGCGGCTCGCGCCACAAGCCGCAAGGTCTTTGTGGTCGGTCCATTTTCCGCGCAGCACGGGGCCATCGGCGGCAAAGAAATCCGAAGGCGTCACCGGTGCGGTCAGGAATACGTCATCGTTGAAATACAGGAAATGTTCGGCAAGGCCCGGAATACGCCACAGCATCGTTTCAATCGACAGCGAATTGAACGTCGGCAACGCGTCCGCATGGCCGGCAAAGATGTCCTTATGGTCGACGATGCTGATCTTCGCGGAAAATTCGGGCGAGATGCGTTCAAGCACAGGCGTCTGATCATCGGTCACGATCCAGATCCGCCGCACCCATGGCGCATGATTGGCGATGGAGCGCACGCAATAATTCAGCTCATCACTGCACACCCAGCGATGCGGGTTGGTGCCATTGTCGTGCAACGGCGCCAAAGCCTCCGCCCTTGCCAAATAATGGTCGCGTTTCGCGCGATGCACAGGGTCCGCCCCGTCCACCCAAGTAATGACCGCATCAACTTCAAACATAACACTCGTCACAAAAATGTAATAGCGGCTCTTAGGAGGGTGCAAACGTTTTGGGAAATGGAAAGTATAAGTGAAGTTTGAAGATGAAGGCCAACTAACCGCCCGGCACCAACTTCTCCACCAACCGCTTCAACTCGCCCGCTGTGGTGTGCCCTGCGACGACTTCGTGATAGCCGATGCCCGCCTAATCATCCGCTTCTTTCTCAACGCACCAATGGCGCTCTGCCAGCGACTAATGCGAGCCCCAGCGAAATCACGATGACGGCGATGCCAAGCGGCACTTGGCCGCCGACGCTGAAACCAAGTACCCACACCCAGTCGATCACGGAACCCACGAACGATAGCCACAACATCGGCTTCGCCCATGATTTGAGTATCGCCAGCCCGATGCTGCCCACGACGCCGCCGAACACCGCGATGGCAAACGCGGCGGTAATCGCCAGTGGCATAAGCGGAGCACCCGGCGGGGTTGCAGCAGCTTCCGGCCCAAAAACGCCGACATGCGCCAGATAACTGGTGACGCCGACCAGGTTCCATAAGATACCAATGATGCCGATAATCCGAACGGTTTTGCTGTTCATGACGCATTCCCCCTTCGCGATGTTCGCATATTATAGGCAACAATGGCAAGACCAAGCGGCGCTTCGCCACCGCAGCACCCACAAAAAAAGGCCGCACAGCGGGTTTCGCGGCACGGCCTTTTGCGGAACGCGTGGGCGATTACCGCAAGAGTGCGCTGATCGCTCTTTCGATCAGCATCGTCTTTGGATCGACCTGATAGAGATAGCCCTGATTATAATAATAACGGTCGTCATCGTTCAGACCATATTGCGACCGCAAATCATTGGGGATCTGGTTATAGGTCCACGCGCTGCCGAAATTCTGGTTATACTGCTGACCCACATTATAGAGCTTCTTGGCTTGGCCCGGCGGGGTGCAACCATTGTTCTTCTTCGCAAGGCCCGGGGGGCAATTGCCGCGCGCATCAAGCGCATATAAGCGGCCCGTGCTGCGGTTGCGGTCGTTGCGGTCATAGCGTGCGTTGCGCACATCGCTGTTGCGGCCGGAGGCGGTGCTGGACTTCTTGCCATTCTGCATCGTCGATTGACCAGCATTGCCCTTGCCCTTGGCGTTGTTTTTGCCGGGGTCGGCGGCAACGGGGCCAGCGATTGAGAGCGTCAAGGCACCTGCCCATAAAAATGCCGTTTTCATAATTTCTCTCCATATTTGCTGTCGGCGCCAAATCGGGCCGACGCTAAAGAAGCACCGGTAGTTACCGCGGTTCTTCATTTTCAGTGACTTGCAAACCATTGGCAGGCGATAACGTTCCGCTTTGCGCAAAAGTGCACAAACGACTTTCCTACAATGTTGGTGTTATGTTTTAGTCGCGGGATGGACGATTCATATGATCCCGGCTCAGCCGACAATGACGATTTGTTGTCGTTTGACCCTGTGCCAATGCAGCGCGTTCGCGCCAATGGCTGGGGCGCAGAACGGCAGCGGCGGTTTATCACTGCGCTGTCGGTAATGGGTGCGGTTGGCCCTGCGGCGCGGGCGGTGGGGATGGGGCGAGCGTCGGCTTATCGTCTGCGCGAACGGGCGGGGGCGGAGGGCTTCGCCGAGGCGTGGGACATTGCGTTGGCCATGGGCGCTGACATGCAATTTGAGGCAGCAATGGATCGTGCGATCAATGGTGTCACCACCTTGCGCGTAATGCGCGGCGGGTCGATCGAGATCGCCAACGCACCTGACCGTAAACTTCTGAATGCGGCCCTGTTGTCGAATAATGGCAGATTTCCGAGCAATTCGGATGTTTTTTCGGACTTTAAGGCGACAAAAATGAGACGATAATCGCGATGAGCCGTTGCTTTTGTCGCTTTATGCGTGCGGGCTTGGGACAGCGGCATGCATTCCCCGCGTGACATTCGCGCACAGTGGGTTCAGACTTCAGCCATGACGCGAAACACGAAAACCCCCAACTGGCTTGAAATTTCCATGGACGCTTGGGCGCTGGCCGCCGAATCCAACATGGTGATCGCGATGCGCATGGGCAGCATGGCGCTCGGCGGACCAAAAGCGGTGAGCGAGGCGGAACGCATGGTATCGGAGAAGGTCGCGGCCAACATGGCGTTGGGCCTGGACCTGATGACCGGAAAACTTGGCTCAAGCCCCGAGGCGATCATGAGCGGCAGCATCGCGCATTATTCCAAAAGCGTAGTCGCCAACCGGAAACGATTGGGCAAGTAACAACGATGTTGCGGCGCATCTGCTTATTTGCGGCACTGGCTGCGCTCACCGCGTGCAACAGCAAAGCCCCGACGGCCGAGCCAGCGCCACGGGGAGAGGTTGTCGAGGCCAGCGCGCCCGTGCGCCCCGCTGAGCCCGCACCGACCGCTTCAACCGACACGCCTGCTTTTGTGGTGGAAGAAGAAGGGTTGCGCCTGTTCAATAAGCAAAGCGGTGCAGCGCGCCCGATTGCCTTTGGCACACCGCGCGACGATGTGCTGCGCATGCTGGAGTTTTTGGGAAAGCCCGAGACGGGCCAAAACGGCGAATGCGGCGCTGGTCCGCTCGACTTTGCCAATTGGGCAAACGGGCTTGGCTTGTTTTTTCAGCAAGACAAATTCGTTGGCTGGAACCTCAACCCGCGCGGCGATGTCACGACCGCAAGCGGCGTTGGCCCGGGCAGTAGCCGCGCCGATCTGGAGGGTGCTTACACGGCAAAGATATCGCAAACCAGCCTGGGCACCGAATTTGCCGCTGGTGCATTGTTCGGCTTGCTCGACGGCAAAGGATCGACCGCGAAGATTACCTATATGTGGGGCGGGGTCAGCTGCAATTTCAGGTGACCCGCGTGGCTAATCGCCCCCAGCGTGCGTAATTACCCTTTGGTGTCCTTGTCCATTTGCATATGCGCGCCGTCGCCGCGATCGCGGCGCTTGCGTAGGTTTTTTTGCTGCGATAGCTTTATGCTGCCGAAAACGGCAAGCGCCACCATGATCGCGATGAGCGCGTAAGCGACAATGAGTCTGGTTTCCATTATTGTTCCGGTCGCGGCCATTTTTAGGAGATGTTTCCGGCACGACCGCCGCGGCATACAGGTTTTTCGCCAATTGACGGTAACAAATCGGCAAACACTGCACTTTTTCTCCGCTGCAATTTGGTGGATGGACGAAGCCGATAAAGCGCTGCATCCTGCACAGGCGGATTTGCGATCAGGAGTAGGATCATGCCTCAAGTGTTAGGCCTTGGCGGCCTATTTTTTAAATCGAACGATCCCGAGGCAACCAACGCATGGTATGCCTCCGTGCTGGGCATCAAGGTCAAGCCGTGGGGCATCATCTTTACACCGGAAGCTGCGGCAGCACATCCGGGAGCAGCGACGGTGTTCTCCCCGTTTAAACGGGACACCGATTATTTCGCACCGTCTGACAAAGAGTTCATGTTCAACCTGATGGTCGACGACCTCGACGGAATCCTTGTGCGCTGCGCCGAACATGGCGTCCACCCCGTCAAAACATTTCCTGACGAAGCCAATGGCCGTTTTGCCCACATCATGGACCCCGAAGGCCGCAAGATCGAACTTTGGCAACCCATGCCGATGTAATTGGCGGGGTTGTTTCAGGGAACAGGGGCATCCGCCATGCGTTAGGTTTAAAACTTAGCGGAGGCCCAAATGACTGACATTTTTTCCATCCTGAAATCAGACCACGACTTGCACCGCGAGATGCTGTCCAAAATCGCAGCGATCAAAAGCGATTCGCCTGAGCGGCGCGATTTGTTCGAGGCGTTCCGTATTGAAGTGACCGCGCATGCTGCGGCCGAAGAACAATCCTTATACGCAACGATGCTGGGTAACCCCGACCTTCAGGAAGAAGGACGCCATTCGGTAGCCGAGCATAAAGAGATCGATGATCTTTTGGGCATATTGCAGAACGCCGAAATGGATGATGCGGCATGGATGGCGCAGTTTAAGGCGCTACGCCACCGCTATTTGCATCATATTGACGAAGAAGAGGAAGAAATGTTTCCCACTGCGGAAAAGGAATTTAACACGGCCAAAGCAAAAGAGCTGGGTGCGATATTTGACCGGCGTAAACCTGTAGAATTGGCGGAAGCCGGAACGGTCGAAAATGGTGGCGACAAAGAATAAGCCGCTGACAGGTGCTTGGAGTTTGCAGTTTGCGTAATTCTGGCGTATACGTCCCGCACGCTATCGTCGACCGCGACGGAATTTGAGGCACGTCTCGGGTCAAACGATCGGAACGTGCAACGTTTTTCCTACCACGACTTGGCTACCCACTTGGCGCTGTTGTCAGGTGGTCACCTGTTTCGTGAAAGGAACATCATTATGCCAGTAGGCACCGTAAAATTCTTCAATGCAGACAAAGGCTATGGCTTTATCGCGCCTGATGGCGGCGGTGACGACAGCTTCGTCCACATCTCGGCTGTTCAGGCAGCCGGCATGCACTCGCTTGACAAAGAACAGCGCGTGAATTTCGAAGTTGAAATCGGCCGCAACGGTAAGGCTTCGGCCATTAACCTGTCTTCAGCTGATTAATCAGCCGACGTGCGAAAAAAAAGGGCTGCCGAAAGGCGGCCCTTTTTTTGTCTGTAACGCTGATGTCTAGTCAAACAGCTCTTCAAGGAAGGACTTTTTGCGTTTCTTGTAAGGGTATCCGTGACCATAGCCTTGCTGGTGCATTCCATATCCCTGAGGCGTAAATCCGCCCTGAGGTGGCGGCGGGGCTTGCGGTGCGGGTGCAGGCTGTGGTGGCAAATCCGCAGCGGCGCTGCGCTCGATGATCTTGTCCAGTTCACCGCGATCAAGCCAAACGCCGCGGCATTGTGGGCAATAATCGATTTCGACACCTTGGCGGTCGCTCATGACAAGTGGGATCTTGCAAACTGGGCACGGCATTCCAACGGCTGCGTTCATATCGGGACTCCTCTTCATATGTTTGAAGCGGTCCGACATCGCCGCCATGTGACGACCAGAGGGGCCCGGCCCGCTAGACCCAGTTGGGTATAGCTGCGGTGATTTTCAAGAAGGCTCGGCGTTAGCTAAAAGCGGCCATGGTCATCCACATCGCCGACAATATGATCACCGCAAGGAAAAGCGATATTGCGAGCATATAGCGCAGGCCTACATTCTTCACGCCACCGCTCGCTTCGACCTCTGTTACGTCAATCTTTTCTCCGTCCTTATGCATGATGCGAATCCTCTCTCCGGTTGCAAAACCCTCCGAAGAGAAAGATAACAGAAATATGGCAAGCAGCTAACGCGATTTTCGAAATGGCCAATCGGTAACATTCCCCACCCACAAAGCGAGCCAGATTAGCACCGGCTGAAACGCCAACCGCGGGCCGTGATACCACCAGCCAAGGGACTGACCGCCAAGCGAAATGCCATTTATCGCATGGTTGAAATTGGCGGGCCACACGCACAACGCATAAAGGGCCAGACCAATCCCGGCCCATTTGCGCGACTGCGGGATAATCAGCCCGATCGCGCCTGCAATTTCCGCAATTCCGGTAAAGGCCACAACTGTTTCAGGGAAGGGCACCCAACCCGGCGTAATCGCCAAGAACCCACGCGGCGATATGATGTGCAGAATACCCGCCCCCAGATAGAAAAGCGCTAGGATTATCCGTAGCCCGGAGCGTATCATCACCGTTTCCGCACAAATTCGGCGCGGAGCACAAGGCCTTTAATACCATCGAAACGGCAGTCGATTTCCTGCGAGTCTCCGGTAAGCCGAATGGATTTGATAAGTGTTCCGCGTTTCAAAGTCTGGCCAGCGCCTTTGACGACCAGGTCCTTAATCAATGTCACTTGATCGCCATCGGCAAGGAGATTGCCAACGGCATCACGGACTTCCACGGTGGTTTCCGGCTCGCTCATGGTCTGGGTCATTGTTGCGATGACCCATTCGCCGGAAGCCTCATCATAGATATAAACGTCGTCGGTTCCGTCATTCATGATGCGTAATCCCATATCATTCTGGATGCCGTAGCGGCATTTGTTCTCGCGCGAAAGCCAGTTGCAATTTGCAACGATGTCAGTAAGATTTTTGTATAAATTGGAGGGTGATATGGCGCAGGCTGAGACTGTAGTAGATGTTCTGATTGTGGGGGCTGGACTGTCCGGTATCGGCGCTGCGGCGCATCTCACGATGCAATGCCCCAATAAGAGCTACGCCATTGTTGAACAACGCGCCGATATGGGCGGGACTTGGGACCTGTTCCGTTATCCCGGCATTCGGTCTGATTCCGACATGCACACCTTGGGCTATCGGTTCAAACCATGGTTGCATGAAAAGACGATCGCCGATGGCCCATCTATTCACCAATATGTGCATGAAACCGCTGACGAATATAAGATTTCGCCGCATATTCATTTTGGCCACAAAGTCATGTCGGCAAATTGGTCAAGTCCCGACGCGCGCTGGCATATTACGGCACAGGCGGTAGACGGCGGCGCGGAACGGCATTTTGCGGCGCGGTTTCTTTTCATGTGCGCTGGCTATTATGACTATGATCAGGGCTACAAGCCAGATTTCCCCGGTGAGGCGGACTTCGGTGGACAGATCGTCCACCCGCAACATTGGCCAAAGGGTTTGGACTATAAGGGAAAGAAGGTCACGGTTATCGGGTCAGGCGCCACTGCGGTAACTATAGTCCCTGTCATGGCACAGGAAGCTGCGCATGTGACGATGCTTCAGCGTTCGCCAACCTACATGGTGTCACGCCCTGCAATCGATCCGTTTTCGAAGTTCGTTCGTAAAATAATGTCTGAAAAGCTGGCCTATGCGTTGACCCGCTGGCGTAACATAAACATGCAGCGTTTCACCTATTGGTATGCCCGCCGCAACCCGGCGAAGCTGGGCGAAAAGCTGGTAAACATGGCGCGTGCATCGCTTCCGGCCTCGGTCGATGTCGACACACATTTCGTGCCAAAATACGGGCCGTGGGAACAACGCCTGTGCCTCATTCCCGACAGCGATATGTTTACTGCCATTACCGAAGGCAAGGCTGAGGTCGTGACCGACCATATCGACCATTTCACCAAAACCGGCATTCAGTTGCAGTCGGGCAAGCACATCGAATCCGACATCGTCATCACTGCGACGGGTTTGAATCTCGTCACGATGGGCAAAACCGCGATCAGTGTCGACGGCGAAGCAGTCAATTTTGGCGAGCATTTCAATTATAAGGGCGTGATGTTCAGCAACATCCCCAATTTCGCCAGCGTGTTCGGCTACATAAACGCCTCATGGACGCTGAAGACCGATATTGTGGCAGATTATGTTTGCCGGTTGCTTTGGAAAATGGACGACAAAAACGCCTTGGTGGCAACGCCAGTGCTTGATGACCCAGACATGCCCAAGCTGCCATTTGTAACTGATTTCAGTTCAGGCTATTTTGCCCGTAGTTTTGACAAGCTGCCGAAAAATGGCGACCGGCACCCATGGCGCGTTCTACAGAATTACGCTGCCGAGAAGAAGATTCTCACCGAGGACCCGGTTGACGATGGCGTCATGGTATTTTCGGCACCGCATTTTGTGGCAACGCATAATGAGAATACGCCGACTTTGATCGCGGCAGAATGACGTTAGGCCGACGGGCAGTAACAGCGCCCGTCACTTCTCATTATCGCGGACGGTTGCGGCTGGGGCGCGCATTTCCGTCGGGGAACTGGGCAATACCCGGCGCGTCCGGTTGCGGATTGCCCAGATAACCAAGGCAATCGTAGCCAACACCGCAAACCCAACGCCCAACAGGCCGTAATTCACCACATCTTTCATTGTCTGCACATGAGCGAGCAATGCGGGTGGCTTATCCTCGCTTTTGATATCCCAATATTGGATAACTTGCTTGCCGTTGATAGAACCCAATTGCACTTGAGAGGAGACCCATTTGTCTTGGTCTTTTGCCACGAAAATGATGAATTGCCCTTGTGTATCACGTTGGTAAATTGCCGAAACCAAGGGCGGTGCATCTTTCAATATTGCGGACATCTTGGCAAATTGGACGCCGGTATCGTCAATGAACTCCGGCGCGACATATTTTTCCGCCGCTTTTTGGTCGCCGCGGCGCACGGCGTCGAGAAATGGCTTCGTAATGGCAGCCGTTGCCGTCGGTAAAGTTGCCCGCACATCGGCGTGCCGGTCGCATCCTGATACGAGGAACGCAGAGAGAAGCATCACAACCATCACAGGCATCAGCAAAATACGTGGCATTTCTAAATTCTCTCCCGTTTTCCTGCCATTGGGGCTATCGCAGTTGGTATGCACTATGAAAATTTGATCCAGCCTGACAACGGGCAGGCCGCCACCCTGATTCATCTAACGGACAAGCGCAGCTTTGAAACATGGCTTGCGGGCCAACCCGATGCCGTCCGCACCGCTGTCAAAGCACAGAAGTTCGAAGGTAGCGCAAATGATATGGCAATCCTGCCTGCGGATAAACCCGGGGAATGGGCTGTAGTAGCTGGCGTTGCCGATTCCGCCGCACCGGGCCTTTGGCACCTTGCAAAGGCCGCCGACAGCTTACCCGAGGGGACATACCGGTTGGCCGATTATGACGCAAGCGAGGCTATGTTCGGCTGGATGCTTGGCCAATATCGGTATCATGAATATCTGAGTGAGCCCAAGCTAAGTGGGCCGCGCATATTGCTGGTGAAGGAACCGGCGCGCATTCACCTTGCCGCCTTGCAGGCGACAGCGACAGCGCTTGTGCGCGATCTTGTCAACCGACCAGCAGGCGACCTTGGGCCCAACGCACTGGAGGCCGAGGCGAAGAGAATTGCAAAGGCGCATAAGGCAGAGGTCGTAGTGATCGCTGGTGAGGCTTTGGAAACCGGATATCCGCTTATTCATGCGGTCGGCAAGGCAGCCATGCGCGAACATGCCCCCCGTTTGATCGAACTTGAATGGGGCGACCCACGCCACCCGCGAATTGCAATTGTCGGCAAGGGGATTACGTTCGATACTGGCGGACTTGATATCAAGCCTGCCACCGGCATGCGGCTGATGAAGAAGGACATGGGCGGCGCGGCACACGCATTGGCTTTGGCGGAACTTATCATGGCGGCGCATTTGCCGGTTCGGCTGCACATGATTGTCGCGGCGGCCGAAAACAGCATAGCGGGGAACGCGATGCGGCCGGGCGACATTATCAAAAGCCGCAAGGGCATGACCGTTGAGGTCGACAATACCGATGCCGAGGGGCGATTGGTATTGGCAGACGCATTGACAAAAGCGATTGAGGATAAACCTGAGCTGATTGTGGATTTCGCGACGCTGACTGGTGCCGCTCGTGTTGCGCTCGGGCCTGATCTGCCCGCCATGTTCAGCAACGACGATGATACCGCAAATGGGCTGCTCACCGCGTCGAAAACGGTTGCCGATCCCGTGTGGCGTATGCCGCTTTGGGCACCGTATGTGGAGATGCTTGACAGCGATATTGCCGACACCTCCAACAGCGGCGGGGCGTTTGCTGGTGCCGTGACCGCCGCCTTGTTCTTGCAGAAATTTGTCCCTGACGAAGTGCCATGGGTCCATCTCGACACTTTTGCATGGCGACCAACCAATAAGCCCGGCAGGCCAAAGGGTGGAGAGGCGCTTGGATTGCGCGCGGTCTTCGGCTATCTGGCCAACAAATACCCGGCGCGCTAGGGTGCTGCAACATCATTCGATGTGCTTCCCGGCGCAGGCTTGGGTCCAGCCCAAGCAGGGAATTCTCTGTTTCGGTACTGGGCCCCGGCCTATGCCGGGGAACATGTTACAAGATCAGGGACATACATAGTTGGCAGACGGTCAGATTAAGGCGGGGCACAGGCCTATCTACACATTAAGCGGGCACAGCCTTGTCGGTGACAAGCGGACGACTCCCATTCGGGGCGATCTTGCCGACATCAGCCTCGCCGGAAAGCTGTTCGCGCCGCATTATGCCGTGCCGATGCTGCGCACGGGCATCGCACCTGTCACCGCAATTCACGCCGAGGCGCATGCTACATCGATGCCCGTCAGCGCATTGATGCATGGCGAAGAGTTCGCCGTACTTGATGTGGCCGGGGAATGGGCATGGGGTTATTGCCTGCATGACAATTATCTCGGCTATGTGCGTTTTGCCGAGCTGGGTGATGATTTCGATGCCACCCATATTGTCAGCGTCTCGGCGACTTTGTTGGTTGCGACACCCTCCAGCAAAGCGCCAATGTTGGCGCGGTATCCGATGGGTGCCCAATTGCTGTGCGGAGCCCCAAGCGAATGCGGCAAATATCTCGCTTGTGAAAACGGCTTTGTGCCCTTGGCGCATTTGTCAGAAATCGGTTTTGTTGAAGCGTCGCCTGCCGACTTGGCTGAGCAGCTAATCGGCACCCCGTACAGCTGGGGCGGACGAAGTGGCGATGCGATTGACTGTTCGGGGCTGGTGCAGCTGGTGTTTGGGCTCAAAGGTATCATGGCGCCGCGCGATGCTGATATGCAGCAGGCGGACTTTGGCGAAGATTTGCCAGACGGTGCAGCGCTCGAACGCGGCGATCTGGTGTTTTTCCCCGGCCATGTCGGTATCATGGCAGACAGCGAATACATCATCCACGCCAATGGCTCCGCGATGGCCGTAAGCGTCGAGCCGCTCGCGGACGCTGCGGCAAGGTTTGCCGAGCATGATGAGCCGTTAGTGGCGCGCAAAAGGGTGGCGATATGATCACCAGCCTGCACCCGTCCCACACCGCAGCCCTGAGCAGCGGTCGCATAGCGATCGCGCCAGTCGAAGGGCGCCTATCAGCGGTAGCGCAAACCTTGAGGTGCCCTTCGACGGACGCATTTGCTTTGCAAATGCTGCTCAGGGCTACGGTGATTGAACAATGACACAGAGTGTCTTCATCGATGGCGCTGCGGGCACCACAGGCCTCGAGATCGCCGACCGGCTCGCTGGCCGCGCCGAGTTCACGCTCATCACCCTCGATGCTGACAAACGCAAAGACCCGGACGCGCGGCGTGAAGCTTTGAATGAGGCGGATTTCGTCATCCTTTGCTTGCCTGATGATGCCGCGAAAGAGGCTGTGGCAATGACCTCGTCACGCCACACCCGCATCATTGACGCATCAACCGCGCACCGCGTGGATCCGAACTGGGTTTATGGTTTTGCCGAGTATCGCGACGGACAGCACGAACGGATTGCCTCAGCGCGTTTCGTCAGCAACCCCGGCTGCTATCCAACGGGGTTCCTTGCGCTGGTCGCACCCTTGGTGGCTGCCAATCTACTTCCCGCAGACTGGCCGTACAGCGTCAATGCAGTGTCTGGCTACTCGGGTGGGGGCAAAGCACTTATCGATCGGTTTGAGGGGCCTGACGGGGCAAATATCGGCTATCGCAGCTATGGCCTCGCTCTTGACCACAAACATGTTGCCGAAATGCAGGCGCATGCAGGCTTGGGGCTAGCGCCGATCTTTTCACCGTCGGTCGTGCGTGCCTTTCGCGGTATGGTCGTCGAAGTGCCGTTGCCAATCTCATTCATGCCCGGCAGCGATAACCCAAACGAGCTGCGCGCCGCTTTGTCAGTGCATTATGCCAATTCAGCAGTTGTTAAAGTGCACAAGGACGCGCGCCCTGCTGAATTGCTTATCCAGCAAGATCAAGGCCCTTCGGACCGGCTCGACCTTTATGTGTTCGGGTCGCCCGATGGAACGCAGGTACGGTTATTGGCGATGCTCGACAATCTCGGCAAAGGCGCGAGCGGCGCAGCGGTGCAAAATCTGAACATCATGGCCGGGCTGGACGAGACGAGCGGTTTGCGGCTGTAGTCCCGACCCCATTTTCCGTCGTCACCCTGAATTTATTTCAGGGTTCATTTCGCCACATTAATCTTCGGCATGCGTGGCACGACGGATGCTAAAACAAGTTCAGCATAACGCTGCTTGGGGAAACGACTCAATAAGGCGGGTTATCAAAACCCTTCGGGCTGCTCGTAAATATCTCGCAGCCATCTTCGGTGATCCCGATGCTATGTTCGAACTGTGCGCTTAGGCTGCGGTCGCGGGTTACTGCCGTCCACCCGTCTTCCAAGACTTTGCCTGCGGCCTTCCCGATGTTGATCATGGGCTCAATCGTGAAAATCATGCCGGGACGAAGTTCGGGGCCAGTGCCGGGGCGGCCGACATGGACTATTTCCGGGGCGTCATGAAATAACTGCCCCAGACCGTGGCCGCAGAAGTCGCGGACAACGCCATAACGATGCCTTTCGGCATGCGTCTGAATTGCGTAGCCTATGTCGCCGACATGGTTGCCCGGCTTTGCTGCCTGTATGCCGAGCATGAGGCATTCATAGGTCACATCGACGAGGCGCTTTGCCTTTACGGCCACGTCGCCGACAAGGAACATACGGCTGGTGTCGCCATGCCATCCGTTCAATTGCGGCGTTACATCGATATTTACGATGTCGCCGTCTTTGAGCCTCTTGTCCGACGGAATTCCGTGACAGATTACATGGTTAATCGAAATGCAGCAGCTATGCGTATAGCCGCGATACCCCAAGGTGGCAGGCACAGCACCGCCGCGCATCGTCATTTCGCGGACGATATCGTCCAATTCTTCGGTGGAAACTCCGGGCACGACATGCGGGACAAGTGCGTCGAGGATTTCGGCGGCGAGCCGCCCGGCCTTGCGCATCCCGTCAAAGCCCTCTGGCCCGTGCAATTTAATGACCCCGTCGCGGGCCTGCATCGCCTCTTCGGGCGTCACGCTTACATATTGTTCCATACGAGAGATATAAGGCAATAATCCCCACTTTGCGAGAGGGTGATTTATGCTATCGCGTAGGAATGACAGATTCCCGCATTTACACCGCCGCCCTTGTGATCATTGGCGATGAAATTCTCTCTGGCCGCACGCAGGACAAGAATGTCAGCCAGATCGCGCTCTGGTTAAACATTCAAGGCATTCGCCTTCGCGAAGTGCGCGTGGTCGCTGATGACATGGACGCCATTGTCGAAGCGGTGAACATCTTGCGTGCCCGCAACGACTATCTGTTTACCACAGGCGGCATCGGCCCGACGCATGATGACATTACCGTAGATGCGATTGCCGCTGCATTGGGCGTGGAGGTTGTCATTCACCCTGAGGCAAGCGCAGTGCTGCACGCTTATTATGAAACACGCGGCGGAATTAATCCAGGCCGTCTGCGGATGGCGCGCGTGCCCGATGGCGCTGACCTTATTGCCAACAAGATGTCGGGTGCCCCCGGAATTCGGCATGGCAACATCTTCATCATGGCAGGCGTTCCGCACATCACGGCCGGTATGCTCGACGCCCTCACGGGCACGCTTGAGGGTGGCGCGCCGCTCTTGTCGCAACAGATCGGCTGCTGGGTCGCCGAAAGCGAAGTTGCCAAATTATTGGGTGACACCGAAAAACACCATGAAGGCTGCCAGATTGGCAGCTATCCGTTTTTTCGCGAAGGCAAAGTTGGCGCAAACTTCGTCGTGCGCACCACCGACGCAAATAAATTGGCGGAATGTGTCGAGGCGTTGCAACTTGGTCTGCGCGGATTGGGTTACGATACTGTCGATGGTGGAATTTAAGCGGGGGTTCGTCGGCCCGTTCATGTGCGGTCAAGCTGCACGCCCGTTATGAGGAGTGACATGCGCAAACTTTCCAATGCTCTCGCTTTTGCAGCCTTGCTGCTTTCCACTTCAGTCTATGCCCAAACTGCGTCAGTTGCGACCACAGCGGCAAAGCCATTTGCGCAGCCTTGGCTGTATGAAGGCAGCGACGTTCCCGTTGACGACTCGTGGACTTTTGGCGTTCTGCCCAATGGGCTTCGTTATGCCGTAAAGAAGAATGATGTTCCTGCAGGGCAAGTGTCTATCCGCGTCCGGATTGATGCGGGCGCATTGCATGAAAATAATGACGAGCAAGGCTTTGCCCATCTCATCGAGCATCTGTCGTTCCGCGGTTCGACCTTTGTGCCCGATGGGGAAGCAAAGAGAATTTGGCAAAGGTTCGGTGTAACCTTTGGCAGTGACAGCAACGCCCAAACGACACCGACCCAGACCGTATACAAGCTCGATCTGCCCAACGCGACGACCGAAAAGCTGGACGAGTCCGTAAAAATCATATCGGGTATGATCCGTAACCCACGCATTTCGCCAACTGCGCTGAATGCGGAACGCGCTATCGTTTTGGCCGAATTGCGCGAAAATAGCGGAGCGCAGATGGTCTATAGCGACGCCTTGCGCCAACATGCTTTTCAAGGTCAGCGATTGGCAAACCGTTCGACCATCGGAACACCGGAAACCCTGCAAGCCGCAGATGCCATTCGCTTGAACGCCTTCCATGATCGCTGGTATCGACCCGAAAATGCAGTGGTCGTCATGGCGGGCGACATGGAACCAGCGCAGCTTGCCAATCTGGTACAAAAATATTTCAACGACTGGAAAGGCAAAGGCCCCGTTGCACCCGAGCCTTCCTTTGGCGACCCGACGCCGCAGGGGACGCCAGCCAGAGTTTTGATCGAACCGACATTACCGACCACGGTGAGCATCGCGTATTTGCGGCCATGGCGCAAAGTAAACGACACGATCGCCTATAATGAGCAACTGCTTATCGATGCTTTGGCGCTTCAGATTATCAATCGCCGTCTCGAGGTACAGGCGCGCGGTGGCGGCAATTATCTTTTCGCCGAAATCGCGCAGGAAGACATCTCACGCACCGCTGACGCAACTTTAGTATCGGTGACACCCGTTGGCGATAAATGGGAAGCCGCAACGCGCGATGTGCGGGCCGTTATTTCCGACGCTATAATGACCGCGCCGTCCGTTGCTGACATTGAGCGGGAAAAGACTTTGTTCGGTAACGCGCTGCGCACGATGCTGGATAGCTATCCATTCGAAGCGGCGGCCAAGCAAGCAGACGACATTGTGAACGCAGTCGACATCCGCGAGACGATAGCCGCACCCAAAACCGTTGTTCGGGTTTATGAGGCCATGAAGGACAAGTTCACACCGGAACGGCTGTTGTCCTCGACACAAAAGCTGTTTCAGGCCGATGTGACGCGGCTCATGCTGTCATCACCTACACAAGTACCGGACGCGGACAAAAGAGCGCTGGCGGCATTAAATGCGTCGGTCGCGGCGAATAAGGCAGCCCGCTTGTCCGAAAACACGCTTGGTTTTGCCGCGTTGCCGACATTGGGCGCGCCGGGGAAGCTTGTCGCGCAGGATACGGTTTCAAGTTTGCAGATGACCAGGCTTGAGCTCTCGAACGGGGTGCGTGCACTTCTTTATCCGAACAAAGCCGAGAGCGGACAAATTCGCGTTTTGGTTCGTTTCGGTCGCGGTTATCAGGCGGTAAACCCCGATCAGGGCAATTTGTTGTGGGCAGGGCCGCTGGTCCTGCCGGAAAACGGCATCGGAAAAATTAAACGCACCGAAATTGACCAGATGGTGAACGGGCGGCGGATTGAGCTGAATTTCTCCGTCGACGACGATGCTTTCCAATTTGGTGCAAATACCCGGCCCGATGATTTGGCCGACCAGCTCACATTGATTGCGACCAAATTGGAGCATCCCGGTTGGGATCCAGCGCCCGTGGAGCGCGCCAAAGCATTGGCAACTTCGGGTTATGCCAGTTTCGAAATGTCAGCCACTTCGGTGCTGCAACGTGACCTGGAATATCTGCTGCGCAACAAAGACCCCCGCTGGAAAGCTGCGACACCGGCTGAAGTTGCAAAAATAGACGCGGCGAAGTTTGAATCTTTTTGGAAACCGTTGATGGCGCAGGGACCGGTTGAGGTCATGCTCTTTGGGGATTTCGACAAGGCCATGGCTATTGCGGCGCTTGAAAAAAGTTTTGGCGCAATTGCGCCTCGTGCTCCATTGCCCACTTCGATGGCCGCGCGAGACGTTCGTTTTCCGGATCCCACTTCAACGCCTATTCGTCTTACGCATCGCGGGGCGAGCGATCAGGCTGCGGCAGTTGTGGCATGGCCAACGGGTGGCGGTATCGCAGGCATTAGCGAAGGGCGGCAGCTTGAAACTTTGGCGGCAATTTTCCGCGACCGTTTGTTTGAAAAATTCCGAGCGGAGCAAGCAGCCAGTTACAGCCCTGATATGGCGGCCAACTGGCCGCTTAACTTCAACAGCGGCGGATATCTGATGGCTTATACCCAGGTTAAGCCAGCTGACGTCGAGCGTTTTTATGCCTTTGCCGATGCCGTGGCGGCGGACCTTATTGCCAACCCTGTCAGTGCCGACGAACTGCAGCGGGCGGTGGAGCCTACGAAACAGGCCATCGAGCGGGCTGCATCGGGCAATACATTCTGGTTAAACCAGCTCAAGGGGGCAACATATGAACCCGAACGCTTTGCTGCGTTGGGTAAATTATATAGCGACTATAACAATGTTACGCCGGCGATCTTGCAGGCTTTAGCCAAGCGCTATTTCGTAAAGGACAAGGCGTGGAAACTGGTGGTCGCCCCGCAATCAGGTGACGGACAAGCAAGCGGCGCGCGCTAAAGCGGGGTTATCTATTAAAGGACGTATTTGGACAGATCGGTGTCCTTCGCGATATCAGAAAGCTGCTGGCTTACATAAGCCGCATCGATCTTGAGCGTTTCACCCTTTCGGTCTTCAGCGTCAAAGCTGATGTCTTCAAGCAGCTTTTCCATGACGGTCTGCAACCGTCGTGCGCCGATATTTTCTACCGAGGAATTCACGTCAACCGCAATCCGCGCGATGGCATCGATGGCATCGTCTGTGAACTCGAGCGTTACTTCTTCAGTTGCCAATAATGCCCGATATTGTTCCGGCAAATTTGCCCGCGTTTCTGAAAGAATGCGCACGAAATCAGCATGTTCCAAGGCCCGCAATTCGACGCGGATCGGAAGCCGACCCTGTAATTCGGGAAGCATGTCGCTTGGCTTGGAGATGTGAAAAGCGCCGGATGCAATGAACAGCACATGGTCGGTTTTCATGGGCCCATATTTGGTCGCGACCGTGGTTCCTTCGATTAAGGGAAGCAAGTCGCGCTGCACGCCCTCGCGGCTAACGGAGCCACCGCGAACGTCGGATACTGCGATCTTGTCGATCTCGTCCAAGAACACGATGCCGTTGGCCTCAGCATCGGCCAAAGCAACGCGATTGACATCGTCCTGGTCAAGGCGCTTTTCGGACTCTTCTTCAACCAGCTTCGTCCACGCGTCCGGAACTTTCATCTTGCGGCGCTTTAGATTGTCCTTGCCAAAGGCTTTGCCCATCATTTCGCCAAGATTAATCATGCCGACATTGCCGCCCATTCCGGGAATCTCCATTGGCATGGCAGGGCTGTCGGATACCTCAATCTCAATTTCGACAGTGTCCATATGGCGGTCGCGAATGCGCTGGCGAAACGCTTCGCGTGTTGCTTCGCTGGCTGTTTCCCCTGCCAATGGCTTTAATATCCGCTCCATTGCCGCAGCTTCGGCGGCCTCACGCACATGACCGCGTCGGCGCTCCTTTTCAAGGCGCACGGCTTCTTCCGCAAGATCGCGGGCGATCTGCTCGACATCGCGGCCGACATAGCCGACCTCTGTAAATTTGGTGGCTTCAACCTTGATAAACGGTGCGTCGGCAAGCTTTGCCAAGCGGCGCGATATTTCCGTCTTGCCGCAACCTGTCGGCCCGATCATCAGGATATTTTTGGGCGTCACCTCATCGCGCAGATCATCGCCCAGACGTTGACGCCGCCAGCGATTGCGCAGCGCAACTGCTACGGCGCGCTTTGCGTCCGCTTGGCCAATAATATGTTCGTCGAGAGCAGCCACAATGGCTTTTGGGGTCAATGCGTTTTTCATTATCGCCTAGATGGGAAGTTGCGAACGGCGTTCAAGTGACGGCTATTTTAAGACGCGCTGGCCAAAGTCTCGACGGTTAGCTGGTCGTTGGTATACACGCATATCTCGGCCGCTATTTTCATTGCATGCCGTGCCATTTTTTCGGCGTCTGCCTCATAATCGGCAAGCGCGCGCGCGGCCGATAGAGCGTAATTTCCACCAGAGCCAATTGCGGCAATACCATCATTAGGCTCCAACACGTCGCCATTGCCTGTGAGGATTAATGTCACATCCTTGTCGGCAACGATCATCATCGCCTCAAGATTGCGCAAATATTTGTCGGTGCGCCAATCCTTGGCCAGTTCAACGGCTGCGCGCATCAACTGACCGCGATGCTGTTCAAGCTTACGTTCCAACCGCTCAAACAAGGTGAATGCATCGGCGGTAGCACCCGCAAAGCCCCCGATGACGGAGCCATCGTGCAATTGCCGCACCTTTTTGGCATTGGGTTTCATGACCGTCTGGCCCATCGACACCTGACCATCGCCAGCGATAACGACCTTGCCGTTTTTGCGGACGGAAAGGATGGTGGTGCCGTACCACGTGACGGGGTTATTGTGAGACATTGTTTCCATGAAGGGCGATATGGGAAACGCGCAGTCAAAAGGCAAGGTAGCGCCTAGGCTGTCTGAATATCGGTCAATCGCCGTTCCCACGCGAGCGCATGTTGGACAATCTGATCCAGATCATCATATTTCGGTTCCCATCCAAAGGTAGCTTTAATAGCTTTATTGTCGGAAATAAGCGCATCAGGGTCGCCGGCGCGTCTGCCTTCCATTTTGCGTTCAAGCTTGTTGTTCGTCACCCGGTCGACGGCGTCCAGTACCTGCATCACGGAGTAGCCATGGCCGTATCCGCAATTCAGCGTGTGGCTGGTTTTCGGATCGGCAACCAGCGCCTCAAGCGCAATGACATGGGCCGAGGCAAGATCGCTTACATGGATATAGTCGCGGACGCCGGTGCCGTCTGCCGTGGCATAATCCGTACCGAAGACGCTGACACTCGCGCGTTTGCCTAACGCTGCTTCCACCGCAATTTTCAACAAATGGGTGGCACCAACTGTTGACTGACCAGTCCTGCACAACGGATCAGCGCCAGCAACGTTGAAGTAGCGTAATGCGCAAAAGTTGAAATCATGTGCGGCAGCGACATCGCGCAGCATCATTTCCGTCATCAACTTGGATGTACCATAAGGGTTGATGGGAATGGTGGGCATATCCTCGCGCACAGGGCTTGATTCAGGGATGCCATAAGTCGCTGCGGTTGATGAAAAGATCATATGCCGAACACCATGGGATATGGCAGACTCGATCAAACTCCGGCTTTTGACAGTGTTGTTGTTGTAATATTTTAGCGGGTCTTGAACGGATTCGGGCACGACAACGGAGCCGGCAAAATGCATGATGGCATCGATACCTTGTTCATGGATAATCCGCTGGATGAGTTCGGTATCACTGATATCACCCTCATAAAAAACAGCATCTTTGGCGACTGCCCAACGGAAACCGGTCACGAGATTGTCGATGACGACCGGGTGATGACCCGCCTCAAGCAAGGCCAGCACGGCGTGGCTACCAATATATCCAGCACCGCCTGTGACCAGAACGTTGAGCCTATGTGTCATTGTCTAATCCAATTCTTATGCTGCCCAGCGGGGGAGCTTCCAAGTTATCAACGCATGATACCAAAAAAAAGGCGACCAAAAGGCCGCCTTTTTAAACTTAATGCCTGAACAAATCAGGGGCTGGTTGGGCCGTTGTCGTCGTTGCCAGCTGCGATAACGATACCGCCGATGACAGCAACAGCAGCGAGGACAGCAACGATTACGCCGCTTCCGCCACCGAGCTTGCTTTCTTCCTTCGATGCAACGCCTACGCGCTTTACCTTGGAAGCGCCAACTGCCTTAGCTGCTGGCGAAAGTGATTGAGCCATTACAGGCGCGCTTACAAGTGAAGCGGCCGCGATAGCAGCGAGAGAGATCTTACCGAAACGCATTATTGTGCTCCTTAATTATGAAGTGCGTTACACTCCGAGTTGTGTCCTACACATTCCTGTCACCATTTCAAGCACGCACTTACCACATTGTATGAAATTCTCACTATTTTTCGGAGTGTTGCAAAATTCTTACATACCTGCGAGCTCTCTGTAATGACTAAGATAATTCGACATAAATTTACATCTATTGCCTATCCGCGTGGTTTTTCATGAGGATAGCGCTGCACCAGATGACGAGTGGGACGAATCTCGCGCGCAATGTTTTGGACATCGACGCCGCGATTGCGAAAGCGGCTGCGGATGGCGCTATTATGTACTTTGCGCCTGAAATGTCTATTTTACTTGATCGCGACCGCGCCCACGCCCGCTTGCAGCTCGCATCCGAATCGCAAACTGACGCTTTGAGCCATTTTTCAGCACAGGCTTCACGCTACGGCATCTGGCTACACCTTGGGTCAGTGCCGGTTGTCCACGAAAACGGTGACAAGCTTGCCAACCGTTCGATCGTTATCGCGCCCGACGGTCAGGTCAAAGCCCGCTACGATAAAATGCATTTGTTCGATATCGATCTGGCTTCAGGCGAATCATGGCGCGAATCGTCCGCATATACCGGGGGAAATACGCCAGTGGTGGTCCAGACTCCGCTTGGCCTCATGGGACTGGGCATCTGTTATGACATGCGTTTCCCTGATCTATTCAGCGTCTATGCCAAATCAAACGTGGATATCATCACGCTTCCGTCGGCTTTCACTGTTCCAACGGGGGAGGCGCACTGGCACAGCTTGCTTCGGGCACGGGCTATTGAAAGCGAAGCTTTTGTCATCGCTGCGGCTCAATGCGGTTTGCACGAAGATGGCCGTAAGACCTTTGGCCATTCGCTGGTGGTCGACCCGTGGGGCACAGTCATTTTAGACATGGGCGAAGCGCCGGGATTAGCGTGTGTTGATCTGGGCCTCGATAAAATTGCCGAGATACGCCAACAAATTCCGGTCCATGCAAATCGCCGCGTCATACCCCCCTTGGTCGCCGAATGATTTAGCATTAGGGCGAACCCATGGAGTGGTTCGAAAAATTTTTATGGCAGGACCATTTCTGGACTGCGGTATCGTTGCTGTCCGCCGGTCTGGTGATGATCAGCAGTTTTGCAGACCGCCGCCGTCACAGGCGCGCTGACATTAACAATGTCGGCTTTGTGCCATGGACTTTCATTACCGTTTTTTCAGTAATCGGGACCGTGCTGTCAGCGGCGCTGGCTTTAAAAGGGCTTTAGCCCAGGCACGCTTCCAAAAATGGCTGATCAAAGCCAAACTGACGCGCTTTTTCGAGCGTGTACGGCCGCACGCCGCCAGCAACCCATTCGCCATTGATTTTGCCGTCGGCATCTTCGTCGCGGTATTCAAACTTGAAAAGATCCTGCGTGACGATCACGTCGCCTTCCATGCCGATGACTTCGGTGATCTGAGTTGTGCGGCGTGAACCATCGCGCAAGCGTTTCACCTGGACGATAAGGTCCACCGATTCGGCTATTTGCCGCGAGATAGCTTCCTTTGGTATTTTGATGTCGCCCATCAAAATCATGTTTTCCATACGGCCAAGGCATTCGCGCGGGTTGTTGGCGTGGAGCGTGCACATCGACCCGTCATGGCCAGTGTTCATTGCGGCCAGCAGGTCAAAGCATTCAGCGCCACGAATTTCGCCCAGGATGATTCTGTCCGGACGCATACGAAGAGCGTTGCGCACAAGGTCACCAATCGTGATCGCGCCGTCACCTTCAAGATTCGGTGGCCGCGTTTCAAGTGGCAACCAATGCGGTTGTTGAAGCCGAAGTTCGGCGGCATCTTCGATAGTCAAAACGCGCTCGCCCGGGTCAATCATTTTGGACAAAGCGTTCAGCATGGTGGTTTTACCCGAACCAGTACCGCCCGAAATGACGATATTCATCCGGCATGCACCAGCAATCTTCAGTGCGGTCGCCATCGCCTCGCTCATGGATCCAAAGCCTTTGAGCATATCGATGGTGATTGGCTTTTCGGAGAATTTACGAATGGAAATGGCAGTTCCGCGTAACGACAGCGGCGGTACAATCACGTTGACGCGGCTGCCGTCTTTCAAGCGGGCATCGGCAAGCGGTGTGGTTTGGTCAACGCGCCGGCCAACCTGGTTGACGATCCGCTGTGCTATCTGGAATAAATGCTCTTCATCGCGAAACTGGATTGGCGCGATAATCAGCTTACCCTTTTTTTCGATGTAGGTCTGCGATGGGCCATTGACCATGATATCGGTAATGTCTGGGTCACTCAGCAATTCTTCCAGCGGGCCAAAACCAAGCAGTTCGTCGACCAGTACCTTTTCGAGCGCAAATTGCTCGCGCCGGTTCAACGTAAGTTTTAGCTCTGCCAGAACTTCCAAAATGATTGGCCGGAATTCTTCGGTCAACTCTTCCTTATTCAGCGATGCTGCTGCCTCTGGGTCCACCCGTTCAAGCAGGCGGGGAAGCACCTGCTCTTTGATTTTGTGAACGGAGGCTTCGAACCCTTGCGGGCCGTCGTCGACAGGCGCAGCGTTATTCGCGCGATCTGACAGGCGAGACATGGCCTCCTGCATCGGCGTTTGGGGGAGACTTGCGCCCGTTAGATCAACCGAATCAATAGATGGAAATTGTTCGCCGCCACCGGCTGGTGGCATGTAATCCTTTTGAGATTGCAGCGCTGTGGCTTGTTGGGCCGCGGATGAGCTCCCACCAGTCATTGGACGGGCCACGCCGAAAGATGGACGTCCTACAGTTAAGCCTGGTTTTTTCCCAAATGCGCTCACGCCAACCAACTCCGGACCATTGTTGTTTCAAATGCCCTGCTACAAACAAATGGTGAATAAAAAGGTAATGCTAACGATGGAGCGCGTGTTCGACTTGAACTATCTGCGGCTTTCTATTTCGGGCGAAGCTTATTAAGGGGGCGCAGCAACCGGGGTAATCACGTGACATCAACGTCGGCTCGTTCGGGCCTATTATACGCGCTTTGTGGTTTCGCTTTGTTGTCCGTCGGCGATGCAATTATCAAATCGATTGCCGGTGCCTGGCCGGGCACGGCGGTTGCAGCACTGCGCTATTCCGTTGGCGCCATTGGGCTTGGTACATTGCTATTCATTCAGGAAGGATGGCAGGGCTTTGCGATACCCAAGCCTAAAGTGCAGCTGCTCAGAGGTTTTGCTGTTGCTACCGCGACCATTTGTTTCTTTTCATCGATATTTTTGATGCCACTGGCGGAGGCTACCGCAATTGGCTTTACCAGCCCGATGATCACGGCGATCCTAAGCTCCATCTTTCTGCGCGAACGCACAAATGCGACAAAATGGGTCGCCACGATTATAGCTTTTGGCGGCGTATTGCTGATCATGCGGCCCAATGTGGCAGAACTGGGTTGGGCGGCGATATTACCGCTCGCCTCAGCACTGAGCATGGCTTTTGTCATGATCGGCAACCGGGCGGTGGCAGGTGCCGGAACGCCGTTGCTCATGCAGTTTCTGGTGGCTTCGGTAGCGGTCCCGGTCATCCTTACAGCAGCAACATTCGGGCATTTTTCCGGTATTCCGGCTTTGCGGATCGGCGTGCCAGACTGGACGATTGTCGCGCGCTGCATTGCCGTAGCTGTCACCGCAAGCTCTGCGCATTGGTTGATATTCATGGGCACAACGCGCGCTTCCGCAGCAGAAATTGCGCCAATGACTTACGTGCAATTGTTGATTGCGCTGACGCTGGGCATAATATTGTTTGGTGACTGGCCGGACCTGACATCGCTTGCCGGGTCGGGCATCATTATTGCAAGCGGCCTTTTGTTGTGGCGCAAATCAGGCCGGTAGAAGCGGCTCACGCCGACAACGCGTTGACAACAGTTCTCATCTGGAGTTGATTAGCGTCCATGGGGTCAAAGCGAGGAGATTTTGGATGCGCGTCAAAATTTTTCTGTTAGCGGCCGGGGCTTTGCTGTCTTCGCCAACTTATGGCCAAAGCTACAATGGTTTTGTTACCCAACCACAATATGATTTCAGCACCAGCAACATGTCATGGGCGTATGGAGCCGACCCAAGCTACAGCGCCGCAAGGGTGTTGGCGCGGTTGCGTGATTTGTGTGGAAGCACGAAGCGTTATGACCAATATTATTGCAAGCGCGGCATGAAAGTCCTGAACAAGGCTTATGCAGAGTATAAGTTGCGCATCGCGGCGAAAGCGGCGGCTGGCGAATAAAGTGGGCTGATCAAGGCAAATTTCCCCGTATGCGCAGGCCTGTGCCGCTGCTATCGCATCGGAATGTCTGACCAAAAGCATCTCTACCTCGTTGACGGTTCCGCTTATATTTTTCGCGCATATCATCGCCTGCCACCGCTTACGAACAAGCATGGCGAACCTGTTGGTGCAGTATATGGCTATACAACCATGTTGTGGAAACTGGCGGATGACCTGAACCAAGCCGATGGCCCGACGCACATGGCCGTGGTGCTGGACAAATCGAGCCAGACATTCCGCAACCGCATTTACGACCAATATAAAGCGCATCGGCCCGACCCGCCGGAGGATTTGAAGCCGCAATTTCCGATGATACGCGATGCGACGCGCGCATTTTCGCTTCCCTTGATCGAAGAAGATGATGTCGAGGCCGATGACATGATTGCGAGCTATGCAAGGGCCGCTTGCGCCGCCGGCTGGCATGTCACGATCGTCAGTAGCGACAAGGACCTGATGCAGTTGGTCGAACCATGCATCGACATGTTCGACACGATGAAAAACGAACGTATCCGCACTGAGGAAGTGTTCGAGAAATTCGGCGTTGGCCCGGACAAGGTTGGCGATGTGCTGGCATTGATGGGCGACAGCGTCGACAATGTCCCCGGTGTTCCGGGCGTTGGCCCAAAGACGGCGACGAAACTCATTCAGGAATTTGGCGACCTCGAAAGCGTATTGGCGGCAACGCCAGACATGAAGCCATCCAAAATGCGCGACAATTTGATCGAACACGCCGAAAAGGCTCGGCTTTCGAAGGTGTTGGTGACGTTGCGAGAGGACTGCCCATTGCCGATCGCCATTGAAGATATGGCCCTGGGCGCGATTCCCGAAGAACCGCTTGCAGATTTCTTGCAGCATCACGGGTTTAACTCGCTGCTTAAGCGCATTGGGCATGTCGCGAATACAGCCGCTGCCAATAAGGCAATTGCAGGCAATCCAAAGGCTGTGCATGCCGGTGATGGGGCAGCGCGCGCCGCGCCCGCAGGTGCCTCAGCCGTTCCCGCAACGATGCCCCCAATCGACGTTTCAGTCTACGAATGCGTCACTGACCTTGCGCGGCTTGACCATTGGATCACGCGGGCACACGAAACCGGCACGCTTGGATTTGATACCGAAACCGACAGCTTACAGGCCGCGAGCGCCAATCTGGTTGGCTTCAGCCTTGCCGTTGCGCCAGGCGAAGCATGCTATGTGCCGTTGGCGCACGGTGGGACTGACATGTTCGCCGAAAAGCCTGCGCAAATTGAGATGGAAGCGGCGCTGGCCAAGTTGCGACCATTGTTGCGCGATTCAAGCGTTCTGAAAATCGGCCAAAATCTGAAATATGACATGTCCGTGCTCGCGCGGCATGACGTGCGCATCACGCCTTATGACGACACGATGGTGATGAGCTTCGCTCTGGATGCAGGGCGCCAGGCGCATGGCATGGACGAACTGTCAAAAGCGCATCTCTCGCACGAGTGCATTTCGTACAAAAGTGTCACTGGCACGGGCAAAAGCCAGATCGGTTTTGCGGCCGTCCCGTTAAGCGATGCCACGTGTTACGCCGCCGAGGATGCTGATGTAACATTGCGCCTTTGGCACCATCTTAAATTGCGGTTGAGCCCCGAAAAGGCGACCAGCGTCTACGAACTGGTAGACCGCCCGTTGGTGCCTGTGCTCTCAAAAATGGAGTGCACCGGAATCAAAGTTGACCGTGCGGTACTCGCGCGACTGTCTGCTGAATTTGCCACACAGATGGACCTTTTGGAAAAGGAAATTCATGGCCTTGCCGGGCAGCCTTTTACAATTGGGAGCCCGCAACAGCTTGGCGACATATTATTTGGTAAGATGGGCTATAAGGGCGGCAAGAAAGGCAAGTCTGGCCAATATTCGACCGACGTAACGGTACTTGAGGATCTGGCGGGACAAGGCATCGACATCGCCCGTAAAGTGCTGGATTGGCGCCAATTGGCAAAGCTTAAGTCGACCTATACCGATAGCCTGCAACAGCAGATTGACCCCAAAACGGGCCGCGTACACACCAGCTACAGTCTCGTGGGTGCGCAGACCGGAAGGCTGTCGTCGACCGATCCGAATTTGCAGAACATCCCAATCCGCACCGAAACTGGACGTCAAATCAGGGATGCATTCGTCGCAGAGCCCGGCAATGTTATATTGTCGGCCGACTATAGCCAGATTGAGCTTCGCCTCGCTGCGCATTTTGCCGATGTCGAACCGTTGCGGGATGCATTCGAAAAGGGCGAGGATATTCACGCCCGCACCGCGCTTGAACTGTTCGGCGAAGTCAACCGCGACACGCGCGGGCGCGCAAAAACGATAAACTTCTCTATCCTATACGGCATCTCGCGTTGGGGACTTTCGAAGCGGCTGGAATCCTCGGCAGAGGAAGCGCAGGCGCTCATTGACGCTTATTTCAAACGATTTCCCGGCATTTCCAATTATATTCAGGAAACGATGGCCACGGTGCGCGAATGCGGCCATTCGACCACCTTATTCGGACGCAAGACGTGGTTTCCGCGCATCAAATCATCCAATCAGGCCGAACGGCAGGGCAGCGAACGCGCCGCAATCAACGCGCCTATCCAGGGGACGAGCGCCGACATCATCAAACGCGCAATGGTGCACATGGGGCCAGCGCTTGCCGCTGCTGGCTTGGGCCATGTGAAAATGCTGCTTCAGGTCCACGACGAACTGGTGTTCGAATTGCCCGAGGCCGATGTCGATGCTGCAAGCGAAATCATCCGGACTGTCATGGCGAACGCAGCGGAACCATTGGTCAAGCTGACTGTGCCATTGGGTATTGAGATCGGCACTGGCCCAAGCTGGGGGGCGGCGCACTGGTGTGGCCGCCCGCCTGAAATTAGGCTTCGTCTTCTTCTGTTTCAAACGTCACCGCGACGTCGCCATTGGCTGAGAGACGAACGGTGCCGTCCTCGACCGACGCCACAAGGCCACCGTCGATATAATGGTGATGGCCTTCATGGGTGCCTTCGCCCGAATCCTTTTTGGTCAGCTTGATACGGTTGCCTTCAACGCCGTCGACAGTGCCAACATGGACGCCGTCCGCGCCAATGACTTCTGCATGTTCCTGAATCTGCGATAGGTCAGCCATATTTCGTTCCTTTAATTGAGAGGGTAGTTAACGCGCGACCCGCGTTGAAGGTCCACTCGCCTCGGCCTCGCATCGCAATTTCATCGCTCAACAGGACGCTGCGACCGTCACTGTCGCAAAACTTTCTTATAACCCTATTCAAACTGTCGCAGTGCATTCGCAATAATGACACCTCCGTTGCGCATAGGCGCGGCTTCTCGTTCAACCGGAGTTTAAAGCTATGCGCCGTCCACATATCGCCGTTGCTATTTCAATCCTTTGCGCATCCACCGCGATGCCCGCTTTTGCGCAGACGGCTGAAGGCGAAGAACAGGCCTTCGAAGGTGAAATCATCGTCACCGCGCAAAAACGCGAAGAGCGTCTGGTTGACGTCCCCGTGACCCTCAGCGCTGTCAGCGGTGCGCGCCTCGAAGAGCTTGGCGTAAGTGACCTTGACGAGCTTGCCAATTATATCCCCGGCCTGAACATTCAGGAGCAGAGCGCCAACAACCCGGGCGTCGTTATCCGCGGTATCACGTCTGATTCTGGTTCAGCGCAGCAGGCAGCGCGCGTTACATTATACTATAATGGCGTCGACATTTCGCGGTCGCGCGGTTCCTATCAGGACATTTACGACATTGAACGGATTGAGGTCATCAAGGGACCGCAAGCGACATTGTTCGGCACGGCATCTGCGGTCGGCGCGATCAGCATCATCTCGGCGCGGCCCGAGCCCGGCTTTTCGGGTGCGTTGACAGGGGGCATCGGCAATTTCGACCAGCGTCAGGTCGGCGGCTTTGTCAACATCGGGTCGGATAGTCTGGCTGGACGCGTTGCGTTCGCGTTCAAAAAGCGTGACGGCTACGTAAACAATCTGGCACCGGGTCAAGATGACCTGAACGGCCAGAACCAGCTTGGTGTGCGCAGCTCTTTGCGCTTCACACCAGATGATGCGCTGACCGCTGACCTGATCCTGACGTACGACCGTCAGCGAAATCCAGGGACTGCATTTGTCTCACGTGCATTGCCGACAGCAACGGGGCCAGGCAATCCGTTCGGCGATGCGTTCCTCGGTGGTTCGCCACGTTCGTTGCAGGATCTGTATCAGGAAAAGCTTGGGTTGACCCGCGACGTGTATGACGCGAATTTTACCGTGAACTACGAATTTGCGGACAATTGGGCACTTACGATGGTCAATGGTTACCGCAAGTTTGACTCGCTTGAAGTCTTTGACGCCGATGGGTCGGCTGCTTGGTATCTGGAATTCACTGAACTGGCCAAGGGCGAGCAGGTTAATCATGAAACACGCTTTGCCTACACCGACGACAAATTCCGTGGATCATTCGGGTTCAATTTCTTTCACGAAGACAGCATTCAGAACGTACCCTTCTCGTCTAACGAACGCGTGTTCCTCGCTTGCGCAACCAGCACCGCAGCCACGCGCGCGCAATGTGTTGCACCAAATGGCACCGTCCCCGCGCAGGCGTTGACGCCAGTGCCCTACAGCTCGGTGTTCGAAAACCAAGGACGTAATGACAGCTACTCAATGTTTGCCGACGGCACCTGGATTCCAACCCCAAGCCTTGAATTAACCGCTGGCGCGCGCGTCTTGATCGAAAAGCGGCGGTCGGGATTCTTTGCCCGCGTTCCCCGCTCCGCGCTGACGGGAGGCGCTTCGCTTATCCCCGGGCAGGTCGATACTGCTGGCCAGACTTTCCGCACTGAGGATAGCTTCCAGGCTGTTCTGCCGCGCTTCAACTTGCTCTACCGTTTCTCGGACAACTTCAATGGCTATGCGACGGTTTCAAAGGGCCGCCGCTCTGCCACTGTTCAGCTTGGCGCGCGTGCAACTACGGCTGGTCCAGTTGCAAACTTCACGCCGGTACTTGCTGAAAACATCTGGAATTATGAGGTTGGCTTGAAAGGCGCGCTTGGTATTTTCTCGGGCTCGATTGGCGCTTATTATCTGACGTATGACAATTTTCAGGTGAGCATCGTCCTGCCGAACGGCACCACACAGACGCAAAGCGCTGGCTCCGCCACCAACAAAGGTGTTGAGGCCGAATTGACAATCAAGCCGACAAGCTGGTTAAGTGTCTTTGGTAATGTCGGCTATATCGACGGCGGGATTGACGATAAACCAACGATTGCTGCCAACTTCCGCGGTGCCAAATTCCGTTTGCAGCCTGAAGTTCAAGCATCGGGTGGCTTCACAATTAACGCGCCCTTGGGCGGTGTCACCTTCTTTGCAACGCCGTCGGTGACGTACCGCAGCAAGATGTTTTTCGAAATTCCGAACAACCCGCTGATCGCGCAGGATGGTGTGACCTTGGTCAATGCGAATGCCGGTGTCCGTTTCGGGGACGACCGGTTTGAAATATCGGTCTTCGCCCGCAATCTGTTGGACGAAGATTATCTGCTTGATGCCGGCAACACGGGCGGTGCGTTTGGTATTCCAAGCTTCATCCCCGCGGAACCCCGCCTTTATGGCATCCGGGTGGGGGCGAAATTCTGAGCGCTAGCTGCCAAATTTGGGGCGGAGGACGCTTAAACTATTGAAATGTAGGATTTCACCTGTCAGATTAGATAGATACATCGTCAACCGCCCAGTGGCTGTAGGGGCATGCAATCAGCCTATCTTGAGTCTGAAGTGTTTGAGGTGAGACCTTAGTGTGACTTTTCAAACTAAGGTCGTTGCCTTTGTAACATGTCCTCTCTGCAAAATTATCGTCATCCCCGCGAAGGCGGGGATCTATACGTCGCTTGACGGCAGATAATGTCGGCAGCGCGAGATCCGCTAGGCGTAATGGATCCCCGCCTTCGCGGGGATGACGCGGAAAGAGGGTGTGTGTTTCCGTCTGCGGGTGGCTAAGGGCGCTTTTCAGCCGCGGTTGCGGGTCTGCATATAGGTGCCAAGCAAGCGGACCGAGTTGCAGTGGAAGCGAAGCTCATCGAGCGCGCGGTCGACCGCCGGATCGCCGGGGGCACCTTCGATGTCGGCGAAAAATTCGGTTGCGGCAAAGCTTGCCCCGTTTTGGTAGCTTTCAAGCTTGGTCATATTAACGCCATTGGTCGCAAACCCGCCCATCGCCTTGTACAGGGCTGCAGGAATGTTCTTCACCTCAAAGATAAAGGTGGTCATGAGCGTCCCGCCTAGCTGGCTGCGTTCGACAGGCTCGCGGGAGAGCACGACGAACCGAGTCATGTTGCTTGGGTCGTCCTGCACACCATCATTTATCGCAACCAGCCCGTACAGTTCGGCAGCGATCGGCGGCGCGATCGCCGCTGCGGAAGGATCGTCATTTGCTGCGACAAAGGCAGCAGCGGCGGCGGTGTCGGCATAGGCTACGGGAATGATGCCATGTTCCCGCAAATAATGCCGACATTGCCCAAGTGCTTGCGGGTGGCTCATAGCTGTTTTCAGCACCGCGTCGGCGGACTTCGCCATCAGGCAGTGGCGGATCGACATGAAATGCTCGGCATTGATGCTCAGGCCCGACTCAGGCAGCAAAAAATGAATGTCCGCAACGCGGCCGTGAAGCGAATTTTCAATCGGGATAATTGCCCGCGCGGCAGTTCCATCCTTGACTGCATCAATTGCGTCCTCGAACGAAAAACAGGGCAGGGGCAGGCATTCCGAATCATATTCCAGTGCCGCCAGATGCGAATTGGCGCCGGGCGCACCTTGAAACGCAAGCGCCTTTGAGGGCTGCTCTTTTGCAGCAAGGGTCATCTCTTTGACAATCGCGAGCGCTGGTGCTGGGTAACTATTCATGGGTAAAGCCGATAGGATAGCGAAACTTATCGGGCAAGTCTGGATTTGGGCACTTGCACGGCGTTCACGTGGTCATTAGAGGGGCCCCATAATCCGGCCGTTATCCCACGCCGGAATTCCAACGCACTTCAAGGCTGATAACCAATGGATGATCGTAGTAATACAATTGCAGGCTGGGTTTTGGCAGGCGGCATCGTCGCACTCGGGCTAAGCATCGGTTCTGGCATGTACTTTCATGGCGAAGCACCCGAAAAAGAGGGTTTTGCTGTTGTAGCTGAAGAAACCGGCGCTGCTGGCGGCGTGGCCGCGGTGCCAATCGCAACCTTACTTGCCACGGCTGATATTGCAAAGGGCGAAGCGGTATTCAAGAAATGCACCGCTTGCCACAATATTGCGCAGGGCGGCGCAAACGGCATTGGTCCAAATCTTTGGGCTGCTATGGGTAAGCCGCACGGACATGTGGCTGGCTTTGCTTATTCGGATGCGCTGAAAAGCATTCCTGGCAATTGGGATTGGGAAGGCATGGACAAATGGCTAGCAAACCCGAAGAAATATGCACCGGGCACCAAGATGACATTTGCCGGTCTGGGCAACCCAGAAGAGCGTGCAAATCTTATCCTGTATCTTAACGCGCAGGGTTCAAACCTGCCGTTGCCAGCGCCGCCAGCGGCTGACCCGGCTTCTGCCGCTCCAGCGGCTGCTGCAGACGCGGCAACTGGCGAAGCTACAGCGACCCCGACGACGGACGCGCCAACGCAAGCTCCCGTTCAGCCGGCGGCCAAGTAGTCCGGACTACTTAATGTAAAACTTCGTAGAAATCGCAGATGGCATCCCATGCCTCTTCTGCGGTCTCTACGAACTGGAAAAGCTCCAGATCTCGCGGGCTGATAACGCCTTCAAGCATTAGCTCTTCGAAGTTCACGACGCGGTTCCAGAATTCGCGCCCGAACAGCAAGATCGGCATTTTCTTGATCTTGCCGGTCTGAATAAGCGTCAGCAGCTCGAAAAATTCATCAAACGTCCCAAACCCGCCGGGGAAAACGGCAACGGCGCGCGCCCGCAGCAAGAAGTGCATTTTGCGTAAGGCGAAATAATGGAACTGGAAGCTCAGCCGTGGCGTCACGAAAAGGTTCGGTGCCTGCTCATGCGGCAAGACGATATTAAGACCCACCGATTCTGCGCCGACATCATGTGCCCCACGATTGGCGGCCTCCATGATCGACGGGCCACCGCCAGAGCACACCACAAAATGTCGGCGACCCTCTTCATCGGTGATATTGGCGCGCCCAGCCAATTGCGCCAAGTGACGTGCCTCGGCATAGAATCGGGATTTTTCCTTCATGCGCTCTGCGATGATTGTTGCCCGTTCGCCCTCTGCGGCGGATAGCAATGCGTCTGCCGCTTCCGGCTCGGGTATGCGCGCTGATCCATAGATCACGAGCATTGATCCGATATTTGCCTCATCAAGCAACATTTCGGTCTTGAGAAGTTCAAGCTGGAAACGGACCGGACGCAGGTCTTCACGTAACAAGAAATCTGTGTCCTGAAACGCCAGCCGGTACGACTTGCTTTGCGTCTGTGGTGTCGAAAGTTGCTGTTCGGCGAAGTCCGCTTCTTGCTGTGCTTTATAGAAACGACGGTCATTAATTTTTGTGTCTGTCATTAGGCCGAGTGTAAGCTGACAAAGTGCTTTTTGCCACCCCTTATCGGCAAAAGGACGATCCGGTGCGCATCGACGCAGCCATGTCAAAGTGGAAATGGTTTGCATGTGCGCCGTTGTAGTCGGGGCCAAGGACGGTGCTGAAGCGCTTGCACGCGGACTGATGTAAACGACGCAGAAACGCCTGCTCCTCGGGCGATCCGCGCCAGCCATTAAGCACTGAAACACGCCGACCATCCCGCAAGATAAAGGCGGAAACGTCAACAGCATTTGCAAATGCATGTTCGGACAATTTGCCCGATTGGCCACCGTTTATATTCCGGCAACTGAATGTGCCCATGGTTTCGATCTTCACCACTTCTCCACCGAGATATTGCTTTGCGGCTGGCGCCACAGCGAAGCGTGCCCAATCCGTAAAATTGGCGGCGAGTGGGCAGGTCATAGCGCCCAGATTTGTTGTAGGCGTGCCAAAATCCATCAGCTTGATGGTATCAATCGTGCGGCACCCACCGTCAAAACTTCGGTCAGGTAGACCCGAAAACCGCACTGATTTTGTCGTGAGTGCGGCCATGCACTGACGGACATTCTCTGCCGAACTGCTCCGCGGCGGTACTTCAGGCTTCTGGCGGCCGCCGCACGAAGCCAGCAGGAATACGCTGGCGAAAAGCACATATGTGTAAAAAACGCCTCGAGACATGACTGTCTGATAAAGCAATCTGCAATGCTTGCAGCCCAAAAACGACCAAATGTTCCATAGCTGCCGTTTAACAGGGCGATACAGCACTAATTCCACATTGCATGGGGCCACTCTCATCTCTATCGCGAATGCATGTTGCGAATCATTCTTAACAAGAAGCTGGCTTTTTGGGTATTGTTATCTTTGCCGGCCTTGGTGTTGCTGCAACGCTATTTTTCCGGCGAACTGATCGCAATGGACATGCTGCAACCTACAGGAGAATGGTCTGCACGATTTATGATCGCTGCAATGCTGCTGAGCCCGTTGCTGTCCTTGCTTGGTCCCCGTATCTGGCTGACGTGGCTGATCCAGAGACGCAGGGCACTTGGCGTAGCGACGTTTTCATATGCCGTGTTGCACCTGATTTTTTATGCCGTCGATATGGGGAATCTCGGTGACATTTTGGCCGAATTTCTGGCGCTCGGCATCTGGACGGGCTGGGCCGCAATGCTTTTGTTCGTGCCGCTGGCGGTGACCAGCAACGACGCGTCGATGCGTATGCTGAAGAAAGGCTGGAAGCGCCTTCAGCGTCTCGTTTATCCCGCTGCCATATTGGTTCTCGTCCATTGGATATTCATCCACAATAATTTAGCGACTGCTCTCCTTCATTTCATGCCGCTCATCTTGCTCGTTGCGGCCCGATATTTCCTTCCGCGCAAATCAATTTTCAAAGGAGCGTAAATATGCGTTTATTATCTACCCTATCACTTACCGTCGTAGCCGCAGCAACATTTGCGTCGGTGCCGGCATCGGCAACTGGGGCAATTGCCTGCAAATCTGGTCCAGCATCCGGATGGAAAAGCCAAAAAATATTGACGGAAAAACTTGCCAAAGAAGGTTGGACTGTCCGCAAATCGAAAGTCGATGGCGGTTGCTACGAAGTGTACGGAACTACCCCGGAAGGCGACCGCGTTGAAGCGTATTTCCACCCGGTAACGTTGGAGAAATTATACGTAAGCCGTCGTGGCGAAGTATTGTTTCGCAAGAAGGGTTACTGATAACATTTTACAATAGTCGTTGACAAAACCGGGGCTGCGCCTAAACGCGGCCCCGGGCCACGCGGTCCCAACGCCGCGCTGCTCTCTGCAAGGAGACGCTTACATGACTATAGTAAAACCCGCCGTTAAGCCGGCGCGTCCGTTCTTTTCCTCCGGTCCTTGTGCGAAACCGCCAGGCTGGAGCCCCGAAAAACTTCAAACCGAATCGCTTGGTCGTTCGCATCGCGCGAAGATTGGCAAATCACGACTTCAACTTGCCATCGACTTGATGCGCGAAGTGCTTGAGGTGCCTGATACCCATCGCATCGGCATCGTGCCGGGTTCAGACACCGGCGCGATTGAAATGGCGATGTGGACCATGCTCGGCGCGCGTCCGGTCACGATGATGGCATGGGAAAGCTTTGGCGAAGGTTGGGTCACAGATGTGAACAAGCAGCTTAAGTTGAACGCGACGGTCTTGAACGCGCCATATGGAGAAATTCCTGATCTCTCGACAGTCAATTTCGATGATGATGTGGTCTTCACATGGAACGGCACCACGTCCGGTGCACGTGTACCCAATGGCGACTGGATCGCCGACGACCGTGCAGGCCTGACCTTCAACGACGCGACTTCAGCGGTATTTGCCTATGATATGCCTTGGGACAAGCTTGATGTTACCACCTTCAGCTGGCAGAAGGTGTTGGGCGGCGAGGGCGCGCATGGCGTGCTCATTCTCGGTCCGCGCGCTGTTGAGCGACTTGAAAACTTCATACCATCGTGGCCGCTTCCCAAGGTATTCCGCCTCATGTCGAAAGGCGCGCTGGCCGAAGGCATCTTCAAGGGCGAAACGATTAACACGCCATCGATGCTCGCGGTAGAAGACGTCATTTTTGCGCTTGAGTGGGCAAAAAGCGTAGGTGGACTGCAGGGCCTGATGGCGCGAAGCAACGCCAACGCCGCCGCACTCGGGAAGATCGTTGAGGCCAGCGACACTCTTGGCTTTCTTGCCGCCGACCCGGCCATTCGTTCGAAGACTTCGGTCTGCTTGACCGTAACGGGCGCTGATGAAGCCATGATCAAGAAAATGGCGTCTTTGCTCGAGGCGGAGGATGCAGCTTATGACATCGCCGGATATCGCGACGCCCCGCCGGGCTTGCGCATCTGGTGCGGCGCGACTGTCGACACTGCGGACATTGAGGCGCTTGGGCCATGGCTCGATTGGGCATATGCCCAAGCCAATTCTCAATCCTAAACGGTCGTCCTGAACTTGTTTCAGGGCCTTTCTTTCGACGGTGAAATTAAGATGCTGAAACGAGTTCAGCATGACGATATTTGAAATGGAACCCAACATGACCAAACCACGCGTACTTATCTCGGACAAAATGGACCTAAATGCAGCGAAGATTTTCGCTGAACGCGGCTGTGATGTAGACGTCATTACTGACAAGACTCCGGACGAACTGGCGGCGATGATCGGCGATTATGACGGCCTTGCTATCCGTTCTTCGACCAAAGTGACGAAGCAGATATTGGATGCCGCGACCAATTTGAAAGTGATCGGCCGCGCCGGGATCGGCGTCGACAATGTCGATATCCCTACTGCTTCCGCAAAGGGCGTTGTTGTTATGAACACGCCATTTGGTAACTCGATCACCACCGCAGAACACGCCATCGCCTTGATGTTCGCACTCGCGCGCCAGTTGCCTGAGGCGAATGCCCAGACACAAGCGGGGCTGTGGCCCAAAAACGGCTTCATGGGCGTTGAAGTTACGGGCAAAACGCTTGGGTTGATCGGCGCAGGAAACATCGGTTCAATCGTGGCAAGCCGCGCGCTTGGCCTGCGCATGAAGGTAGTCGCCTTTGACCCGTTCCTGACAGCTGAACGTGCAATTGAAATGGGCGTGGAGAAAGCGGACCTCGACACGTTGCTCTCCAAGGCCGACTTCATCACGCTGCACACACCCCTGACTGACCAAACCCGCAACATATTGTCGAAAGAAAATCTCGCCAAAACCAAAAAAGGCGTGCGCATCATAAACTGCGCGCGTGGCGGCTTGATAGATGAAGAGGCGCTGAAAGAAGCATTGGACAGTGGCCAAGTCGGCGGGGCAGCGCTCGACGTTTTTGCCATAGAGCCGGCGAAAGAATCGCCATTGTTTGGCACGCCGAATTTCATCTGTACCCCGCATCTGGGGGCATCGACTAACGAAGCGCAGGTCAATGTTGCGCTTCAGGTTGCCGAACAAATGGCGGACTATCTCGTCAATGGCGGGGTTACCAACGCCTTGAACATGCCAAGCTTGTCGGCAGAAGAAGCACCAAAGCTGAAACCCTACATGACCCTCGCGCAAAAGCTTGGTTCACTGGTTGGGCAGCTTGCGCACGATAATCTCGACAACATCGCCATTGAGGTTGAAGGTGCGGCAGCAGAACTCAACATCAAGCCGATCACTGCTGCGGTGTTGTCCGGCTTTATGCGGCGTTTCTCGGACGCGGTGAATATGGTCAATGCGCCGTTTCTTGCAAAAGAACGCGGTTTTGACATTCGCGAAGTTCGCCACGACAAAACCGGTGCGTACCATACGTTGGTGCGCGTGACAGTGAACACCAATCAAGGTCCGCGCTCGGTTGCCGGTACATTGTTCGCGAACAGCGAGGCCCGATTGGTCGAAATATTCGGCATCAGCCTCGAAGCCGAGCTGGAAGGTAATATGCTGTATATCGTCAATGAAGATGCGCCCGGTTTCATTGGCCGGGTTGGCACAACATTGGGCGAGGCCGGCTTGAATATCGGCACATTCCATTTGGGTCGTCGAAGCGCTGGTGGTGAAGCGGTTCTTTTGTTGTCGATGGATGCCGCTATTCCTGAAGCTGTCCTGCAACAGCTTGGAACGCTTCCCGGAGTGAAGACCGTAAAGGCGCTTAAGTTCTAAGCGGGGGCTTCCCCGCTAGGACTTTTGCGTTAAAGAGCGCGCATGAATATTCCGCCTGACTTGCTGCCCGAGGGCTTCCGCGACCGTCTTCCCCCCCAAGCGGAGGTAGCGGCGCGGGTGTCGCGTGCGATGATCGATGTGCTCGTAAGCAACGGTTACGCGCGCGTTGCGCCTGCGATGGCGGAATTTGAGTCCGTACTTGCAAAGCGAAGCGGCAATGCTGCGCGCAACCAGCATCTGCGGTTTACAGACCCTGTGTCCGGCCACACTCTGGCACTGCGCGGTGACATCACCGTGCAAGTAGGGCGCATTGCCACCACACGGATGAAGCATGCCCCGCGACCCCTGCGTTTGGCTTATCATGGGCAGGTTCTCCGGTTGCGGGCCAAGCAATTGCGTCCGGAGCGCGAACTTACTCAATTGGGCGCAGAACTCGTGGGTAATGACAGCGTTGCGGCCGTGTGTGAAATTGTCGGTGTTGCCATTGATGCGCTTGAGGCAGCAGGCGTGAACGAGATCACCATCGACTTCACACTGCCCGACTTGGTTGAGCAGCTGGCGGAAAAGGCGCTGCCTTTGGAGGCTGACAAAATAGACGCTGTCCGTTCAGAGTTGGATATGAAAGATGCTGGCGGCCTCAGTGCGCTTGGTGCGGATGCATATTTGCCGTTGCTTGCCGCAACTGGTCCGTTTGCGGAGGCGGTCGAAAAGTTACGGGCGATTGATGCGGGCGGCGCATTGGCGTCGCGCATTCGAGCGCTGGAAGCCATTGCTGATACCGTTGCGGGTCGGGCCGAGGTGACCCTTGACCCGACGGAGCGGCACGGCTTTGAATATCAAAGTTGGTTTGGATTCACGATTTTTGCCAAGGGTTATAGTGCCGCATTAGGGCGTGGCGGTACATATTTCATTGAACGTGCCGATGGCCCCGCAGAAGCGGCGACCGGTTTCTCGCTCTATCCCGATCCTCTAATCGATTTGGCCGGGGAAATTACGGCCCAACGGCTTTTCCTTCCTGTAGGGACAGCCGCTTCGGTGGGCGCAAAACTGCGCGGCGAAGGCTGGATTACGGTCGCTGCGCTGGATGACAGTGACAGTGCAGCCTTGCTCGGATGCACGCATATTTGGACTGATGGACGAGCTTCCGCACTCTGAAATTATCGCCAACGCAGCTTTTGGGTGGACGCAGCGTCGTCATAATCATAACGGAGCGCATGGCGAATCCCTTCGCAGGAAAAACCTCCTGCGCAGAAAAAGGCCCCAGAGCTATCTGGCTTTGACAGGGAATATCTGATGGCGAATGT
>NZ_JBKJMB010000049.1:0-2188 GCF_046596595.1 Sphingorhabdus sp.
CCGCTACAGCCTCGGCCGCATCACGGGTGAGTGTTATTTTTGCACCGGCCGCTTTTGCCGCAGCGATAAAATTGCTGTCGCTGTCATACCCTTCGGGCACGGCAATGCGGACGTTGAATTTGAACAAGCCCGCCGCCTCAACCAGCGAGTTGAGAACATTGTTGCCATCGCCCAGCCAAGCAAGCTCAAGCCCCGGCAGCGCCTTTTCACTCTCGATGATTGTCAACAGGTCAGCCACAATCTGGCAGGGATGCGATAGATCTGTCAGCCCGTTGATGACCGGAACCGTCGCATGATGCGCAAGCTCTTCAACCTTTGCATGGTCATCGGTACGGATCATGATGGCATCAACATAACGCGACAGTACGCGCGCGGTATCGGCAATGGTCTCCCCGCGCCCCAACTGCATTTGGCCAGAGGCCATGAAGATGCTGTCACCGCCAAGCTGCTTCATCGCCATTTCAAACGAGGTGCGCGTGCGCGTAGAGTTTTTTTCGAATACCATCGCCAGCGTGTGGCTAGCCAACGGCGCATCAGCGTCTGCTTTGCCTTTAGGCCATCCAAGCCGCGCTTCTTTCCTGTCGATGGCGTCAGCGAGCATAGCGGCGATTGAATCACCGCCCGCATCGGTCAAGTTCAGGAAATGTCGAGTCATGCAGCCTGCGGCATTTGATAGCTCGCCGCGCCCGCCGAAAGCTTTTCCATGAAAGTTTGGATTTCGGCATCGCCAATGTTCAGCGGTGGCAAGACGCGGAACGTATTGTCGCCTGCCGCAACCAGCAGCAGCCCATGATTGTCACGCAGATGCGCAACGAACGCGCGCGTTTCATGCGTCATCATTACGCCAAGCATCAGACCCTTGCCCCGCACACCAGTGAAAAGGTCTGGGTAATTGCCGATAAACTGTTCCAGCGTTGAACGGAGCTTGTCGCCAGTCGACCGCACCTGTGTCAGAAATTCATCGTTCGCCACGACATCCCAAACCGCCTGACATGCCGCCATCGCGAAGGGGTTACCGCCATAGGTCGAGCCGTGCGTGCCAACGACCATCCCTCTGGCTGCTTCTTCGGTGGCAAGACAGGCACCAACGGGGAAACCGCCGCCCAAGCCCTTCGCTGTCGCCATGATGTCCGGTGTGATGCCATATTGTTCGTATGCATACAGCGTCCCAGACCGCGCGACACCGCATTGGACTTCATCGAGGATCAGCAAGATTCCATGTTCGTCGGCCAAAGCGCGAAGGCCTTGCATAAACGCGTCGGATGCCGGACGTACACCGCCCTCACCTTGAATGGGCTCCACCAAAAACGCAGCGGTATTTGGTCCCACCGCAGCCTTGGCGCCTTCGAGATCATCGAAGTCGACATATTTGAAACCTTCAAGCAAAGGCATGAATCCTTTGTGCATCTTCTCCTGATTGCTTGCTGAAATCGTTGCCATAGTCCGGCCGTGAAAAGCGTTTTTGAACGTAATAATCTCGAAACGGTCACTGCCCTGGCTTTGATGATAGGCACGCGCGGTCTTAATCGCGCATTCAACCGCTTCAGCGCCCGAATTGGTAAAGAATACGGTGTCGGCAAATGTTGTATCCACCAGCCGCTGCGCAAAGGCTTCACCTTGTGGGCTGCCATAGAGGTTGGACACGTGCATCAGCGTTGCCGCTTGATCCTGAATTGCTTTGGTGAGGTGCGGATGGCCATGGCCAAGCAGGTTCACAGCAATGCCTGCGGCGAAATCCAGCGCGCGGCTGCCGTCTTCAGAAATCAACCAAGCGCCTTCACCGCGAACCGGCCGAAATCCACACCGCGGATAGACTGGCATCAGGGGCGTTATTGTCATGATTTTCTTCCTTCCGACCAAATATTTGGCATATTCCAAAAGCCAAAAAGCGGCCCCTTGGGACCGCTAGTTTCTAACCTTCTGCTATAGTCACGCAATATAGGCAAATCAAGCTATGCCTCGGCATCCCTGTCGCGCTTCGCAGCGGCGATACGACGTTTGAGATGTCCATACAGAAGCAAGTGCACCGCCACCCAAAGCAGAAGAAATACGATAATCATTTTGGCGGCGGGGCTCATGGGATGGACCATAACATCGGAAAGCCGGGGAACAACCCCGAACGACTAGAGCAATCCCGCATCAAGGGGGACATGCGGCGGACATGCCATGATCGCCTTATGGTCAGCCT
>NZ_JBKJMB010000061.1:0-70969 GCF_046596595.1 Sphingorhabdus sp.
CTCCGCGTAGGCGGGGGCTCAATCCCTGCGGCTGGCATCCTATGTCAGTTCGGGTATTGGATCCCCGCTTTTGCGGGGTGACGCATGTTATTGAGGCCGTTTCGGCCTTCCATATGATCAGAAAGGACAAAATGATGTCTGCAATTACCGCTTCAGCCGTCAAGGAACTGCGCGAGCTTTCCGGCGCTGGCATGATGGACGCCAAGAAGGCGCTTGAAGAAACCAATGGCGATATCGAAGCCGCAGTTGACTTGCTGCGCGCTAAGGGCCTTGCCACTGCTGCCAAGAAATCGAGCCGCACTGCGGCCGAAGGTCTGGTGGGCGTGGCTGTTGAGGGCACCAAGGGCACCGCGATTGAAGTCAACAGCCAGACCGACTTCGTTGCCAAGAATGAGCAGTTCCAGGAATTTGTCGCTGCAGTCAGCACGGTTGCACTCAACCTGGCCGCAAACGACGCTGAGGCCGTTCTGGCAGCGCCTTATGGCGATGGTGAAACTGTTCAGGAACGTTTGACCAACAACATTGCAACCATCGGTGAAAATCAGGTTATTCGCCGCGTGAAGTCGCTTTCGGTCAACAATGGCCGTGTTGTTTCCTACGTCCACAATGCTGCGGCGCCTGGCATGGGTGGCATCGGCGTATTGGTGGCGCTCGAAAGCGATGCCGACGCAGCGACACTTGACGGCCTTGGCAAGCAATTGGCGATGCACATCGCGGCTGCATTCCCGCTGTCCCTTGATGAGACCGGCCTTGATGCCGAAACGCTTGAGCGTGAACGCGGCATTGCACGTGAAAAGGCATCCGAAAGCGGAAAGCCTGCCGATATCGTCGAAAAGATGGTTGAAGGCGCTGTGAAGAAGTTTGCCAAGGAAAATGCCTTGTTGAGCCAACCGTTTGTCATGGACGGCAAGACACCGATTTCCGACGTTGTTGCCGCCGCTGGAAAAGAAGCCGGCACGCCAATCGTGCTGAAGGATTATGTCCGCTTCCAGCTTGGTGAAGGTATCGAAAAGGAAGTGTCCGACTTTGCGGCCGAAGTGGCTGCTGCGGTCGGCGGCTAAACCAAATAATAATATGCTGTGTCACCCCCCGCTTGACCGGGGGGCCATGGTCCAGAAATTCGGTCTAAACCGACATTTCAGACTATGGATACCCGCTTTCGCGGGAATGACCAAGGTTTGTTGTTTTGCGAAGTTTGAAGCCGCTTTATTGGCACTTGGCGATGTGGCGCGCGGCTCCTATAGCTGGGCGCCGTTATCGTATCTGGATGAGGAAAAACATGGGCGCGCATGGCTATCGCCGCATTCTGCTGAAATTATCAGGCGAAGTGCTTATGGGTGAACAAGCCTATGGCATTGACCCCGACACCGTTGCGCGCGTGGCCGAAGAGGTGAAAGCTGCTCAGGACACTGGCCTGCAACTGTGTCTCGTCATTGGCGGAGGCAACATATTTAGGGGCATGGCAGGCGCGGCGAAAGGAATGGACCGCGCTCAGGCCGACTATATGGGCATGCTCGCGACAGTCATGAACGCGCTTGCCATGCAGAATGCGCTTGAGCAACTCGGAGTGCCTACACGCGTGCAGTCAGCCATTGAAATGGACAAGGTGTGCGAGCCCGTCATCCGCCGCCGCGCCGAGCGGCATTTGGAAAAAGGCCGCATCGTTATTTTTGCAGCAGGCGTTGGCGCCCCTTTCTTTACCACTGATAGCGGCGCTGCATTACGCGCCGCCGAAATGCAGTGCGATGCCTTGTTCAAGGGCACATCTGTTGACGGCGTCTATGATGCCGATCCCAAAAAAGTATCAACAGCAACGCGTTACGAAACATTAAGTTATGACCGGGTGTTGGCAGATAATCTGAAGGTCATGGATGCAAGCGCGGTGTCGCTGTGCCGGGACAACAACATTCCAATCGTGGTGTTCTCCATCCGCGAGCAGGGCAATATTTTGAAAGTGCTCGACGGAAGCGGCACTTCAACTGTGGTAACAAGCGAAGGGAAATAATCCATGCCGCAATATGACAAAACTGACGTTGAGCGCCGAATGAAGGGCGCTGTAGATTCGTTCAAGAGCGACCTGTCCGGGCTGCGTACTGGCCGTGCCAACGTGACCTTGCTCGATCCTGTGGTGGTTGAGGTCTATGGCTCGCATATGCCGTTAAGCCAGGTTGCAACGGTCAGCGCGCCTGAGCCGCGGATGCTTTCGGTGCAGGTTTGGGATCGGTCGAATGTGACCCCGGTGGAAAAGGCCATTCGTTCGGCAGGGCTCGGGCTTAATCCTATAACCGATGGCCAGACGTTGCGATTGCCTATTCCTGATTTGACCGAGGAGCGCCGCAAGGAACTCGCCAAACTTGCGGGCCAATATGCCGAAAAGGCGAAGATCGCGATCCGTAACGTTCGCCGTGACGCCAATGACGGCCTGAAGACCGACGAGAACAAAAAGGTCATCAGCGAAGACGACCGTAAGCGTCTTGAAACCGAAGTGCAGAAGATGACGGACGAGATGATCAAGGCTGTGGATGATGCCGCCGCGCACAAGGAAAAGGAAATCCTGAGCCAGTGATTATTACGCTGGATCTTTCACGAACGGATTTAGGTACGTAATGGCCGTCGCTGAGGTAGAAACTCCATTGCCCACCCGCATAACAGCGGGAACAGGCAAATTGCCGCGCCATGTTGCGATCATCATGGATGGCAATGGCCGCTGGGCAAAGAAGCGTCTATTACCTCGCGCCATGGGACACAAGCGCGGCGTTGAGACCGTCCGAAACATTGTTAAGGCAGCGGGTGAGCTCGGGCTTGAAACATTAAGCCTTTATGCGTTCTCCAGCGAAAACTGGAAGCGGCCGGAAGAAGAAATCAATGACCTGATGGGGTTGATGCGGGACTTCATCAAATCGGATCTCGATGAATTCGCAGCCAATGACGTGCGTTTGAGAATAATTGGCGATTACAAGGCATTGGCGCCAGATATTGTGGAAATGCTTGAAGAGTCGATTGCGCGGACGTCGAAGAATAGTCGCACGACACTTGCCGTGGCGTTGAACTATGGATCACAGGACGAAATGGTTCGTGCGGCGCGCGCTGCGGCAACTCAGGGCGAAATCAGCGTTTCGTCTATTGAGGCTAATCTCGACACTTTTGGCTTACCACCGCTGGATTTGGTCATCCGCACGTCAGGCGAGCAAAGGCTTTCCAATTTCATGCTGTGGCAAGCAGCCTATGCCGAATTCTGGTTTACCGAAACCCTGTGGCCAGATTTCAGCAAGGATGAGCTTGCAGCTGCGTTGAACGAATTTGCACGCCGTGAGCGCCGCTATGGTGGCCGGTGACGGATAACACCGCGCCGCTGCACAAAACGCGTTCTGACTTGGGCGTGCGGACATTGTCCAGCGTCGTTATGATGTCGGTTGCCATTGGCGCGATCTACATTGGTGGCTATGCGTTTATGGCGCTCGTTATTGCCGTGGGACTGGGCGTCTTTTTCGAATATTCCAGGCTTGTCCTTGGCTTTGCAAAAGGCATTCCGTCCCGCTTAATGTGGCTTGCGGGCGGGTTAGTCTATGTCGGGCTAGCTTGTTTTACACTGCTCATCTTTAGCGCGCCATTTTTCGGGATGACGCCAGCAATCATGCTGATCGCCGGAGTAATCGGCACCGATGTTGGCGCATATTTTGTTGGAAGAAATCTAGGCGGACCCAAAATTGCGCCGCAGATCAGTCCGTCAAAGACATGGTCCGGCCTATTCGGCGGCATGCTTGGGGCAGGGCTCGCGATGGTGGCGATCCAGGCTGCTATCTATGCCATGCGAGGCGGACATGCTGGCGATGGCGATATGTATCTCGCTTATGGCTGGTCGCGGCTGATGCTGACCGGCGCTGCGCTTGCCGTTATTGCACAGGCAGGGGATTTCTTTGAAAGCTGGATGAAGCGGCGCGCCGGGGTCAAGGATTCAGGTGGCCTTATTCCGGGGCATGGTGGTCTGTTTGATCGGACCGATGGCCTCATCGCTGTCGCATTTGCGGCTGGGCTCGTTATGCTCTTTCAATTTAGTGCAGGCAGTTAACCGATGACGCGCAGTGTTTCCATTTTTGGCGCGACTGGCTCGGTTGGCTTGTCCACGCTTGACCTTATCCGCCAGCATCGAAGCAAATACCGGGTTGTCGCTCTTACCGCAAATGGCAACGCGTCCGCAATTGCGCAGTTGGCGCGCGAATTTGATGCCGAGATTGCTGTCGTTGCAGATGAATCGGCCTATTCGAAACTTAAGGAAGCACTTGCCGGTACAGGGATAGAGGCTGCGGCGGGCGCCGATGCCCTTGTAGAGGCTGCCAGGCGCGATTGCGACTGGACTATGGCATCGATAGTGGGTTGCGCTGGATTGCCCCCTACGATGGCTGCAATCGAGGCTGGGAAGACCGTTGCCTTGGCGAATAAGGAGGCGTTGGTTTCGGCCGGCGCATTGATGATGGCGGCTGTCCACAAATCGGGCGCCAAGCTTCTGCCCGTAGACAGCGAGCATAATGCGATCTTTCAATGCCTTGCCGGCGGCAAACTTGATCAAGTGCGCAAAATAACGCTGACCGCGAGCGGCGGGCCGTTCCGGTCATTTTCGTTGGATGAAATGCGCGCAGTCACCCCGGCTCAAGCCGTGGCGCACCCCAATTGGGACATGGGTGCAAAGATCAGCATTGATTCGGCCACCATGATGAACAAAGGCCTTGAGCTGATTGAGGCTTACCATCTTTTTCCTGTCGGGTTGGATAGGCTCGATATTCTTGTCCACCCGCAATCGGTAATCCATTCAATGGTCGAATATGTCGATTGTTCAACGCTCGCGCAGCTAGGGTCGCCTGACATGCGCATTCCAATTGCAAGCGCTCTGGCATGGCCTGAGCGCATCGCAACAAGCTGCAAGCCACTTGACCTCGCCTCGATTGGCCAATTGACATTCGAGCAGCCCGACCTTGTCCGCTTCCCAGCGCTTCGACTGGCGCGAGCGGCAATTACACAAGGCGGTGCAAAGCCTGCAATCCTGAACGCGGCAAACGAGGTTGCAGTTGCTGCGTTTTTGAATGGGCAAATTAAGTTCCTGGAAATCGCGGCACTGGTAGAATCCACGTTAACCGCGTATCTGCCAGAAGCCCCAATGAATTTGGACGACTTGTTCATCATTGATGCAGACGCGCGCCACTACGCGCGGGAAGAATTGGAGAAACTGACCAGTGGCAACTGAATCCCCGCACATACTTTTGACATTAGCCGCATTTCTGGCGCTGATTGGCTCGCTCGTCGTCGTGCATGAGTTGGGGCATTATCTGGTTGGGCGCTGGTTCGGGGTAAAGGCGGAGAAATTCTCGATTGGCTTTGGCCCACAAATTTGGGGACGTGAAGACAAACGCGGCACCTTATGGCGTGTGGGCCTGCTGCCTTTGGGCGGATTTGTCCAGTTCGCAGGCGACATGAACCCGTCAAGCCAAGCCGATGAAAGCTGGAGGCAATTGCCCGAGCATGAGCGCAATCAGACGTTCCAATCCAAAACCTTGTGGCAACGCGCGCTGATTGTTGCCGCCGGGCCTGCGGTCAATTTCCTGCTCGCGATCCTGATCGCCATGGGGTTCCTTCTGGCCTTTGGAAAATCATCGACACCGCCTGTGGTAGATGTTGTTCAACCGGCAAGCCCAGCTGCGGTGGCAGGCTTGCAAATTGGTGATCGCATCCTGACGCTGAATGGCCGTACGGTCGAAACATTCGATGCCATGGCAAGTGAAGTCGTGATGATCCCCGACGAAAAAGTCGTCATGGAAATTGAACGCGGTGGCGAGCGACTGACAATGGAAGCTACGGTTGCTGCGGTGACTGAAGTGGATCGTTTCGGCAATGAATACCGGATTGGTCGGATCGGCATCGGGGCCAGCAAGGTTGAGATACGCGAAGTTGGCCTGCTGGAGGCACCATGGGCAGCCACAGTGCAAACAGGCAATATATTGCGGCAGCAGATGATTGGCCTTGGGCAGATTATCACTGGTCGGCGTCCGCTTTCGGAACTTGGTGGACCGTTAAAGATTGCAAAAGTTTCCGGCGAAGCCATGAGCCTTGGCATTTTGACCTTCATCAGCCTTGCCGCGCTCATCTCGATTAACTTGGGGTTCATCAATCTCCTGCCAATCCCAATGCTCGATGGAGGGCATCTTTTGCTCTACGCGATTGAGGCAGTGCGGCGGCGACCAGCCACGCCAGTAGTGCAGGAGTGGGCTTTCCGTGCGGGATTTGCGATGCTGGCAGTATTCATGATAATGGTGACATTCAACGACCTAGCGTCTTTCGGGCTTTTCGGAAGCAGTTGAGGTCATTGCATACTTGATTGCGCGCGCTGCATCGGGCAGGGACGCCAAATTATTTTAGCGGCAAATTGCCAAGGCCCGGCGGGTGCCGGACATCAGATCGGATGACAATGAAAAGCAGACCTTTCGGCAACTTCAAAAGCCTTGGCCTATATTTGATGGGTTCAACGGCGCTTGCAGCGACGGGGACAATGACGCCCGCTTTTGCGCAAGCCACGCCCCAAAATACCCCCGTCCAGCCAGTAGCCGCAGCGCCGGCACAGCCTGATGCAGCAGCGCCCACGGAGCTTATCCAGTCCATAACCGTCGTTGGCACGCAGCGGCTCGAAGCCGACACGGTGCGGTCTTATATTCGCCTGCGCATTGGCCAGCCATGGACTCAAGTGTCTGCCGATCAGGCATTGAAAGACCTTTACGCAACGGAATTGTTTGCTGACGTTGCAGTGCGCAACAATTCAGGCGCGGTCGTCATAGAAGTGCGTGAAAACCCCGTCGTCAATCGCATCATTCTCGAAGGCAACAAGCGGATCAAGAATGACAAGATCGAGCCTGAAATAAAACTAGCACCGCGCCAGATTTATTCGCGTTCAAAGGTGCGCGCAGACGTGGCGCGCATCGTCGAATTATATAAGCGGCAAGGCCGCTTTGCCGCGGTTGTTGAACCAAAGCTGGTCCAGCTTGACCAAAACCGAGTCGATATCGTTTTTGAAATAACCGAAGGACCAAAATCCAAGGTTCAGCAGATCAACATTATTGGGAACGACAAGTTTTCCGATGGCCAGCTGCGCGGCGAAATGGTGACAAAGCAGTCGCGTTTTTACCGGTTTTTCAGCTCGGGCACGAGCTATGACCCGGATCGTCTGGCGTTCGACCAGCAGAAGCTGCGTCAATTCTATCTCACACAAGGCTATGCCGACTTCCGCGTTGTTTCTGCAATCGCAGAACTGACGCCGGACAAGCAGGATTTCATCATCACGTATGTGGTGGAAGAAGGCGATCGCTACAAATTTGGTGACGTAAAGGTTGAAAGCCAGATCCGCGATTTTGACTCGGAACGCCTGACGACAACGCTTCGCATGAAAAAGGGCGATTTTTACGACGCCAAGATGGTTGAGGACACGGTCGAAAGCCTTTCCGAAACCGCTGGTCTGTTTGGATATGCCTTTGCCGATGTGAACCCTGATTTCCAGCGCGACAAAGAAACGCTGACGATGGGAATAACATTTAATGTGGCGGAATCGCCGCGTGTTTTCGTCGAGCGTATCGATATTAACGGCAATACGTTGACTCAGGATAAGGTGGTTCGCCGCGAATTCCGCCTGAACGAGGGCGATGCGTTCAACAGCATTCAGGTAAAACGGACTGCCGAGCGCATTAAGTCGCTTGGATATTTCCAGGAAGATCTTGAAGTAGAACAGGCGCAGGGGAGCGCTCCTGACCGGATCATCTTGACCTCTAATGTTGAAGAAAAAGCCACAGGGGAATTGTCGCTTTCGGCTGGGTTTTCTTCGATTGAAAATTTCATCTTCCAAGGTTCGATCAAGCAGCGCAATTTCCGTGGGCTTGGTCAGGAATTGCGAACGAATATCTCATATTCTTCTTATTCAAAGTCGGCTGAAATCGGGTTTACCGAGCCTTATCTGTTTGACCGATCGATTGCATTATCGGGCGATATTTTCCGCCGGGATCTGAACAGCTTCAACTTCTTTAACAACCAGCGCAACACAACGTATCAGCAGGCGACGACTGGCCTTGAAGTGCGCGTTGGCGTGCCAGTTAATGAGTTCATCTATTTTCAGGGCCGATATGGTTTGAGCCAAGATGACATCTCGTTGGATGAAAATACGTTCTTTAGCGACCCCGACGGATCAGGACCGCTTTTGCCAACATGCGATCCAATCATCGCCGGAAGGTTCTTGTGTGACGCAATTGGCAAGCGCGTGACATCGCGGCTTGGTTATACGTTGCTTTATGATGATCGCGATAATCGCATTCGCCCGACACGTGGCCAAAGCGCAGGTATAAGTCAGGATTTTGCGGGTCTGGGCGGTGACGTCAAATATATCAAAACCCGGATCAACGCCGACAAATATTGGAAGCCGTTTGGCAACTTTGTGTTCGGCCTGTCGATCGAGGGCGGATATATACACCCCCTCGAAAACCGCGGACTGGCTTCTCAGGGTATCGACGATATCCGATTGACCGACCGTTTCTATCTTGGTGAGCCGCAAATGCGTGGCTTTGATATTCGCGGCGTTGGTCCCCGGGTACAGCGTGTGTTTTTTGAAGGGGCGATTGTGAACGGCGTTGCCGTCAATTCGCCGCTGACTGCCCGTAACCAGATTCAGGATGATGCCATTGGTGGCCGCTTTTATTATCTGGGCCGCGCCGAATTGCAGATACCCTTGGGTAGCGGCGCAAAAGAACTAGGCCTGCGTCCATCGGTATTTGTTGACGTAGGCTCGGTGTTCGACGTTACCCGCCCGATATTGCAAACTGTGCAACAGCGCGAAATATTGACTAATGGTTCGCAAGGTGCGCCCTTATATTACTTCATAGACACTGCCGGAGCGATTCAGACGTCGACCACGGCAACCAATGCGGACGGGTCGGCGCGGACTGCCGCCTTGCGTTTTGAAGAACGCTTCTTTGGCGACACATGGAAACCCCGCCTGTCGGTTGGCTTCGGCGTTAACTGGAACTCACCCTTTGGTCCGTTCAGGATTGATATAGCCCGCGCTCTGTTAAAGGAGCCTGGCGACGACACCAAATTATTTACATTCAACGTAGGAACGCAATTCTAATGAACACTCGTAACACCGCCATACTGGCTGCCTTATTGTCTGCCGCTGCTGTCGCAGCACCAGCTAGCGCCCAGGTTTCGGGCATCGCTACATCTGACACATCGGTCGCAATTGCCCGTTCAAAGGCGCTTGGCACTGCCTATCAGCAGATCGGGACCCAATATGCAGCCGTGGCACAGCAGATGCAGGCAAAGCGTCTGGAAATTAACAATTTGAATGCGCAGTTGGATACCAACAAGGACAAGGAGCTTACGCAAGCCGAGCTTGACGTTGCCATCAAGGCGAAGAGCCCTGTTCTCACGCAGATCGATGCAAAGCAGAAGGAAATTAATACGCTTCAGGACCCGATCATTCTGGCACAGCTTTATTCTGTCGAGCAGATTGCATTGAAATACGAAGCTGCGCAGCAGGCAGTAATTACGGCAAAGCGAATCAACGTCATTCTGGCACCTGATGCATTTGTATGGGCGCCAGAATCGGTTGATGTGACTGCTGCGATTACGGCTGAACTTGATAAAGCCGTGCCATCAGTGCCGATCACGCCACCTGCGGGTTGGCGTCCGTCACGCCAGATTGGCCAATTGTATCAGCAGATTCAACAGTTGATCAACGTTGCGGCACAACAGGCACAAGCCGCGGCAGCTCGGCCCCCTGCGCCAGCAACACCTGCAGCGCAGCCAGACAGCCGTTAATCTGTATGTCGGGGGGCGACTTTAGCAATTACGATGTGCGGCGGGTCATGGCGGTGCTCCCGCACCGTTACCCGATGCTCTTGGTTGACCGCGTAGAGGAGCTTGTCGTTGACGAGCGTATTTGTGCGGTCAAGGCTGTGACCATGAATGAAGGGTTTTTCCAAGGGCATTTTCCTGGACGACCCATCATGCCGGGCGTCATGATTGTTGAAGCGCTGGCGCAAGCAGCAGGCGTATTGGCGATGGAAAGCCTTGGTCTGATCGGTTCGGGCAAACTTGTCTATTTCATGTCGATCGACAACGCCAAATTTCGGGCTCCTGTTGAGCCCGGATGTCTTTTGCATTTGCATGTCGAATTTGTCCAAAAACGCGCGCGCGTCTGCAAATTTGCCGGGCGTGCAATGGTTGGCGATCAGGTTGCCGCTGAGGCCGAATTCATGGCGATGATTGCCGAACCACCGGCGTGATACGTCAATCGTCATTCTGAACGTGTTTCGGGATGACGCGCGAGGGTTCTTTGTTATCTTGAAACAAGTTCAGGATCACTATCTCGATTGTTAGTTGAGTCTTGCTATCGCGCGATACCCCCGCTATGCGCGGCGCTTCCGAATTTAGCGCTTCCGGTCGGAAACCGGTGGCTGAGCAAAGGATTTATATATGAAAGCCGACATTCACCCCGATTATCACATGATCAAGGTGCAGATGACCGACGGAACGATCTTCGAAACGCGCTCCACCTGGGGCAAAGAAGGCGATACGCTGGCATTGGATATCGATCCGTCCTCGCACCCCGCATGGACCGGTGGTTCGGGTCGTATGCTTGATACTGGTGGCCGTGTGGCTCAGTTCAACAAGCGTTTTGGCGGCCTCAGCCTGAAGAAATAAGCTATTACGTGTGCCGGGTTGACCCCCGGTATGTTATAGCTTTAAGCCTTCAAAGATAGGAATGCGCCTGCCTTAGTGGCGCTATGGCGATCGTAGCTCAGTTGGTTAGAGCGCTGGTTTGTGGTACCAGAGGTCGGGGGTTCAAGACCCCTCGGTCGCCCCATTTCCCCAATTTCACATTCCGGGTGACAATTGCTACGCGTAATATTATTACGCCCAAAAGCAATTTGATTCCGAACGAAAAAGCGCAACGCGCACAGGGGATATGACATGGCCGCTATTTGGGACCTGCCTGATTTTGACTCGCATGAGGCAGTCCACGTCTTCGACGATCTTGCAACAGGATTGAAGGCCGTTATCGCGGTGCATTCCACCCATTTGGGTCCAGCAGCTGGCGGCACCCGTTTCTGGCATTATGGCAATTCTCAAGCCGCGATAACCGATGCGTTGCGGCTATCGCGCGGAATGAGCTACAAAAATGCGATGGCGGGGCTATCTGCGGGTGGCGGCAAAGCGGTCATTCTGGCAGATTCCCAGCACACCAAGCCGCAAGACATGCTGAATGCATTTGCCCGCGCTGTCGATTCGCTTGGCGGTCAATATATCACCGCCCAAGATGTCGGCATGTCGGAGGCGGACATGGTTTCGTTATCTAAAGTCACTCCGCACGTAGCGGGGTTACCGGACCAGGGCGGCGATCCCGGGCCCTACACCGCGCGCGGCGTTTTTCTTGGCGTTCAAGCCGCTGTCAAACATGTGTCCGGGGCGGATGATATGACGGGCGTTCACGTTGCCATTCAGGGCGTAGGTAGTGTTGGCGGTGGATTGGCGCGCTATCTTGCCGCGCAAGGAGCGAAACTTACACTTGCGGATGTCGATGCGCAGCGTGCTGCTGATCTGGCGGCCGAATTGGGCGGCAGCAGCGTACCGGCCGATGCCATCATGGGCGTTGAAGCCGATATCTTCAGCCCATGCGCCTTGGGCGCGATACTGACCGAAGCAAGCGTTGCGGCGTTAAAGGTTCGCGCTGTGGCTGGCGGGGCCAATAATCAACTGGCGACAGGGCCAGAAGGGCAAATGCTGGCCGATCGAGGAATTCTATATGCGCCGGATTATGTCATCAACGCTGGCGGGATCATCAACGTTTTGCGTCACGTCGAAAACGCCGATGATGCGGAAATCAACCGCCGTATTGATGCGATTCCAGGGCGTCTGTCTGCCATTTGGGCGCAAAGTGATTCGACCGGCATGACACCAGCGGAAGTCGCAGACAATATGGCACAAAAGCTTATTGGCAGATGACGCCAAACCCATTGGCGTAAGGCTTTGGCGGTGCTAGACGCACAGCCGAGTCATGCATCGTTTCGCCAATCCTGCCCGTTTTTTGCGCATCGCAAAACCGCTGACCCCAGCCTTGTTCTGGCCGGGGTTACTGCTGACACTTGCGGCCTGCATTTGGGGTGCGTTTTTTACGCCGACTGAGCGGCTGATGGGTGATACGGTCAAGATCATCTTTGTCCATGTGCCCGCGGCTTGGCTTGGGATGGGCGGATGGACAGGCATCGCCGTCGCCAGCATCATTCAATTGGTATGGCGTCACCCGCTTGCCGGGGTCGCGGCGCGCGCGATTGCCGTTCCGGGCGCGACCTTTGCGGCTATTTGCCTTATAACTGGATCAATTTGGGGGCGTCCCACTTGGGGTACTTGGTGGGTCTGGGATGGTCGCCTGACCTCGATGCTGGTACTGTTTTTCCTGTATCTTGGTTACATCGCGCTTTCCAATGCCTCGAGCGAGAAGGGCGACACCAGCCGCGTTGCAGCGGTTTTTGGTATCATTGGTGCTGTTAATATCCCGATCATAAACCGGTCGGTGATCTGGTGGGAAAGCCAGCATCAAAAGGCGAGCATCACTTTAGGCGGATCATCAATCGACGACGCTTATTTATTGCCACTGTTTGTCTCTGTTGCGGGATTCAGCCTTCTATTTGGAGCGCTTGTCCTTATGCGGATGCGTGCCGCTCTTGCAGAAATGCGGATTGAGGCGCGGATGCGCCGGATGGCAGAAATTTAATGGCGCACGCACCATTCATTATTGCGTCCTTTGGCGTGACGGGTGTCGGCATTTTGTGGCTTGTCGTGTCAAGCTATCTTGCCATGCGCCGGGCAGAGGCATCTGCCGATAAATTGAGGCAGCCGACGTGAAGCCAAAGCATCAGCGTTTGTTGTTAGCCGCTATCGCCGTTGTAGCCTTGGTTGGCGCAGGCCTCATTGCGGCCTCTGCGTTGAAAGAAGAGGCATCCTATTTCTACACACCGACCACTCTGGCGTCGGCAAAGGTCGAGCCTGGCAAGGCTATACGGTTGGGCGGGATGGTTCAAAAAGGTTCCATACTACGCGGCGACGATGGTGTTTCGATCACTTTCGTAGTTCAGGACCAGGGCCGCAGCCAACCCGTCGCATATCGCGGTATTACGCCCGATTTGTTTGTTGAGGGTTCTGGCGTGGTTGCAGATGGCCGGCTTGGGCCAGACCGCGTGTTTGTGGCCGACAGCTTGCTGGCAAAGCATGACGAAAATTATGTGCCCAAAGAATTGGCTGATATCGACATGAATGCGGCCCAACATACCAAGGATACGCTTTCACAATGAAGGCTCTGGCGCAATGAGGGCATTGGCATGATGGCAGAAGCAGGCTTGGCTGCCTTATGGTTGGCTGCGTCCATGGCGCTACTTCAACTTATTGGTGGGCTGACGTTGTTGCGCGGTGCGACAGGGCAATTGGTCCCGCTGATAAAGCCTGCGGCTTATGTTCAGGGCGCTCTGTGCGCTTTTGCCTTTGGCGCGCTGATGTGGTTGTTTTATGTCACCGATCTGTCGGTGCTGCTGGTCGCGAGCAATAGCCATATCGACAAGCCAGTGATTTTCAAACTCGCCGGAACGTGGGGTAATCACGAAGGCTCCATGCTGTTGTGGGTCGCGATATTGTCTATATCGGGTGCAGCGATTGCGCTGTTTGAAAAACGGATCGCATCAAACACATTATATGCGACACTTGCGGTGCAGGGTTTCCTTGCGCTCGGCTTTTTTGCATTCCTGCTATTTGCGTCCAACCCCTTTGAGCGCCTCACGCCTGCGCCTGTTGAAGGTGCAGGGCTCAACCCGTTGCTTCAGGATGTCGGCCTCGCGTTTCACCCACCGACGCTCTATTTCGGTTATGTTGGTCTATCTATCGCTTTTTCCTTTGCGGTAGGCGCGCTGCTAACCAATCAGGTTGGTCCAAATTTTGCCCGCGCAATGCGGCCATGGGTTTTGGGTGCGTGGATTTTTCTGACCATTGGCATCGCCGCCGGCAGCTATTGGGCGTATTATGAACTGGGCTGGGGTGGATGGTGGTTCTGGGACCCCGTTGAAAACGCCTCGCTCATGCCGTGGCTTGCGGCAACGGCGTTGTTGCATTCGGTAAGCGTGCTTGCGACGCGCAATGCGTTGCGCGCATGGACTATCATGCTTGCCTTGGTCGCCTTTGCGATGTCCATGGCTGGGACATTTCTCGTCCGCTCGGGTATATTGACCAGCGTCCACGCATTTGCAGTCGATCCCGAACGCGGGTCATTTATCCTTGCGCTGATGCTGTTGTATACTGGCCTTGCTTTCGTCATCTTTGCGCTGCGCATTGGCTCGGTAAAGCAAGGTGAGGCTTTTCAGCTTGTCAGCCGCGAGGGTGCAATTGTTGCCAATAATATTTTCCTCAGTGTCATTTTGGCAGTCGTTTTGATTGGCACACTCTATCCGCTTGCGGCCGAGGCCATGGGCGACAAGATTTCGGTTGGGCCACCTTATTTTAACAAGGCAACGGTGCCTATTGCCGTCCTTCTGATGCTCGCCTTGTTGGTGGGTCCAATGCTGCGCTGGCGGCGTGATGAACTAAAGCGGCTCAAATACTGGTTGGTTGGCGCGGCAGCCATTTTGATGTGGAGCGGTTTGGCCGTTTGGAAGTTCGCGCCTGAAGTTGGTATATTCCCTCTATTGGGCATAGCTTTGGCTTTGGCCTTAGGCGTCGCTGCATGGTTGCCACTCAGGGGCCGTAAACTTTTGCGCACGCCATTGCCCGTTTTTGGCATGGTCATTGCCCATTTTGGCATCGCGGTCAGCGTTTTCGGTATGGCGGCTGAATCGGGCTTTTCGAAAGAAACCTTGACGGCGCTTGCGCCCGGCGAAAGCACCAATGTCGCCGGTTGGCAGGTTAAGCTCGATGATATCAAGCCAGTTGTTGGCGACAACTGGGTTGCGGTTGAAGGTGAAATGATTGCGGGGAGGAATGGCGACGCCTTTGTGCTGCGTCCGCAATCGCGGCAGTTCTTCAAGCCAGAAATGCAGACGAGTGAAGCAGCATTGCTCACGCAATGGAACGGCCAGCTTTATGCCGTGATTGCACAGCCCGACCAGCAAGGCGATGGCCGCTGGCAAGTGCGTTTGTGGTGGAAACCTTTCGTGACATTTATCTGGTATGGTGCGTTGCTGATCGCTTTAGGCGGCATGATTGCGTTGTTTGGCCGGATGTTCCGTCACGCCAAAAAGCCTGCACAAAATAAGTGGGGCGCGGCGTGAATCGACCGTGGCTTCTGTGGATACCACTTGCGGTCGTTGCGTTTATTGGTGGTCTTGCGGTGTACGGACTTGCGGTGCCGAAGGATGAACAGGTTCACTCGGCCATGATTGGCCGCAAGTTGCCCGAATTTGCATTGCCAGCCGCGACGCCGGGGGTTCAACCGCTGTCAAACACGGATATGGCCGACGGCACGCCAAGGTTGCTGAACATATTCGCGAGCTGGTGTATTCCCTGCAAGGCGGAGGCACCGCAACTTGAGGCATTGAAGGCGGCAGGTGTCGAAATCGACGCCATTGCTATCCGTGACCGTCCCGAGGATGTTGCTGCGTTTCTAACGGAATTTGGCAATCCATTCCGGCGGATTGGCTCTGATAGTGAAATGGCAGTTCAGCTCAAGCTGGGATCGTCTGGTGTGCCGGAAACCTACGTAATATCAGGCGATGGCATTATTTTGTTCCAGCATATTGGCGACATTCGGGCAGAACATGTGCCGATGCTGATTGAAAAATTGAAAGCTGCGCAATGAGGGCATTGCTGCTCATATCCTTGATGATTGCGACCCCTGTTTTTGCGCAAGGCAGCGGTCCGACGCCTGCGCTTGCCAACCGCCAATTAGCGGATCCCGTGCAGGAGGCAGACGCCACGCGCCTTATGCATAGCCTGCGCTGTATTCAGTGTCAGGGACAGTCAATTGCCGATAGCGATGCATTAATGGCAGGGACCATGCGTGCCGAAGTGCGTCAGCAGATCGCAGCGGGTCAGAAGCCCGAGGCCATCAGGAACTGGATGATTGGTCGTTATGGCGAATGGGTTAGTTTTGAACCGGACATGAGGGGCGCGGGGCTTTTACTGTGGCTCACACCATTATTGGTGCTGTTGGCGTCTATCTGGCTCGCCCGCGGGCTGTTTAGGAAGCGCACATGAATGGTTGGATTGCATTAGGGCTGTTGTCTGTCACCAGCGTTTCGGTGCTGATATGGTTTGTACGCTCGTCAAAGGCTTTGTGGCAGATTGCGGCAGCTGCAATATTGCTGGGTATGACGGGTTACGCGCTTCAGGGCCGTCCCGGTACGCCGGCGTCACCAGCAAAACCGCTGGCCGCAAGCGAAGTGGCTGCAACGCAGCTTGTCGAAATCAGGGCGGATATGGATCAGAGCTTTGGCGGGGCAAAACGCTGGCTGGTGACTGCAGACTCGTTTGCGAGACAAGGGGATTATCCACTGGCCGCAGCCTATATACAATCGGGTCTGCGCAGCGACCCCCAAAATCCGGATCTCTGGTCGGCGCTTGGCTTGCAATTGATGCTCGCAAGCGAGGGGCAGATGTCTCCGCCTGCGCAATTGGCTTTCGACAAGGCGCGCGCGATCCGGCCCAATTACCCAGCGCCTTATTATTTTGCAGGCCTTGCCCGGCTGTTTGCCGGTGACCTTGATGGTGCAATTTTATTGTGGGAAAAAACCGTTTCCTTGGCGACGCCGAAAGCAAAATGGAAAGCCCGCATTGAGTCGCAGCTGCAAGCCGCAAAGACTCTGCAAGCGCAAGCTGCACAAGCTCAATTAAATGCCCAAGTTAAATAACTGATATTGCGTATTATTAGTCGAGAATATGTGTAGGATTGCTTGGTTGTGCAGGGCGGTAGGCCATGCTAATGCGCCCGTCCCGCCTACGATTATCGTGGTATTGGGGCGAAAGCCGGGGAAACAAAATGGTTGGACCGCAAGCAGACGATTTTGGTCATAGCGATCAAGATCACCAAGGCAGCCATGCCCCGAAAGGGTCGCTGCTGGCTTTGTGTGTCGGCACAGTTGGCGTGGTGTTTGGTGACATCGGTACAAGCCCGATTTACGCCTTTCGCGAGACTTTTTCAGGCCATCATCCCATCACGCCCGACCCGATGCACATCAAAGGTGTGCTGAGCCTCGTGTTTTGGTCAATGATGATTGTCGTTACCTTCAAATATGTTTTCACGATCATGAAGGCCGACAATAAGGGCGAAGGCGGAAGCCTCGCATTGCTGGCTCTCATAAACCGTCAGACAGCGGGCGCAAAATGGACTGCGCCGTTTGTTATGCTTGGGGTTTTTGCAACTGCGTTATTCTATGGCGATTCCATGATTACGCCGGCGATGTCGATCCTTTCGGCAGCGGAAGGTCTCAAATATGTAAATGAAGGCTTTAGTGCGTGGATCATTCCGATATCCGTAGTGATTATCGGCGCGCTTTTTGCCTTCCAGTCGCGCGGTACAGCTAAGGTTGGCGCGTGGTTTGGGCCAATCATGCTGGTGTATTTTGCGACGCTCGCCGGGCTGGGTATCATGCACCTGACGAAAATGCCGATGATCATTTTCGATGTGTTGAATCCGCTAAATGCGTTTTATTTCTTCTATATTGACGGTTTTCGCGCCTTTGTGGCCATGGGTACCGTAGTTCTTGCTGTGACAGGTGCAGAGGCGCTCTACGCCGATATGGGCCATTTTGGACGCCGCCCAATCAAGTTTAGCTGGCTCTTCTTCGTGCTGCCTGCGCTGATGCTTAACTACATGGGGCAGGGCGCAATGATATTGTCGATGACGCCGCAAGAGGCGCAGATGGCCATTCGCGACCCGTTCTTTCTGATGGTCCCTGAAATCATCAGCACGCCGGTCATTTTCCTCACGATTATGGCGGCTGTCATTGCCAGTCAGGCCGTTATTTCGGGGGCATTCTCCTTGACGCAGCAGGCCATTCAACTTGGCTTCATGCCGCGTCTCAGCATATTGCATACAAGTGAAAAAGCCGCAGGGCAGATTTACATCCCCGCGATTAACTGGGGCCTTGCCGTCATGGTCCTGCTGCTGGTGCTGTTCTTCCAGTCGTCGTCCAATCTGGCTGCAGCTTATGGCATTGCGGTAACTGGCGCGATGTTCATTGATACCTGCCTGATCGCGGTCGTATTGCTGACGCTCTGGAAATGGCCGAAGTGGAAGGCAATTCCAACTTTGGCTTTGTTCTTCATCGTCGACTTTGCCTATTTCGGCGCGAATTTGTTAAAGGTTCCGTCGGGCGGATGGGTTCCGCTGCTGATTGGTCTGGTTATCTTCACCTTGCTGACAACATGGTCACGTGGCCGAGCGTTGATGCGCGAGCGGATGGCGGAGAGCACGATGCCGATGGAGATTTTCATCAAATCCGCCGCCAATAGCGCCACCCGCGTTCAGGGCACTGCGATATTCATGGCTTCTGCGGCCAGCGGCGTGCCATCGGCGCTGTTGCATAATATCAAGCACAACCGGATCTTGCATGAGCGCATCATCATCCTGACCGTGCAGATCGAAGATGTCCCGTTTGTTGATGCTGCTGACCGGATCGTCTGCAAAGATTTAGGCGAAGGCTTTTATCGCGTGAAAATGCGCTTTGGCTTTTTGGAAGAAACCAATGTCCCCGAGACACTAAAACAGGTTGAGCTATGCGGGCCTAAATTTGACATGATGCACACCAGCTTCTTCCTGTCACGCCAGACATTGATTGCGTCGAAAATTCCCGGAATGGCCATTTGGCGCGAGAAGGTGTTTGCCTGGATGCTGCGAAACGCAGCGAACGCGATGGAGTTTTTCAAGCTGCCGAGCAATCGGGTTGTGGAACTTGGCAGTCAGGTCGAAATCTAACCAGAACAGGTCCTTATCGGGCCCTATTAAAAGCGCTTGAACGTTTTTGTCGGCAATCCTAAGAACAAAAATGGAACGTCGATAGGAATGCCAGATGTCAATCATGTCATTGCTGAGCACGCAGGATTGCGCGGATTTGAGGTTGGCCTGGCGTTCGCTTGATTTTGGTCGGCTTGGTATTTCGTTCGTTTGCGAGGATGCGGATCCGTTAGATTTCGGGATTTTATCATATCATGGCGTGTCATTTGCTTACGACATTCAAAGCATGACGCAGGTTAAGGCAGCACAACATATCTTCTGTAGCACGGACATGGGCGACGTGCGGTCAGCTATCCATTTGGAACTTGGGCCCGCCGTTGACAAGGGCGGTGCCATTCCGGCTATTGCTATGGCGTTGATGCAACTGGGGGAAGTTCTCGGGCGGTTATTTCGCGCCAAGGCTGTTTTATGGAAGCCGGCTTCGATCTTGTCGGGATTTGAATATTTTGCAGAAGCCGTTAAGCAGTATTCCAATAAAGCGGCTTTTCCTGCACTCATTTGTGTTCAATTCGACACGACCGATCAATCCAAAGTCGAAACCCACGGCCTGAAATGGTTTTGCGGGCAGGAACTTGAATTTAAACATGCCCCGATGGCGACGCGAGATGCGATGCGCTTTATGGTACGTTTGGTGCATGATCTTGCAACGCAGGGTGCAATTTTACGCGAAATAGCAGTTCCGGGTATGCAGTCTGGTGAAACCATTCTTCTTACGCCGAATGCGCAGAATGACATTGTAATTGCAGAATTTTTTATGCCAGAATAATCCCGCAACAAACAATATGGGGTATTTGTGGCGGTGGGCGATATGCGGAGTTTCAAAAGGGTCGCGGGTTCAAGTGCGCCCGGGGAATTTCAGTCGCACCATTTGATACCTGTGGGTGTCTTTGCCAGCAAAGCGTTCTCCCCTGCATTTGAAGCGGTCAGGGCCGATGGATTTGATGGACGCTATTTCGCCCGCAACGGTGTGTTTCTTCCGGCAACCGAAGCTGCTGCGCTGCGCAGTGGATTGTCGCTACATCGTGGTCCACACCGGCGATACAATGAACTTGTTGCCCACCGCATTGCAGCGATCTTCCGGGATTATGCCACTATTCGATATCGCCAATCCGCCCGACGCGATGCCGCCGACAGAATTAACCTGCTTGTAGGTGCGTTGCGCACGGTTTTGTCACGTTCGCCACCACTCATGTCGCTGAATCAGCGTGACCCATTCCATACCAGCGTAAACTTCGACAATATTGACGCAGCTTGCGAAGCGATCTGGATTGCAACAAAATGACATTTTTTGAATTTAAGACTGGACGAAAGTTGCACGACATGGCTATCGTTTAAACATAATGACCGTGCACACCGCCATTTCGCTCTTGCTTCGACTTACACGCCCTTAGGCGTGCCTGTTCGCCGGTTCGTCCGGCAACCCGTCTAAGGGCATCAATTTTCCGCCAGATCTCAAAGCCTGCAAAACGGGCACATTAGCGAAATTGCCAATCATCATGATGTTATCAGACCCATCGCGAAAATACCGACCGTTCCCGCAGGTTAACCTGCCAGACCGCCAATGGCCCTCGCGGACGATTGATTGTGCGCCTCGCTGGCTCTCGACCGATCTGCGCGATGGCAATCAGGCGCTTATTGATCCCATGGGCGCCGAGAAAAAGAAGCGCTTTTTTGATCTGCTGCTGAAAATTGGCGTAAAGGAAATTGAGGTCGGCTTTCCCAGTTCAGGTGCCACGGATTTTGATTTTATCCGCGGCTTGGTCGACAGCGGCTGCATTCCGGACGATGTGATGATCCAAAGCCTCACGCAGTCTCGGCGAGATCTGATCGAAAAAACCTTTGAAAGCATGGCAGGCGCACCGCGCGCTATCGTCCATCTCTATAATGCCGTGAGCCCTGCTTGGCGGGACATTGTGTTCAAGCTTGATAAGCCAGGCGTTAAGGCCATCGCCGTAGAGGGTGCGAGCATATTGAAAGAGCAAGCGGCGAAATATCCGCAAACAGACTGGCATTTCGAATATAGCCCCGAAACTTTCTCGACTGCCGAACTCGAATTCAGCCTTGAAGTGTGCGAAGCCGTGATGGACGTGTTGCAACCGACCGCTGCAAAGCCGCTCATCCTCAATTTGCCTGCTACGGTGGAGGCGGCAATGCCCAACGTCTATGCCGATCAAATTGAATGGATGTGCCGCCACATCAGCGCGCGCAATCACGTTATCATTAGCCTTCATCCGCACAATGACCGCGGCAGCGGTATCGCCGCGGCGGAACTGGGTCTGCTTGCGGGCGGAGACCGGATTGAGGGCTGCTTGTTTGGTAATGGCGAGCGTACGGGCAATGTTGACCTGGTGACGCTGGCGCTCAACTTGTATACGCAAGGTTTGAACCCTGGCCTCGATTTCAGCGATATAGATGAAGTCATCCAGACCGTTGAATATTGCAATCAACTTCCCGTCCATCCGCGACATCCTTATGCGGGTGAACTGGTCTTTACTGCCTTTTCCGGCTCGCATCAGGACGCGATCAAAAAGGGGTTCACTGCGCAAGAACAGCAGAATGACGAAATCTGGCGCGTACCTTATTTACCCATTGACCCGGCTGACTTGGGACGAAGCTACGAAGCTGTCATCCGCGTAAACTCGCAAAGCGGTAAGGGCGGCGTGGCATGGGTCATCGAACAGGACCAGGGCCTAAAACTTCCCAAGCGCATGCAGGCGAACTTTTCCAACACCGTCCAGGAACTGTCGGATTCCACGGGCCACGAACTGACGAGTGCTGACATCTGGGCGGCGTTTGAAAAGCGCTATCACCTAAAAGGCGAAGGCCGTTTCCACTTGGTCGATTTTCACGAAAGCCAAAGTCCGCGTCAGCACAGCGAGCGAATCTTTGCTGGCAATATCCGGATTGATGGTGAGATCCAAGGCGTCAGCGGTCGCGGAAATGGCCTTATTTCCAGTCTGGCCGACGCCCTGCAAGAAGCGTTGGGTGGGCCATTGGATATCATAGATTACAGCGAACACGCCATTGGCCGTGGCACCGATACGCGTGCTGCCGCCTATGTCGAATGTCGTGTAGGTGACGGTCCGATATTATTTGGCGTAGGCATCAGTCAAGATGTGGCCACTGCATCCGTCAGAGCCATTCTCAGCGCAGCGAATAGCCTTTAAGGTCATGGGCTGGCGGACAGCATGTTTCTTTCTTAATGCGCCTCCATGGGCGGTGGAGAGCATTTGAGAAATGGTACGCGGCATCAACTACACGTGCGCTGGAGCTGCCGAGCGTTCCTCTAAACACAATAGAGGGGGGACGCTGCCGTTACGGAACGGGGTGTCCCGTACCCGCCATTTGACAGCCGCGATATGCTGTGGCTAACGAACTTTTAATCAGCGAATTAACAGGGGATTCGGCGCATGGCACTTCCGGCAATTTTCGACAATCTGCGGCTTCCGGTGATCGGCTCTCCGCTGTTCATCGTATCGGGGCCGGAATTGGTCATCGCACAGTGCAAGGCTGGCATTGTCGGGTCGTTCCCTGCACTCAACGCGCGACCTCAGGCGCAGCTCGATGAATGGTTGCACCAGATTACCGAAGAACTGGCCGCGCATAACCGCGACAATCCCGACCGTCCCGCTGCACCTTATGCGGTCAACCAGATCGTGCATAAATCGAACAACCGCCTGCAAGAAGACATCGGGACCTGCGCCAAATGGCAAGTGCCTATCACTATCACGTCACTGGGCGCTCAGGTCGAACTCAACGAAGCTGTGCATTCATGGGGCGGGATCGTGCTGCATGACGTGATCAACGATCGTTTTGCGCACAAGGCCATCGAAAAGGGTGCGGACGGCCTTATTCCCGTTGCGGCAGGGGCTGGTGGTCACGCAGGCGTGACGTCACCCTTTGCCTTGATGCGCGAAATCCGTGAGTGGTTTGATGGACCAGTCGCCCTTTCCGGATCAATCGCACATGGCGCGTCGGTCTTGGCAGCGCAGGCAATGGGCGCCGATTTCGGATATATCGGCAGCGCGTTTATCGCGACCAAGGAAGCCAATGCCGTCGATGGCTACAAGGAGAATATTGTCGAGGCGAAGGCAGCGGACATTGTCTATTCAGACCTGTTCACTGGCGTGAGCGGCAATTATCTGCGCCAGTCGATCGAGAAGGCCGGCATGGATCCGAACAACCTGCCCAAGGGCGATATTTCGACGATGAACTTTGGCTCCGGCGGTAATAGCGAGGCCAAGGCGTGGAAGGATATCTGGGGTTCAGGCCAAGGCATCGGCGCGATCAAGGAAGTGCAGACCGTCGCTGAATTTGTCGACCAACTTGAGGCAGAATATCGCGCAGCCAAGGCCAGCCTCGACGCGCGATATTTGGGGTAATCTAAGCGGGCCAGCGCCGTTTTTACACCGAACAAATTTTATCACGCAAAGCCGCAAAGCCGCAAAGCCGCAAAGATGAAGAATTCTCCTTTTCTTTGCGCCTTCGCGGCTTTGCGTGGGAATATTTTACAGCTTAGCTCGCCTTTTCAAACGCAACGCTGATGTCCAGTTTCACATCGTCTGAAACTACAGGGATGCCGTAGGTTACGCCAAAGTCGCTGCGTTTGATCGTCGTGGTCGCGTGAAAGCCCACCGTGGCTTTTTTATTGAACGGGTTGTTGCCTGCGCCTGAAAATTTTGTGTCGAGCACAACTGGCTTGGTCACGCCATTCAACGTCAGGTTACCCGTGATTTTCGCTGAAGTACCCGAAGCGACAACGCTCGTGGAAACGAATTTCGCGTCGGCCGGGGCTGGGCCGAAAAAGTCGGCCTTGCCGCCGTCCTTGCCAGCGCGCAGCAAATGTCCGGTCAAGCCTGCACTTGCGGTGGTAACCTTGCCGATGGGGATTGTGATATCGACCTTGGATGTGTTCGGCTTGGCCGGATCAAGTGTCAACGTACCCGTTGCGTCGCCAAAAATGCCGAAATAATCGTTGAAACCAAAATGGCTGACGCGCCAGCCTATGAGTGTATGGCCGGGGTCGGTATTATATGTTCCGGCGGTTACACGGGCGACGTCCATCGCGCCTGGCACTTCAGGTGCGCTCTGCGCGATTAGCGGCACGGCGACAAAGAGGGGAAGGGCACATAAAATCTTGCGCATGAGGATGCTCCGGACATGAAAAAAGGGAGGCATCAATGTCGATGCCTCCCCCAAAACTGTCAAGCCGTGAAAATAAATTTAGTTCTTTGCCTGATCCACCAGCTTATTTTTTGCAATCCACGGCATCATCGCGCGCAATTGGGCACCTGTCGCCTCAATTGGATGTGCAGCCGCCGCCTTGCGCGCCGCTTTAAGTTCAGGCTGGCCTGCACGGTTATCAAGCACGAAATTTTTGACGAAACGACCAGATTGAATGTCAGCTAAAACTCGCTTCATTTCTGCCTTTGTTTCGTCAGTAATGATGCGTGGTCCAGTAGTGATATCGCCATATTCGGCCGTGTTGGAGATGGAATACCGCATGTTGGCGATGCCGCCTTCGTACAACAGGTCAACGATCAGCTTGGTTTCATGCAGGCATTCGAAATAAGCCATTTCGGGTGCGTATCCTGCTTCGGTCAATGTTTCGAAGCCGGCCTGAATCAGGTGGGTAATGCCACCGCACAACACGGCCTGTTCACCGAAAAGGTCTGTTTCGCACTCCTCGCGAAAGTTGGTTTCGATGATGCCGCTGCGTCCACCGCCAACGCCGCTTGCATAAGCAAGTGCCACGTCATGTGCGTTACCGCTTGCGTTTTGCGCGACGGCAATCAGGCATGGCACGCCGCCACCCTTCTGATATTCGCTGCGTACGGTATGGCCAGGGCCCTTTGGTGCGATCATGATGACGTCAATGTCGTCCCGCGGCTCAATCAGGCCGAAATGGATGTTGAGGCCGTGCGCAAATGCTAACGCTGCACCCGGCTTCAAATTGGCATGGAGGTCATCGGCGTAAATTGCGGCCTGATGTTCGTCTGGTGCCAGAACCATTAAAATATCGGCCCAGGCCGCAGCGTCGGCGTTTGCCAGAACCTTGAAGCCAGCAGCTTCGGCCTTCTTGGCCGTGGCCGAGCCAGCCCGCAATGCAATCGCGACCTCTGCAACGCCACTGTCGCGCAAGTTTTGCGCATGGGCATGGCCTTGACTGCCATAGCCTACAATCGCGACCTTCTTGTCTTTGATTAAGCCGAGATCGCAATCTGCGTCGTAAAAAACTTTCATTTTCAGAATCCCTCTTTTTTGCCGTCACGCGCACATTGTTTTAGCGTGACGATGATTTTCAACTTGCCTCGGATCCGCGCATCAGCCCCACAATGCCCGTCCGGCCTATTTCGACAAGGCCGACCTCACGCATGAGAGTTACGAACGTGTCGATTTTCTCAGGCCCACCGGTAATTTCGAAAATGAAGCTGTTGACGGTCGCATCGATAACTCGGGCGCGGTAAATATCGGCCAAGCGCATAGCTTCGACCCTTTGGTCGCCAGCACCGCTGACTTTTACCAACGCAAGCTCGCGCTCGACATGCGGTCCAGCTTCGGTGAGGTCCGTGACTTTATGTACCGGGACGAGCCGTTCGCATTGCGCAATTATTTGGTCAATGACGGGCGGGGGGCCTTTGGTAACAATTGTTATCCGGCTGGTCGTGTGATCTTCGCTGATGTCGGCGACGGTAAGGCTGTCGATATTATATCCGCGCGAAGTAAACATCCCGGCAATACGCGCAAGGGTGCCCGCTTCGTTATCCACCGTCAGCGTCAGGACGTGACGCTCGCTGATCTCCTGCTTTATATGCATTATACGAGCGCCTTTGCTTCGTCATCCATCGTTCCGGAGACCTGATCGGAGTTCAAGATCATATCGGTATGAGCCGCACCGGACGCAATCATCGGGAAGCAATTTGATGTTTTATGCACGCGGCAGTCGAACATAACTGGTCCGTCATAAGCCAACATTTCAGCGATAGCATCATCAAGCTTGGCAGGATCATCACAGCGAATGCCTTTCCAGCCATAAGCTTCGGCGAGCGCGACAAAGTCAGGCAGGCTGTCGGAATAGCTTTCCGAAAAGCGACTTTCATAGGTCAGTTCCTGCCACTGACGCACCATGCCCATCCATTCATTGTTCAGGATGAATACCTTCACAGGCAGGCGATATTGCGTCGCCGTGCCCATTTCCTGAATGTTCATCTGGATTGATGCTTCGCCCGCAATGTCAATGACGAGCGCGTCGGGATGGCCCATTTGCGCGCCGATTGCCGCGGGCAGGCCATAGCCCATCGTGCCGAGACCACCGCTGGTGAGCCACTTGTTTGGCGCATCGAAGTGGAAATGCTGGGCCGCCCACATCTGATGCTGGCCCACTTCAGTCGTTATGATCGGTGCCTTGTCCTTGGTTGCCGCAAACAGCCGTTCGATCGCGTATTGCGGCATGATCTCCTGCGTACTGCCGGGATAGCTGAGGCAATCAACCGCGCGCCAGCCCGTGATCCGCGACCACCAATCTGTGAGTGCCGGCTTTTTGTATTTCCGGCCTTTCCATACATCAATCATCTGCCGCATGGCCGTGCCAACATCTGCGACGATGGGTAGGTCGACACGGACCGTCTTGTTGATCGAACTGCGGTCAATATCGACATGGATTTTGATACTGCTAGGTGAAAAAGCATCGAGGCGGCCCGTCACTCGGTCGTCAAAGCGCGCACCAAGGCACACCATCACGTCGCATTGGTTCATGGCCATATTGGCCTCATACGTACCGTGCATGCCCAACATGCCAAGCCAGGCATCACCCGATGCTGGATAAGCGCCAAGGCCCATCAGCGTTGAGGTTACCGGCGCTCCGCTTAATTCGGCCAATTCGCGCAACGCTTCACTTGCCGCTGGCCCTGAATTGATGATGCCGCCGCCGGTATACAATATCGGTGCCTTGGCATGTGCCAGCAACTCGACGGCACGGTTTATTTCCGCATAGTCTGCTTCGCCAGCATAAGTGTACCGCGACGGAGTGGGGCGCTTAACATCGGTCGCGGCGGTTGCCACCTGCACGTTTTTGGGGATATCGATAACGACTGGACCCGGGCGTCCTTTTGTAGCGATAGCAAAGGCCTCACGCACAACAGAGGCAAGCTCAGCCGGGTCCTTCACGAGATAATTATGCTTCGAACAATGACGGGTGATGCCAACGGTGTCTGCTTCCTGAAACGCATCGGTACCGATTAGGTTGGTCGCAACCTGACCAGTCAAAACAACCAGAGGGATCGAGTCAAGAAACGCATCGGCAATGCCGGTTACAGCGTTGGTTGCGCCGGGCCCAGAGGTCACGAGGACAACGCCTGGCTTTCCGGTTGAACGTGCATAACCCTCCGCTGCATGCGCAGCGCCCGCTTCATGTCGCACAAGGACGTGGCGGATTTTGGTCTGTTGAAACAGCGCGTCATAAATCGGCAACACCGCGCCACCGGGATAACCAAACACGGTGTCCACACCCTGTTCAATCAGGGTATCGATCAATATTTCTGCGCCGGATTTTTCGGCCACTGGACAGTCCTTATTTGTTTAGCTGCCGCCCTATGTTGCACTGCAATAGGGTAAGCAAGAGCGGGCTAGCTAATGATTAGAAAATGGCTTGTCAAATAGTATCATTGAAATAATGTTTCAAAACTTAGCATATTTGAGTCATTTATTTCTTCTTCCATCCGCGGCCACCCCGCCGGGGCCTGGTTCCGAAACCACGTGAACTGTCGCTTGGCATATTGCCGGGTCGCGATTTGTCCGCGCATTACCGCTTCGTCATATTGCATCGTGCCTGTCAGGTAGGCCGATATTTCCGGCATGCCGATAGCCCGCATGATCGGCGCGTCATGAGGCAAATTACGTGCGAGAAGCGCCTCCACCTCGTTCACCGCGCCACGCTCCATCATCATAGCAAAGCGGGCATCGCACCTGTGGTAGAGCCAGTCACGCGGCGGCAGAAGCAATGTCGGACGCAAGTCGATCTCGGCGCCGATTCCGCCCGTCTTTGTCTTGCGCCATTCCGCTATGCTGCATCCCGTGCTCTGGACGACTTCAAGCGCGCGCGTGATGCGGCTGATGTCCGTCGGTGACAGGGTTGCCGCAATTGTTGTATCGAGCCTCTGAAGCGCTGCATATGCTTTTTCGACGGGCATCGCTCTCACCTGCGCACGCAATGCAAGATCGACCTCAGGAATTGGGGCAATACCGTCAAGCAAAGTGCGGATGTACAGGCCGCTGCCGCCGACTAGTATTGGCGTTGCACCCGCCGCATGTGCTTGGGCAATCGCCAATTTTGCATCGCCTGCCCACCGTGCTGCGGAGCAGTGGGTTACGCCATCAAGATATCCAAACAAATGATGCGGCACGCTGTTTTGTTCTTCGACGGTCGGTTGCGCGCTCAATATCGGCAAGTCGGAATAAACCTGCGCGCTATCGGCATTAACAATTACAAAATTACCCGATTTGGCGAGATGCAGCGCTAATGCCGTCTTGCCGCTCGCGGTCGGACCCGCAATAAGCGCGACCATCTTTTGAGGATTCGAAATGCCCATCTTGACCCTGATAGCAGCAGATACGGCTGAAAGTGGCATAGTTTCCGAGGCCGCCGACCGCTTGCAGATGGCTGATTGCATTCCGGGCCCGGTAACCTGGCTTGCGCAATGGAAGGCGGTTGATATCGCTTTTGAAGGCGACATGGCGCGCGCGCGAACAGCAATGTCTGACTTGGAAGATCGGTTGGATATCGTGGTCCAGACAGAGAGCAACCGGCGCAAGATGCTTTTGGTGTCCGATATGGATAGCACCATGATCACCGTTGAGTGTATCGACGAGCTTGCCGATTATGCGGGTATCAAGCCAGAAATCGCAGCGATTACGGAACGTGCTATGGCAGGTGAGCTTGATTTTGCCGAAGCATTGAAAGCCCGTGTGGCATTGCTTGCCGGACTTGACGAAAATGTGATCGAAACCTGCCTTCGGGAACGCGTTCGGCCCATGCCAGGTGCCGAAGTTCTTGTGCGCACAATGACGGGGTGGGGCGCACATGCTGTGCTCGTGTCGGGCGGGTTTACAAGCTTTACCGGGCCCGTGGCGGCAATGCTGGGCTTCGCCGAAGTGCATGCTAATGTGCTTGAAATACTGGACGGCAAGCTGACGGGAGCACTATTCGGGGAAATTGTCGACGCCAATGTTAAGCGTGACGTTTTAACATCCGCCGCAGATTTTCGAGGGATAGACCTAAATGCGACATTGGCCATTGGCGACGGCGCTAATGATTTACCGATGATAAGGGCAGCAGTATCGGGAGATGGTCTCGGCGTCGGTTATCATCCCCGGCCACAGCTTGCCGAGGCTGCGAACTTCGCCGTTCGCCATAATGACCTAACGGCCTTGTTATTCGCGCAGGGCGTCAGGCCAGAACACTGGGCATAGTAACGCTGCGAAACAAATTGAGTGTGGCCCCGTTGGTGTTATGTTGCCGCCAAACGCCCATTATAGGAGCATGTTATGCGTAAATTTTTGCTTATTCTTATCATCCCAGTAATCGCCAGCTGCTCAACCTTAAAATCAACGAGTGCTGTTGAGGTTTCCGAGGTGTTAACGGCGGACCTCGCACGCGCCGATGGCAGCTGGGCCGGTGTGGCGACAATATCGCAACGCAGCGATGGCGTATTTATGAGCTTGTCCGCTGAAGCACCTGCAGCAGGTACTTTTGGCATGCACCTTCATGCAGTTGGAAAATGCCAAGGGCCCGAGTTCACTAGCGCCGGGCCGCACTGGAACCCTGATATGAAACAGCATGGCCGGGATAATCCGATGGGCGCGCATGGCGGCGATCTGCCAAATGTAGATGCGGCCGGGGATCGCAAGATCACCCTCGAATATCAGCTTCCGAACATGAAACTGTCAGGCCCTGCGGGGTTGCTCGACGCCGATGGCGGCGCACTGATTATTCACGAAAAAGCTGACGACTATAAAACCGATCCAAGCGGCAACAGTGGCAAGCGTATTATTTGCGGTGTTTTCAAATCAGGAAACAAAAGCTGATTTATATTTTATCGGCATAAAGTAAGCATCCTGGGGCAACGCGCTCCAGGATGACATTGATATCTTCCTTGGCGAATGCGAAGCAGCCTTGGCTTCTGCCGATTTTCCCTTGGTCATGAATCATTGTCTGGTTCACGTACCAGGCGGGATGGATCACGATGGCGCGTGCCTCCGCTTGATCATTTTCAGCGTCCAGCCCGATAAGCCGTCGGGATTCACCATATTGGCCAATATAGGTCTCACCGACAAGATAACTGCCGGCTGAAGTCGCCTCCGAGCCATGGACATTCGAGAAATTTTGGACCCAACCACTATGGCTTGGGTCTGAACCCTTGCCATGGGCGACCAGATAGGGCGTTGCATGTCCGTTACGCAAATCAACGACATAAAAGCGCGGGTCACGCGACGGTTTTGAAAAATCGGCGATGGCCAAAAGGTCGTGGTTGTGGATACGCGATTTATGCTTGGCCAAAGCCGCTTTTGCGCGAGCAAGTAACAATGGCGAAGGCCCAGCATGTCCGTTACCGGTTCCAGGGAGAAAGACGATCTCTGCGGCACGCGACGGCACCGCAAGCAGCGTTGCCCCCAATATTGCAGAATGTATGAATTGCCTTCGGCCGATAAAACTCATGGGACTGAGATAAGCGGCAATCCTTTACAAAAACAGGGCATCAATTGCGTTTGGGCGCAAAAGCAGGCCGTTTAGGCGCATTGTAGTATCAAGCTGTTTTGTCGCATTTAACAATTTTGACGTCGAATATTCCTACGGTTCTTGCTACGGAACCACTAATCGCAGCCCCCAGCGGGCTGTTTCGTTGACACGGTCTGGGGCAACTTCATGAGTTTTGGCGCGGGTATCCGCAAATTGCATAGCTTATATGCGCTTGCACTGCTTCTTTTGGTGACAAGCGGCGCTTTTGCATCCCAGCAGCAGGCCCAGACCACGCGCGTTAAACAGAGCCAGAGTCAACCCACCGAGCCACCCGAGAATGATCCAGCCACCAATCCGCAATTGGTTGTGCCGACCACTTCGCCCCCACCGATTGTTACGCCGCCAGTCGCAGTGCCACCTGTGACTACTCCGCCTGTCTTTGCCCCTACGGTCATTGCCCCCCCCGTCGTTACACCTGCGCCCAAGCCGCGAAAAAAGGGACCAGTGGACGCTTTAAAGCCGGGGGACTTCGTGTGGGTTCCGCAAGCCGTTTATGAAGGGCCGATGAAAATCGTGATCGTTCTCGATATTCAGAGGATATATGTGTTTCAAAATGACGTGTTGATTGGTTTTAGCACCATATCGTCAGGTAAGAAGGGCAAGGAAACGCCGACCGGTTTTTTCAATATTCTGCAAAAAAATGTCGATCATAAATCCAATCTCTACAGCAATGCACCAATGCCTTATATGCAGCGTTTGACATGGGATGGCATCGCGATCCATGGCGGCCACCTGCCAGGATATCCCGCATCGCATGGCTGCATCCGGTTACCGCTCGCTTTTGCCAAAATGCTTTATGGCGTGACGCAGATGAACCAAGAGGTGTTTGTCCTTAAGGATACGGCAACACCCGTTAAACGACCAGAGCCAAAGCCTGTTGAGGAACCAGCGGTTCAGCCAATGGACCCAGCTGTTGATCCTGCACAACCCGTGACTGGTTCGACGCCCGAGCCGGCGAACACGCCTTTGCCCGATCCCGTAAGCTGACGAGACCCCACAAGCAGAACGGCCGCACTTCGCTGATTGACGTTTACGCTAACGTAAACTAGTGACGTTACTGCAACGAAGAGGGAAGGTGCTATGGAATCTTATACGCGCGATCAAAGGCGAACCGATGCAACCATCGAAACGCCCGACGCATATAACCGGGAATCCTTTACGATATCGGACCTATCGATCGAATTTGAAGTAACCGCGCGCGCCTTGCGATTTTATGAGGATCAAGGGTTGATTTCGCCGGAACGTATGGGACTGGCGCGCATTTATTCCAAACGTGACCGCGCCCGCCTTGCGTGGATATTGCGCGCCAAGCGCGTTGGGTTTAGCCTTGCGGAAATTCGCGAGATGATCGACCTTTATGATTTGAATGACGGCCGGAATATTCAACGGCGTGTTACAATCGAAAAGTGTCGGGACAGAATTAATCTGTTGAAAGCGCAGCGCGATGATATCGAAAGCGCTATCAACGAACTTACTGAGTTTGTTTCAACGGTTGAAAAAGTGGAAGCCGCGGAAAAATCTGCCACAGCCTGACAGCGCAATTCGTGATTTTTGAGGATAGAAAATGCCAAGTTATAATGCCCCTGTTCGCGACATGCAGTTCATCCTGAACGAAGTTTTAGGAATCGAACGCTTTGCCAATCTTCCAGGCTTTGAAAACGCCAGCGCGGATATGATCGAAGCAATCCTGACCGAAGGCGCGAAATTTGTCGAAGGCGTACTTTTCCCGTTAAATCAGCTCGGCGATCTTCAGGGCTGCACCCGGCACGAAGACGGCAGCGTAACAACACCCGATGGATTTAAGGAAGCCTATAAGCTGTATTGTGAGGGCGGTTGGGGGACATTGTCCGGGCCTGAAGAGTTCGGCGGTCAAGGTATGCCACATATCGTCTCCATGGCCTTTGAAGAATTGATGGCCAGTTCGAACATGGCATTCGCCATGTATCCTGGCCTTACGCAAGGCGCGGTATCTGCGATCCTGGTCAAGGGAAGCGACGCGCAAAAAGCTACCTATGCGCCGAACATGATTTCAGGCAAATGGGGCGGTACCATGAACCTGACCGAGCCGCATTGCGGAACGGACCTTGGCCTAATCCGCACCAAGGCAGCGCCCAATGGCGATGGCAGCTTTGCCATTACGGGTACGAAAATTTTCATCTCTTCCGGCGAGCATGATCTTACGGAAAATATCATCCATCTGGTGCTTGCAAAGACTCCGGGCGCGCCCGACAGCGTTAAAGGCATTTCGTTGTTCATCGTGCCAAAGTTCCTTGTGAACGATGATGGTTCGCTTGGCGCGCGCAACACCCTTTCCTGCGGTTCGATCGAACATAAGATGGGAATCCACGGCAACGCTACTTGCGTGATGAACTATGATGGCGCGACAGGTTATCTCGTCGGTGAAGAAAACAAGGGCCTCGCCGCCATGTTTATCATGATGAATATTGCGCGTCTGGGCGTAGGCCAGCAAGGCCTTGGTGTGGCCGAAGTCGCTTACCAGAATGCGGTGCATTATGCGCAGGATCGCCGGCAGGGCCGTGCGCTGACTGGCCCGCAGGATATGGATCAGAAAGCCGACACGTTATTTGTTCACCCCGACGTGCGCCGCATGCTCATGGACGCGAAAGCATTCACGGAAGGCATGCGCGCTTTTTGCTTGTGGGGCGCGTTGCAAGCCGATTTGCTGCATCACGCTCAGACCGAGGAAGAACGTCAGATGGCAGATGATCTGCTGTCTTTGCTCACGCCGGTTATCAAGGGCTATGGCACCGACAAGGGGTATGAAGTCGCCACCAATGCACAGCAAGTCTATGGCGGCCACGGCTACATCGCGGAGTGGGGTATGGAGCAGTATGTGCGCGACGCCCGAATCGCGATGATCTACGAAGGCACCAATGGCGTGCAGGCAATGGATCTTGTCGGACGTAAGCTTGCACAAAATGGCGGCCGTGCCATCCAGGCATTGTTCGCGATTGTCGATGAGGAATGCGCTGCTGCAAAGGCGGGGCCACTTGCGGACTTCGCTGGCCGGCTTGAGAAGGCGAATGGCGATCTGAAGGCGTCGACGATGTGGTTCATGCAAAATGGCATGGCCAACCCAAACAACATCGGCGCAGGCGCGCATCATTATATGCACATCATGGGCATCGTTGCGCTTGGACTACAATGGCTGCGTATGGCGCAAAGCGCGCAGAAGGCGCTTGATGCAGGGGCTGGCAACGCTGCATTTTATGAAACCAAGCTGGTGACGGCGCGGTATTTTGCCGAGCGCTATTTGCCAGACTGCGGCGCGCTCCGCCGCAAGATTGAGGCAGGCAGCGAGGCTATCATGGCACTCACACCTGAAATGTTCGCTGCGGCTTAGTCATGAACGCCGCCGTTAGATAACAAAATGCCGGGATGATAAGTCCCGGCATTTTTGTTTATTCCACAGGCAAGAAATCGGGCACCGAAAGATAACGTTCGCCGGTATCATAATTGAAACCGAGCACGCGGCTTCCGGCAGGCAATTCGGCAAGCTTTTGTGCGATTGCGTCCAGCGTCGCGCCGGACGAGATACCCACCAACATGCCCTCTTCACGCGCAGCACGGCGCGCGGTTTCCTTTGCGGCTTCGGGATCCACCTGAATAACGCCATCAAGCAAAGCGGTGTGCAGGTTGGCAGGAATGAACCCGGCGCCGATACCCTGAATTGCATGCGGACCCGGTTGCCCTCCGCTGATCACAGGTGACAATGTCGGTTCGACGGCAAACACCTTTAGATTAGGCCACGCCTTTTTCAGGACCTCTGCGCACCCCGTAATATGGCCGCCTGTTCCAACGCCTGTAATCATGACGTCGATAGGCGAATCGGCAAAATCTTCCAATATCTCCAGCGACGTTGTGCGCACATGGACATCGATGTTGGCGGCGTTTTCAAATTGTTGTGGCATCCATGAGTTCGGGGTCTGAGACACCAACTCAAGCGCCCGTTCGATCGCGCCCTTCATGCCCTTTTCCCGCGGCGTCAGATCAAAACTCGCACCATAAGCCAGCATCAAGCGCCGACGTTCCAACGACATGGACTCAGGCATGACGAGTATAAGCTTATATCCCTTGACCGCAGCCACCATGGCGAGGCCAACGCCGGTGTTGCCTGACGTTGGTTCAATGATAGTGCCGCCGGGCTTAAGGCTGCCGTCTGTTTCGGCGGCTTCAATCATGGCAAGGCCGATACGATCCTTGATCGACCCGCCCGGGTTGGACCGTTCGGACTTGATCCAGACCTCAGCATTGGGGAACATACGCGCCATGCGGATGTGCGGCGTATTGCCAATGGTTTCGAGGATTGAATGTGCTTTCATGGACTTTTTCCTCTATATTGCGGTTCGAATGTTCGGGCATTTTTGAGTTCGGGAAATAGACCCGCCCAGATTGCTGTTACGAATATGGCACCAGCGCCGCCAAATACAACCGCGCCGACGGGGCCAAGTACTGCCGCGGCCAATCCGGATTGCAACTCGCCCAGTTCATTGGAGGCGGAAATGGCAAGTCCCGACACTGAACTGACGCGGCCGCGCATATCGTCGGGTGTGTTGAGCTGGACCAACGAAGAGCGCACATAGACCGACAGCATGTCCGATGCTCCAAGCACCACCAGCATGACCAATGCGACCGCCATGCCAGCGCCTAACTCTACACAGCCGAAGTCGGGAAGACAGAGAGCCACTTGCGCGTCGCTGAACACGCGGTTGCCGATTTCGTGACTAAGGCCAAAGCCGATGGTGGCAACGCCGAACACCACAACTGCCCAAAGCATTTTTGCGCCGACGTTGTGACGCAGTGGCCAGATGGCGAGCATTAAAGCTACGACTGAAGCACCAACTGCAGGTGCAGCACGCAGTTGTCCGAGACCACTCGGACCAACCATCAATATGTCACGTGCATAAACGGGAAGCATGGCTGTTGCCCCCGCAAGCAGCACCGCAAAAAGATCAAGCGTGATGGCGCCCAGCAAAAAGCGTTCTGACCATGTGTAGCGTATACCATCGACCATCTGCCGGATGGGATGGATCTTCTTTTCCATCGGGGGAGGATAGACCGGCCGCACGAAGCTGAGGCTGATCGTGGCCATCAGCATGAGACCCGCCGACGCCCAATACGGTAAGGACGGGCTTGCCGCGAACATCAGTCCGCCTGCCGCAGGACCAATGACCGAGCCAATTTGCCAAGCGATTGAACTTAAGGCAATCGCGCGCGGGAGCGATGCGGGCGGAACGATATTTGGCGCAATAGCCGACATCGAAGGCCCCACAAACACCCGCGCTACGCCATGCAATGCTGCGAAGACAAAGAGCAGCGGCAAGGTAAGCGCGTCCGCATAGGTGAACCAACCCAAAGCGAGCGCCACCAGCATGTCGATGCTGTTGGCGAGCCGGGCAACGGTGCGTCGTTCCCAACGGTCTGCCGCCCAACCCGCGACCGGGGTCAACAGTGCAAGTGGAACGAACTGCACAAGGCCAAGCAGACCAAGCTGTAACGACGCTTCGCGGATCGACATGCCATAATCGCTGCGGGCGATGTCGTAAGCTTGATAGCCAATAACCACGACCATTCCCATGGTTGCGAGTACCGCCATGAACCGCGCCATCCAATAGAAGCGGAAATCGGCAATCTTAAGCGGATGAATTTCGGCGGGAATATCAGACATATTTGGTGCGCCTATCGGCTTATGTTTCTGCGCGCAATGCACAGACTTCTATCTGGCTGCAAAGCAGCATTTTACAGACAGGGCGGCTAACCCATATCCTCGGGCACACCATGATAGTCGTTAATTGTCTCGAATATCGTGGTGAGAGCTGCACGTTCCTCCAAGGATATTTCCGGACGCCAGATTTCGAACAGCAAAATGACCCGCGTTTGGCCGCTTCTGTTCCATGCCTCATGCTCAAAGCTATCATCGAAAATCAACGCTTCGCCTTCCCGCCAGGCGCGGGTTTCGTTGCCGACGCGTAGGGCGCAATCCTCCGGAACGATCAACGGAATGTGGCAGATCAGCCGCGTGTTCAAAAGCCCATGGTGCGGCTGGATATGCGTATTGGACTTAAGCAACGACCATAACGCAATTGGCGACCGGCTATTGATGCGTGGCATCGGTGCACTTTCCAACGCTTGCATGGTAACCGGACAGCGCGAAGCATTTTCCGGGACAATTTCGCCGTTCCGCCAGAAATAAAATGCACCCCAGCTTGGATCGTTGATCAGCGGATTAGCAGCGCTTGGGCGGTCAGCCGTTGCCTCGACATATGGCGGAAAGTCTTGGCCGTCTGCCAGAATTTCGCGCAGTTCGGCCTGCATTTCTGGAACGCACTGTTCGATTTCTGCGATCCAATCGAACTCATCGCGTTCATAAAATTGACGCTGAGGTAGACCCGGAAAGTAAAAACTTGATGGCTGCTGCAAATAGAGTTGCTTGCGGCCAAGCAACATGTCGATGGCTGTGCCGACCCTGCCATCGCGCTGCAGGCCAGCCTGATCAATTCCATCCATCAAATGCTGCTCAAATTTATCCTGCACCTCGTCCATAAAATTGCGCGCACGGTCGAGCATCGGGTGGAGCGCAGTGGGTACATTTGGCATGGACGATGCCTGATTGAGCGCAGCCTGAAAGAAGGCGTTTGCGGCGCGATCATCGCCGGCGCGGGCCTTCAATTCGCCTGACAGGATTAATGCTGGCAAATTACGGGGCTCAATTTCCAGCTGTCGCTGTAACGCCAGCCCTTCTGCCGCCACGTCCCCGGAAAGACTGCATGCCTGTGCCATTAACAACCACGGCATTTTGTCATCGGACAACTCGGTGAGCAATAGCCTAGCCGAGGCGCCATCTCTGCGCTGAAGCGCCGCTCTGGCGTCAGATATAAGTTTTGAAGCCCCCGCATCCATTCGGCATCATAACCGCAAAGCCGATAAGTTTACCAGCACTGTTGCTTTTATTCACGCGTCGGCGGTCAAGACCCTTTGATAATCCAATTCGTCAACCATCAGGCCGATGGTCGCGGCTATTCCAAACCGCATGGAGTTATCAACATAATGGCTTGATCAGCCGGGGTCTATTTCCATCGGGAACTTAGAACCCACCCATCGGCAATGCGGGGTTGATGACAAAATTTTCAGGGTCCTGAGAACCTGGCTCTTCTCCATTTAGAAATGCCATGAGATCAGAAATCAACCGATCGCGGTCCGTTTCAAACAGCCCATGGGGGGACCCTGCATATTCGACTAGCGTGACATCTTCGATCATCGCCGCCGCCATCCGGGCTGTAGGATCGATTGGCACGGTTTTGTCCGACGTTCCGTGAATGATTAATGTTGGCACGTTGAACGAAGGCAGATCGCCTCTAAAATCAGTTGAGGAAAATGCTTCCGCCGCTTTCAATGTCGGACGAAGGCCTGCCTGCATGGACATATTCCATGCCCAATCCAAAGTAGCGCCGCTGACGGGCTTACTCAGCCAGCCGATACCGAAAAAGTCATGCAAGAAAGTCCGCATGAATGCAGGGCGATCTGCAATCATGTCCTGCGTCATCTGATTGAAGGTTTCCTGCGGAACACCATCGGGATTGTCGTCAGCTTGCAGCATATACGGCACCACCGACGCGACAAGCGCTGCGCGGACAATACCTGCGCCCGCATAGCGTGACATATAGCGCGCCACTTCACCGCCACCCATGGAAAAACCAACTATGGTAACGTTTTCCGTAGCGCCCGTTGCCTTCATCACATCAGCAAGGTCGTCTGTGAAGCTATCATAATCATAGCCACCCCAAGTTTGTTCGGACCGTCCAAAGCCGCGTCTGTCATAGGAAATCACACGGTGTCCGGCATTCGCCAAAGCTTCGGCTATTGGATCCCAACTGTCCGCCGTGAGCGGCCAACCATGCATCAAAATGACTGGATTCCCGGTGCCCCAATCTTTCACATAAAGCCACGCGCCGTCGCGGGTTTCGATCATGGGCATCGTTCAATCTCCTATCCAAAGCGAATTGTACAGGAAACACACGAGAATGGTGGACGTTCCGTTATCTCATCGGATGGGTCTACGGCAGAGGCAGATCAACCAAGCGTTACAAAGCTGTCCATCACTCGTTTGCGTCCGGCCACTTCAAAATCGATCTCAAGCTTATTGCCTTCAATCAACGCAATTGCGCCATAGCCGAATTTTTCGTGGAAAACGCGCAACCCAATGCTCAGGTCGCTACGCCCTGCGTTGCCAAGGCTGATCGCGCTGCGTGTATTCTCTGCAATGCGTTGCGGGCGAGGGTTGAAGCCACCCGAAGTCGCGGCGCGTTGCCAGCCAGGGCCGCGCGCACCGGCCCGGGTGGCGTTGGCAGCGGCAAGGTGCGCGAACGGGTCGGACTGTTCGCTCCAGTTAGCCCGCCATAACGAGGCGCCGCCAGTCATCGTCTGCTCAGCCTCGATATGGTCGAGCGGAAGTTCTTCGATAAAGCGGCTCGGAATGCTGCTTGTCCATTGACCGTAAATACGGCGGTTTGCCGCGTGGATGATGGTGCATTTGCGTTTTGCGCGGGTAATCGCAACATAGGCCAGACGACGTTCTTCCTCCAATGAGGCAAGACCGCCTTCATCAAGTGCGCGTTGTGACGGGAAAATGCCTTCCTCCCACCCGACCAAGAACACGTTGTCATATTCAAGGCCTTTGGCGGCGTGGATCGTCATGATCGTCACGCTTGCCCCTTTGTCACCGCGGTCATTGTCCATCACCAGGCTGACATGTTCCAGAAACTCGCCAAGCGTTTCATATTCTTCCATGGCGCGGGCAAGTTCGCTCAGGTTTTCAAGCCGGCTAGATGCTTCAGTGCTACGTTCCGCCTGCAAAACGGCAGTGTAGCCGCTTTCGTCCAAAATGAGCCGCGTGAGATTGGCCGGGGACATTGTCGCTGCCTCGTCGCGCCAGCGGGCGATGTCGACCACTAGGTCCGCCAGCGACTTACGCGCCTTTCCGGTCAGTTCATCGGTGCCGACCAGGCGTGCGGCGGCGACCGACAGTGGCGCGCGCTCTGCGCGGGCAACGATGTGGATTTTCTCGACGGCCTTATCGCCGATGCCGCGTTTCGGAACATTGACGATGCGTTCGAAGGCTAGGTCGTCCGCTGGCTGGTTTACGATGCGCAAATAGGCGATGGCATCACGGATTTCAGCGCGTTCGTAAAAGCGAAATCCGCCTACTATCCGGTAGTTAACGCCAACTTGGATGAAACGGTCTTCAAATTCCCGGGTCTGATGCTGTGCGCGGACGAGGATGGCGACGCTGTCGAGGCTCTCGCCCTTGTACTGCAATGCTTCAATTTCTTCACCCACGCGGCGCGCCTCTTCGGGGCCATCCCACACGCCGATGATCCGGACCTTTTCGCCCTCGTCCAACTCGGTCCAGAGCGTTTTGCCAAGCCGCGCGCTGTTAGCGTCAATAAGGCCGGATGCGGCGGCAAGGATATGCGGCGTACTTCGGTAATTCTGCTCCAATTTAATGGTTTTTGCGCCCGGAAAGTCTTTTTCAAAGCGCAATATGTTGGCAACCTCGGCGCCGCGCCAGGAATAGATGCTTTGGTCATCATCGCCCACACAGCAGATATTCTTGCGCTTTTGCGCAAGCAGACGCAGCCACAGATATTGGACTGCGTTGGTATCCTGATACTCGTCGACCAGGATATATTTGAACTGCGCCTGATATTTTTCAAGGATCTCGCGGTTGTTCTTTAGGAGGTTGAGCCCATGCAACAAAAGATCGCCAAAGTCGCAGGCATTCAGCGCAAGTAGCCGGGCTTGATACAGCGCATACATAAGCTGTCCTTTGCCGTTGGCAAAAGCTTCATTGTCAGCCGCGTCCAAGTCAGTGGGCGATTTGCCAGCATTTTTCCATTTATCGAGCAAGCTCGCAAGGCCTCGGGCGGGAAAGCGCTTTTCGTCCAAATCTTCTGACTGGATCAGTTGCTTCAACAACCGAATCTGGTCGTCGGTGTCGATGATGGTGAAGTTGCTTTGAAGGCCGATAACTTCTGCGTGACGACGCAGCAGCTTGGCACCAATGCTATGGAAGGTGCCTAGCCACGGCATCCCTTCCACCGCAGACCCGACCATCGCGCCAATGCGTTCGCGCATCTCCCGCGCCGCCTTGTTAGTGAATGTCACGGCCAATATTTCCGATGGCCACGCCTGACGCGTGTATAATATCTGCGCCATTCGGGCAGTTAAGGCGGCCGTTTTTCCTGTTCCTGCGCCAGCGAGCAGTAAAACCGGGCCCTCGGTGGTCAGCACCGCCTCTCGCTGTGGAGGATTTAAGCCACGCAACCATGGCGGTTCCGCTTCGGACGGGTGGGGCTGGACCTGAACATCTGACATAAGGCGAACAGTTAGGGAACGTCGCGACGAACCGCAAGCGATGTTCGCCCGAGCGTTGGAACTATTGTCCGCGACGGCCATTTTCCCTTTCGTTCATCAAAGGAGACATATCATGCGAAAAACTATATTAGCGGGCGCCGCAGCGTTGATCGGGTTAATTGCGACTGATCCTGCCTTTTGTATGCAAAACGGAATGCCCACGACGTCGCAGACGCAGCCTGATCAGCCTGCCGGACCCGACGGCATGCCGGTCCCACCAGTGGAAGATCCATCCCAACCGTCCCCCCCAATAACTGAACCTTTGCCACCCGAAATGCCCCCGGTGGCCGAAGAGTCGCGGGACGTTCCGCCGACTCCGGGCCAAACACCGACTATGGGCCGGACCGACGCCCCGATCGGCCCCATGGCCACGCCGCCATCTTCGGGTGACCGAACCGCAGTCAGTGGTGGCACCACCCGCGCTATGATGACGCCGCAGCCTGCAACCAAAGCATATCCATTATGTACGCGTGATATTCAGGACAGCTGTCGCAACCCGGGCGAAGGTCCTGGAGCCTCCAAAAAACGCCGCCGTTAATCCGCGTCGACACGAAGCAGGGTAAGGCGCGCCTTGCCTACGTCGCGAACGGTATCAACGATAAAGCCTTTTACGGCTACATCCTCCTTCACGCTGGTTTCGACGCTGATCCAAGCCGATGGCGCAAACCAGTTGAAGCGAATAAGTTTATCGAGTGCGACAGCGCCGGCGCCACTAAGATAAGGCGGATCCATAAAGATCACGTCCGCCGGGTTAATGGCCGTGCCAAGCGAGAGCACCGAGCATTTGCGTACGTCAGTTCGATCCGCTGCGCCAAGCTTCGTGATGTTCCCCGCAAGCGCATCAAGCGCAAGATGGTCCTGTTCGACAAAGGTACAATGTGATGCACCGCGTGACAGCGCCTCAAGCCCCAACGCACCAGAACCTGCAAACAGGTCAAGTACGCGCAAATCCTGAAATGAGCCAAGCCGGCTGGTCAGCATCGAAAATAATGTTTCGCGCGTGCGGTCAGCGGTGGGACGTGTGGTATCACCCTTGGGCGCGACCAGCGGCCGGGAGCGCCATTGGCCGGATATGATTCGCATTACTTCAAAGTCTTTCGAAATTCGATCAGGTCAACGCGGCGCACTTCGCCAACTTCGCCGGGCGCCAGTTCGCCCAAAACGAAGGAACCATAACGCGTTCGGATCAGGCGGCTGACCTCAAGCCCCAGATGTTCAAGCACACGGCGGACTTCGCGGTTTTTGCCTTCGGTCAATGTCATTTCGACCCAGCCATTGCGGCCCGTCCGGCGTTCCAGATTGGCGTCGATTTTGCCATAGGTCACGCCGTCAATTTCAATGCCATGGATGAGTTCTTCCAGTTGTTCCTGACTGACTTCACCAAAGCAGCGCGCGCGATAAGTCCTTTCAACGCCAGTTGAAGGCAATTCCATCTGCCGTTTGAACTCGCCGTCATTGGTAAGCAGCAGCAAACCTTCAGTGTTCAAATCTAGACGACCAATTGGCATGAGGCGCGGCAGATCCTTCGGCAGCACATCATAAATCGTTTTGCGGCCACTAAAATCGCGTTCGGCGGTCAGGCAGCCTTCGGGCTTATGAAACATATACAGCTGCGTCGGCGCTGGCTGACCTACGGCCTTGCCGTCGACGGCTACGCCATGCAGCGATTTAAGCAAGGTGGCGGGTGTTTCAACCTTGTCACCATTCAGCGTGACCCGGCCATCGGCTATCATGCGCTCGATTTCGCGGCGTGAAGCCACACCAGCGCGCGCAAGGAGCTTTGCAATGCGTTCTTCCCCGTCCTTGCGTTCCAATGCGCCTTTGCTCGGCGCAGCATTCGCGTTGGGCTTACGTGACGGTTTGCTGTCCCAACGCAGACGCGGTGGCTTGGCGGGACGGGCAGGTGCTTTTGACGGAGGTTTAACCATCAAGCGCCTTTGACGCATGTTGCTTGAAAAGTCACTGGCCATTCAGGAAAATGCCGTTAGTCGTGGTCGCAATAATCTCGGAGGGGTCTGCATGTCAGTCGATTTGATGCGATTTATCATTTTTGCAGCGATAATTCTCGCGCTGCCGCTAATAGCGCTCACCGTCCCGGCATTCCGTCCATATTTGCGCAAAAATCCTGTCATTACCTTCTTGCTCGGCATTTCGAGTGGTTTCCCGCTGACGTTACTGGTTGCAACCATGACATTCTGGTTGGCCAAGGTGGGCATCGACACTGCAACGATCGGCTTTGCGGTCGCTTTGGGCATCCCCTACACGATTAAGTTCCTCTGGGCGCCGTTGGTGGACAAGCTGCATTTGCCCGTGTTGACCAAGTTGTTCGGGCAACGCCGTAGCTGGCTTTTCTTTGTGCAGGCACTGCTGTTTCTGTCGATTTGGCAATTGGGCGCGAGCAATCCGCAGCCCGGCGATATGGGACTGTTTGCGATCTGGGCACTCATTACGGCCTTTCTGTCCGCCACACAGGACATCGTCATTGACGCGTATCGTATCGAGATATTGGAAGAAGAAGAATTCGCGCACGGCACCGCGACCAACCAGTTCGGCTATCGCACAGGTAACCTTATCGCTGGTGCCGGCACCATTTACTTTGCTTCACAGGAAGGTCTCGGGCTTGGCTGGTCCACGGCTTATGGCTTAACCGCATTCTGCATCATCCCTGCGATCATTGGTGCATTATGGGCTGGCCCCGGCAAATTCATTGACCGCTTTGCCCACGTCGAAGGTATGAAGCCCAAGCAATGGCTGACCGAGGCTGTCGTTAATCCTTTCCGCGAATTTCTGACGCGACATGGTGCGTTCCTGATTTTGGGCTTTGTGCTGGTCTACAAGGTAGGTGACGCGATGGGGCAGGCGATGCTCAGCCCGATGATCGTCGATTTGGGCTTTTCCGACCTAGAGTATATTTCGGCGAACAAGTTATGGGGTTTTGGCGCGTTGATCGTTGGATCGGCCTTAGGCGCTCCCTTTATATTGTGGCTCGGTATGGGCCGCGCGCTGCTTATTTCCGGCCTGCTGATGATGTTTTCGAATGTCATGTTCATGTTATTGGCGGCAACGGGCAACAGCTACTGGATGATGGTCGCTGCTATTTGTACCGAAAATCTGACCAGTGGTATCGGCCTGACGGTGTTCGCGACCTATTTGTCGGGTCTTTCGAGTATAGCATACACTGCGACGCAATTTGCTTTGTTGTCCTCGTTCGCCGGTGTTGGACGTACATTTATGGCCGGACCAGCGGGGATCGTCGCGGAAAATGTCGGCTGGGTCGGCTTTTGGGGTTTCACCGTAGTCGCAGCAATCCCGGGCATGGTTCTCTTATGGATATTATGGAGCAAAGGCTACGTCGTTCAAAGCATTCATCAGGTCGAGGCGGTTGATGAAAAGGCACTGAAAGAGCCAGTTGGACCGCTGCGCATTGCTGGGTTTTTGCTCGTCGTAGCGGGGCTCATCGGGCTATTGCTCTCGCAGCCGCTTGAGTTTGCGGCCAATCTTACTTGGACATTTGCAGCGGTGCTGGTTGGCGGGGGATTGCTGGCGTGGAAGGGACAGCCCGAGAGTGCGGCTCAGCGTTAATCGTTACACAAGGTTCAAATCTTAGTCAGGCACTTGGTCGTTCAGCCGTAACACTTCGCCCGCGAGATATAGCGATCCGCAGATAAGGGCACGAACCGGCGCTGGCTGTTTCGCTAGATGTTCCAGTGCTATAGTTACATTCTCGGCTGTCCGTGCCTCAGAAACCCGCAGGCTGCGCTGCACCAAGTCGCACAAGTCCGCTGGATCATGATGCTCATGCCCCGGTATCGGCACAGCTATCAGCGTTTCAATCTTGTGCGAAAAGGGGGTGAGGAAACCAAGTGCATCTTTGTTCTTCAACATACCGATGATGACATGCACGGGCGGGCCAGCCTCGAGCGTCTTGGCTATCGCGGCGCCTGCGTCAGGATTGTGGCCACCGTCGAGCCAAACCGTCGACCCGTTGGGTAGCAAATCGGTCAAGGGCCCCATCGCCAATTGCTGCATCCGCGCTGGCCATCTTGTCCATTCCATCGCCGCAGACAATGCGGCTTCGGGAATGTGGATTGCCGATTGATGTCGCAACATCGCGACGGCCAAAGCGGCGTTATCGGCCTGATGCGCGCCGGTCATGCGGGGCAGGGGTAGGCTGAGTTTTCCAGTGATATCGCGATAATGTAACCGCCCGTCATACACGGCTGCATCCCAGCTATCGCCGCGCGCGCGCAATATTGCGCCGTGCAGGCTGGCCTGCGATGCGACCATATTCGCCATCGAAGCGCTGTATTTCTGAGTCAATAACGGTGACCCGGACTTTGCTATGCCCGCCTTTTCAAAGGCAATTCGGTCCAATGGCGGCATTTCTGGCACGCCTTCTTCGTCCGCTAACAGGAACGCCTCATGATCTAGCCCCAATGAGGCAATTCCGCATGCGACGGGTTTTGCCAAGACGTTGGTGGCATCTAGCCTTCCGCCTAGGCCAACTTCAACGATACACGCGTCCGCTTTGGTCCGCGCAAAGGCACAAAAAGCGACAGCGGTGGTGACTTCGAAAAAGCTGGCCTGAAGTCCTTCGGCTTGGTCGAGCACTTCCGACAGCAGCGCCGACAATACGGCATCGTCGATCAGCTTGCCAGCGACCCTGATACGTTCGTTGAAGCGCACAAGGTGCGGGCTCGAGTAGACATGGGCGGTTAATCCAGCCGCCTCGATTGCGCCGCGTAAGAAAGCACAAGTTGACCCCTTGCCGTTTGTGCCGGAGACATGGAACACTGGCGGGAGACGATGATGTGGGTTACCGAGCCGGTCCAGCAAAACAGCAATTCGCTCGAGCCCCAACACGTCCTTGCCGGGCGACAACATCGTCAACCGGTCAAGCTGGGCCTGAACTGCTGGGTCAGTCGATGTGGCGTGGTCAGGCATGTTGGCCGAATAGCTTCAAAAAAAACCAACGTCACCCTGAACTTGTTTCAGGGTCCATTATTCACGTCAACTCAGGGGTGTCGTTGCTCGATAGACCCTGAAACAAGTTCAGGGTGACGATCAATGGGCGAATACCTGAGAGCTACCTCAAGCCGCCTTTTTCTCCGGCGTTAAATATCCAACGAGTTGCGACAAAACCCCGCGCAGGTCATGGCGGTGGGTGACCATGTCGATCATGCCATGTTCAAGCAGATATTCGGCGCGCTGAAACCCTTCCGGAAGCTTTTCGCGGATCGTCTGTTCAATAACGCGCTGTCCGGCAAAGCCGATAAGCGCGCCGGGTTCGGCAATCTGCACGTCGCCAAGCATTGCGTATGACGCAGTAACGCCCCCCGTGGTGGGATCTGTCAGCACGACGATATAGGGCAATCCCGCATCATGCAGCATCTGGATCGCGACGGTCGAACGCGGCATTTGCATCAGGCTTAATATTCCTTCTTGCATGCGTGCGCCGCCAGCCGCTGTGAAGATAATATAAGGGCATTTCGCACGGATCGCGGCTTTGACGGCGTCAATGAACGCCTCGCCCACTGCCATGCCCATGGAACCGCCCATGAAAGCAAAATCCTGCACACTGACGACAACGGTTTGGCCATTGATCTCACCGCGTGCGCTTTTCATCGCATCGGTCTCGCCCGTGGCAAGTCGTGCAGCCTTAATGCGGTCGACATATTTCTTGGTGTCTTTGAACTTTAACGGGTCCTCGTCAACAACAGGTGGCTTCAGAATGTCATAGCTTTCGTCGTCGAACAAAGCATCGAAACGCGCAGCTGGACCGATCCGGCCATGATGGTCGCATTTGGGGCAGACCGACTGGTTTTCCTCAAATTCCTTCAGAAATATCATCGCCTGACATCCCTTGCACTTGTGCCAGAGCGTTTCAGCAGTTTCGCGCTTGGCGATGAAGGGAATGGCGTTGCGGACGCGGGTGACCCAGTTCATGAATTTTCCCCTGTAATTTCTACCGTAGCCCTGAGCCTGTCGAAGGGCGCTTCCCGATGAGGGCGCTGACCCGAGAGGCGTGCTTCGACAGGCTCAGCACTACGGTTTTGTAATCATGTTCGTGCGGTAACTATCGCTTGCTTCAAAGATGCCACATAATCGCGAACCGCGCCAGCAGCGTTCATTCCGTGTTCGGCGACTAGCTCTACAATTGCGGAACCCACAACAACGCCATCTGCAACACGCGCGATGTTGGCGGCTTGTTCAGGGGTCCGCACACCAAAGCCGACGGCCACTGGCAGGTCGGTATGTGCCTTCAGACGGGCCACGGCTTCGTCGATGCTTGTTTGCGCAGCTACTTGGAGGCCAGTGATACCAGCGACCGACACATAATATAGAAAGCCCGACGCGCCATCCAGGACGGCAGGCAAACGCGCGGTATCGGTTGTCGGGGTTGCGAGCCGGATGAGGTCAATGCCGGCGCTGCGCAGGGCAGGGCCAAGCTCCGGGTCCTCCTCGGGCGGAATGTCGACGCAGATGACACCATCGACGCCGGCCTTGTTACATTCGGACGCAAACCAGTCGCCACCACGAATCGTCATCGGGTTGGCGTAACCCATCAGCACCAAAGGCGTGCCGGGGTGGCGTTGGCGAAATGCAGCGGCGATGGCAAAGATATCGGCGGTCGTAGTGCCAGCGCCCAAGCTGCGGATGTTTGCTTCCTGAATAGCCGGTCCATCGGCCATGGGATCGGTGAACGGCATACCAAGCTCGATTACATCCGCCCCGCCTGCGACGAGCGCATCAAGGTTAGCTGCAGTGTCGCCATCGCCCGCGGTGATGAATGTCACAAGCGCGGCGTGAGGCTTGGAAAAGGCAGTTGAAAGGCGAGTCATTGCGCTACCCCTTCGTCATCCCGAATTTGTTTCGGGATAACGGGGTACGATCGCGTGTTATCCTGAAACAAGTTCAGGATGACGAGGCGTGGAGGCTTCATATCTTCGTCCCCAAAGCCTCGGCCACGGTAAAGATATCCTTGTCACCACGTCCGCATAGATTGGCCAAGATGATCTGGTCGCGGTCCATCTTCTTGGCTTCACGCTCTACGGCTGCGATGGCGTGGGCAGGCTCTAGCGCGGGAATGATGCCTTCGGTCCGGCATAGCAATTGAAACGCGTCCAAAGCTTCCATGTCTGTGACGCTGTCATAACGCACACGGCCGATTTCTTTCAACCAGCTATGCTCTGGGCCAATACCCGGATAGTCAAGGCCAGCCGAAATTGAATGCGCTTCGGCAATTTGGCCGTCGGCGTCTTGCAACAGATAGGTTTTGTTGCCGTGCAATATGCCCGGACGACCACCTGCAAGGCTTGCGGCATGTTCGGCGTCGAGGCCGTGGCCTGCCGCTTCAATGCCAAGCATTTCGACTTCTTTGTCATCCAAAAACGGGTGGAACAGCCCCAAAGCGTTTGAACCGCCGCCGATGCAAGCTACCAACAAATCGGGTAGGCGGTTGATGCGGCTCAGCATTTGCGCACGCGCTTCTTTGCCGATAACGCTTTGGAAATCGCGCACCAATTCGGGATATGGGTGCGGGCCTGCTGCCGTCCCAATGATGTAGAATGTGTCGTGGACATTGGCGACCCAATCGCGCAGCCCCTCGTTCATCGCATCTTTCAACGTGCCAGCGCCGCTGGTCACAGGAATAACTTCAGCGCCCAATAAACGCATCCGGAAGACATTGGGCTGCTGCCGCTCAATGTCTTTTGCGCCCATATAGATGAAGCAAGGCAGGCCAAAACGCGCGCACACGGTCGCTGTCGCAACACCGTGCTGGCCAGCGCCGGTTTCCGCGATAATCCGTGTCTTGCCCATGCGAATGGCGAGCAAAATCTGACCGATGCAATTGTTGATCTTGTGCGCGCCAGTGTGATTGAGTTCGTCGCGTTTGAACCAGATTTGCGCACCTTTACCCTCTGGCGCACCCTTGCGGACCTCCTCTGTCAGCCGCTCGGCATAATAAAGCGGCGAGGGGCGGCCGACATAATGTTCGAGCAGGTCGTCGAACTGGGCGGCAAAGGCTGGGTCCTGTTTTGCAGCGCGATATTCGCGTTCGAGATCGAGCACGAGCGGCATGAGCGTTTCGGCGACATACCGCCCGCCGAACTGGCCGAAATGGCCACGATCATCAGGTTGGTTACGGAAAGAGTTAGGCGTGAGTTCAGCTGTTGTCATAATCGCGCACCGCTTGGCAGAAGGCGCCAATCTTGTCCACATCCTTGATGCCCGGCGCAGACTCCACACCGGACGATGTATCAACCAATTGCGCTCGCGTCTGGTACAGCGCATCATGCACATTTTCGGGGTTCAGGCCCCCTGCAAGACCCCAAGGCAGCTTGTGTTGGTGTTGCGTGAGCAATGACCAGTCGAAACGATGTCCTGTTCCGCCGGGCAAAGCTTGGGCAGGCGCATCGAAAAGGATCAGGTCGGCTGCGCCTTCATATTGGTCAGCGTTTTTGAGTGTTGCAACGTCTTTCACGCCAAAAGCTTTCCAGATCTCGATGGAAACCACGCTTTTCAAAAGCCGAAGCCATTCGGCTGTTTGTGTTCCATGAAATTGTACAATGTCAGGTTTTACAATTTCAATGGCCTTTGCCGTCAAACCTGGGTCGGCATTCACCAGCAAAAGCACAACTTTAACGCTGGATGGCGCGCGCATCCGCAACGCTGCGGCTTGGTCGAGCGGAACATGGCGGGGGCTTTTTTCGAAATGAACTAGGCCTATGTGCGAAGCGCCCGATGCGGCTGCCGCGTCAATGCTGGCTTCATTACTTAATCCACAGATTTTGATTTGGGTTTGCATATTGCCGCCATTAGCGAACGTTCAACCTCCCGTCATGCTGAACTTGTTTCAGCATCTTAATTTTTCGGACCGGAAAATAAGGCCCTTAAACGAGTTCAGGGTGACGAGTGGATGACAGATTGAAGAAGCTTAAATGTTCACAGCCTCATTCTGCACCAGCCGAAGCAAGCTTCCATCCAAATCGACCAGATAGGCAATCGTCATGCCGCTGTGCTCTTTGCGCGGTGAGTGTAGGCGCGGCCAGCCAGTTGTCTTTACTGGTACCCCGGATTCAACACAGGCTCGGTAAAAAGCAGCCATATCGTTCAGCCGCAGACAGCAGCTAAAGGAACTCTGCGCTGGATCGAGATCAGGATAGCGGAAAAATTCCAGCGTGACGCCGTCTCTTTCTAGAATCAGCCATCCTTGATCATGCCAACTTGTTTCGAAACCCAACTGCACATAAAATGCGACAGTCTTGTCAAAACCGCGCGAGGGCAAGTTAGGCGTGGCGTGGTCCGGCACTACAGCGTGCCCATAATCGCCCGCGCAGCATTATCGGGGCTTTCCGCCTTCGTAATTGGTCGCCCAATCACGAGAATGCTTGCGCCATCGTCACGCGCTTGGCGCGGCGTCACTGTACGCTTTTGGTCGGCAGCAGTTCCACCCGCAGGTCGAAGGCCAGGAACCACGAAAAAACCGTCTTTCCAGATTTTCTTGACGGCTTTCACCTCATGTCCTGAACACACGATACCGTCCAGACCAGCGTCTTGCGCGAGTGCCGCAAGCCGCGCGACCTGCAATTCCGGCGAATCAGAAACGCCAATGCGGTTGAGGTCGTGGTCATCAAGGCTCGTGAGCACGGTCACCGCCACTACCTTAGTATGCGCGCCAGCGGCTGCCTTGGCATCTTCCATCATCGCGCGGCCACCGGCGGCATGAATGGTAACGATGGCCGGCTCAAGTGCATTTATCGCCTGCATCGCTTTTGCCACTGTATTGGGAATGTCATGCAATTTCAGGTCAAGAAAAATAGGCAGGCCAAGTTTCTGAACTTCGTGGACGCCATGATGCCCATTTGCGCAGAAAAATTCGAGGCCAAGTTTTATGCCGCCTACCTGATCCTTGATGCGCCGGGTCAGCTCGAGAGCATCTTCGAGATACGGCGTATCGATCGCGACAAAAATCGGGTTGGTCATATCGGGTCCACGGCAGTGTAAGTGGGGCGAGGAGCCATGGGTGTTGGTGGAGCGACCGCCCGCTGACTGCCTTCTAGCGTGAGTATTCGCCGTTTCATTCTCCAAACCTGCGTGCGGTGCAAAATGTATAACGGCAAAAAGCCGAGCAGAAATGCGACGATGACCAAGGCAGGCAATTTGGTGTCAAGGCGCAAGCCGCCCCAAAGACTGACCGACACAGGCGCCCAATTGTTGGTTGCAAACACCACCAGCCCGATAATGATCGTTACCCAGATCAGCGTTTTCAGAAATCGCATTGCGCGTGCTCTCCTTTTCACATGCAGCTTATGGCAACTTTCCCGCTTTGGGTAGTGGGTAGTGATTATTGGTCGAAACGCGGTGTTGAGACTGCCTGCGGTTAACCGAATACCCGCTCGAAGATGGTATCGATATGCTTGAAATGATAATCAAGGTTGAAGCGCTCCTCAATTTCGGAAGCCGTCATTTTCGCAGCGACATCTGGATCGGCTTTAAGCAATTCCATGAGCGATTCCGCGCCGTCTGATTCCCACACCTTCATGGCATTACGCTGCACAATGCGATAGCTGTCCTCGCGGCTAATCCCGGCTTGAGTCAGCGCCAAAAGCACGCGCTGTGAGTGGACAAGCCCACCCATCCGGTCCAGATTCTTCTGCATGCGTTCGGGGTAGATCAACAATTTGTCGATAACGCCTGTCAGCCGACCCAGCGCGAAATCTAGCGTGATTGTTGCGTCGGGGCCGATATACCGCTCGACACTGGAATGGCTGATATCGCGTTCATGCCATAACGCGACATTTTCGAGGGCAGGTGTGACATAGCCGCGCACCATACGGGCAAGGCCAGTGAGGTTCTCGGTAAGAACGGGGTTGCGCTTGTGCGGCATTGCTGAGCTGCCCTTTTGACCTGGCGAGAAATATTCCTCAGCCTCCAGCACTTCGGTGCGCTGCAAATGGCGCACTTCGGTTGCGAGACGCTCAATCGACGACGCAATGACGCCCAGCGTCGCGAAATACATCGCGTGGCGGTCACGCGGGATGACTTGCGTGGAAACGGGTTCAACCGCAAGACCAAGCTTTGCAGCGACATGTGCTTCGACAGCGGGGTCAATATTGGCAAAGGTGCCGACTGCGCCCGAAATTGCGCAAGTGGCGATTTCGGCGCGTGCAGTAACAAGACGTTCGCGTCCGCGGGCAAACTCGGCATAAGCTTGCGCAAGCTTCATCCCAAAGGTCACGGGCTCTGCGTGAATACCATGACTTCTGCCGATTGTAGGTGTGAACTTATGCTCCATGGCGCGAGTTTTTATTGCGGCCAACAATGCGTCCATATCCGCAAGTAATAAATCGGTTGCTTGAGTTAACTGCACCGCAAGGCAGGTATCGAGCACATCGGATGACGTCATCCCCTGATGCATGAAGCGCGCTTCGTCACCAACCTGTTCAGCAACCCATGTGAGGAAGGCAATGACGTCGTGCTTGGTCACCGCCTCGATGGCGTCAATCGCCGCGACATCAATGGTCGGATTTGTGTCCCACCATTTCCAAAGTGCCTCCGCAGCAGAAGCAGGTACCACACCCCGTTCGGCAAGCGCGTCAGTGGCATGGGCCTCAATTTCGAACCAGATGCGGAAACGGTTTTCCGGCTCCCAAATCTTCACCATGTCGGGGCGGGAATAACGTGGGATCATGGCGGCTTCTTTCCTGTTATTGCGAGAGTCGTGGTCCCGTTAGCAGGCGCGCCCGCAACCGTCAAAACGCCCCATCGCACCAACGCGTGGAAGCGAGATCCTTTAGTTGAAAGTATCACCTGAGTTTCAGTGACGGGTCACCAAATCTTCATTAAGCTGTGGATTGCTGCAATCGCCGCTTTGCGACAGCTTGCTGGCTCGCTATCGGGGCAACAATGGCCGATATTGTTGATGACCCCGTAGAAGATCCGTTCGACGCAATAGTCGATGCCCCGTTCGATGCGGCTCTGTCAGAGCGTTACCTGATCTACGCGATGTCAACCATTACGGCGCGGTCGCTGCCAGATTTGCGCGATGGGCTGAAACCCGTTCACCGGCGGCTGCTATGGGCCATGCGGCTGTTGAAGCTCGATCCGGCGAGCGGATACAAAAAATGTGCGCGTGTAGTTGGCGACGTTATCGGTAAATATCATCCACATGGCGACCAGTCAGTTTACGACGCGATGGTGCGCCTCGCACAGACATTTTCGCTTCGCTATCCATTGGTCGACGGGCAGGGCAACTTTGGAAATATCGACGGCGATAACGCCGCAGCCTACCGATACACGGAAGCCCGGCTGACGCGGACCGCAATCGAGCTCATGAACGGGCTTGATGAAAATGCGACCGATTTCAGGCCCACTTATAATGGCGAAGACGAAGAGCCTGAGGTGATGCCCGGATTGTTCCCTAACCTATTGGCAAACGGAGCGAGTGGTATTGCAGTCGGTATGGCGACGAGCATTCCATCGCATAATGCCGCGGAAATTATCGACGCAGCCATGCTGCTGATCGACGAGCCGCAGTCAAGTCATGACCAGTTAATGGACATTGTCCGCGGGCCCGACTTCGCGACAGGCGGCGTGCTGGTGGATAGCCGCGCCGTCATCAGCGCCGCTTATGCCAGCGGGCGCGGCGCAATGCGGGTACGGGCGCGTTTTTCGACAGGATGGCAGGACAATAACAGTTGGGAGCCAACTGGCGTGGAGAAGCTTCCAGGTGGTACGTGGCAGCTTGTCGTGTCCGAAATTCCGTATCAAGTCCAAAAGGGCAAGTTAATCGAGCAAATCGCTCAGCTTATTGCGGACAAGAAGTTGCCTATTCTCGATGATATTCGCGACGAGAGCGATGAGCAAATCCGAATAGTTTTGGTACCTAAAAGCCGGAATGTGGACCCCGATGACCTGAAAAACGCGCTGTTCCGTCTGACCGATCTGGAAACTCGATTTTCGCTAAATATGAATGTTCTGGACGCGGACCGAACACCAAAGGTCATGGGAATTGGTGAGGTGTTGCTCAATTGGCTGAAGCACCAGATTGAAGTTCTCGTCCGCAAGTCGCAACACCGGCTAGATAAAATCGATGCACGGCTGGAGCTGCTTGAAGGGTACATCATTGCGTATCTGAACCTCGACCGCATTATCGAGATTATCCGGACCGAAGATGAACCAAAACCGCTGATGATGGCGGAGTTTCAGCTCAATGACAGGCAGGCCGAAGCTATTCTGAATATGCGTTTGCGATCGCTTCGCAGGCTTGAGGAAATGGAGCTGCGACGCGAGCTTGAAGGGTTACAGGCCGAGCGCGAGGAACTCGTTAAATTACTTGAAAGTCCGGCGCGTCAAAAAACACGGCTTAAAAAGGACCTGTCGGCTCTGCGGAAGAACTACGCCGAGGAAACCAAGTTGGGCCGGCGCCGGACCAGCCTCGAAGAAGCCGGCCAGGCGCGTGAAATTTCGCTTGAGGCATTTGTCGAACGCGAACCTGTAACGGTGATCATGTCCAAGCGCGGTTGGATCAAGGCGATGAAGGGCCATGCTGATTTGTCAGCGCGCGCCGATTTCAAATTCAAAGAGGGCGACGGCCCTGCCTTTGCCTTCCATGCACAGACTACCGACAAGATCCTGATCGCCACTGCAAATGGCCGTTTCTACACGCTGGGCGCGGATAAGCTTCCCGGTGCGCGTGGTTTTGGCGAGCCAGTTGGGACCATGATCGACATCGAGGCAGGCAACGACATTGTCGCCGTTCTTCCTGCCATTCCTGATGGGCGCATGCTGCTTGCGGCAACAACGGGTAAGGGTTTCATTGCGCGCATAGGAGACATTATCGCCGAAACCCGCAAGGGACGCGGCGTCGTTACGCTTAAGCCAGGCACCCGACTTAAAGTCGTTCGTCTCGCACCGGCTGAATCGGCCGACGAAGCCCTATTGCGCGATCAATATGTCGCTGTCGTAGGCGACAACAGAAAATTGGTGGTGTTCCCGATGACCGAGATACCTGAAATGTCCAAGGGGCAGGGAGTGACCTTGCAACGTTACAAGGACGGTGGACTTGCCGATGCCATCTGTTTCCGTATGAGCGAAGGTCTAAGCTGGGCCATGGGCGGTGACAGCGGACGGATGCGGACAGAGAATGATATGTCCTTGTGGCGCGTCGCACGTGGTGCCGCCGGGCGCTTGCCCCCACAAGGTTTTCCAAGAAACAACCAATTTGATTGATTTTAGTTAGATATTAACCATGAAAATAGTGACGATTTTTTACAATCGTCCTCCATGACCGTGGATAATGAACAAAATCGGTCGCCTCCCACATGCAAAAAACATAGCAGAGAGAAGCATGCTTGCGCGTGTCTCGACGCCACATGTCAGCATAGCTGTGGCCGAATTTGCCTGGCTTGCGGCTCTGCCAATTGCAGGCGCCCTCTTTCGGACCGACCTTAATAGCGTTGAGCGTGTCGCTGCAAACGACAAGTTTGAACATCTTGCGCTGGGGTTCGGGCGGTCATCGGGTTTGGACATGGCCAGCATTGCAGATCGCATATTGGCAATGGCGAGAGATAAACGTGATACGCTTGTCGAATGCTGGCGTTCGGATGATATGATTAATCCGCGCGAACTGGAAATCAGCATTGCGCGCTTTGGCATCACCGGCGATATGTTTTTACTTTCCATGTTCGACCGAACCGCGGAAGCCGTTAACCGCGCAAGCTTGCGCCGCGAAATGTTGAGCGACAGCCTAACGGGTTTCTGCAATCGTACCGGGTTCGAAGAACAGGTAGAGGATGCGGTTGGCAAGATGCTAGTCTCGGGCGGCAGCGCGGCATATGCCATCATCTTGGTTGATTTGGCGCGCTTTAGTCGAGTAAATGAATCAGTCGGGGCCGTTGCTGGCGACGAATTGATCATTACCGTTGCGCGCCGTTTAAATGCGCGCATTCGCAGCAACGAGATATTGGGTAGGCTCGGCAGCAACGAATTTGCGCTGTTTGTGCAGTTAGACAATGACACAGCAGACATTGCGAAGATTGCTCAGCGGCTGGGCGACGCATTCGTCGAACCCTGCAAACTGTCCAACCTTGAAATTCAGGTTGAATGCGCATTGGCGGGTGCCCTTGGTATTATCAGTCAGGATGAGCCCACAGACACTTTGCGCCATGCCCAGATTGCGCTCAAGCAGGCAAAATCGTCAAAGTCGTTTAAATTATATGCGGCTGGGTCAGTCGATATGGAACGGCGAAGATTTAGTCTTGAAACGGATTTACGGCGGGCCTTGCAGCGTGGCGAGCTGAAACTGCATTACCAGCCGCTCGTCGATCTCGACAGTGGTTCGCTCAGCGGGTTTGAGGCGCTCGCCCGTTGGGATCATCCCGACCACGGGCCGATCTCCCCGGTCGATTTTATTCCAGTCGCCGAAGAAAGCGGACTGATTGTGCCTTTGGGTCGATGGGCGTTGGAGGAGGCGGCCCGAACGATTTCAAAGTGGGACGCGCGGCTTAATCGCCAACAAGATTTCCGCATTTCGGTCAATATGTCTGCCGTACAAATGCAACGTGATGATGTCGTCGAAGCCGTATCGCAGGCCCTTGACGGGGAGCGCGTAGCCGGTAACCGAATGACGATTGAACTGACCGAAAGTGCATTTATCAACGACCCTGTTCGTGCCAAAAAACTGCTCGATGCTCTGAAATGTCTCGACACGGATGTAGCCATGGATGACTTTGGCACCGGATATTCCAATTTAGCTTTTTTGCAGCAACTCCCGATTGACGTGCTGAAAATCGACCGCAGTTTTGTGACAGAAATGACCGTCAACAAAGACAAACGCGCGATCGTCCGTACTGTATTGTCTCTCGCGCGGGCGCTTGGCATGAAGACGACGGCAGAAGGCATTGAGTGCGAAGAAACATCGCTCATTCTCCGGCGACTTGGCTGTTCCGATGGACAGGGTTATTATTATGCCCGGCCGCTTTGCGAAGATGACGCTTATGCGTTTTTGATGGCCGATAAGGCCGTGTTGACCGCCTGACGCGCCAGTGCGTATTGGCGTTCTTTGTCGGGAAATTCTTCCTCGACCCAAGTGGTTTCAATAGCCTGGAGGGTTTGCGCGACTAACGGGCCAGTCGGAAGTCCCATTTCGATAAGTGCGCCACCCTTGATCGACAGGCTTGGGCTTTCCCAACCGTTCAACCGTGCAAGACAGTTCTGGACGTCGCAATCCGCAGCAAAAAGCATGACAACATCGCGCGCGGTGTCAATATCTGTACCGTAAGCAATAGCCCGAATATTGCCAGCGTTCGGTGTAGGCGCTTGCAGCCGTCTCGCGCACCCCTCACGCAGTTTGTTGGACAGTTTCAAACGCGCCGTAACTTTGTCGACGGCGATCGCATCGGAGGTCACAAGCGCCAGAAAACGGGCAGGGAGTGAGACGGGTTGTGCAAATTTCTGCTCACGTTCAACAAGGCGTTGTAAATCATCTGCGGCTGTTGCCGAAAGCTCGGGTAAAAATGGCGTGAAAATGCCGTGCGTAACCATCAAGCCCACCGATACGACCGGGTCCTTCAACGCCAATATGCGCGTAAGTTCTTGTGCTATCCGTTCGCGCGAGAGCGCAGTCAGGCCGTGCGCGCCGGCAGCGCATGCATCAATAGCCTCAGGGTCAAGCGTGCCACTGCCATATCTTGCGAGGAAGCGGAAATAGCGGAGGATGCGTAAGAAATCCTCTGCAATCCGTTGATGGGCATCCCCAATGAATCGCAATCGGCGTTTCTGCAAATCACCCGAGCCGTCAAAATAGTCGAAGATTTCCCCGGTCGCCGGGTCAGCATATAAGGCATTGATGGTAAAATCACGACGTGCAGCGTCTTCACGCCAGTCAGTCGCAAATGCTACCGTTGCCCTGCGCCCGTCGGTTGCGACATCGCGGCGAAGCGTCGTTATCTCGTAATTCTTTCCATCGACGGCTGCGGTGATTGTCCCATGTTCGATACCGGTTGGGATGGCCTTAATACCCCCAGACTCCAACCGGTCGATGACCTCAAGCGGCAATAGGGCCGTTGCAATGTCGACATCGGCTACCGGCAGCCCAAGCAATGTATCGCGCACCGCGCCGCCAACATAACGCGGTCCGCCATGGGCATCTTGCAGCAACGCCAGAACTTTTTTCAGGCCTTGGGCGTGCTGCCATCCTGCGTCGGGAAGTATTTTGGTCATGTCAGCCTGCGCACCAAATTGGCGATTATCCCCGCCGTCACGCCCCATATCCGTCGTTCACCCCATTGGATGTCATAATAACTGCGCTGCTGGCCATTCCAAGTCGCCTGTTTCTTGATTGAATTGGCGGGATCAATCAGAAACGCAAGCGGCACTTCGAACCAGTCCTCGACCTCGTCCGGGTTGGGTTTAAAGTCGAGGTCCGGCGGAATGACTCCCACAACGGGCGCAATACTGTAGCCGCTGCCGGAATAATAAGTGTCAGCAACTCCGATAATCTCAACCTGCGCTGGCGGAATATTCAATTCTTCGTGCGCTTCACGCAGCGCGGCCGCGATAGTGTTCTCGTCGCCTTCGTCGACTTTCCCGCCGGGAAAGGCCACCTGACCCGCATGGCTTCGAAGCCAATTTGGCCGCTGGGTCAAAATAACGCCAGGCTCTGGCCGGTTGGTAATGGGGATCAACACGGCCGCTGCACGGTGGATTACTGTCGTGAGATACCGCTCGTCTTCAACTTCGATGCTGAATGCGGGATCAAGCGCCGTTTGCAGCCGGGTGCGCCAGTTCATTCAGGCGTTGCCAGATCGAATTGCGCACCCTTGCTCCAAATGCAGGGGGTTTTCGGGTTTTCTGCGAGGGCCAGATTGGCGAGTTCATAATATACTGGCCGAGCAAGCTTTGCCCAAAGTCCGCCGCGTACGTGCAAATACAACAGGCCATTTCGCAGCCGTATTGCATGGTCGGCATCTGCGAAAACCAAGTCATCGCTGTTTAACCGGAACGCAAGCGTCCGGGCCTTGCCTTCGCCTTCACTCTGCATCTCGGCTGCAATGAAGGGGGCATCCTCCACAATGATCGAGAGCTTTTGTTGCGGCGTAACAAGCCAATGCCGCCCGTCTGCATCACGGCGCAGTAAGCTCGAAAAAGCGCGTATCATTGCCGGGCGCGTGATTTCGCCGTCTTGATGAAACCATTTACCATCGGCTGCGATCTGCATTTCGCTATCGCCTTCGGTTGCAGGCTCCCAGCTTTCCACAGGTGGCAACTTTCGTGTCGCAACCAGTTCTGCAATGTCCGACAGGTTTAATTTGGCGAGATCAGGCGCTTCATAAGGCATATTGTAGCGATACGGGCAAAGCCGGCAGTCGTCAAAGCCTAGTCTGCGGGGCCAAGCATGCCGTACACGGGGAGTTCGGCCATCGTGGTGTTGCGAAGCAATAAACGGCGCGGCTCCCATGGGCCAGGCAAAGCCCAACCTGAAGTACCCCCGGCAGAAAAGCCGAAGCGGCCATAATATTCGGGATCACCGATCATGACCATTGGCGCGTCGTGCGTAGTGGCCGCAGCCAACATTGATTGCATGAGCTGTTTTCCGAGACCGTTATTTTGCTGGTCTGTCGCAACAGCCACTGGCCCCACTAATATTAACGGCGCAGTAGCCACACGAATGGGCCAACATTGGATGCTTCCAACCAGCATATCGCCATCGGATATTGCAAAGGAAAGGTGGTCAATCACAGTCATGCCCTTACGAAGCAGATAGGCCGTCCGGCGTTGCCTGTCGGCGCCAAATGCATCATCAAGGAGCGCGCTCAATGCGCTTTCGGATACATTGGATAACGGCCTTGCACACGTCATGGTTACGCTTACCGGGCTATTTTGTGATATGGGACCAACATTGGCGTCCACTGTCATTGCCCGAGGTCATTGTCCAACCGAATATCGGTTAGGGTCACATAAAAATGCCCGACAAATTGCGTTTCGGCGGAACATAGGTTACCCGGTCCACCTTACAAAATATCGTCCCGCAGGAGATAAAATGGTGAACGATCAGGAAGTACCCCACGAAACCGCGGACGCGACAGTTTCACCGGCACCGGCGCAACCGGCGGTGCTGCCATCTGCGAAAAAGGATTTTGCCGGTTATCTGGTGTTGATTGCAGGCGTAGGCGCCTTGGCATGGGGGTTGGTCTCCGCCGTCGGAACTGGTTGGGGCTTCTGGGCATATACCTCTGGATTAAAAGGCCTTACATGGGCGTTTTTCTTGGGTATCGGTGCCATTTTGATTGGCCTACTGCAGGGGTGGCGTGCGCGCAGAGCGATAACGCCGCCACCGCGCACACGACGTTGGGCCGGAATGCTGGCAGCGTTGATCTATGTCGGCTGGGTTGGGACATTTCTGTTTAAGGCACTCACAGTCCCTGCGATTCACGATGTCTCGACTGATCTTGCTGACCCGCCCGCATTTCAGACATTGCAATTGCGCGCCGACAATCTGGATAATGTCCCGGGTGCTGACGATGAGGAAATGCGTGGACTTACCCCCCAGCAGCGCTGGGCCGTTGTGCACCAGAAAAATTACGGCGACATTCGCTCTGTACGCATTAATGAGCCAGTCCCGATGGTTGTTGCCAAGGCCGAGCGTCTTGCCAAAGCTCGTGACTGGGATGTGGCGATCGCCTTACCTGAAGAAGGTCGTTTGGAAGCAACCGAAACCAGTGCATTTTTTCAGTTTAAGGACGATGTGGTGTTGCGCGTCCGTCCTTCGGATACTGGCGAGGGAAGCATTGTCGACATGCGCTCGGTAAGCCGCGTCGGCGCAAGCGATCTTGGTATGAACGCGAAACGGGTTCGCTCGTTTCTCGCAGATTTGACTGGAACAGTATCGGCGGCGCGATAAGGCGCCGCCGACTAGTAGGTTATTTTTTCGGGGTCAGCTTCAACAGGCGGCCCTGAGAGCCAGCGCGTTCGTCTTCAAGCACCCAGATTGCACCATCGGGGCCCTGCTCGACCTCGCGGATGCGCGCGCCCATGTCCCATTGATCGGCTTTAGTTGCTGTTTCGCCATCCAGTTTCACGCGGACCAAAGCCTTTGCACCGAGGCCACCGAGAAACGCGCTGCCCTTCCAATCTTTGAACATTTCACCTGAGTAAATCATTAGGCCACCGGGCGAAATGGAAGGGTTCCAAAAGACCTTCGGCGCTTCAAAACCGTCGCCTGCCGCGTGGTCAGGAATGTTTCTGCCGTCATAATGGTCACCATTTGAAACGGTTGGGTAGCCGTAATTTGCGGCCTTTTTCACAAGGTTCAGCTCATCACCGCCTGCTGGTCCCATTTCCTGGTTCCACAAACGGCCCTGCGCATCAAATGCGATGCCAAGCGGGTTTCGGTGGCCATATGACCAGACCTGCGATTTGACGCGGCCTTGGTCGTAAAACGGATTGTCCGAAGGTACCATGCCTCCGTCTGTTAACCGCACAATCTTGCCGAGGTTTTGGTTCAAATCTTGCGCGGGATCGAATTTCTGCCGTTCGCCGCTGCTGATATACAACATGCCGTCTGGACCAAATGCGAGTCGATGACCGTAATGTCCTTGGCCAGACACTTTTGGTTCCTGCCGCCAAATTACCAGTACGTCAGTTATCGCAGGTTTGCCGCCCGCCATATCAAGCTTGCCCCGCGCAACTGCCGCGCCAAATCCGCCTTCACCAGCTTCTGCAAAGCTCAGATAGACAAATTTATTGTTGGCAAAGTCGGGGTGAAGAATGACATCACCAAGGCCGCCTTGACCGCCATATGCCACCGCAGGTACGCCTGACACATCAACGACAGAGCCATCATCGTTCCAAAGTTTTAGTTTCCCCTTCTTCTCGGTAACGAGAGCATAAGGCGTTCCGGGCACAAACGTCATGGCCCAGGGTTCTTCAAAATCTGCCACCACTGCGACATCAAAGGGCTTATCGCTGTTGCTGGTAGAGGCGGCGTCGCTAACCGCGGGTTGGCAGGCGGCAGCCAGAAATGACGCGCCAAGCAGGAAAGACAATTTGGACATAATGCAAAGCTCCTGTGATAGTTGCCAGTTTCAATTGGGGTGTAACTGTTCGATGTGCAAGACACTTGCATATGAAAGCCTTCAGAGCTATACCCCTGTCATCCTTACATTGTGAGAACTTGGAAGGGCTGGCGCCACTGGAGCCGGCGCCGAAATTCATTGCATGTTGCCTAAGAGAGACCGAATTTGCCTGATCTGGACAAGCTAAGCAGTTTGATTGCACCTGAAGCGGAAGCGCTTGGCTTTTCGTTGGTGCGCGTGGCGTGGTTTTCCAACGGCGCGCAGGGCAGTGATGAGCCTACCTTGCAGGTGATGGCCGAGCGGCCCGAAACGCGGCAGTTGAACATCGACGACTGCGCTGCGCTCTCTCATCGTATATCGGACTTGTTTGACGAGCTTGACCCAATCGTTGAAGCCTATCGGCTTGAGGTCAGCTCACCCGGAATCGATCGGCCACTGACCCGATTGGCCGATTTTTCGGACTGGGTTGGACATGAAGCCAAGATTGAGCTGAGCGAGCCAATGGATGGCCGCAAGAACATTCGCGGGGATCTTGCTGGTGTCGATGGCGAGGACATCCATGTCAACGACCGCAAGGCCGGACGGCTGACCTTTCCCTTTTCAGCGCTTGGCCATGCCAAGCTGCTCTTGACAGACCGCCTTATTGCGTCGACTGCGCCCATCAACAGCGATGGGGCGGACGAAGTAGAGGCTGAACCCATTCACGACGAAGCACAGGAAGACTAAAACATGGCCAGTAGTATTGCCGCCAACAAGGCTGAATTGCTCGCAATTGCAAACGCGGTCGCCACCGAAAAGATGATCGACAAGTCGATTGTTATCGAAGCGCTCGAAGAAGCTATCCAGCGCGCCGCCAGGGCCCGCTATGGGGCTGAAAACGATATCCGTGCCAAGTTGGATACCCAGACCGGTGACTTGCGCCTGTGGCGCGTTGTGGAGGTCGTGGAAGAGGTTGAAGATTATTTCAAGCAGGTCGACCTGAAGCAGGCGGAAAAGCTGCAAAAGGGCGCCGTTGTTGGCGACTTTATCGTAGACCCGCTGCCTGCCGTTGATCTTGGTCGGATCGATGCGCAATCTGCCAAGCAGGTGATCTTTCAAAAGGTGCGCGACGCAGAGCGTGAGCGACAGTTTGAAGAGTTCAAGGACCGCACGGGTGAAATCATCACTGGCGTGGTAAAGTCGGTAGAGTTTGGTCATGTCGTTGTTGATCTGGGCCGCGCCGAGGGCGTTATCCGCCGCGACCAGCAAATTCCGCGCGAAGTTGTACGCAGCGGTGATCGCGTTCGCGCACTCATCATGAAGGTGCAGCGAGAAAATCGTGGTCCGCAGATTCTGTTGAGCCGCGCACATCCAGATTTCATGAAGAAATTGTTCGCGCAAGAAGTGCCAGAAATCTATGACGGCGTCATTGAAATCAAGGCCGCAGCCCGCGATCCCGGAAGCCGCGCCAAAATCGGTGTTATCAGCTACGACAGCAGCATCGACCCTGTCGGGGCTTGCGTAGGCATGAAGGGTAGCCGCGTTCAGGCTGTCGTGCAGGAAATGCAGGGCGAAAAAATCGACATTATCCCATGGTCGGAAGACACCGCAACATTCATCGTCAACGCACTTCAGCCAGCAACGGTGAGCCGTGTTGTCATCGACGAAGAAGAAGGCCGGATCGAAGTTGTCGTCCCTGACGATCAATTGAGCCTCGCTATTGGCCGTCGTGGACAGAATGTCCGTCTGGCGTCACAATTGACGGGCCGCGGTATCGATATCATGACTGAAGCGGAATCGAGCGAGAAGCGGCAGAAGGAATTTGTCGAGCGTTCGGAAATGTTCCAGCAGGAATTGGATGTCGACGAAACGCTGGCACAATTGCTGGTTGCTGAGGGCTTTAGCGAACTTGAAGAAGTCGCATATGTCGACCCGGCTGAAATTGCTGCAATCGAAGGCTTTGACGAAGGTCTCGCTGAAGAACTTCAGAACCGCGCACAAGAAGCGCTGGATCGCCGCGAAGAAGCAAATCGCGCCGAGCGCCGTGAATTGGGTGTGGAAGACGCCGTTGCCGAATTGCCAATCTTGACCGAAGCGATGTTAGTCGTTCTGGGCAAGGCTGGAATCAAGACGCTCGACGACTTGGCTGACCTCGCCACCGACGAACTGATCCAAAAGGCGCGCGAGCCGCGTCGCAATGAACGCAGCGATCGCGAGATGCGCCGTAACCGTACCGAGGATAAGGCCGGCATTCTCGCCATCTTTGGTCTGTCGGAAGATCAGGGCAACGAGATTATCATGGCAGCACGTGCGCACTGGTTCGAAGACGAAGACAGTGCCGCCGCACCAGGACTTAAAGAGGAGGACGCGATTGCAGCGGACGACTCTCAATGAGAACCGACACTCCCCAATAAGGAAGTGCATATTATCCGGTGAGCATGGGACTCGATCCCAGCTAATCCGGCTTGCCCTCGGCCCCGACGGCAGCATCGCGCCCGATCTGTTCGCCAAGGCCCCCGGCCGTGGGGCATGGATTGGGGTGAACAGTGACGAATTGTCCAAGGCGTTGGCCAAGGGCAAGCTTGCTGGAGTTCTGCGTCGTGCATTTAAAACCGACAAGATCGAGATCATTGGTGACCTGACTGGTCGCATTGAACGCGGCTTGGAAAAGGCATTTCTGGATCGCTTGGGCTTGGAAGCACGCGCTGGTCACCTCATTCTGGGTGCGGAAAAAATAGATTCTGCATCGCGAAGCGGACAAGTCCGGCTGCTGTTACACGCGTCTGATGCGAGCAGCGATGGCAGTGGTAAACGTGATCAAGCTTGGCGCGTTGGCGAGGATGCCGAAGGGTCCGGTAAGGGCGGTCTGAAACTGCCTGTGGACCGCGATGCATTATCATCGGCGCTCGGGCGACAGAATGCAGTGCATGTCGCGCTGATTAACCAAAAAGCAGCGGAGAGGGTGATGCATCATCTTGGACGCTGGCTAAATTTTAAAGGATGCAGTAATGCGCCACTCGATTCCGCTGCTTCGGTTGCGGACTTGCGGGGCCTGGATAGTGACATCTCCGCAATTGACTGAGTAAGGACGGGTTCTGTTTCGATGAGTGATGATACCAATAATAAACCGACTTTAACGCGCAAGCCGCTCACTTTGAGCCGCTCGCTGGAGTCAGGTGAAGTCAAACAGACCTTTAGCCATGGCCGCACCAATAAGGTTGTGGTTGAGGTGAAGCGGAAGCGCTTGGTCGGTAAGCCAGGTTACGCGCCCGAACCAGAGGTCGCTCCACCATCTCCGCCCCCCGCTGCTGCGCCAGTCGTTGCCACACCGACACCCGCGCCTGCGGCACCAGCGCCACGTCCGACGGGCAATGAGATGCTAAGCCGACAGGAACGTCAGGCAAAGTTGCTGCGCGAAGCCGAAGAAGCGCGTCTTGCCGTGCTTGAAGAAAGCAGCCGCCGCGAGGCCGAACAACGTGCACAGCGCGCCGAAGAAGAAAAGCAGCGTGCTCAGGCAAACCGCGAAGAAGCGGCTGCACCAGCGCCTGTGGCGCCTGTTGCCGATGCACCGGCGCCTGCCGCGACAGAAACTTTCGAGCCTGTGGCAGAAGATACAAACAAGGATGGCGCAGCACCGGCGCCCCGTCGTTTTACGCCAGTCGAAGCGCCAAAGCGTCCTGAGCGCGAGCGTGAGGAAGTCAAGAAGGCGCCGCATCGCCCAACGCGTGGTGCCGCCGACGACCGCCGCCAATCGGGTAAGCTTACTGTTACGCGCGCACTTGAGGGTGACGATGGCGCACGTGCACGCTCACTCGCCGCATTGAAACGCGCGCGCGAAAAGGAAAAGCGTCTGCATGGTGGCGGCAGCCGTCAGGCGCAAGTCAAGCAAACTCGTGACGTTGTGGTCCCTGAAACCATTACGGTGCAAGAACTCGCCAACCGTATGGCCGAAAAGGGCAGCGATCTGGTCAAGGCGCTGTTCAAAATGGGCATGCCTGTCACAATCAACGAAACCATCGACCAAGATACGGCAGAATTGCTGGTTGAAGAGTTTGGCCACAACATAACGCGCGTGTCGGATGCCGATGTCGATATTGTCCATGACGAAGATGTGGATGCGACTGAAACAATGAAGTCGCGCCCACCAGTCGTAACCGTGATGGGCCATGTCGATCATGGTAAAACTTCGTTGCTCGACGCCTTACGTGGTGCAAATGTCGTGTCGGGTGAAGCCGGCGGAATCACGCAGCATATCGGTGCCTATCAGGTGAAGGCAAAGGATGGCTCGGTCATCACTTTCCTTGATACCCCGGGCCACGAAGCCTTTACGCAAATGCGTCAGCGCGGTGCTTCGGTGACGGACATCGTTATCTTGGTCGTTGCGGCCGACGATGGCCTGATGCCGCAGACGATTGAAGCCATCAAGCATGCCAAAGCTGCTAACGTGCCGATGATCGTTGCGATTAACAAGGTCGATAAGGAAGGCGCAAACCCGCAAAAGGTGCGGGAGCGTTTGCTTGAGCATGAAGTCGTGGTTGAAGCGATGGGCGGCGAAGTTCAGGACGTTGAAGTCTCGGCGCTGAAAAAGACTGGCCTTGATACCTTGCTTGAAAAGCTCGCGTTGCAGGCCGAAGTCATGGAACTCAAAGCGAACCCTGACCGTGCGGCTGAAGCCGTTGTGGTTGAAGCGCAATTGGACAAAGGCCGCGGCGCTGTTGCAACCGTCCTCGTCAAGCGCGGGACGTTGAAGCGCGGTGACATCTTTGTTGTCGGCGCCGAAAGCGGCAAGGTCCGTGCGTTGATTAATGACAAGGGACAGCAGGTTGCCGAAGCCGGCCCAGCGACACCCGTCGAGGTACTTGGCCTTACCGGTGTTCCGTCGGCTGGCGACGTCTTGACCGTTGTGGAAAACGAAGCGCGTGCGCGTGAAGTTGCGCTCTACCGTAAGGAACAGTCGACCAAGGTCCGCACCGCTCAGGTTACGCCAAACCTCGAAAATCTCTTCGACAATCTGTCCGCCACGCGCGCCATGGAATATCCGGTGGTTATCAAGGGCGATGTGCAGGGTTCGGTCGAGGCGATCGTCACGGCGCTTAACAATATCTCGACTGACGATATCAAGGTGCGCGTGTTGCTCGCCGGGGTTGGTGGTATTACCGAGTCCGATATGTTGCTCGCTGCCGCGTCAAATGCGCCGCTCATCGGGTTCAACGTGCGTCCAAATTCCAAAGCCGCTGCCTTGGCCAAACGTGACAGGGTGCGCCTGAAGTATTTCGACGTAATCTATCACCTGACTGCCGACATCGCCAAGGAAATGGCGGGCGAGTTGGGGCCAGAAATCATCGAAACTGTCGTCGGACGTGCCGAAGTCAAGGATGTGTTCAAGTCGGGCAAGCGCGACAAGGCCGCTGGTCTGTTGGTCACCGAGGGTGTCATCAAGAAGGGCCTATATGCCCGTCTTACCCGCGAGGACGTCATCGTGTCGAAAACTACGATTGCATCGCTGCGCCGTTTCAAGGACAATATCGACGAAGTCCGCGCTGGCCTCGAATGTGGTGTCGTCTTGGCGGATACCAACGATGTCAAGGCAGGCGATATGCTTGAAGTCTTCGAGATCGAGGAGCGTGAACGGACGTTGTGATTTTAGCTTGGACCTGAGAGGGGAAAATTATGGCTAAACATAACGACACTGGCCCAGAGGGCCGCTCGGTCCGCCTGCTGCGCGTAGGTGAACAGTTTCGGCATATATTGTCGGAATTGCTTGCGCGCGGCGAGGTGCATGATGACATTCTCAACAGCCATAGCGTCAGCGTAACTGAAGTGCGTATGTCACCTGATCTTCGTCATGCGACTGCGTTTATCAAGCCGTTACTTGGGGTGAATGAAGCGGTGGTGCTCAAGGCGCTGCGCACAAACACCGCGTTCTTTCAAAAGGAAGTCGCGGCGCGTGTAAGCATGAAATATGCAGCAAAGCTGAAATTTTTGGCGGATGACAGCTTTGATCAGGCAACGCATATCGAAACCCTGTTAAGCGCGCCAAAGGTCCAACAGGATCTGACGGACGAAGAAGCGGACGAGTCCGCCAACGACGCTGGCTGATGGCCAAATTGTATTTCTACTACGCGTCGATGAACGCGGGCAAATCATCAACATTGCTGCAGGCAGCGTTCAATTATGGCGAGCGAGGCATGAAGGTGATGCTGTGGACTGCGGCTATCGACGACCGGCCGGGGTTTGGCGCGATTAGCTCGCGGATCGGCTTGGCGGGTGACGCCAGCCGATTTGAGCCGACTACCGACATCGAAAATGCCGTGCTTGTCCAACATCGCGAAACACCATTGGCTTGCGTTTTAATCGATGAAGCGCAGTTTTTGACTAAAGAACAGGTCTGGCAAGCGGCGCGCCTTGCAGACGAAGCCGGAATTCCGGTTGTCTGCTATGGGCTGAGGACCGATTTTCAGGGTGAACTATTTCCGGGTTCCGCTGCCTTGCTTGGCATTGCCGACAGTCTCGTTGAATTAAAAGGTGTCTGCGATTGCGGACGCAAAGCGACCATGAACCTTCGCGTTGATGAATTCGGCAAAGCTGTCGTCGACGGCGCGCAAACCGAAATCGGCGGCGATGAACGTTATATCGCGATGTGCCGTAAACATTTTAATGCAGCCCGGGGCCACAACTAAACTTTTCATTTGGTATTCATCCAAAGCTCGATATGCTTGGGTTTATGAAACATATGGCATTGGCTATTTTGATCGTTGCAACCGCTTTTTCTGCGCCTGTTCAGGCTAAAAAGCCGGTAGACCATATCTGGCCCGAACTTGGTGTCGAAGCACGCATCGTGTTCCCCAATCAGGGTGCCATACGAAATTTCGAACCAGACGGTAATGAAGGTATTTGGTTAGAGGATCGGCAACGCCGCTGGTATTATGCTGAATTGCTTGGCGGATGTCAGGGATTGAATTTTGCGCAGGCTATCGGTTTCGATACGCGCGGATCTGCATCTTTTGACAAATTTAGCAATATCATTGTTCGAGGCGAGCGATGTGCGATTGCAAGTTTGGTGACTGCAAACAAGCCGTTGCCGCGCAAAGAAAGACAGAAATTGCGTGAACAGACGATAGCCTCTGGCAAGCAAGTCGTCGCCCCTTCAAATTGACTTAAGAAATCGCTGCCGTAAAGCGCAAGGCATGCATGGCTGGATCATTCTTGATAAACCACTTGGGCTTGGGTCAACGCAGGCGGTGGCAGCAGTAAAGCGTAATTTGCGCAGTGCCGGTTTTGGCAAAATCAAGGTAGGCCATGGGGGAACGCTCGATCCTCTGGCCACCGGGGTGCTACCGATTGCGTTGGGTGAGGCGACGAAGCTTTGCGGACGGATGTTGGATGCGTCCAAGTCTTATGATTTTACCATCAGCTTTGGAACGGAAACAACTGGTCTTGATGCAGAGGGCGAGGTCGTTGCGACTTCAGACGTGCGGCCAACGGTCGTACAACTGCAGCAAGTGCTCGCGCAATTTACCGGTCCAATCGAACAAATACCTCCTGCCTACTCAGCGATCAAAATCGACGGCAAGCGCGCTTATGATTTGGCGCGAGCAGGGGAAGTGGTCGAGATGAAGTCGCGGGCTGTCACAGTCTATCAACTCAAATTCTGTCATGCTGAACTTGTTTCAGCATCTTATTTAGAACCGGATAAAAGTGATACCCAGAACCAAGTTCAGGGTGACGCGCCGTTGAGCTCGGTGACGTTATCTGCCCATGTGACAAAAGGCACCTATATTCGTTCACTGGCACGTGACATCGCCTATGCCCTTGGTACCGTCGGGCACGTCTCGATGCTGCGCCGCACGCGGGCCGGTCCGTTCAGCCTTCAAGGCGCGATTTCGCTGGACAAACTGAATGCATTCGGCCAAGGAGCCGCCCAAGAAGACATTATCTTGCCGATAGAGGCAGGGCTGGTCGACATCCCGGCTCTAGATCTCTCCCCGGAACAGGCAAGGGCGGTCCAACAGGGCCGCGTCTTGACCGGGATTGCCATGGAAGGTGGGCTACATTGGGCGAGGGGCGCAGATTTGCGGCCTATTGCACTTGTAGAGAACATCGACGGGACATTGAAAACTGTCCGTGGCTTTAACCTTACTCCGTGATGTTCGAAGGAAAAATATGTCTATTACTGCAGAACGTAAAGCCCAGGTCATCAAAGAGCACGCACGCGAGCCTAACGATACCGGATCACCAGAAGTGCAAGTCGCAATCCTGACTGACCGTATCAATGCCCTGACTTCCCACTTCAAAGACCACCACAAGGATAATCATTCGCGTCGTGGTCTCCTCCAGATGGTTAACAAGCGTCGTTCGCTTCTCGACTATTTGAAAAAAATCGATGGCGAGCGTTATGCCGCCCTCATCGCGAAGCTCGGTCTTCGTAAGTAAATTCACTTTCGGCCCGCCTCGGCGGGCCGTTTGCGTATTGCGTCTCCTGAATATGCTTCAGGCGAGCATGAAAAGGGCACTCCGGCAATGAGGCTGGACTGCCATCGGGGCTCCAAAATGCCCCATCCGCAGCGGATCGGTATGTCCGCAACTCAAGAGGCCCCGCATCGCATTGGGCATGCGGGTCAAAGGAAAATCTATGTTTAATACGAAAACTGTATCAATCGAGTT
>NZ_JBKJMB010000087.1:0-96224 GCF_046596595.1 Sphingorhabdus sp.
TGCTCTCTCCCGTGGCGCGCCTTATGCTTGCGAACTGCATAAGTGGAGTAGGTCCCGTGATTCAAGGCTAAACCGTGCAAATGCACTTCCACCCGGCCCAGATAGATCCGCGCCCGAGCGCGGCGCAACGATATCGCCTGAACACAGGAACAAGAATATGCCCAAGTTACAGAACAAATCCGCCCTCATCACGGGCGGCGCACGCGGCATTGGTGCCGCGATTGCCCGGCTTTTCGCGCAGGAAGGCGCGCAAGTCATCATCGCGGATGTAGATGCCGAAAACGGTTCGCTCTTGACGGCTGAACTGTCTGGTGCGTTTTTCCATCTGGATGTGTCGGCAGAAAAAGACTGGGATTTGCTGGCTGCAGCGCATCCCGTCGTGGACATCGTGGTCAACAATGCGGGCATCACCGGGTTTGAGGATAGCCCCGGTCCACATGATCCCGAAAACGCCACCCTCGCAGAATGGCACCGCGTCCATGCCGTCAACCTGGACGGAACGTTTTTGGGGTGCCGTTATGCGATCAAGGCGATGCGCGCCAAGGGTTCAGGCTCAATCATCAACATGTCCTCCCGCTCGGGGCTTGTGGGCATCCCGGGCGCCGCAGCCTACGCCTCGTCCAAGGCAGCCATTCGCAACCATAGCAAGTCGGTTGCACTCTACTGCGCAGGTCAGGGTCTCAAGATCCGCTGTAATTCGATACATCCGGCCGCTATCTTGACACCCATGTGGGAGGCAATGATCGGCGACGGACCGGGCCGCGATGCGCGGATGGCGGCGATGGTTTCAGATACCCCGCTCAAGCGTTTCGGCACTGTCGAGGAGGTTGCGGCTGTCGCGCTGCTGCTCGCATCGGATGATGCGAGCTACATGACGGGCAGCGAAATCCACCTCGACGGCGGGCTACTGGCCGGAAGCGCAGCCTCGCCGGGGGAATAGACTTTAGCGCCGCCGGAATGCTGTATTATCTGCCCCGTCGGCTTGCTGCATTGAGCAGATCAAATGTGGCCGATAGTTCTTTCATGCTGAACTTGTTTCAGCATCTTACTTTCACTTAAGTGCGACATTAGGATCCTGAAACAAGTTCAGGATGACCGAACTCGGCCATAGGGTTTGGTTCAATCCACATCGTCCACAGAAACCGCCTCGCCAGTCACGCGCTGTGCAAGCGCGGCGGCGATGAAGTTGTCGAGATCGCCGTCGAGTACGTCGCCGGGATTCGGAGACGTTACGCCAGTGCGCAAATCTTTCACCATCTGATAGGGCTGGAGCACATAGGAGCGAATTTGATGGCCCCAACCGATCTCGGTTTTGGCGGCATATTCGCCACTTGCCACTTCCTCGCGCTTGCGCAGTTCGGCTTCATATAGCCGCGCTTTCAACATCCCCATGGCGGTGGCTCGGTTCTTGTGCTGGCTGCGATCATTTTGGCTTGCAACAACAATGCCTGAAGGTTTGTGCGTAATACGGACGGCGGAATCAGTTGTGTTTACGTGCTGCCCGCCCGCGCCCGACGCCCTGTAGGTGTCGATCTTTAAATCGCCTTCGTTGATGTCAATCTCGATATTGTCATCGATAACGGGATAGACCCAGACACTTGAAAAGCTGGTATGCCGCTTGGCCGCGCTGTCATAAGGCGAGATGCGCACCAAGCGGTGGACGCCGCTTTCGGTCTTGGCGTAGCCATAAGCATTTTCGCCTTTCACGAGCAGCGTAGCCGACTTAATGCCTGCCTGATCGCCCGCCTGATAGTCCACCATTTCGACTTTATAGCCGCGCTGTTCTGCCCAGCGATAATACATGCGCTGAAGCATTTCGGCCCAATCCTGGCTTTCAGTGCCGCCTGCGCCCGCATGAATTTCGATGAAGGTATCGTTGCTATCTGCTTCGCCCGACAGCAATGCCGAAACCTTATCACGGTCCGCACGGTCAGCGAGCGCCTTCAGGGACTTGGCGGCGTCATCGCCAAGCTCGGCATCGCCTTCCATCTCGGCAAGCTCGATCAACTCAACCGTGCCCGCTTTGTCCGCATTGATTTCGCGCACAGTGCCAATGGCTGCATCCAGCCTGCGACGTTCGCGCATCACTTCCTCGGCGGCTTTGGGATTGTTCCACAGGGTTGGATCTTCAACCTTTGCATTCAACTCATCCAAACGACGCAAAGCGCGATCCCAATCAAGCGACATCTTGACGAGGTTAAGGGCGGCATCAATGCGGGCAACATAGCCTTCTGCGTCGGCGCGCATAAGAAACTCCAAGGGAATGAAAGAACAGCCGCGGCCTTTAACCGATTGGACGCTCAAGTCAAAGGTGGCAATGTCCCAAGGATATCAACGCTGCCACAAAAACATCAACATCCACAGACTAATAAATACCGCCTTCTTGTTGGATAAACTCTTGGTCGCGCTTTGTGCCAACACTGGCGCTGGGCGAAGTTGTCGTGCTCGCTGCACCGTCAGTCTGGCTCGTCGTTTTTTTCTTGGGCTTGTCCCCCCGCGCGGCAAGTTCATCCTGGCGAATGGAACGCTTTGGTTCAGTCTCGGCTTTAAAGGCTTCCCAAATGACAGCGCCTTTGGGGTCAGCCCCCGGCCATGCTCCATAGACCCGTTTCCCACTCTTGCGATCGATCCGGACAAGCCGTGTGCCCGCTGGGGCAACGAATGGTGTTTTAGGCATTCCGGCCATTGCAGTGCGTGCAAATTGCTTGAAGATTGGGGCAGCAAGTGAACTGCCCTGCGCGTAACCGCCCATGTTGCGTGGCTGGTCAAAGCCCAGATATAGCCCTGCGACAAGATGCGGTGATCCGCCAATGAACCAGACATTGGTTGGGCCAGTGGTGGTTCCGGTTTTGCCAAACAATGGCCGATCGAGTTCGCGCAACGTGACTGCTGTCCCGCGCTCAATGACGCCTTCCAACATGTGCACGACTTGATAGGCTGTAATCGGGTCCATGACTTGCTTACCCGCTGCGGCAAAGCGAGGCATCGGCTTGCCATTCCAATCGGGTGCGCGGCAGCCAGTGCATGACTTCCACTTGGCCGGCCAGATGACCTTGCCTTTGCGGTTCTGGGCGAAATCAATCAGCGTAGGTTTCAACTCGCGGCCATGATTAACCAGCATCGAATAAGCGTTGACCATTTTCAGCACGGTCGTGTCGCCTGCCCCTAACGCGTACGACAGATAATCAGGATAATCGCCTATCGACATGGCGCGGAATGTATCCGTCACATTGTCCATGCCCGATTCCGCGGCAGCTCGCACCGTCATCAGGTTGCGCGATTGTTCAAGGCCCCAACGCATGGTTTGCGGCCCTGCTCCGCTGCCGCTGAAATTGCGGAAGCATTTCTGACCCAGATTTGCACCTTGCCACACGCAATACGGGCCATCGACGATGATGGAGGTGGGTGTCATGCCATTGTCCAGCGCTGTTGCGTAGACAAAGGGCTTTATCGTAGAACCTGGCTGACGTTGGGCCTGTGTCGCACGATTGAAGCTAGAAATGCGGTTGTCAAAGCCGCCTTGAACGGCAAGGACGCGGCCATTATTCGGATTTTGTACAACCATACCGCCGCCAACCTCGGGCACACTACGGACGACAAAACTGTTTGTACCTTGCGGCGCGACTGCAATGACATCACCAGCCTTCATGGCCGCTGGACCACCGTTCAACCGGGCAATTGTGCCGTCGGCAAATCCCACCCGGCCCTTGCCAAGCGCAACCCCGGCCCGCCAGTTCGCGTAATCGATGCCGATGTTCGTAGACGCAAAACGTGATGGCCATTCATCGTCGGTCACATCGATCGTGCCGAGATTTGCCTTCCAGGCTTTCCCCGCATTGTATCGAAGCAGACCATCGCGCAACGCCTTGGTTGCAAGCAATTGATATTCAGGGTTCATGGATGAGCGCACCCACAAGCCGCCCGAATAGACGCTATATGGTCCTGCGCTGTCGGTTTCCCCGAATTTTTCGATCAGTTGGCGGCGCACTTCTTCCGCAAAATACCCACCAATATTTTTATATCCGGTTCCGCGCTGGGTAACGAGACCAAGCGGCTGAGCACGGGCAGAAGCAAGCTGCGGATCGGTAATCCATTCATTGGCGCGCATTTCGCCAAGCACCCAGTTGCGCCGCGCAATCGCTAGTTCAGCGTTTTTTGCCCGGCCATACCGTTCGGGGGCCTTCGGCAAAATCGCCAAAAACGCCATTTCATGCAATTGAAGCTGATCAACACTTTTCGCAAAATAGGCTTGTGCCGCCGCTTCGACGCCGAATGCCTGCCGCCCAAGCGCGATTTCGTTAAGGTATAGCGATAGGATCTGCGGCTTGGTCAACGCATTCTCGATACGCTTTGCAAGTATCGCCTCTTTCACCTTGCGGGTGTAGCTATATTCGTTTGTCAGCAATAAGTTTTTTGCCACCTGCTGCGTAATAGTCGACGCACCACGCGAGCGTTTGTTGCTAAAAATGTTGTCAAAGAGGGCTGACACAATACCTGGATAATCGATCCCGCCATGGCTGAAAAACGTCTTATCCTCAGCCGCAAGATAGGCATGCACCAGTGTTTTTGGAAAATCAGCATATTCCAACTGAACGCGCCGTTCACGGGCGTAACTATGAAAAGGCTCGCCATTGACGTCGCGCACTACTGTGGGCAGTGGCGATTCATACTCGATGAGTGCCTCGGCATCAGGAAGGTTTCGGGCAAATATAGTCCATGCCAAGAGAATAAGGGCGAAAAACACGAGAACGGCATAAGTAGCCAGACGAAAGCGCTTGCTTTGCCACCAACCCAGCCATTTATCCCGCCACCGTCCGAAAAATCCCTCGGCATCGCGTTTCAGGGTGTAGCTGATGGGCTTGGGCCCTTCGGCGGGTGGGGGGGCGTTATTCATTGCGGGCCCTATCTAGCCGATTTGCTGGGCAGGTCCAGAATCTTAATGCGCAAAAAGACGGGAAACTGTCGTGTCAACTCAAGCCAACACTTTAACGCACAGAGATCCGCCTTGCGAAATGGACCTGGATTGCGTCGGCGAGGGCCCTTGCCACCTTGCGCTGTCCACCAGCGGAGGACAAAAATTTGACGTCACCTTCATTACTTAAATAGCCCGTTTCAAACAACACCGAGGGTGTGTCAGGTGCCTTCAAAACAATGAACGAGGCAAAGCGGTGCGAATTGCCACGAATGCGCATATTTGGCATTGCCTCGCGCAGCAACAATTTTGCAAAATCGGCAGAAACATTCATCGTCTCGCGTTGCGTAAGGTCAATGAGGATTGATGAAACATTGGCGTCCGCCCCGCCCAGATTCACGCCATTGATGATATTCGCCTTGTTTTCGCGTGCGGCCAGCCGCTGTGCCTCCCGGTCCGAGGCAATTTCCGATAATGTATATACCGTGCCGCCATTTGCCTCGGGGTTTTCGGCGCTATCGGCATGAATGGAGATGAACAGGTCTGCATTGAGCTTTCGGGCCAACTGATAACGGTCTTGCAGTACAATAAATTTGTCCGAATCCCGAGTTAGCGCGACGCGCACGCGTCCGCTTTTGAGCATTTCATCTCGCACGGCCTTGGCAATCGCCAAGGTTACATTTTTTTCCTGAAGCCCTCCGTGCGGACTGATCGCGCCGGGGTCATGACCGCCGTGGCCCGCATCTATCACAACCAATGGAAGGCTCTCATCGGCAGGGCCGCTTATTGCAGGTAAGCTCTTTCCGACATTTGTCCGAATGGGCGCAGTGACTTCGTAACGTCGCTTCGGCGGCTCTGCGCGAAATGCCAGCGGGGGCAGAATCTCGGTTTTGCCATGCGCAATCCTGACCGAGAATTCTGTCGGTGCCGCTGGCGTCAAGTTAACCCGAAAGCTCTTGCCATCCGCAGTAAAAGTGCCGCCTGTCACAAGTGCAGGTTCAGCAAGGTCCAATATAATTCGCGCCGTGTCAGTGCTGAGCTGTCCCTGACGGATGGTCTGGATAGGTCCGCGTGCTAATGCTGATCGGCCGGCAATCGCGCCAAATATCTCCACGGCAATGCCATTTGGCTCTGCAAGCGCGAAGCTGTTCACTTTATCAACTACGTCGGCAAACTCAACAATGACCGCGCCGTCCTGCGTCGATGTCTTCTGAATCGTTCCACCCATCGCAGGCGAAGCTAAAATTGGTATGGCAACAGACAGCAAAATGGAAAACATGGATGACTTATGCGACTGCGCAACAATCTTCGTCCAGAATTTTATTTGTCCCACATTGCTGCTACCCCGCATATTCGTGACAATATCGGCCAATGCGGGATGGTCTGGAGCTGTCGCGACATGGTTAATGACAAATTAAGAATAAAAACAGATCACCTATGACGTAAATCAGCAGCAGAATCGCGCGACGCCCTTGCCGACAACCTGCGGGAGTGCTAGCGCCTACGTACAGGGAGTTTTTCGTGAATTTCCCGATAATCCGCCGTTCGGACATTTCTGCACGGCAACGCAACAGGTTGACGCTACATGAGGCATGATATTTCCAACAACGCCGCCCGATCAGGGAATGGCGCATGGGTTGGAATTCAAGCGCGCGCGATACACGCCCGCCATGCACAAGCAGCAGACGCAATTCTCTCTTTTCCACCATATCGCTTTGCCGACATGAACGCTTTGCGTCGGAACCGGCAATGCATCAACAATGAAGCGAGCGGCCTTTGGGTCACAACCAGGCGTTATGCTCGCTGGAGTAAATTACATGACAACGCGTATGCTAATCGACGCGCGTCACCGGGAGGAAACCCGGGTCGCAGTCGTAACAGGGAACCAAATTGAGGAATTTGATTTTGAATCAGCTGAGCACAAGCAGCTCAAAGGAAACATCTACCTCGCGAAAGTAACCAGAGTCGAACCGTCGCTTCAAGCGGCCTTTGTCGATTATGGCGGCAACCGCCACGGATTTTTGGCTTTCGCCGAAATTCACCCGGACTATTACCAAATTCCGCGCGAGGACCGTGAACGGCTGTTGGCTGAAGAAGCCGAAGCTGCAGCAGAAGAAGCCGCCCTGCGTGAGCAGGAGGAAGAAGAAAGCGACGAACCTGCAGACATTATGCAGGGTTCTGCAGAGCGCGAAGACGACGTTACTGACCTGATCGAAGTCGACTCCGACGACAGCATCGACACCATTGACATGACGGAGGGCGAAGAACCCGACCTCAACAATGGCGACGAGTCCGATGAAGACGACCGCGGCGAAACCGAACGTGGCGAAGGTGAAGGCGACAACGGCCGCAATAACCGTCGCCGTCGTGGTCGCGGCGGACGCAACGGCGAGAGCCGTGCGCCAAAGGCAAGTGACGAGGTGCGTGCCAAGCGCATGAACTTGCGCCGCAGGTACAAGATTCAGGACGTCATTCATCGCCGGCAGGTCTTGTTGGTTCAGGTTGTCAAAGAGGAACGCGGCAACAAGGGTGCAGCGCTCACGACGTATTTAAGTCTGGCCGGACGATATTGCGTGTTAATGCCAAACACATCGCACGGTGGTGGTATCAGTCGCAAAATCCACAGTGCAGCGGATCGCAAAAGGCTGAAGTCGATCATTTCCGACCTCACCTTGCCCTCCACGATGGGTTGCATCATCCGAACGGCGGGCCTTGCCCGCACAAAGCCGGAAATCAAGCGGGACTTTGATTACCTGGCGCGACTTTGGGACGAAATCCGCGAGCGCACATTGCGCGGTGCAGCACCCATGCTGATCCATACCGACAGCGATCTGATCAAACGTGCCATCCGCGATATTTATAACAAGGATATCGACGAGGTGTTTGTCGAAGGACCCGATGGCTACAAGGCCGCCAAGGACTTTATGAAGCTGCTGATGCCGAGCCATGCAAAGCGCGTTCAGCATTATGCCGATCCAGTTCCGTTGTTCCAGCGCTATCATGTCGAAGACCAGCTGAACGCAATGTATCAGCCAATCGTCCAATTGAAATCCGGTGGCTATATCGTCATTAACCCGACTGAAGCACTGGTTTCAATCGACATCAACTCAGGCCGTTCGACCAAAGAACACGGTATCGAACAAACCGCGCTGTCTACAAACCTCGAAGCAGCACGCGAGATCGCCCGACAGTTGCGCTTGCGTGATATGGCCGGTCTCGTTGTAATCGACTTCATTGACATGGAGCACCACTCGAACGCCCGCAAGGTCGAGCGCGCAATGAAAGAGGCGCTAAAGCATGACCGCGCCCGCATTCAGGTGGGGCGTATCTCCAGCTTCGGTTTGATGGAAATGAGCCGCCAACGCCTGCGCACTGGCGTTCTGGAAGCGTCCACACGCGAATGTCCACATTGTGAAGGCACCGGCCTTGTGCGGACCGCATCATCAGCTGCCTTGTCCGCGCTGCGTCTTATCGAAGACGAATCCGCAAAGGGCAATGGCAACCAGATCGTGTTGCAGGCAAGCCAAGAGGCGACAATCTATTGCCTCAACAACAAACGAGCTGAACTGGCTGCGATCGAAGACCGCTACCATGTCCGCGTTCTAATCGTTCCGAATGGCGAGACTGAAGGTGCAAAACTTGCGGTGTCCAGTTCGGGCCCACGTCCAGAGCGCCCTGTCGCTCTGCCGCCCATTATTGATATCGAAGACGACGATATCGAAGATGAATTTGACGATGTCGAAGACGATATTGAGGAAGTTGAAGACGTAGCGCGTGAACCACGCCGTGCCCGTGACGAACGTCCACGCGAAGACGGCGAAGCAGCAGAGGGCCGCAAGCGCAAGCGTCGCCGTGGACGCCGCGGTGGCAAGGGTCGTGAACGTGATGGCCGTCCGGAGGGCGAAGAGTCGCGTGCGGACGACAATGAGGCTGCTGGCGATACTCCACCGGAAAATGGCCTGGTTGAAACCGTTGAGGCTGACACCGATAGCAAGCCCAAGGCACGTCGCGGGCGTCGGGGTGGCAGAGGCCGTGACCGTCAGGAAGCGGGCATAGAAGCTGCGACTGAGACGGTTCAACCCGCCAAAGCAACGCAAGCCGAACCTGCCGAGGAACCCGACGCAAAGCCAAAGCGCCGCAGTCGCGCAAAACCAAAAGCCGAAACGGTTGCCGTTGATACCGAAGTGGCGGCGCAAACAACCGACGCGCCTGCGACTACCGACAAACCTTCGGCAGCCAAGGTGAAGGCACCTGCAAAGCCCCGCGGCAAAGCGAAGGAAAAAACCGTGGATGTTGCTGAAGCGGTGGCCGAAGAAGCTCCCGACGCTCCCAAGCCACCAACGAAAACACCGCGGAAAAAGGCCGTCGCAAAGGATTCGCCTCAGGACGTGACCTCAAGTGCTCCGGAAGCGGGGACCGAAGATGGTCCCCCTCGCACCGGTTGGTGGCAACGTACATTCGGCTAAGCCGCATTGGAAAAACACATCAGCCCCGCCAGTTATCAACTGGCGGGGCTTTGTTTTGCCTAACTTCTTCATTGCGTGTTCATACAGATCGCGCCATTCACTTTGTATGAGCCAAATTGCGTTTCGCGCCATCCGCATGGCATTTGTCCTATTTCTTGCTGTCGTCGTGGCAATCCAGCCAGCAATGGCACAATCGATTTTGCGCGATGCCGAAACCGAAGCATTTTTTGACGAGATTTCGGCTCCGCTGATTGCCGCAGCAGGTTTGGATCCAAACAATGTCGACATCATTCTGATCAACGACAAATCGATCAACGCGTTTGTGGCGGGCGGTCAGGCCGTTTATCTGCATAGCGGGTTGCTGGACGCCGCAACGTCCGCAAACGAAGTGCAAGGTGTCATTGCCCACGAACTTGGTCATGTAGTCGGCGGCCACGTTGTGCGTTTCGATGAAGGCATTTCTGCCGCCAGCGGTATCAGCATCGCCAGCCTGATTTTGGCGGCAGCAGCCATCGCTGCGGGTGCAGGCGAAGCCGGTATGGGAATTATGTCGGCTGGGCAACAAGCAGCTATGGGCAAGTTTCTTGCCTATAGCCGCGGGCAGGAAGGCACCGCCGACGCTTCGGGTGCGCAATATTTGTCGAAGGCTGGGATCACCGGCCGGGGTTCCATCAGTTTTTTCAAGAAGCTTCAAAATTTTGAATTCCGCTTGGGTATACCTCAAGAGGACAGCTACGGTCGAACCCACCCTTTGTCGGGCGAGCGCATCGCTGTTTTACAAGACACCTATTCCGCCGACCCTGCATGGAACACGCCGCTGAACCCCAAATGGGAAAATGACTTTAAGCGTATTAAGGCCAAGCTCACCGGCTATCTTGCCGATCCAAACGTGACATTTCGGGATTATCCTGACTCTGACAAGTCGGTTCCTGCGCGTTATGCGCGGGCTTATGCGTGGCATAAATCAGCTTATCCACAAAAGGCTCTCGATGAATCCTCTGCGCTTGTCGCATCTGCTCCAGATGACCCCTATTTTCTGGAACTGCACGGACAAATTCTATTGGAATCGGGTCGGCCAGCGGACGCAATAATTCCATTGCGCAAGGCAGTCAATCTGACCGGGAACCAGCCATTAATTGCCGCGATATTTGGACATGCCTTGATCGCCACTGAAGACAAATCACAACTCGACGAAGCTGTCCAAGTTCTAAAAGCTGCGGTCACAAAGGATAATCAAAACCCTTTTGCTTGGTACCAGCTCGGTGTGGTTTATGAACAAAAAGGCGATACGGCACGGGCCGCGCTGGCGAGCGCCGAGCGCTATTTGATGGAAGGAGCACCGCAATTTGCCTTGCCTAATGCACAAACTGCAATGGCCGGCCTGCCTGAAAATTCGCCCGACTGGATCAGAGCGCAGGATATTAATATGGTCGCCGAGGCAAAGCTGGCGTCATTGAAAAAGCGTCGCCGCTAAATTGCTGGCAGAAAAGCACGTTCAACGCTAACGAGCAACTATGACCGAACATGCCCCAAACCGACGGATTATCCTTGCAACACTTGTTGCTGGGCTGACCATATTGCTTGCGTTAGGGGCGTATATCTTCTGGCCGACCCCTGCCCCGGTTCGGCCATTTAATGTTGTACCTACAGCCGATGGCGCAACCAAATCTGCAGATGAGGCTGTTGCAGCAGCTGGCATGTCCCCGGCTGATCGGAGGGCGACCGAGGCTCTCGTAAAAGCTTATATCCTCGAAAATCCCGAAATAATTACAGATGCGGTCGCCATCCTTCAGCGGCGCGAAGTATCCAAAAGGTTGACCGCAGCCGGGAACGAAATCGCCAAACCGTTTCCCGGAGCAGAGGCCGGAAATCCAAAGGGTGACATTACAATCGTCGAGTTTACAGATTATAATTGTGGTTTCTGCCGCGCGAGCGTGCCTGATGTGCAACGGCTGTTAAAAAGCGATGGCAATATCAGGCTTGTTTATCGCGAACTGCCGATCCTGAGCCAGTCCAGTAGGACTGCTGCCTTATGGGCCCTCGCCGCCGCACGACAGGGCAAGCATAAGGCATTTCATGACGCGCTGTTCGCTGGTGGTCGTGCGGAAGAGTCCAGTATTGTCGCCGCCGCAAGGACCGCCAGGCTGGACATAGATGCCGCGCGGACATTTGCCGCGTCACCGCAAGCGTCTCAAGAGATTGAACGTAACCTTGCGATGATGCAGCAGATTGGTTTCAATGGGACGCCGACCTTCATCATTGGCGACCAAATATTGGAAGGTGCTCTCGGATTTGATGCGCTAAAAAGCGCAGTTGAAAAAGCACGCCGGCAGGGCTGACACGGTTTTTTAGTTAGACTTTTTTACCTTGCGCAATGACATACCATTCCACCGAGCCCTTTCGGCTTGCCGGCGGCTTTGCATGTTTAACCGTGGTGAAGTTCGTCTTCAAAATACTTAACATTGCGGGGTCGGTTCCGCCCGCAAACACCTTTGCGACAAAATCGCCACCTGGCATGAGGACTTTGACTGCAAAATCGACGGCAGCTTCGACAAGCCCCATAGTGCGCAAATGGTCTGTCTGTTTATGTCCAACGGTATTCGCCGCCATATCGGACAAAATGAGGTCAGGCGGGCTCCCAAGCTCGGCTATCAGCCTGTCAGGCGCGCAGTCATGCATAAAATCCATTTCAAGCAAAACAACACCCTCGATCGGATCAACCGGCAGAATGTCGATGCCAACGATCGCGGCCTTTGGCTGTTGCCTGCGGACAACCTGCGCCCACCCGCCAGGCGCAACCCCCAAATCAACGACAGCCTTTTTACCCCGCAGAATGTGGAATTTCTCGTCAAGTTCGACTAACTTATACGCGGCGCGGCTTCGATAGCCTTCACCGTGCGCACGCTTCACATAAGGGTCGTTAAGTTGACGTTCGAGCCAACGCGTGGATTGCGCCGTGCGCCGCTTCGCGGTCTTGACCTTTTGCTTGCCTGCAAGGGTGCGACCTGAGTCTTTGCCACCAAAAAGATTATTCGCCATATCTCAGTTCCGTCGATTGCGACGCTTGGCGTCGCTTGCCATCAGGGCGCGTAATATACCCTCGCGAATGCCACGGTCGGCAACGCCCAACCGCTCTCCGGGCCATATGTCAAATATGGATTCGAGAATAGCGCAGCCTGCCACCACCAGATCAGCGCGCTCGTGACCAATAGTTGGAAACTCCGCCCGCCCTTGAATGTTTCGGCGGGCAAGTTCGCCGCTGATGTCGCGCATGGCCGCGGTCGGCAAATGCAGCCCATCGACCGCACGCCGGTCGTAGCTGTTGAGCTTCAAATAGACACTCGCAAGCGTCGTAACCGTCCCTGAAGTTCCCAACAGTCGACGCTCACCCCCGTCTTTGGGAAGCCGGGCAGCAAAGTCTGAGAAGCTGGCCATGACTTTATCGCGCATGGATTTGTAGACAGCTTTCAATTGCTCCGGACTGTCGCCCTCTGACCGTTCACTTTCCGTCAGCGACACAACGCCCCAAGGAACGCTGACCCAATCAAGTATTTCAGGCACCAGCCCAGTCGTGGACACAAGGACTAACTCAGTTGAGCCCCCCCCAATGTCGAATATTAAAGCCGGGCCCTCGCCGGATTCAAGCAGTGCGTGGCACCCCATCACCGCCAAGCGCGCTTCTTCCTTGGGCGTGATAATATCGAGGTGAATCCCCGTTTCGCGTTTTACGCGCTCAATAAATTGTGCGCCATTTACGGCTTGACGACAGGCTTCGGTAGCAACCGACCGTGCCAGCACAACGTTACGTTTTTTAAGCTTGTCTGCACACACGGAGAGCGCTTCAACAGCGCGGTCCATCGCCTCGTCGCTCATTCTCCCGGTAGACGTTAGCCCCTCGCCCAAGCGCACAACACGCGAAAACGCGTCTACGACGGTAAAATCGTCCCCACCTGCCCGCGCAATGAGCAATCGACAATTGTTAGTCCCAAGATCAAGCGCCGCATAAGCTGTGCGTTCAAGCCAGTTTCTCCGCATTACCACTTGGCGCGCTTGCGGTGTTTCAACCGGGGTATCTGAAAAAGTGGTCGCTACATCGGAACGCGCTGCGCCATCTGCTGAAGCATGCTGCATTTTTGCAGCCTTTGGCGCCGCATTTTTGTGACGGGGCGGCTTTTTGCGTTTTCGCCCGCGTCCCTTTTGCGGCGATGGTGCGACATTCTCGCCCATAGCCGATAACTCACTTCTTATTTTCTATCCGGGCGAATATGCCGCCGGTACCTACCGACCGTGCTACCCGCTGACAGTTAAAAATTCAACATTTTTGAATGTTGCCCATTTCGTCCGGATTCAGCGGGTTGACCACATAAGGGCACCCGCATATACGCGCGGCCTCTGTTCCCCGGTCGTCTAACGGTAAGACTACGGACTCTGACTCCGTCTATTGAGGTTCGAATCCTTACCGGGGAACCAGTATAAATCATTAATATATTGCAATAATTACAATAGCCAGCCATCTTTAGTATAGCGAGAAATTGCGGTCTCTCACATCCCGTTCTAGCCAGACAATTGTTTTGATGGCATGTGCGATATTGCTCCTTTGCGCTATTAAGCGCTCTGGTTCTTTAAACTGAGAGAAACCCGTTGACCTCATTGCTTGAATTGCGCGCGCTTACGAAAAGCGTCCCGGGTGGTCGCGTGCTGTTTCAAGACCTCTCTCTGTCCGTCGCACCTGGCGAACTTGTAGCTATTGTGGGCGAATCCGGATCCGGCAAATCAACACTACTCAACATGGCTGCCGGGCTTGAACGTTATGATGCGGGTCAGATCCTGATTGGTGGCGAGGATCTAGCGCTGCTCGATGAGCAAGGATTGACGGACCTCCGCCGCCGCCAGATCGGCTTTGTATTCCAGGCCTTCCATATTTTACCCTATCTCACACTTCGCCGAAATGTTGCATTGCCGCTGGCGCTGGCAGCAGGCGACAAAAACGACATTGATGCGCGCGCTGATGCAATGATAGAATTGGTGGGCCTTGGTAACAGGGGTAGTGACTATGCGCGAGATTTGTCGGGCGGTGAGTTACAGCGCATCGCGATCGCACGCGCATTAATCCACAAACCTGCGTTGATCTTGGCTGATGAGCCAACCGGCAATCTGGATAGCGAGACTGCTGCGCGGATTTTACAGTTGTTCGCAGATTCTACACGAAATTCGGGATCCGCTGGTTTGCTCGTGACCCACTCTGCGGCTGCGGCGGCAATCGCGGACCGGACATTGGTACTGACAGCCACCGGGCTCGCACCTGTCAATGTCAAGTAACCCGTCAAGGGCGCTCGGCTGGTTAATCATCGGCGAATGGCGTCAGCATCCCGGCCGCATACTCCTCGCCGTTGTAGCTATTGCCGTCGGAGTCGCGCTTGGATTTGCAGTGCATTTGATCAACGGATCGGCGTTGACTGCTTTTGGTCAAGCCGTGAGCACCGTGAATGGCGCAGCTGATCTCCAAGTTAAAGCTGCCAGCGATCTTGGCTTTGACGAGGCGCTTTACGCAAAGGTGATTGGTGTCGAGGGCGTCGCTGATGCAAGCCCGGTAGTGGTGCTCAACGCAAACGACGCAAATGGTCGGCCCTTTCGTTTGCTTGGGCTTGATGTGCTTCGCGCAGCCGAGGTCACGCCAAGCCTGATCGGTGCCCCTGCCAATGCGGGTGCTGGCAATGGCGACGACATGTTCGCCGGCAACGCCCTATTCCTCTCCAAAGACGCACTGACGGCGGGGAAACTGCGCGTCGGTGACACTGTAACCATAAACGCAAATGGACGGGCGCAGCCGATGGTCGTGCGTGGTCTCTTACCCGGCATAGCCGAGGGCCGCCGCGTAGGCGTCATGGATATCGCGGCGGCACAATATCTATTTGGACGGCTCGGAAAGATTGATCGGATTGATTTGAAGTTGGAACCGGATGTCCAACCAGGTGATGTCCGGGCTATGCTTGCAATATTGCTCCGATCTGATGCAATCGTTAGTGACGAGAATGATAATGCACAACAAAGCGATGCACTCTCGAGGGCTTATCGGGTAAATCTGTCGATGTTAGCGCTCGTTGCATTGTTCACTGGCACCTTCCTTGTGTATTCAACACAATCTCTGTCGGTTGCGCGGCGTTTGCAGAGTTTTGCCTTGCTCCGCACTTTAGGTCTTCAACGTAACGGGATAGTTGCCTTAGTCACTATTGAGGGTGCTCTTGCTGGTCTCATTGGCGCTGTTGCTGGGATAGTACTCGGGCTTGGCCTTGCAGTCATTGCCATCAACATTCTTGGCGGCGATCTCGGGAGCGGAATATTCAGCGATGCCCCGCCTGCTTTGGTCTTTGCGCCGTTAGCAGCCGCTGGATTCTTCGCGCTCGGCGTGGCCGCTGCGGTCGGAGGCAGCTGGATTCCGGCTTTGCAAGGCGCGCGCGCAGCACCCGCCGCGGCGTTAAAAAATGCCGGCGATAGTGTTGATCCACGCAATCCGCTGCGCGCGCGCCTGCCCATTGCCCTGCTCGTAACCGGCATAGCGGCTGCATCGTTACCCGCAGTCGGCGGCCTGCCGTTGTTTGGCTATCTGTCGGTGGCGTTGCTGTTGGCTACTGGCATAACAGCGATGCCCTGGCTCGCACGCACGTTGCTAACGCCCTTAGTTCGCAGGCCGCGGCGAAGCGTAGCAACAGATTTGGCAATTCAGCATTTGTATGGCGCACCACGCGCTGCCGCTACAGCATTGTGCGGCATCGTCGCTAGCACAGCCTTAATGATCGCTATGGCCGTGATGGTTACAAGCTTTCGAGGCGCTGTTGATAACTGGCTGGGTGAGATATTAACGGGCGACCTCTATGTCCGTTCTGAACCAGGCTGGGGCGGTTTCGATGAAGCCGCTCAAGATACGATGGCAGCGGCGCCTGGTGTCAAGATTATGCTGTTCAACAAGCAAGTACCCATAACGCTTCAACCTGATCAGCCGCCCATAACGCTAATCGTGCGTCCTGTGGGCGAAGGCCCTGCGGATCTTAAAGTGATCGGGAGTGAAGCAACGCCGCCAACCGGAACCGTCGCGGTCTGGATATCCGAACCTGCCGCGCGAATTTTGAAACGCGAAGTTGGCGATACGATTAGCTTACCAATCGGCAGGAATACTCAGTTCATGGTTGCAGGCATTTGGCGCGATTATTCCCGGCAGCAAGGCGCAATCGTGATCGACGGTACAGACTATATCCGGCTGACTGGTGACCGCGTGCGGGATGATGCTCTGGTGATATTGCAACCGGGTGCTGCCATTACAGATGTGCAGCGGACAATACGGGCAGCTGCACCGACAATATTACAGTCACGACTATCCATGGCAGAACCCGCAACGCTTCGGACCTTGGCCTTGTCGATATTCGATCGAAGTTTCGCCATTACCTATATGTTGGAAGCCATCGCGATTATTGTCGGGTTGGCAGGTGTCGCGGCAACAGCCTCGGCGCAGGCAAACGCCCGAAAACGCGAGTTTGGTATGTTGCGTCACATTGGTGTCGGGCGCGGCCAAATTATTGCCATGCTGGGTGTCGAGGGCGCGTTATTGGGTGCAATTGGCGGGGTCGTCGGTGTGACGTTGGGTATAGGGATTAGCCAAGTGCTCATTCACGTTATCAATCCGCAATCTTTCAATTGGACCATGACGACTCAACTTCCCCTTCTGCTGATGATTATGGTCGTGATCGCCTTGATTGCGGCCTCGGCGATCACTGCAATGCTTGCCGGCAGGCAGGCCGTATCAACGGACGCAATTCGCGCAGTGAGGGCAGACTGGTGATCCGCTGGTTCTTCTTTGGTATAGCCGCTTATGCGCTCACCACCGCCAGCGTGGCACAGACGCCAGACTTCAGCTACCCCGACGTTGAACCCGGTCGCGCATTTACATTTCCCCAAGATCACGGGGCGCACCCTGATTACCGCACTGAATGGTGGTACGTGACAGGCACGGTGAAAACCACAAAGGGCGAGGAATTAGGATTTCAAATTACCTTCTTTCGCACGCGCCCCCGTGTAGATGCGCGCAACCCGAGCAAGTTTGCACCGCAGCAAATTCTGTTTGCGCATACCGCAGTTTCTGATCCATCGATTGGCAAGCTGCTGCATGATCAGCGGTCAGCGCGCAGTGGTTTCGGCATCGCAGAAGCCAAGGTTGGTGACGCCGATATTCGCATTAAGGACTGGCGCTTTTTGCGTCTGCCCGACGGTCGGTTTGCCGCAAAAATAAAAGCGCGTGGCTTTTCGCTCAATCTCTTGTTCAAGCCGACGCAACCAGCAATTTTGCAAGGTGAACGGGGCTATAGTCAAAAAGGGCCCGATCGCAAATCGGCGAGCTATTATTACTCGCTGCCGCAAATGGCTGTGACAGGAACAATTACCCGGGGGGAGTCAACGGCCAAAGTTACCGGACGTAGCTGGCTCGACCGTGAATGGTCATCACGCTTACTGGGCGCAGGGGCGGTAGGTTGGGACTGGGTCGGGCTTAATTTCGACGATGGTAGTTCGTTAATGGCGTTCCGCGTGCGTGGAAAGAATGGCCGCGCTGCTTGGGCTGGTGGAACATATCGCCGAGCAAATGGAAATGACCTAACGCTTAAACCAAACGACGTCCGTTTTACGCCCACACGTACATGGCGGTCAAAACGTACCGGGGCGGTATATCCCGTCGCGCAAATTCTGACGATCAAGCTGCCCGAAGGTGAAAAACGTCTGGAGCTAACACCTATGTTTGCCGACCAGGAACTGGATGCCCGGTCCAGCGGGTTACCCGTATATTGGGAAGGTTTAGTGCGTACGCAGAATGGCCGCGGTTACCTAGAGTTGACGGGATATGCAGCACCGCTGTCAATGTAACACGCTCTGACACAGATATGATAAAGGTCCCGACCATCTCGAGTGACAAAATTTGGCCGTTATTGACGGTCGGCATGTTTGGAAGCTGTCTCCATCTTTGCGAAAGCTGCCGTTTCGTCTTGCTGTTTCTGACCGTGCTCGGCGTGAGAGATAGGGCTGCGGAAAAATCACACAGTTCTTGTGCCCGGCATCATGCGGCATTGTCTGAGGCCGGAACTTTACCCGCAGCCACGCATTATCGAACCATGCGAACGCCCTGAAGGGTGTCGGTTTAGGCCCTTCCACAAGCGCGACCTCCCGGTATCTGGCTTTCGTTCCGCAAGCCTCCGGTTCTCGAAGGCTTATGATGTCCGCAGAAAAACATAGTCCAGAAGACGTAGCGCTGAGCCTGACATTGGCTATCGTAAGGTCGTCGCCCGCGCCGTTGCTGCTTCTGGACGGCCAACTCAATATTATCGCGGCGAGCATGTCGTTCTGCGCAGTTTTCAGCGTCGACGAGGCGCAACTGACTGGGCAACCTCTCTATGCCCTGGATGACGGCAAATGGGATATTCCCGAACTGCGATCCTTGCTGACCGCAACGATGTCTGGTGAAGGAACGCCGCCCGCGCGCGACGTCGACCTGAAACAGCCGCAACGGCCCGTTAGGCATCTGATTATTCAAGCGAGCCAGCTGACCTACCTCGATCTTGAACAGACACGTATCCTCGTCACTGTGTCGGACGTCACGCAAGCGTGGGCCGACGCGACGAAGAAAGAAGAATCAGCCCGCGCAGCCCACGTCCTGTTGCAGGAGGTTCGCCATCGGGTTGCCAACAGTCTGCAGATTATCGCCAGCGTATTGCTGCGCAATGCGCGAACGACCACATCGGAAGAGACGTGCGGCCATCTCGAAAATGCCCATCATAGGGTGATGTCCGTAGCTGCTCTCGAACGGCTGCTTTCAACCTCCGAACACGGCGACATCAATGTGCATGCCTATTTCACCAAACTGTGTGAAAACATCTCGGCCTCCATGATCAGCGACGTCGATCAAATTGCATTGATTGTCGAAGGTGGAGACGGTGTGGTCGAAGCCCGGGTGTCGGTGAGCCTCGGCTTGATCGTCACCGAGCTGGTGATAAACGCGATCAAACACGCTTTTCCGGATGGCCGGCCGGGAGTCATTTCGGTCAACTATAACTTCCACGGGCCAAATTGGGTTCTTTGCGTTCGCGACGACGGTGTCGGCATGCCGTCGAAAGCGCCGGTCCGAACCGGTCTGGGCACCAGCGTCGTCGCGGCGCTGGCCGCGCAGTTGCATGCCTCGGTGGAAATAACGCCCGAGCATCCAGGCACGCAGGTTTCCATCACGCACACCCGGATCGCCTTGGTGGAAAATGAACCCGAAACGGCGAGCGGGCCGCCAACGGGGACACGCACGGCGTCCAGCGCGATCAGAAATCAACGAGTAGAGGAATGACTATGACAACCGCAAACGATAGCATGACGATTCAAACTCTGATGATTGTCGAGGACGAGGCGCTTGTGGCGATAGTCCTGCGAGACGAGCTGCAGGAGGCAGGATATAAGGTCCTCGACCTGACAGATCGTCACAACGAGGCGCTGGTAGTCGCCAAAGCCGAAAAGCCGAATCTGGCGTTGGTTAACATCCGGCTCGCGGGCGGTGACAATGGCATCGAACTCGCAGAGCATCTAAAGGCTATGGGAATACCTGTCTTGCTCATCAGCGGCCAGGTCAGCCGGGCAAGCTCGGCAAAAACCGTGGCAATTGGCTCGATGCCCAAGCCTTATGATGCCGCAGAGATGGTGCTCGCCGTGGCCTACCTTCTCGCTCGTCTGAAAGGGGACCACTCTTTGCCAAGGCCTGAACAACTCGAAGTGTTTGACGACGAGAGTTTCGAACTCGACCCGGCGGCATAAAGTTTCATGCGGCGTGGTCGGCCAAGAACAGCTTTCAGCCATTTCAACGGTGTCGCTATCAAAATCAAATGTAAAAATAAAAGCGACCAACGGAATGTCACTTAGTAACCATGCGTGTTCTAAAAATAGCCCGTTAACGCTCGTCATAGGGACAAGCACTTATTATGTTCACATCGCTAAAATGTCGCTTAGACTTCACCCGGTGTAGTACACTTGGGAAACGCAGCACTCGCACCTCAATTCGTGACGATTACTTTGCAATCGCAAATCGCTGGGTACGACTGTCAACGGTAACAGATTATCAGGATCGTTTTGCTGCCGCAGGCGATTTTGATAGTTCAAATTCTTTGTTTCGTCGAACTTCCGACTGACAAGCTGATGACCATTTTACTCAACGGCGCGTCCTTTTGTGGTGACCAGTCGGCAGCCGCTGCGGATGAGGACCTCCCTGATCGCCGGGAGTTGGGTCTCGTTGCAGTCGAAAGATCCCGAATGCCTATGGTGGTCACCGACCCGCGTCAGCCAAACAACCCAATTATACTTGCAAACCAGGCATTCATTGATCTTACGGGTTACGCCGCCAGTGAGGTCATAGGACAAAATTGCCGTTTCCTCCAAGGCCGCGACACGCTGGCCTCAGATGTTGAAAAGTTAAGCGCGGGCCTTTCGCACGGGGAAGACCAACTTGAAATTGAGATACTCAATTACCGAAAGGACGGAACAGCCTTCATAAATGCACTTATGATCAGCGCAGTCCGAAGCGACCAGGGCGAGCTTCTGTACTATTTTGCATCGCAGGTCGATGTGACAGCCGAGCGCAGGGCACAAGAGCTTGAGGCCAGCGAGCGCCGACTGCTCATGGAAGTTGACCACCGGACAATGAACGCGCTCGCACTTATACAAAGTATAGTTGCCCTATCGCGCGCCGAAAATGTGCAGGGGTTGTCGCGCTCAATCAATCAGCGCATCGGATCATTAGCCTGCACACATAAACTTTTGGCCGAGCGAAAATGGCGATCCGTCAAGTTGTCCGAACTGGTCGAAACGCAATTAGTAGGGAAATTTGAAGCTAATCGGGTAATCGCCGAAGGTGAAGCTTTACAGTTATTGCCCAAAGTTGTTCAGCCTCTGGGGCTCGTACTGCATGAACTGCTTTCCAATGCGCAAGTCCATGGTGCGCTAACGGAAGAAAAGGGCCTTGTACGTCTTAGCTGGAGCATTGATCATGGCATACTGACTCTATGTTGGAGGGAAACGAACTCCGTACCTTTACAACTGCTTCTGAAAGAGGGCTTTGGTCTGCAAATTGTAAGAACGGTTGTAGAGCAGCAACTCGGCGGGCATTTGGTAATTGATCGCTATGATCGTGGTCTCCAAGCCAAGATTGCAATTCCGGACGCAATTGTTTGATTTCCGAATTCGCTGCAACTTAGCCAGAAACAGAGTTAGTTGATCAAGATAAAATGAGATAGCAAAGCTTGAAGCCTGGCAAAGCCTGTAATGTACACGCTACTATCTCATCGCAGCCAAAATCTCATTAATCGCGACAAATGCAAAACATACAGAGCTATCGGCGACGCCGTATGGCAGGAAGAGATCGTCTCCAACGCGAATTGCGCCGCACGTGTAGACCACATTTGGAACATAACCTTCGCGGTCTTCATCAGCAGCAGATAAAATTGGATTGGGCGTACGGCCGATTACCTTTGAAGGGTCGGATTTGTCGAGCAATGCAGCGCCGATCGCATATTTACGCATCGCGCCAACGCCATGGGTCAGAACCAGCCAACCTTCATCCAGTTCAATCGGGGCCCCGCAGTTTCCTATTTGAACGAGCTCCCAAGGGAATGACGGCTCCATCAAAAGTTCGCCCCCATCCCAGCAATCAATCGATTCAGATCGCAGCAAATATAGGTTCTTCCCGTCCTGCCGCCCGATCATGCAATATTTGCCGTCAATCTTTCGCGGGAAAAGTGCCATGCCCTTATTGCGACCCGCGCCTCCTTTTATCGGCGTTAGGGTAAATTCTCGGAAATTGTTGGTTCGAAGAAGTTCAGAGCGAATGTCATGCCCGCTATAAGCAGTATAAGTGCCAACCCACTCGCTCTCTCCGCCGTCATGCTGAAATTCTACCAGCCGTAAATCTTCAAGCCCGTTTCGTTGCGCTTCCGTCACTGGAAAAATTACGGTTCCGGATATGTTGCTATCCCGATGGCAATAGAGTGAGGACACGTCATCCGGCGTGCCAGCTTCATGCTTTCCTAACATTGCCGCCGTGGCAAAGGGTGGTTGCGGCATCAAAACCAGTTGCCTGTCAGCCGAGATAATCCCTTCGCGAAACGCGATTGTTGAAATATGGCCCTCCCCCACAGCGCGAAGCGACAGAAGAATCCTGACGCTGCCGGGTTGCAACCCCGTCTGATTGGGATGCGCTACGACGCTGGGATTCATTAAGGCGGCCGCGGCAAAACTATACTCATGACAAAAATATGCGCCGATCAGTTGCCGCATTTCTTTTTTGAACGGCCCTGACAACCCCAATCGCGGCTCAATTTCGTTGAACCGTTCCTCAAATACCTTTTCAATCTGCCAATGCCGATCAGCAAAATCGCGCAACACTACGCTGAGTTCAGCCCGAACTGTTCGCGCGTCCAAAGCAAAAATTTTACGTGCGAGTTTTTGGACCCGCTCGAGGTCAGGCCCTGAAGCTTGCCAAGCCAAATGAAATGGGCGCACGACGACACGTGCCGGGTCGGCATGCAGCCGCAATTCATGTTGAACGAGTTCGACGATGACGTTTCCCTATCTAACTTTTGCAATAAACTCTTTTATTGCGATTGTCGCATGTTGATAGGCCAGAACCGATTCAGCGCCCTCATTAAGATTGATGCCGCGAGGATTTAATCCGTCGTGGCTTGTGCCCGATACAGGGTCGGCAACCGCGATGCCGCGGTCGTTGGCGCCTGAAAACCAATCATAGGCTTGAGTTGCTTGTGTGAGCCAGCCTGGGTCACCAGACAAGTCATAAGCGGCAGAAGCAGCATCAATGGATGCCCAAATTTCCACAGGCTGTTGATCAAACGGATTTGGCTTCTCATATGCCCTTCCGAAGCTGCTTGATCCTACCGGACGGAAATGGCCGTCGGAAACTGTTTGCATATCGCTAATCCAACGCAATGTTTCGATACCGCACTTGTGGACTTCACAGCGACCCAAACGCATACCAGCCCGGATCATCGCCTCCGAAAGTCGGCAATTATCATAGGCCAATACGTCCTCAAACCACGTCCAATTTTCCCTGCTGGACTTATTGAAAAGTTCAAGCAACCGATCCGCGCCAGCAGTTAATATCGACATTGCTATTTTATGCCGGCCGTCAACTTCCAGCACTTGATCTGCGCCAAGTATTGCAAAAGCAATTGCGCGCGGGGATCCAAATGTTTCCGCAGATGATACCGTGCGGTCGAACAGACCCTGTGCCCAATGCCTCAGCCCAGCCGAAGGTGCCCAGCGGACAGTGGAACCCAGCGCCCAAAGTGTCCTTCCGCAGCTGTCCTCGGACCCGACCTCTTCGAGCCAGTTTCGTCCAAAGCCCATGAAATTCCTAAATTCATGACGGTCTTCGTTCCAGGAGCTTTGAACAAACGCAGCAAAGGTTGTGCCCAACCGACGTACCGTTGCAGAATTGCCGTTCAATCTGTTGGTAAGCATCAATGCCCGGGCATTATCATCGACGCAGTATCCATGCGCTCTGTCAGGAACGTTGCTGATGCTGTGTTGCAATATTCCAGTATCATCACAAATTCTTAGCAAGCCATCGATCCCGATCGAAGCAGGTACCGGAGCTGCTTTTATAGACACCCGCACTGCGTTCATAACATCAACACAACGGGCAGCAAAAGCTGGCCATATCATATCCCGGTTTCGATTATACGCGCGGTTCTGCAAAGCCGAGAGTCTGTCTTTGTCACTCAACAGGTCAATTACCTCGGTTGAGATTGCGCCGCTATCATTGAACGGCACGATAATTCCGTGATCATCCGAAAGAAGCTCAACGGCGTGGACATAGGGCGTCGACACCACCGCTTTACCTAGCGCTAAAGCGTACGATAAAGTGCCTGAGGTCGATTGGTCCACTCCGGTGTAAGGGGTAACATAGATATCGGTTGCCTCGATCAAATCGAGCAGCAATTCTGTTTCAAGAAACGTGTCGAGCCAATATATGTGTTGATCAACGCCTAGCGTAGACGCGAGCGTTTTGAGCTTTTCCCGATAGCTTTCACCTTCGGCCGCCACTAAATTGGGGTGCGTGGCCCCAGCAATGCAGTAAAGCAGACGGGGCTGCTCCGCAATTATGGCTGGCATTGCCGCAATGACTGCTTCAATCCCCTTACCTGGGGAAAGAAGTCCAAACGTCAGCATGACGTCCCTGCCTTCAAATCCAAATTTGGACTTGAATTGCGTTGATCGCCCAAACGGCCGATCGGGAACTCCGTGGGGGATAAGGACGATCTGGTCGCTATCTGCGCCGTAAACGCTGCCAAGCAAATCTCGCGAACGTTCCGACATGATCACCAACTTGCTCGCGTGCGCAATTAGCCTGCGCATCACGCGCATCTGGTCAGGGTTCGGTTTTGCCAAAACGGTATGTAATGTAATGACTAAAGGGGCGGCGATCCGGTCAGTGAGTTCAAGCACCATATCCCCTGCTGGCCCGCCAAATAGCCCAAATTCATGTTGGAGCCACACAACATCTGCACCGCTCGCATCAATTTCCTGGGCGGCATCAATATAGCTCTGCGGGTCGCCCTCAGTTATAGTTGAGCTAACGGAATCATCGAACGCAATAGCCGACGGTGCAGACGTCATCGCGTAGACATGGATTTGCAGATCGGGTTGCGCAGCTTTTAAAGATGCATGCACATCGGCAGTGAACGTTGCAATGCCGCACCTGCGAGGGGTAAACCCGCCAATCAGGGCGACGATGTTCGACTTTACTTTCGTTGTCGATCCGCCAAATGGCCGGATTTCATCTTTAAAAGTACTGCGTTCGATAAATTCAAGCACACGAAATCCTTATAAGTTTTGGGAAAAGCCGAACGACGGATAATTATTAGACAAATGCATTAGGCTTGATCTCTATATTCCAGTTTCGGATACCAGTCGGTTCCGCGTCCATCTGGCGTCAGATCAAGAATGTTCCAGAGCGGGGTTGGAGCAGGTGCGCCATGGGCATCTTCACCAGGGTCGGCTGTTTCACCCGATTCCCCTGCCCAAAAATGATAGACCGTGCTGCTCTCCCTTTTCCAAACATCGAGTGCGGGCCATTCGCTTCCGTCGGGAGCGAGTCCGCGATAATCGTTAGGGAAATCATCGCCGACACATTGATAGAATTTAAGATTGCGCCATCCGCGTTCACGGGCGAAAGCCAGTTGCCTTGCAACGGGTGAACGACCGATCACCGCCAGCGCGACGCGCTGTTCTATATCAACGGCGGGAATATCAAGCGAGCCCAGAAGCGATGTGCACATGGGACACGGGCGCTCACGGTCCGGCCCGTACATCCAGAAATATGTCACGAGTGTGTTATGGTCGGCAAACATATCAGTGAGCCCAACCGTTTTGCCCTGCTCGTCGAGGAATTCATAGCCAGCTGCTTCGCCACCCATCGGCAAGGCGCGGCGCTGTTTTGCGACGCGTTCGATTTGACGGCGTAGGTTGATCTCCTCGACAAGCAACGCTTTACGAGCTGCACGATATTCCTCGCTGTCATTGGGATAAAGCTCCGCCGACTTTTCGGCGAGGTCGGCTGCGGGTTTTAAGCCAATGTCATTTCCCTGCTCGATCTTCACCCTTAGCGCTTCTTTGATTTCTGGCATGATTTGTCCCTCCAATAGGGGAAACGACAGGCCTGACGGCGCGGTTTCGACATAAATGCTGCGAATTCAACACCGAGGTCAAAAAGTTGCCGAGCATATCGCTCCATCAAATAACAGCGATTAGAGGCCTTTGTTCCTACCCATAGAGCAGCTCAAGGGCACCAAACCTTCAAACTGGCGTTAGGCAAACCGGAGGGGCTATTCGAATTAACGAACGGCTGATGAAGTAAATACCATCAAAGAATGGCTCTCCATCGGCAACAATATGCCGGAATTAACAACGGTAGAAAACTGACGTTGGATGCACAGTGTGCCCAATACGTAGTCAGAAAAATAGCAACTTATTGTACTATTGAACCAATAAAACCTTTTGCGGTAGTTCATTCCGGCTTGGACAGATGTGATTTGCAAGTTCAGTAACTTTTTAAGTAATATCACACGTCTAAAATTACATCAGAATTTGCCTTTCGAGTATACCGCCGTTTTCTTGGTGCTGGGTCTCACGACAATAAATGTCTGTGCGCGGGTTCAAATTACTGCGGTACAGAGCATGTCGGCACGTGAAGCCGTGAGCGAACCAAAAGCCAAAATATCATTATTTTTCTTGCCGATGCTGCGGGCGGTTCTGCCTTTAACGGCGCAACCATCATACCCGCCTCTACGAACCGCCCTGTGGTCGTTGCCGATAAAATTGATACGCGGGCCGCCACGTTGCAGGCGCTCGATATTCTCGAAAAATCACCGCGGGGTTATTTTTTGGTCGTGGAATGGGATGCCCATATTGATGACCCAATAGAGGGTTTGCAGAACTTAATCAGTTTCGACAAGTTCATCGCAGAAGTGCAAGCGCGGGTTGATCTAAAAGACATCCTTTTGCTTTTTACCGCCGATCATTCCTTTGGCTTCCAAATCGACGGTGGTACGCGCGGAAAAGACATTATGGAAGGCTATGACATCTGGAAAACAGCCAAAAATAATGCTCCAGCGGATGCCGAAGAAACAACGGTTCGCCTAAAGAATGTGCTCGTAAATGAAAGTCACACGGCAGAAGAAGTTCCCGCCTCGGCTATTGGTGCCGGGGCTGAACGCGTGCGGGGCTATTTTCCGAACACGCATTTGTTCCATGTGATGATGAGCGCGCTAGGATGGCGACCGGACCAAATATTGACCGAATAATTTGCGGGGCCGCCATGCGCATAGAATCGAACAAGCAGAACGTTGGCGGAATAGCGTTACGGGGCCTCGAGATTTAAAGCTTCCACAACATCGGCCCAACTTAATAGTTTAAAGTTCTGCGTTTCGGGTAGGTTGTCACCATCCTGCACAACCAAGAGCCCGCGCGGAAACTCTGGTCCGAAATCGCCAAGCATGAGTTCAATGCCGTCGGTTTCCTGCACGCCGTCGACGGACCCGTCAGCGACGCGAAAGCGCCCAACATAGGTCGCATCAGGCAGCTGATACACAGCATAAGCATTGTCACCCTGGCTCGACACGATGACATAGCCCCCGTCAGTTCCGGATGGAGCCAAGGCGACGCCCTCGGCATCCATGACGATTTCCTTGCCATCGGCCTTCGCCAATGCGGCCGCGGTCACCGGCCCATCGGGCGCCGCGTCAAATTTCCACAGGCCGACATCTTCTTCGGCCACATATAAAATGCCGGTGCGATCATCAACAACGCAGCCTTCCGACTGGGTGCCCAGCTTCATACTGCGCACGACTTTTGACGTCGGAACTGAGCCGTTGGTATTGATTTCAAGTTGGTCGATCCGGCCATCTTTGAGCACAACAAAACCAAATAGTTTTTTATCTCCGGCGCGCTGCCAAAGGCACATGCCATATGCCTCGCCCTGCCCCACAGACAGCGTGACCAAGGGCACCAATTTTTTCGCGACGGTATCAAGCCGGAACAATGCCATCTGTGCTTTGGCCAGATCCTGCCTGTCACTAGCTGCTATCAAGACGCCTATGCTGCCGCCCACGTCGCGCAAATCGACATTGTTGAGGCGCGGTGACGGCGTAAATCCAACTTGCCGCCCCTGCAGATCATAAACATGAATTCCGCCACGCTTGTCGGTGGCTATAATCAGACTTTGCCCTGGATTGGCCGCCTTGCGCCAGATCGCAGGGTCATCTGCCGCGTCATCCAAGCTGGCTACCGGCTGTGTTTCCACTTTTGCCGTAACGGAGGCAGTCGGCAGCGGGCTCCACGCCGGCTGCGGAGTAGCGCAACCGGCGAGAAGAAATGGCAAAGTCCAGATGATCGTTCGCATCAGAATGTGAACCTGATCCCGCCGTTATAGCGGCGACCAAAACGTTCATACTCGATTGTATATTGCCCGTTGCGAACCGCAGGTACGCCATTTGCACGCAAGATATTCGAAGGGTCGGAATAACGACGCCCGGGATTGTTCAACAAATTCGACGCGTCGAAGTAAACTTCAAAGCCGTCAAAAATCTCATAGCGCGCCGAGAAATCAAGCTCGTCGTCCTCGGCCCAATATGTATCTCCGGCATCGCTATTGGTATCTGCAAAACCATCCGCCCATGTGGTCCGGTTTTGATATTGCAGACGAAGCGACAGACCGTATTTTTCGTAATAGGCCCCAACATTATACGACACTTGTGATGTGCCCGGCAGCACCACTTCACGCTCGGGGGTCGCGACGGTAATGACCTGCGCGGCACCGGACCCAGTCACGCTGAGAACCTCTGGCTTGGTTACTTTGCTGTCATTGTATGTTGCGTTGGCGGTAATCCCGAAACCACCCATCCAATCGGGAAGGCCAAGATCGGATGTATATGGCTCCAGCTGAAACTGAACCGCTGCCTCAAATCCGAAAATCCGGCCTTTGCCGCCATTGGTAATACCGCTGAAAGCATAGCCTGAACGGTCGATTCCGTTGGTGTCTAGCGCATTTGAGCCAAATGTACGGCGCGCTGTGTACAGTACGTCCTCCACCTTTTTGTAGAATGCACCGACCATGAAATAACCCTGCGGCTGTACATAATATTCATAATAAGCGTCAACGCCGTAAGCGCGCTCGGGCTTCACTGCCGGGTTGCCGCCCGATATCCGTTGGTCGGAATCGTTGACAACGACATTTGGACGCAGCTGGTCATAATCCGCGCGTGCAGCGCCGCTCGTAAAGCCAATCCGCAGTTTTTGATCATCCTCCACGTCGAAGTTCATGTGCAGGCTTGGAAACGCAAGCGTCGTGCTGCTCTCGGCTTCAATTTGGCCATTAACGCCAGGAATTGTCGCCAGTGCGCGCCCCCGGTTGGTAACTTTTTCGACGCGAACACCGCCAACGAAGCTGCCCCAGTCATATTTGCTGTTCGCCATGATGTAGCCGGCAAGAATGCGCTCGCGGACATTATACTGGTTTGCACTCACCGGCGCGAAACCCTGAATGGTTTTTGCCCGCTCCAGATAGTCCCGCATTGCATCAAGGCTGAAATAGCGGAAGGTATAGCCCATCGGTATTTCACCTTTGAACGGGATATCAAGCGAGAACGGCAAGTAGGTCGTGCCAAGTCCAGCAGCCGCAAACTGCGCCGCTGTGTTCAGCACAAGGTTGCGCTCGCGGTTAATCTTGGTCCGCTGATCATACTGAATGCCAGCGCGAATGACGGTATCGCCTCCGAACAAGTTAGTGTTATGCGACAGCTCACCTTTAAAAGTGTAAGCCGTTGTAGGATCGACCGCATCAAGCGATGTGAACGAGCTCAGTGGCTTGGTGAAGCTGTCGATTGCCGTTACTGGCGTGCCTGCCTGAAAACGCGTTGGCCCCGACAGCTGGTTTGTTGTGAACAACTGGACGCGCGCTAATTCCGGATTTGTGAAATCATACGCAACGGTCGGACGCAAGGTCCGCGTAGACGGGCTTTCCCAGCGCGCCTCACCAACGACCGAACGGTCATCAACCGATTTCGTATAATTGGCGGCCCATTTGAAGCCCCAGTTGTCGCCAAGTTGATGCTTGCCCTCAAGCGTGTTGGTAAAAACTGACTGACGGAATGCGCGCAGCGTCGAGCGTTGGTTGATGTCGATTCCGTAAACAGTGCCGGCAAACGGGCTGTTTATGCAAGCGTCGGCGTAAGCAGTCGTCGTTGGCGTGCTGGTGCCGCCAGTGCACGCCGCTGTATTGGCGACAAGATCACCCTGACGGTCGTCGAAGTCGAATATGTAATTGTCGCGCGCCTCATCATCGGTAAAGATCGTGTAGAGCGAGCGGACCGAAATTGTGTTGTCGGCATCGGGGCGGAAATCAACACGGCCCGATATCGAGTAGTTTTTACGGGTTAAACGATACAGCTTGTTCTCGGTTTCACGCGCCCAGAACCGCGTTGCAAATCCGGGACGACGGTCAGCCGAAACCTGCTCCCAATCAATCTCGTAATTGTCAGTGATCATGTTGCGCTCGTAATAGCTGCCCGAGAGCAAAACGCCGATTTCACCGATATTTGTGTCGAACTTGTTGGAAAGCGTCAGTGAACCTTCATATTCGCCGCGTTTGCCAAGTTCGGTCTGACCGGCACCCAATTTGCCAGCGATGCGCAGGCCGTCATAATCAAGCCCCGATCGCGTGATGATGTTGACGTTACCCGAAATTGTTTCACCGGGCATGTCAGGCGTGACGGCCTTGGACACGATAATTTGCGCTGCCAGTGCCGAAGGAATGCTGTCAAAACGCGCATCACGACCTTCTGGGCTCACGACGTTAATGCCGTCGAACGATAAGGTCGTCCAGTTATTGGGTGCACCGCGCAAAGATATATAGCGCGCCTGACCCTGGTCACGTTCGACCGCAACACCGGGGAGTCTTCCCGCCGCTTGAGCAATGTTCTGGTCGGGCAAGCGTCCAACAGAATCCGCGGCGACAACTGTTACCAACGAGTCCGAATTTTTTTGAATAAGCAAGGCTGCGGCTTCCGATTCGGCGATTGGGCGCGAACCTGTGACAACGATTGCATCTTCGTCCGAACTTACTTCGTCGGCCGGAATAGCCTGAGCCGACGCTAAAGTCGGCATAAATGCGAGCGCGGCTGCGCTGCTCAACATTGATGCGTTGAAAAATGCGCGCGAAAATCTCGAACGTGATGTCATGTGATTTGCCCCTGAAAGTCTTCTGAACCGTCATGGGCGTTAGCTATCTATTGTGACTTCGCCGCTTAGGCACAATTACAAAATTGGGTCTCAAATGTTACAGTTTAGTGGTGCCGGTATGGAGAAGCCCAAATCCGCACAGGACTCCATCGGCGCCAACCGACACCGATTGAAGTAAAAAGCAATTAATGTCATACTAACCATATCGCAGCGCGTAATTTCGGGGGAAATTGTCGATGCCGTACAAATATGGTCATTATTATGTTGGCTTCGTGCTGGCAGTAATTTTAGCTGGCTTTTGGGCGAGCTATTTTCGCATCATTGGCGGCGTTCCATTTGCTTTTCATGTGCATGCTTTCTCATCGACCAGTTGGCTCTTGCTCCTGATCCTTCAGAGCGTCGCCATTCATCAGCGTCAGAATGCGTTTCACAAGCTCGCTGGACTGGCAAGCCTTGGCCTTTTTCCAATTTTAATTGCTGGTTTTGTGCTGATCATAAATGTGTCTGCGGCGCGTTTTGCTGGTCAAGAGAGCCCGTTTATCATGGTGCTTGGGCCATCCTTTGGCATCGGCATGATCATTGCCATCGCGGGGTATTTGACACTTTTTTATTCTGCGTTGCGGCACCGAAATAATATACGGTTACATGCGGGCTATATGCTCGCGACACCGTTGATATTGTTTGAGTCTCCTTTCAGCCGGCTTATGGAACAAGCATTTCCATGGATGAATTTTATTGGCAGCGAGGGACCGATCGCGGTCTTGGACACTATTGTGATCAGTGACGGTATCGCGATCCTCTTTGCCATGACGCTGTATTTCAGAGACCGGAAAAATGGTGCGCCATGGCTGGTCGCGTCAGCATTTGTGGCAATCCAGGCGGTCGCGATGTGGTTTGCGCCGTCGATGCCTGTATTGAGCAGCCTGTTTGAGATGTATGCGATGTTGCCTGCCGGGTTAACACTTGCACTTGGAATATCGGCGGGCATCGCGGCGGGCTATTTTGGATGGCAGCACGGGCGTGGCAAAATGAGGTCACCGGCCCGCCCGAGCTCCATTTAAAGTCGTCCCAAAAAGGCAATTCTGAAAATTAGTGGAGGCATAAAGGGCCGTAAGCCCGTCAACCTTCAATCAGGACACCCTGATATGCGACGTCCTCAAATGCCTGCCCGGCACCCATCGCAACGCATATCAGGGCATTTTCTGCGATTTTTACGTTGAGACCGGTGGCAAGCGCAATGGCCTCGTCCATCCGGCCAAGCAATGCGCCGCCGCCAGTAAGTGTGATCCCTTCATCGATGATATCGGCTGAAAGCTCCGGGGGTGTTTGCTCAAGTGCGGTCATCGTTGCCCCGACAATCTGCGCAACCGGGTCAGCCAAAGCATCGGCCATTTCGGCTTCGGAAATTGTAATCTCGGACGGCCTGCCATTGACCAAGTCTCGTCCTTTGACGCTGATGGTCTTTCCGCTGCCTTCCGGCGCAATGGCACTGCCAACCGCAATTTTTACGCGCTCCGCGGTCATTTCGCCAATCATCAGATTATGTTTGCGCCGGATGTAGGATGTGATCGCATCATCCATCTTGTCCCCGCCAATGCGTACAGAGTTGCTATAGGCAACACCGCTCAACGAAAGGACGGCGACCTCCGTTGTGCCTCCGCCAATGTCCACTACCATTGCGCCGATTGGTTTGGTGACCGGCAATCCTGCACCGATAGCGGCCGCCAGTGGCTCTTCGATCAATTGGACCCGCGCAGCCCCCGCATTCGATGCAGCATCCCTGATCGCGCGCCGCTCTACCATAGTGGAACTTGAAGGTACGCAGATTACGACGTTATAGCGCCGCGGTAACCGGCTTGGTCCGCCCAACGCCTTGTTGATAAAATGCTTAATCATTTGTTCGGCAACTTCAATATCCGCGATCACACCATCACGCAGCGGCCGGATCGCTTGGATATTATCCGGTGTCTTTCCCATCATCAGCTTGGCTTCATTGCCCACCACTTTCACCCGCTTTATCCCGTCGCGGGTTTCGAGTGCCACAACAGAAGGCTCGTTCAGTACGATGCCCTTGTCGCGCACATAAACAACGGTATTTACGGTCCCAAGGTCAATCGCCATGTCGTGGGCAACAGAAGAAAACATACGCAAAATATTCATAGCGGGTTGAGATCGCCTTTAATCAGTCGAGGAAAAGTCGGGCTTTCACCAAATACGAAGCCGTGTGTCGGCGAAGCGCGAAGCACTTTGTTAGGATAAAGAAAGGCCCTGTTGTCGGTAGGTACGTGACCGCAACATGAACAACGCGGCAAATACAACATAAAATGGGACAATTGGCAGAAGACGAAAAATAGCCTTGTGCCGTAAGACTGGAACAGCGACCAAGTTCTGTTGTTCACCCTGCCACATGCCCTCTTGTTTCTCCACATGTTGCCAAGCAACAGATATCATCCTTGTAATAAGCGATGTTTGAATTTTCATCCTATCATATCGTGCTTTCGGTCGTGGGTTGCGCCATATTGCTGGCTCATTGGCTTCCACGTTGGATTTCAGGGCGCGAACCCGCCGCATCGGCGTTACTAATTGGTGCGGGCTATTTGTCGTTTACCTTCATTCCCGGGGCTCCAAGTCCTATCAACCCTGTCGACTTCCCGAAGATATGGGAGATGACCAGCGAGATATGCGTTGTCATCGGGCTATTTGGCGTCGGCATCCGTATCGACCGGGTGCGCATGTGGAAAAACTGGCAAGCTACCGTCCGTTTGCTTGCAATAGCTATGCCGCTGACGATCCTTGCGCTGGCCCTCGTTGGAATGGCTGCTGCCGGCATGACTTTGGCAACCGGGTTGCTTTTGGGGGCAGTGCTCGCCCCTACTGACCCAGTTCTGGCATCCGATGTCCAGGTCGGCCCGCCATTAGAGGGCGGAGAGCACCCGGTACGGTTCGCGTTAACAACCGAAGCCGGGCTCAACGACGGTTTGGCATTTCCGTTCTTGTATCTTGCGATGTCTTTAGTCGCTGCAGGGGACTGGTCAGCCGGACTTTTGGGTGAATGGCTGGCCATCGACGTTGGCTACCGGATCGTAGTTGGCGTTGGCTGTGGTGTCGTGCTTGGATGGCTGCTGGCCAAGCTTTTGTTCGATTATCCACGCGAAAATGCGTTGTCAAAGACGGAGTCGGGACTGGTAGCCTTCGCCGGCGTTTTAATCATCTACGGCGCTACTGAGCTGGCTGAAGGCTATGGTTTTATCGCGGTCTTCATTGCGGGGCTAACTTTGCGCAGGTCCGAAACAAACCACGACTATCACACCAAATTGCATGATTTTGTAGAGGCACTGGAACGGGCTCTCACCGCGCTTCTGCTTGTTGCGCTTGGCGCTGCAATACCTGCGCTCATTTCTTATGTTACATGGCAAGTATGTGCGATTGCGGCGGCGTTGCTATTTGTAATCAGGCCTGTGGCAGCATGGCTTGCATTATCAGGTACGACATTAAAGTCACGCGAACGCCATGTTGTCGCCTTTTACGGTATTCGCGGAATTGGCTCGGTTTATTATCTTGCTTATGCTGCCACGCACATCGACTTGCCCGATGCACCACAGCTTTGGGCAATTGTGGCGCTCACGATCGTGGCGTCGACGATCATGCATGGCTTTACCGCTGGCTTGGCCATTGACCGCGCAACAAATGACCCGCGTGCTTAACCCACGCGGACCCAATTATTGGCTGTCAGCCGAGCTTGGACTTTATGCGCGAGCTCAAATGTTCAACGGGAACTTGGTGAATGACACGGTAACGGGCCTCGATCAGGCTGAAAAAACCAAACGCTAACAATCCAGCAGCGACCACCATATCCCATGGGCTTGTCAACCAACTCAATGCCTCGGCCATTCCGCCCGCCTCGCTTGCTTGTTCGGACAGGCCAGCTGATATGAAAAAGAAACCCGTAATCATGAATACTACCCCGCGGGCAGCATAGCCAAGACGGCCGCTCCATTTTGCCCATGGCTGGTTTGCGATTTTGGGTTCAAGATGTTCGAGATAACTTGCCTTAACAGCTTTAACCAACTGAAAAGCTCCCACCGCCAGAAGGACCAAGCCAACGACGGCTAACATCGTCGCCCCGCCGGGAATGGCGAGCACCGACTGGGCATGCTCTTGCGGACTGGAACTGCCTTCGGCGCCTGAGCCCCTGGACAATTTGATCGCTTGCCACGCCAACAGTAAATGGATCACTCCGCTCGCCCCAGCGCCCAATCGCTTTCCAAGCCCGCTATGATCGTCGTCATGGCCCTCAATGTTCAAAATGGCGTCAGTTAGCCGCCAAAGTCCGTAGCCGATTAAGCCAGCCGCCATCAAAAGGAGCACGATGCGTCCACCGCCTTGGCCGAGATATTGCAACGCACCTGCTGGATCTTCTGCGCGGCCAGTTGTGATAACGAAGATTGCGATTACGATATAAAGCAGCCCCCTTGTTGCAAAACCCGCTCTGGTGAGCGTTACGAGGCGTGCTGAAGCGTCCACCATTATTCCTCCGTCGTTGTCGAAAAATGCTTTAAAGTAGACAAATCAGCGCTGAGCGCGGTTTTGTCCAACTACACAAGGCCCGGTAGGCTCGTGCATTGGTTCAACGAGAGAATTGGCATTACGTTCCTCAAATAGTACCTAATCTGCTCCAGCCGGGTCATGATGGGGACCGCCCAGTGGCCCATTTTGTTAAAATCTAGGGCACGATGCCGCGATGTTTAGATGCGTAATCTTTAAAATACAAAAATCAGTCAAATGCATCTATTTGCATGATAATATTAAATCTATGTTTGGAAAATTTCCAAACACTGGTTTTGGTTTTACCAGCGCTATTTTCAATCTGATGCCAGTTCCCGGTCACGCGACCGGAGAGGCTGTAAGCGTCTTCATCAATGGCACCAATAGTTTGAACCGCCGCCTGTCGATAAGATGGGCGGCGGCTTTTCTTTGTCAAAATTCTGCCGTTGCAATTCGTCACCACGTTCGCGATTTTCCGAATTGATCTGCTGTGCCCGCAACATTTCAAGAATACTGACGCATTATTACGCGCTCAACTCACCGCAACATCGTCTCCACATAGCCGCATTCTGCAGATGCGTTCATCCACGAGAAAGGATGAAAATACCAGCGCTCACGCTTCCGATTGCTGGATCCGTTCGGGTCCGAACCTGCAACGCGTTCCTTGGACTATCAATTCTAGGCAGAATTTGGAGTAAACTTTACATGACCCGCAAATCGAAAATCTACAGCAGCGCTTGCCTGCTTGCCCTGCTCACACTTCCGGGCTGGGCTTCCGCATCGGCACAACAACAGGATATTCAAGAAGCCGAAGTTGGCACCACAGTCGTTGGATCCCCCCCCGCAGATTTGACCGGCCTAACCGCTGGACCAGATATAGACGGTTTTATTTCGGCGCGCAGCGATAACCGGATCCAAGTGACCACCGCCGACGGAACAAACACCGTTGTCTTTCTCAGCGACGGAACCGAGATCCGTTCAAGTAATGGTCTTTTTGGCATGAACCGTACCAAGCTCGCCACGGGCTCGCTGCTGAACGGTCTGCCAGTTACGGCCAAAACTGTTCAATGGGGCGGCGGCCTGGTTGCAAGCCAGATCAAACTTCGCGGTAAGGACCTGAAAACTGCAACGATGATCCGCACGGGCACTGTGCAGGGCTTTGCCGAGCAAACAGCGGCGACAGAGGCTTTGCGCAGCCGCGTAGCTGACATCGACCAGTATAATGTCAAAGGGACGACCAATGTATACTTTGACACAGGAAAAACCAATTTGTCGCAACAGGCACAAGCTGATCTGTGTTCCGCAGCGACTCAAGCCAATGCCATGGATAACGCGCTTGTGCTTGTTGTTGGGTACACAGACTCGACCGGCGATTATGACTTCAACCAGGAATTGAGTGAAAAGCGGGCGAGCCGCGTGGTCAACTATCTGCAGCAGGCTTGCGGATGGAAGCCGTATCGCATGTTGACACCAACGGGCATGGCAGAGGCAGATCCTGCCGCGGATAATACCACCGATGAAGGCAAGGCACAAAACCGCCGTGTCGCAATCAACATTCTGGTCAGCAAGGGTCTGGACGGAATGTAAACCCCGGGAAGGTGGGCCTTGCGCCCACCTTCACATATCCATCATTCAGCCAACATTTAAAAAACGTTCCAGAGATTGCATAATCCCGTCTGTAATATCCCCCTGCAACACAAACAAATCGGCGAATTCATGGTCGAAGTTTTTTGACCATTTATGCGCGCCATCCTCTCCATCGATAAGCTGTGCGGTTATGCGGACGCGTGCGCCGGCCATGCGCACACTACCTTCAACAAGCGCATCGACGCCTAATTTCTCGCAGATATGGCGGGCATCGACATTGTTATGCTTGAATGCAAAACTCGACGTGCGTGACGACACCTTAATATGCGGCGTGCGCGACAGGGAATTAATCAGTTCTTCCGAAATACCATCACCCAGATAATCCATTGCAGGATTGCCGGTCATGTTCAGGAACGCCAGCACCGCTATCGAGCTATATTGACGGAGTTCTGTGACCGAGTTGTAATCCGTGAGGCGGCTATCCAGCCTGTAGCCCAACCCACGCACGGTAATTAGTAACCTCGCGTCAGACCCGAGCGCCCTGCGCGCGGATGCCACATGGACATGCAAGGCATTTTCATCAACGATAAGCCCCGACCAAACAATATTCATCAAATCATATTTGGTGACAATTTGGCCTTTAGCAGCCGCGAGCGTGGACAATATCTGCAGTGCCTTGTTGCCGATTGGCACCGGGCGGTGATCATACCGAAGCTGTCGGAACGGCAACAATATATGGTGCCCAAGCATCACTTCAAATTGTTCCATAGGTCCAGTCCACAAATATTGTGTGCCGTGTCACGGCGAGTCTGCGACCATTATTCAGAAATTTACCAGACTTTACCGCTGGTGTCATTTCGTTTCAGAAACTTCAGATAAAATTCAGGTTCATTTAATGGGGACGACAACGTCAATTCCCTGAATAACTGATAGAAAGCCTTCCTATTGAAGATGAAAACATGGCCGCGCCCCCCACCACCGTTTTGAAAGGCATAATCATGACTGGAATAACATTTATCGGCTCTGCCGCTGCGAACCGATCACTGAAAATTGGAACCATCCTGGCACTTGCAGTATCCATAACAGCGCCACTTTTCGCCCAAGACACGGTCGTTGAGGGCAAGGCCAAGCGTAACGATGTCGTTGAGCGCCGGGTCCATTATTCGGACCTCGATCTGGCAAGCCGACAAAATCAGGATGTGCTGATTTCGCGAGTCAGGAAGGCAGCCAATCAGGTTTGCAATGTCATCTACAGTGGACAGTCCCCAATGATGAAATACGAGTCCCGCTGCCCGCAATCGGTCTATCGCGAAGCTAAGCCTCAAATTGATCTGGCGATTGCAAATGCCAACAGCGGAACACGCGTCGCGATTGTATTGGCTACACCGCGGAGCCGATGATCACCGTTAGCTGCATATATACTTAACATTGCGCCTGCACCGACGACCAATTCAAGGTCGCGCGTGCAGGCAATTTTCTTGCATTCAGGAATTCACATGACGTCGCCCGCGCGGCGCGAGGCTTCATTTCGCAGGAGGAGCAATTTTGTCGGTGCGATCAGCGGATGACCAGTGGATGTGGACAATCCGCCACCCTGCATCAGTCAAGTTTAAAACCATTGTTTCAACCGATCGGCTGTTGACCGGACGCCCACGAAAGTTGCCTGTAACAATTTCGACACGCATGACTGAGGCCATGTTCCCTTCTTTGGTAACATGCTGGCTCACAGGCGTGCGTATAGTTGCCGCGCTGAATTCCGCGTCAGATTTCAGATGATGGGCCGCATATTCAGCGCGGCTGTTTTCGACGCCGCCCGATTCAAAAATCATAACTTCTTGGGCCAACAACCCAAGCGCCGTCTTGCTGTCATTGCGTTTTAATGCGGCGTGAAAGGCATCGACAACCCCAACCGCGGTGTTTGGGGCTACCGGCACGCTTTGCCCTGTTGTCGCTGGCGCAGTTGGCGATGTGGCCGAGTCAGGATGCGCGACAGCCGGGAGCAAAGGGGTTGCTACAAGAGCCGCGATTTGTGCAAAACGAAATTTAGCAGTTATGATTTTCACGTGACTTATCCTTTATAGGCAATACCAGTTATTGGTCGCCCATCGGCGACATCATGCCAATAAAGGCGATCAACCCGATAACCAATATCGCCATTATAAGCTCAGCGCCAAGGCTTACCCAAAGTTTCGCCAAATTGGTCCTTTGATTACTGGATAATATGTGCTGCCGCCCAATCCACTGATTTTGCAAAAAGCTTCTGGATTGAACGCGAATCGCTTCGGCAGGGCAAATGTCCAGCGGTTCCGGATACCCCGCTTACAGCTACCCCAGCCGACGCAAAGTCGCTTGCGATTGCAGAGATTGCCAGCGAAGAACGACCACGGGCTGACGATCGCGATGGTGCACCTTATCGGGTTTCAAAACGCTTGGCCGCCGAGCAGTTGCCCGACAAAAACGGTCTTAAACTGATCCTTACTGGCCGCCTTGCCTCCGACCAGAAAATCCCGTTCCAATGCACGTCAGTAGATCCCAATCAGCGGCCGTTCTGCGTAATCCTGGCCAGATTCGACAAGATGCAGATTACAAATGCCGCGGGGTCTGAAATTTATGGGGAATGGGCGGACTGACAGCTACGAAACTATGTTTCCCGCTTCAATTCACCACTGCCCCAGCCAACGGCAGTTCGATCGTAAAGCACGCCCCGTTGCGGTTTGAACTTGCCCGGATTACACCGCCCAAATCGCTGATGATGCCGTAGCTAATGGATAGACCAAGGCCAGTTCCTTCTTTCGCCGGCTTGGTCGTGAAAAACGGATCGAATATCTGCCGAAGTACGTCGGGCCGAATTCCTGTCCCATTGTCCGTCACCGTGATAATCGCTTGATGGTCGCAACGTTCAAGACCGATTACTATCTTGCCTTTGGAAACCTCAGCCCCTCGCTGCCGCGATCGAATGGCGTCATTGGCGTTGAGGAGCAAATTTAACAGAACCTGTTCCAGTAGCATTGGCAGGGCGATAACATGAAGCGGACCGCCGTGCTTCTCCACGGACACCTGCGTGCCATCAAGTTCGAATTGTGGTGCCACCATCGTTACAACGGCGTCGACAGCAGAGTTGACGTCAAATGGATGCGCCGATTCCTTTGGCGTTCTGCCAAACACGCGCATTTGAAGAAGGATCGGTGATGCACGCTCAACCTGAGCCAACACATTCTCCAGTTTCGGCATGAATCGGTCGGCATCCATTTGGCCCCGCAATGTATTCTCGCGAAGATTTGATGCAGCCATTTTTATGAAGTTAAGCGGTTGGTTCAATTCGTGGGCCGTGCCTGAAATCATACGGCCAAGGCTCGCCATTTTATCAGCTTGCAAAAGCTGCTCTGCCGCAGTCTTGCGCTGCGATATATCCATAATAACGCCGTTGCCCTCCAACTTCCCCGTGTGGGGATTGGCTTCAACACGCATACTGTCCCAGACCCAGACATAATGGCCACTTTTGTGCCGCACCCGATATTCGACATTTACTGCCTTATCGGGCGAAAGGACCCCAAAGGCTTCATTACGCAGAAGAATATCGTCTGGGTGGATGACTTGGATCCACCATCCCGGTGTAGCCGTATCAGCGGGCGTGTATCCCATAATTTTTTCCAGGGAATCGCTGACATACACAAGGTTTCCTTGGCCGTCCGCCATCACATCCAGCGCATAAACGATCACCGGCGCTTGCTGTGCGATATTGTACAACCGCCGCTGCGCGCTCATCAGAGCGCCGCGCTCCAGCCCCATTCTTGTACCAGCGCGCGCAATTTTGCCTGAAATCTCATTCACTTCTTCAATAACCGCGTCACCAACCGGATCCCGCGGTGCCCCCGAAGCAGCAATGTCGTAGGCCGACTGTGACAACCGGCGAAACGTAAGCGAAACGCTCCGACTCAGCTTAGACGCTGCCACGGTAATCAGCAGAACAAAAATGATAAGCGCGAAAAATTGTCGCAGTTGCACTTGGCGTGCTTTAGCCACCGCAGGTGCCAGTGGTGCAACGGTAATTACCTGCCATCCGGGCAGATCCGCCATCATGTTTGACCGCAGTACCTGCGCCATTCCGACGTTTGCCATGACGGCTTGGCCATAAATGACTTTATTCATAAGCACCGGAGCACGCAGAGACGCTATTCGTGTGGCGTTTGGTAATTGTTTAAGTTGCGCAAGCGACGACGCTTGGCCGGGCGACAACGTTAATATCTCCTGCTGCGGGCCTACAAGAAACACGCCATGATCTTGGCTCTGCCGTTGCCCGATTATAAGATCTGTCAACACATCTGCCCGCAACTGCGCGACAATGACTCCAGCTTCGCCATTGGTGTTGAATGGAACAATTAAACCAAATTGCGATGGCTGGTTCCTACCCTGGGGCGATGCAACAACACGAAGCCTAGGCTGGGCAAGGACAGCGTTTTGGCTTGGTACCCGATTTACCAGCGGCATGGCATCTCCGGCTCCGGACGATTTGCTGCTTTGTCCCTGGCTGTTAATTCTTATCTCCGCGAACTCGTGTAACAGATTATCCATGATCCGACTGTTCGCGCCGGCGGTGCCCTCAATTTGTTGTTCCGCGTACACCCTAAGCACCGCGCTTCGGGACTCGATCCAGCTTTTTAACGCAACGTCGCTTACACGCAGCTGATATTCAAGGCCTCTGCCCACATATTGCCGCGCCGCCTTTTCCCGGCTCGGCACATCGAGCGCGAGGTAAGCGGTAGTAGGTATCAGGATAACCGCCATCAATAATGTAATGACAGCACTTTCCGTCCTCAGCTTTGGCCAATGCCCAAATTTTGAAAGTGGATTTGCGGCGATCAGCGCCACATAAAATATTTCACCAAGGACAATGTTCAAAATGCCATTGGCCGCATGCTTGAGTATTACCAACACCAGCGACAGCATATCCATTTGGAGAAATGCACCGCATGTGACGAAAAGCAAAGGTGCGCCAAGTACAAGCCAGAAAATCACGTCACTGCGCACGGGAGAACTTCTCCGGGCATAAAACGCTACGAAAATGGCTTCGCAAATCCACACCAGCCACGCCCATGGATGGTTCCACAGAAAGATTGTCCAAAGGCTCGAGACCGAAATTGCGACGACCAAAGTTTGTGGAGCGACAACACGAACAAAGGCATAAATAAGGGCATTTCCAAAAAGAAAATGCACGCCCCATCCAAGGGGTAGTTCAAGTATATTGAATGCAAACCCAAGTAGTCCGAGAGATATTGCTACAACCGCATCTTGAAGCCGAGTCTTCGGCAGCAATGATGCGGTTGACCGCAAACTCAAGGTCTGGACATCGCCGCGTGGACCGCTGCAACCAGTGCATTAGTGTTGGCCGGTTTCAGAAACACGGGCACATCGGGGACGAAATCAAACTGCGACGCGCTGGCATCGCCCGTCAATATGATGAATTCAACCCGTCGTTCAGGCGGAAGCGCCGCACGCACGTCATGGATCATGCGCGCACCATTAAGCTTTGCCATGCGTAAATCAGTGATGACTACGCCAATATCCGGTGTGTTGAGAACAAGGTTGAGCGCTTCAACAGGGTCAGCGCTCGTTTCTGTTGGAAAACCCGCAAATTCGAAAAATTCTTGATACTCGGGCAAAATATCGCACTCGTCATCGACAACAAGAATTTTGCACTTAACCCGATGGACGACAGCCCTATTTGCCTGAGTCACGCACCATATCCCCCCGGATTTATAACTTTAATTATATGAGGTGTTACGGCATTTTACACTACAGGGTTTTCGGAAGTTTTATAAATAGTTCCCCAAGCAATGATACCTACCGCGTTTCATTGTTCATCGCAGGATAAGGGCAAAAAAAGTGCCCCGCGACAAGCCGCGAGGCACCCATTTAATCTAGATAAGCTTGGCCTTAAACCGCCATGTTGCGCGCACGCGATGATGAATGGCCACCATATCGATACAATACATCTTGCGCTTGTGACTGGTCCACGTCGGACGAATTTACCGTCACCAACACACCGCCATGTTTCATTTGGCCACCATAATAAGTAGCATCTTCATCGCTGACCCCATGCTCCTTCAACGCTTCGTTGAAAGTACCAGCAGCGGCACCCGCGATTGCACCGATTGCCATTGCCTCGGGTACGACACTAGCCGCAATAGCACCAATCGCTGCAAGTGGACCGACGCCTGGAATGGCCAATGCGGCAACGCCGAGACCAGCGCCTAAAGCACCGCCGCCCAAAATACCACGCAGGTAACTTGTATGTTCCTCATCAGTGACCTCACCGCCACCTTCGCGCGTCGTCATCGTGCCTTTTGATTGCGCAATAATCGACAAATCACTGTCTCTGACGCCAATCTCACGCAATGCGACAACGGCCTGTTGCGCCTCTTGCTCATTGTCGAAAACCGCAGACGCAACGCCTGTCTGGTGCGTTCCGGACTGCTGGTTCATTTGCCCATTGTCCATATCAGCACCCATGCCGCTTTGCGCGCCGGTAATGCCGTTTGAGTTGTTTTCATAAGGTCCACGGTTGGCATCGTTACCACCAAACGCTGATCGATTATCATCAGTCATATAGTCTCTCCTTAATGGCGAATTTCCGGGGAACCCGGCGACCTCATAAGGCCGACGGGCATGTCATCGCACTGTGAAGTCAACAGCCGCTGCGGCGTTAAGTTCCCGCGTTTCTAGGACTAGCAAAAGTGAAAATCAGGCGACGGGAATATAAATCGCGCCAGCCTGTTTAGAGGGCAAATCTTCCTTGCGAACTACTGCCTGACAAGCGCGCCCGACACCTTGGTGGCGCGCTGAAACGTGTCTATTCGGCAAGCGGCGGCATGATCACAGGCCAGCCATCGACCCACTCCATCGGGCTCAAAAGCATCACACGCCGCGAGTTGACATCATCGGTCGCCTTTTCGCGTGAACGGGTGGCGTCCACTGCATGATAGAGTGTCCAATATTGGCCGTTGCCGTCGTGCACGATGGCATTGTGCCCTAGCGCAATCCAACGGCCATTCTCCCCTAAAATCAAGCTGTTGGGTGTGCGAAAATCAAACGCGGTGCCTTCAAGGATGCAGGGTCGGGAAAATTCGCATCAAGGACAGGGTTGGCAACAAACTGACGTGCAGGTGCAATGTCCCGAACCGCCGCGCAACCGTTCAACACGCTAACCGATAATACGATGGTGAACGCAAGAGCTCGAGAGTTCATGCAAGTTCTTCCTTGGTCGTACCAAATCGCCAGATAATGCTATTTTCGTAGACCTCCCCCGGAAGGAGCGTGACCGACGGGAACGCCGGCTGATTAGGTGCATCAGGAAACATCTGCGGCTCAAGCGCGATCGCGTCACCCATGCGATAGCTTTTCCCCGCCTTTCCGGCAGTGGAACCGTCAAAGAAGTTACCTGAATAAAATTGCAGCCCCGGTTGGTTGGAATACAATGTCATAGTCCGCCCGGAATGTGGATCCTCCAGCAAGGCCAAAAGGCGCGGTGCAGGTGCGACGGCTTCATCAATGACCCAATTATGGTCAAACCCCCGACCATGACGCAATTGTTCATCGGCAACATCGCGGACATGGTTCTTGATGGGCGTGGGCGTGCGAAAGTCAAACGCGGTGCCTGCAACATTGCGCCGTTCTCCAGTTGGAATAAGCGCGCTGTCGACGGGCAGAAAACGCTCGGCTGGTATCATCAGCAGGTGATCCATCGCATCATATGCCGAACCCTCGCCCCCTAAGTTCCAATAAGCGTGATTGGACAGATTCACGCACGTCGGCGCATCGGTCGTGGCGCGGTAATGGACGGATACTGCATTGTCCTCGCTTAACCGATACGTCGCAGTCACCGATAAATTTCCAGGATATCCCTGATCCCCGTCTGGGCTAATATACAGTAACGTGACCGACAACGCGTCTTCGTCGCAATCCGTCACAATCCAATTGACCTTGTCAAAGCCGACTTCCCCGCCATGCAAGGAATTCACGCCGTCATTTGCCGGCACATGATATTCTGTGCCGTCCAGCGTGAAACGGGCATGTGCGATGCGGTTGGCAACCCGACCAACGGTTGAGCCAAAAAACTGCGGTTGCGCAACATATTCATCCAGCGTTGTATAACCTGGCGTAACATCGGCGACATAGCCCCGTACATCAGGGATGCAGACCGACTGAATGGAAGCACCATAGCTGATGATTTTAACCGACATGCCAGCGGCATTGGTCAGCGTGACCGCTTCGACGCTATCCCCATCGGCGAGCTTCCCAAAAACCTCTCTGCTCGTTTTCGAACCCGCCAACGACTATCTCCTGTCTATTTAAGATGATTTATATGATAAGATAGCGACGGATAATCCATTGGGGCCAGACGGATCATCCATTGGGGCCATATGTCAAACAGCCAAAGCCCCTGTTGAAATCGCGGCCCGACTGGTGGGCACCCGGGCATGCATCGGTCGCCCGGGACTGGATGGAAAGCCGCAATTGTTTTTCCATGCGTTTCACCCGAATACGGGCGGATACAACACATTTCGTGCGCTTTTGACCACGCAATTGTATTTCACCAAAGACATAGTCACGACCGGCAAAGCTGGGCCGGTTGAATGATCTCGCCAACGCCGTCGGTTATTGCCGGCGCTCCGCAATGCAGCGCTCCACGTCATTCAGTTCGTAGGGCTTGCTGAGTACCCCTACCGATCTCGCTGCAATATGGGCCGCCAGATCGCCATCAGCAGGGTGACCGGATGAAATGATGATTCCCGTGTGGCCGTTCGTCACAAGCTCAGTGACCCAATTTTCCGCACTGCCATCCGGAAGGCTGATGTCGGTGATCACAATGTCGAAATCGCCGCTCGCAAACGCGGCTTGCGCGTCGGACAAATTGCCCGCCTCTTTTATCTCTGCGCCCAGTTCATTCAGCATTTCAGCCAGATTCATGCGTATAAGTATCTCGTCTTCGACAACAAGTACGCGCAACCGCTCTGCGTCCTCGCCGCCAGCTTTTGATTGCGATTGGTCGTCCGGCTCCACCGTAGCTGCCTTCTTTTCAACTTTTGCCATGACGCGGCCAATTTTTTGAAACAGCTGGTCATTCGTATAGGGCTTGGACAGCAGTTCTACCCCTTCGTCGAGCCGGCCCGCATGGACAATCGCATTTTCGGTATATCCCGACGTAAACAAAACGCCGATGTCGGGTAGGATCTCTTTCGCACGCCGCGCAAGTTCCGGGCTACGTAAATTGCCGGGCATGACGACATCGGTGAAAAGCAAGTCGACCTTCGCGCCGCTTTCAATGATTGCTAGCGCCCGCTCGGCATTGGTAGCTTCAACGACGGTGAAGCCAAACTCGCGCAATGTTTCTACAGCGGTGCTGCGGACTATGGCGTCGTCTTCGACTACCAATATTGTCTCGGCCGACGCCGTTTCGTGCGGAAACTGATTTAAAGGTACGTCGCGTTCGGTATCCTCCGCAGTCCGCGTGCGCTGCAGATATATGCGGACTGTCGTGCCGATTCCAACTTCGCTGTATATATTGATATGACCGCCGGATTGTTTCACCAATCCGTACACCATACTTAGGCCAAGGCCGGTTCCGCTGCCTGGTTCCTTCGTTGTGAAAAAGGGATCAAATGCCTTTTCAAGCACGTCAGGTGCCATGCCCGCGCCGGTGTCCGTTACCGCCAGCATGACATATTGGCCCGGCGTCAAATCCGCATGTGCCGACGCATAACGCTCGTCCAGAACGACATTTCCGGCCTCAATCGTAAGCTTGCCGGTCCCTTTCATCGCATCCCGCGCGTTGATTGCCAGATTGAGCACGGCGTTTTCCACCTGCGCTGAATCAATCAGGCAATTCCAGATGCCCTCCTCGGCGATGGTTTCTACTTCAACAGCCTCACCCAGCGAACGGGTCAGCATTTCGCTCATGCCATGTATTAACCGGCCGACATTGATGGATTTTGGCTGCAGTGGTTGCTGGCGGCCAAACGACAAGAGGTGAGATGCAAGCTTGGCTCCGCGCGCGACGCCGCCCATTGCGTTTTCTAACCGCTGTCGCGCCCGTGGGTTGTCTCCGATGTCGCGGCGCAGTAATTCAAGGCTGCCACCAATGACCTGAAGCAAATTATTAAAGTCGTGGGCAATCCCGCCAGTGAGCTGACCAATCGCTTCCATTTTTTGTGCCTGGAGCAGTTGCTCTTCCACACGTTTACGTTCCTCGATTGCCTCCGCAACTTTGATCTGAAGCGAATCATTGAACCGGTGCATCGCGTTACGCGCAGTAATCTCGTCGCTAATATCGCGCACTTCGACAATGGTTCCTATGGCCACATCATTATCGTCACGAATAGGCGAAGCTGTAAAACCTACCGGATAGAAACACCCATTTTTATGGACAAAGGTTTCTTCGCCCACGACCTGGTTTTCCTCGGGAAAGGCACGGTCAATCGCACATTCGTGCAAGGGAAAGTGCCGCCCATCAGGATAGCTGTGATGGATGACGTCATGGAGCGGCCGCCCTTGCGTCTCTTCAAATTTGTAGCCAGTTAATTTCTCAGCCGCGCTGTTCATGAATATGCATTGCTGTGAATCGTCCATCACAAACACCGCCATTTGGGTGTTATGCAAGATCGCATTAAGCCGCCCCGAAACATCCCTCAGTTCGCGTTCGATCTTATTGCGGTTAGTGACATCCTGGATCGCTGCAAAAAACACAGGCGGGGCATCATCACTTCGAATTAGCTGCAACTGAACTGCGACGTCGTAATGCGTGCCATCTTTACGACGGTGAACCGTATTGAAGTTCACCACGGGAATGCTGCCCGATATCAAAGGTTCAATTAATTCCCTAAACTGCGCTTCGCTGATTTCAGGCTTGAGGTCCCACGGGGTTAGATCGCGCAAGTCGTCCATGGTGTAGAGCAGATTATCGCGTGCCCCGCGGTTGACGAGTGTGAAGCGGCAGTCTTCGACAGAGAAGACATAAACTTCGCTGGCGGAACCTTCGACGATTTGTCCGAGCCGCTCATTGGACAAGGGCGATGCATGGCTAATCCTAGTATCCATTGCCTCATCCCCTTCGTCCGGACATTCGTCCGCAAATAGTCTCAGCTTGCACGTCGCTGTACCGAATAATCGCTAGCAAATCACCTGCTTTGAAGCAATTACCTTGCTGACGATTGTTCCTTTTTTCTGATGTAGTTATGCAAACCTATGCTTTAATATCATGCGTATTTGGAGGTTGCAAAAATCTGTTCTGGCCACGTGCAGCAAATACGGCTTTCAAACCGGCGGATTCTTCCTTGCCACTAAGAATATTGAGCGCCTCGCGCACATCAAGCCAATAATGACTTACACTGTCCAGCGCCGCCGTCCGTTTTGCACCCAGATGGGAAACCAGATTTTGCGCTGCGCGGTTTTCCGCCAGCATCTGCATTTCGAGAACAGGCAAGTCCTCTTCAAGACAATCCAGCAGGACCGCCGCAATTAACATCCGGGCAAGGCCAAGACCGTGAAACTCATCGAGTACCGCAATTGCAAGCTCACCATGCCAAGGCAGTTCCTCAGAACGAATTGCATGTGCTGCTGCAATCGGCGGGTGGTCTTGCCCATCAATCAATATTGCGCCCCAGCCGATATGGTCATGGCCGTCGACCGCACTCAAGCGTTTTACAATCGATTCAGGCGGTGTGCGAAAGGCAGAGAAGAAACGTAAATAGCGTGAACGGTCCGACATTTCTGCGATGCCAGAACGGATATGTGCTTCATCGCTTGGCCGAATAGTGCGCAGACACACCGGTCGACCGTCCGACAAAACAGTCTCGATTTCACAGAACTTCATTGGGGAACGATTAGTATCTTCATCCATAAGCAACGGTATAACGCAAAACGCACCTTAAAGCAGCGTCAGTGGTTAAAAATCTGGAGTACTCGACGAATACGGACAACAAAATGATGTGTCTGATTATTGTCCCTGCCCATCGGCATCAGCATTGTCATAACGCATTTCCAGATAGCGGCCACGCACCGCAAGCTTGTCAAGCTCTCCGCGCGAAATCTGCCCCGTCATCGTTTCTATTTCCCGGTCGATGGTTTTAAGACCGTCAACGAGCTGCTGCGCTGGCGTTTTACCAGCATGCTCCTTGTGCTTCAGGCTATCGGGAATCCTCTTATAGCCGTTGATAAGCTCAGGCAGATGTTCGCCAACCAATTTACGCACTTCGCGCGCGGCGGGGTCATTGTCGTCGAGCGTTTGAAGTTGCGGTGCAAGCTGGTCCAGCCTTATGCCGATATCCTGCATCAGCGTCACCGCCGGCGGCGGCAATGCGGGTCGTTGTGCCTCGAGCCAGATTTCCGTTTTACCCGCCAATGTGCCAAGATCGGTCAGTTTGAGGCTTTCGGTGGTTGGCAGTGGCATTTCAGGGTAACGCATCAATACAAAGGCGGCGGCGGCAACCAGTAAAGCGGTTATCATAACGCCCCAGAAGCCAATACCACCGATGATCCCGCCGACTATGCCAGCCCCTATCAGAACGACCCCGACGGCAATCACCGCCTTGCTCAACTTGCCCCAAAAATGGGCGCGCCGCAGCGCTTGGGACTTGGTGCCGATCGGCATCATGCGCACATTGCGCAGCGAACGCGCTGCTGCGGTCAGGGTATCATCGGAGTTGGAAGCGGGGCTGTTCATTTTTTACCTAGACTTTGTCATTCCCGCGAAGGCGGGAACCCATGATCGGACTGCGCAGGAATGACGGGATAGTGTCGGCACTGTCTACCCCTCCAATGCCGCAAGTAGTCCGCTGTCCTGCGTTGCCTTTACGGCTTGTGCCTGACCTTCTGCGCGCGCGATGTAGCCTTTGGACTTCTCGACTTCCTTCTCGAGCGCTTCAGACGTTTGCTTCATGCTATCGAGCGCCTTCATTTTGAACGTGTCGATTGCATCCATCGTGTCGTAGATGTTCTGGAAAGCGCGGCTCAGCGTTTCCAACGGAATGGTCGCGGCTGCCGCCTGTTCATGAATGCGTGCGGTATTATCGCGCAGCAATTGGCCCGTGCTGTCGATAATATTGGCTGTTGTCGTGTTGAGCGAGGTAATCTGGTCCAAAACCAGCTTCTGGTTGGTCATCGCCTGCGCCACAGTCACAGCCGTGCGAAGCGCGCCAACGGTAGTCGTCGACGCCCTGTCCACGCCCTTTACCAGTTCGACGTTGTTCTTTTTCACCAGATCAAGCGCCAGATAACCCTGCACCGTAACAGCCATTTGCGTCAGCAGATCCTGCGTGCGCTGCCGTACATAAAACAGTGCGCTCTCCTTGATCGCCCGCGACTTCGCCGGATCGGACAACTCAAGCTCGGCGGCTTTCTCCTCCAGCTTCGCGTCGAGTTGCTTCGACATGACAATCATCTGTTCAAGCTTGCCCATGGCAACCCAAAGGTTCTGCCGCTCCACATCAATGGCGGCATTGTCCATCAACAGCTCGTCCTTGCCATTGCCAAGCCGACCGAGGATTGAACTGATATGCGTTTGCGAGCTTTGGTAGCTGTCGAAATAATTGCGCAATTTGTTGCCGAACGGAATGATACCAAACAGCTTCTGCTTGGTCATCAAGTTACCCTTTTTGGAAGGGTCGAGGTCTTCGACGACACGGCGTAATTCGGCGAGGTCCGCGCCAACGCCCGAGTCTGCATCCATGCGGCGAATAGGCTTATCGAGGAAACGGTTCGACTGGGCCGATGCTTCCATAATTTCCTTGCGGCCCATGTTGGTCAACTGGTCGACGCGCTTGCCGAACTCGGGGCTGTTGACGTCCTGCGCTATCAAGTCGGAGACATAAGCCTCTACCCGCTGCGCAAGCTTACTTTGCTGCTCGTCGGTGACCGGCACCAGCCCCATTGCCTGTTGCGATGTTACTGTTGGCACAGGATCAGGTGGGGTCAGTTTCAGCTCTTGTACTGTTTGGGTAACGGTTTCGGTCGACATCGCTAAGTCCCTCTGTCCATGCAATTCATTACAGATGGAACGAGTGCCCGCGCATTTCAAGCACTTCCGTCCCCAGCTGTATTATTTTTCTAATACAGCTTTGTCGTTGCCATTCAAAGCGGCTTCGACCAGCGGCGATAATCCTTCGACAACCCGCGATACCCCTTTGGCGTTCGGGTGGATGTTGTCCGGCAGCATTAACGCGGCTTCAGTCACGACTCCGTCCAGAAAAAACGGGTATAGAGGCGCGTCATATTCTTTGGCCATCTGCGGGAATATACCGTTGAAAGACTTCCCGTAATCTTGGCCCAAATTCGGCGCAGCGACCATGCCGGTGAGAACGACGGGAATGTCACGCCGTTTCAGTTCATCCATCATCGCGGTCATGTTCGCTCTGGTTTCCGCAGGTTTGATCCCGCGCAACATGTCGTTGCCACCAAGGCCAAGCACAACAAGATCGGGCTTTCGCTCCAAATTATCGAGCACAAAGGCGAGCCGCGCCTTTCCGGCTGCGGTGGTGTCGCCCGATACCCCGGCATTGTGGACGCGGGCATTGATGCCGTCTGCCTTCAGCGCAGCCTGCAATTGTGGGGCCAGTCCCTCATTGGGTGCCAGTCGGTATCCTGCATAAAGACTGTCACCAAATGCCACCACCAACCGGTCATATTGCGTAACCTTGGCACTAACCTGAGCGTCGGCCTTCGTTTCTGCTACAGGATTAGACCCGCATCCCGACAGCCCTTGGATTGCGACACATAAGGCACCATATAGCCAAAAACTTCTCATAAGGACTTTTCCTTGCACGCTCCGGTCAACATACATGCGGATATGGCAATCCGTGCAGCAAATGTCACCCTAAGCCTTGGTAGCAACGACGCATCGGTGTCAATTCTACGCGGTGTCGACCTTGCGGTGCCTTACGACAGCAGCGTTGCTTTGCTTGGGCCCTCCGGCTCTGGTAAATCATCATTGATGGCGGTGCTTGCAGGATTGGAACAAGCGAGCGGCGGAACTGTGCTGGTCGACGGCCTCGATTTTACCAAGCTGGACGAGGACGAACTGGCGCGTGCACGGCGGGGCCGTATCGGGATCGTGCTTCAGGCATTTCATCTGTTACCGACGATGACGGCGCTTGAGAATGTCGCGATTCCGCTTGAACTGGCGGGTATAGCGGATCCCTTCGGAAGGGCGCAAAGCGAACTTGAGGCGGTCGGACTTGGCCACCGGCTGACGCATTATCCCTCGCAATTGTCGGGTGGTGAGCAACAACGTGTTGCCATCGCCCGTGCCATGGCCGCCGGGCCGAAGATCATCTTTGCCGATGAACCAACCGGCAACCTTGACGGTTCAACTGGCACATCGATAATTGACCTGCTGTTCGAGCGCCGTGCGGCCTTGGGGGCGACGTTACTCATCATCACGCACGACCCGGAACTTGCCCGCAAATGTGATCGCGTGATTTCGATGCATGACGGCCATGTTGTGGAGACCGCAGCTTGAGCCAAGAATTTAAAATCCTCCCCGATTCGGGGAGGTGGCAGCGCGATGCGCTGACGAAGGGGGGTTTGAGCCTTTCGCCGCGCCAATTGCCCCCTCCACCACGCTGCGCGCGGTCCCCCTCCCCGTACCGGGGAGGATTTGGATGACGCTCCCCCTCGCCGCCATATGGCGCATATCGCGCCGCGATTTGTCCGCGCGTATTCGCGGGCTCCGATTGCTTGCGATTTGCCTGTTTCTTGGCGTTGCAACTTTGGCGGCCATCGGCAGCCTGACCGCCGGGATTGCAGACGAGCTATCTCGACGTGGCCAGACAATCCTTGGCGGGGACGTGGAAATTGGCATTGCGCAACGTGCGGCATCAAACGCCGAAATGGTCGCACTGCGCAAAGCAGGCATCGTTTCGGAAACGATCCGCTTGCGTGCAATGGCGATTGGCGCTGAACCCGACAGCGACAGCCTGCTCGCCGAGCTAAAAGCCATTGACGGCATCTACCCCCATTATGGTGCGCTAACCTTGCGCAACGGCGGCAGTGTCAAGGCGCCCGCGAAAGGCGAAATCTACATCGGACGAACCTTGTCGGAACGGCTCGATATTGAAAACGGTGGCACCGTTCGCTTTGGCGAGGCCCGATTCAAGGTTGCTGGCATCATTGACCAGGAGCCCGACCGCCTAGGCGAAGGTTTTACACTTGGCCCAGTGGCGATCATAAACATGGCTTCATTGCCCGACACTGGCCTTATTCAGCCGGGCAGCATGTATGAGGCAAAATACCGCATCAAACTGGGCCCAACCCAAGACGCCGCCGCCGTCGCAAAAGCGCTTGAGGCGCAGTTTCCGTCCGCTGGTTGGGACATCACCGACCGGTCAAATGGCGCGCCGGGAACGCGGCGTTTCATCGAACGTATGGGACAGTTCCTGACACTCGTCGGCCTAGCCTCCTTGGTCATTGCCGGCATCGGCGTCGGTAATGGCGTCAGCAGCTACCTCGCCAGCAAGCGCGCAAGCATTGCCACGTTGAAAGTGACAGGCGCCGACAGCGGAACGATTTTCCGGATCTACATGCTTCAAATCCTGACCGTTGCCACAGGCGCGATCATCGCCGGACTCGCGGTAGGCAGCGTCATGCCGACGGTTATTGGCTGGGTTGCTGGTGACATCCTTCCTGTCGCGCCGGGCTTCAATCTGCACCCGTTGCCACTGCTCGTCAGTGCGATTTATGGGCTGCTGATCGCCGTCGCGTTTGCGCTGCCCCCGTTGGCACGTGCGCGCACCGTCCCCGCCGCCGGACTGTTTCGCGCAATCGTCGAGGGCAATGCGCGGATCGACCGGCGCAGCACGGCGTGGGTGTTGTCTGCAATCCTTGCGATCATCGCCCTAGCTGTGCTCACCGCACGCGAGCCACTGTTTTCGCTGGCGTTTATCGGTGCGGCATTTGGCCTTTTGCTGTTGCTGACGGGAATTGCGTGGCTGCTGCGCGCCATTGCACTTCGGATTCCACGGCCAAAGGCCCCACTGCCTCGGCTTGCACTTGCAAACCTGCACCGGCCGGGCGCGCAGACCCAGGCGTTGGTGGTGGCGCTTGGATTAGGCCTTACCTTATTCGTGACGCTCGCCGCCATTCAGACCAGCATCAATAACGAAATCAAGAACAGCGTGCCCGACCGGGCCCCAAGCTTCTTTGCTCTCGACATTCCGCGCGACGGGGCGGCTCAGTTCACGCAAATGGTCCGCGATGCCGATCCCAAGGCGACCATAAACATGATCCCCGCCTTGCGCGGTACTATCATCGAATACGGCGGACAGCGCGTTGACCAGCTTGAAGAACTGCCCGAGGGCGCATGGGTGCTCAACGGAGACCGCGGGCTCACCTACAGCAAGGAACTTCCCAAAGGCAGCGAGATTGTCGCTGGCAAATGGTGGCCGGCCAATTACACAGGCCCTGCCCTCGTCAGCCTGGAAGCCGAGGTTGCCAAAACCCTTGGCCTCAATGTCGGCGATACCCTGACGGTTAGCCTCCTTGGTGTCGAGGTCCCTGCCAAAATAGCATCATTGCGCACGGTCAAATGGGATAATTTCGGCCTCAATTACGTCATGGTATTTTCGCCCGGCAGCCTCGACGCCGCGCCGCACAATATGGTGGCCACGCTGACGGTGTCCAAGCCAGCAGAGCGCATATTGGCAAAATCAATCCCCCCGACATTTCCGTCATCCTCGCTCATCGAAGTTGGCGAGGTGACTTCGCAAATTACCGTTTTGCTGACCCAAATGGCGCAGGCCATCGCGGCGGCTGCGTCCATTGCGATATTGGCAGGCATCGCGGTGCTTGTCGGTGCCATAGCCGCAGCCCGCCAGTCGCGCGTCTATGACAGCGTGATCATGAAGATGCTGGGCAGCACAAGGGGGCAGATTTTGGGCGCGCAGGCCATGGAATATGGCATATTGGCCATCGTGCTTGGTTTGGTTTCGTTGCTGCTTGGCATGTCCGCGGCTTATTATGTGGTCGTCCAGATTTTCGACTTCAGCTTCGTGCCGGATTATGAAGTGTTAGCACTCACGTTGGTCGGCGGCGCTGGACTGACTTTTGTGCTTGGCATCGTTGGATCACTCCCGATTTTGGCCGCACGGCCTTCTGAGGCGCTGCGATCGCTATAAACCCAATTGTCATTGCCGCGAACGCGGGAATTCATGGTCTCACCCTTCGGCAAAGACTGAAAAATGAAACCAAGGATCCCCGATCAAGTAGGGGATGACAGATTATTGTGCTGGGAGGTCTCGCTCGCCAAATGCGTCGCCAGCGGAGCAGACAATATCAGCTGCGCCATATGATAGGCCAGCGTCGGTAACAGCACCATTCCTGCAATCGCTGGCGGGAATATCGTTGCGGCGAGCGGCGCACCGATGGCGATGCTTTTCTGCCCGCCGGAAAACAGCATCGTAATCCTGTCGCCTCGTGGCAGTTTCATCATGCCGCCAAGCACCCACGCGCCACCGAAGCCGACGAGCAACATGACGGATAAGGCAAGCGCAAGCCAAGCAAGTTCATCGCCACGCACGATGCTCCAGATGCCCGCGACGACTGCGCCTGAAAACGCAACATAAACGGCAATGGCAATTGAAATGCGGTCCATCCATGTCGCAAGGTCCTTGTGGCTGTCGACCCATGGTTTGAACCAGCGCTGCATGATCTGACCCAGAACAAAGGGCAAAAGCAGGATGAGCGCAATCCGGCCTACGGCTTGGCCGTTGATGTTAGCTTCCCCGACATGCGCCAACAATGCAAAAAGCAAAGGGGAAAGCACTACACCGATCAGGTTGACCAACGCCGCTGCAACGACCGATGCCGCCACATTGCCCTTGGCAAGCGCAGTGTACGCCGCCGCCGACTGCACTGTGGAGGGCAGGATGCCGGTAAAAAGCAATCCAAGCGCAAGCGTTGCCGGCAGGATGTTGTCGAAAATATGCGACAGTATGAGTCCAACTGCGGACATCACCCCAAATACAAACAGAAAAATCGCCCCCTGAAGCCGCCAGTTGCGAACTCCATTTATGACCTCATGCCGTGGCAACCGCACACCGTTGAGGAAGAACAACAGGAAAATCGCGCCTGAGGAAATCATCTGGGCAACTTCAGCCCCGCTTCCCCGAACCGGCAGGAAGCTCGCCAACAAAATCGTTGCGAGCAGCAGAAGGACGAACCGGTCAGCGAAGATACGAGCGAACATCACCGCGCTTTGACCGTTGCAATCACCTAATGCAACACCAGCGATGTTGCGCCGCAGCACATATTGGGTTAAAGGCGCGCGAGAATCTGGTGGCATGTGGCTGCTATGAAGACCTTCCAAAAGGCCCATTTCCAAATGTCATTGCGTAACATCGCCATCATCGCGCACGTCGATCACGGCAAAACCACCCTTGTTGACCAACTTTTTCGTCAGTCGGGCACATTCCGCGACAATCAGCGCATCGAAGAGCGCGCGATGGATTCGAACGACCTCGAAAAAGAACGCGGGATTACCATCCTTGCGAAGTGCACATCGGTTGAATGGGACGATCACAAGGGCGAAAAAACGCGCATCAACATCGTTGATACGCCAGGACACGCCGATTTCGGCGGCGAAGTGGAGCGCATCCTGTCGATGGTCGACGGCGTTATTCTTCTTGTCGATTCTTCGGAAGGTGCCATGCCACAAACGAAGTTTGTGACTGGTAAGGCGCTTGCTTTGGGCTTGCGCCCAATCGTTGTCGTCAACAAGGTTGACCGGCCTGATGAACGCATTCAGGAAGTGTTGGACGAAGTGTTCGACCTGTTCGTATCGCTTGATGCAACGGATGAGCAGCTTGATTTCCCTGTGCTTTATGCATCTGGCCGCAACGGCTATGCGTCGATTGATCCGAGCGCACGCGAAGGTACGCTGACCCCGATGTTCGAAACCATCGTCAGCCATGTGCGCGAGCCAAAAGCTGACGTCGACGGCGAATTCAAAATGCTTGTAACGCTGCTCGACCGCGACAACTTCCTTGGTCGAATTCTAACCGGACTTGTTTTGTCAGGCACCGTAAAGGTGAACCAGCAGATCCACGCGCTGAACCCTGACGGCAAGATCGTCGAAACTGGCCGCGCTTCAAAAATCATGTCCTTCCGTGGGCTTGAGCGCGTTCCTGTGGACGAGGCAAAGGCTGGCGATATTATTTCCATTGCCGGTATGACGACCGCGACTGTTGCTGACACGATTGCCGAGCCAACGGTTACCGAACCGCTTCAGGCGCAACCCATCGATCCGCCAACCCTGTCCATGCGCTTTTCCGTCAACGACAGCCCAATGGCTGGCCGCGAAGGCACTAAGGTCACAAGCCGCATGATTCGGGACCGCTTGATGCGTGAAGCCGAAAGCAATGTCGCGGTGCGCATTACCGAAGCTGCCGACAAGGACAGCTTTGAAGTGGCTGGACGCGGTGAGCTTCAATTGGGTGTTCTGATCGAAACAATGCGCCGTGAGGGTTTTGAACTCGGCATCAGCCGCCCACGGGTGCTGTTCCGCGAAGACGATAATGGCAAACCAACCGAGCCCTATGAAACCGTCGTTATCGACGTTGATGACGAATATGCAGGAACTGTGGTCGAAAAGATGGCTGTCCGTAAGGGCGACATGACCGACATGCGGCCCTCGGGTGGCGGCAAGACCCGCATCACCTTCAGCGCCCCTTCACGCGGCCTGATCGGGTACCACGGCGAATTCCTGTCCGACACGCGCGGCACGGGTATCATGAACCGGTTGTTCGAAAAATATGGTCCGCACCGCGGCACAATCGAAGGCCGCAAAAATGGCGTTCTGATTTCCAATGGCGCTGGCGAGGCGGTTGCCTATGCGCTTGGACCATTGGAAGAACGTGGCATCCTGATGGTCTCTCCGGGCGAAGCCTTGTACGAAGGCATGATCATTGGTGAAAATGCCAAGCCTGACGACCTCGAAGTCAATCCGATGAAGTCAAAGCAGCTGACGAACTTCCGTTCGACCGGCAAGGACGATGCCATCCGCCTGACGCCGCCAAAGCGCCTGACGCTTGAGCAAGCCATTGCGTACATCGACGACGATGAAATGGTTGAGGTCACGCCAAAAAATATCCGCTTGCGCAAGCGATTGCTCGACCCGAACGAACGGAAAAAAGCGTCACGCGCCAAGCAGGCCGCATAAAGCAAAAAGGGCGCCGTTTCCGGCGCCCTTTTTTTTAGGGTGCGACCCGGGTCAAATTAGAATCGGAATGCCGCCGTCAGACGGATATTGTGCATGTCGAAATCGCTGTCGCCGCGACGCATGTCCGTGCCCTGCGGGTTGACGAGCAAGAACGGGTTGGTTGCAGCTGCGGTTCCACGGCCCACCGACACGACATAATCGTCATCGACGAAGTTGGTGTAGAGATATTCGAGCCCAAGCGAGAAATTGCGTGCAACTTTCACCTCGGTGCCGCCGCCATAAGAATAGCCCCAGCTTTTCGAATTGCCATTATCGGTGAAGCTGTTTGCGCCATTGGTGGTCGAAAAGCTGTTCTTGATTTTGGCATATGCCGCACCGCCGGTTGCATAGAACAAGGCACCACGCGCAGCATAACCTACGCGTGCACGTGCTTGCCCTGCATAATCGATTTCGCGGGTAAAGGTGTATGCCGCAGGCGTTGAACTGAAAGCGGTTACGCTATCACGCGATTCATTCTTGCCGCCTTCGAGTACGAAACCGTAAACGATGTTGCCTGTCTGCACGTCATATCCGGCGCGGATGTTGTAATCATAGCCGTCTTTGTCACCACGGCAGCCACCAGCAGCCGAATTGCCCGTCGCGCGGCCACCACAGAAACCAGGTGAAAACGCATTTGCGCCAGCCAGTGTGTTTACATTATTGTCGAACGCGCCATCGAGGTTCGTATCGAACTGGACATTTTCGTTGCGATCGTTGCTTTGAGCGCCAAGACCGAACGAGCCGCCGATATACGCGCCTTCCCATTCTTCGTCTGCTGACTGGGCGTAAGCTGGGGTCGCAAACGACGCAAATGATGCGGCGCTAATCAATAAAATGCGGGAGATTTTCATAGGTGTTGTCCTTTTCAGTTGTTGTCACCAACCGAAAAACGCCACAAACCCTATTTAGATGCATTAAACGACATTTAAAATGTAACTGCGTCGTTCTTGCCACATTGAAGATGGCACCAGAGGCTGCATTATATGGCTTCCCCCGCCGCAACGCCGCTGGCCCAAGCCCACTGAAAATTGTAGCCACCAAGCCAGCCTGTAACGTCCACCGCCTCGCCCACATAGAACAGCCGGGGCGTCTTCTTTGCTTCCATCGTCTTTTGCGACAGGCCATCGGTGCTGATCCCGCCAAGCGTCACCTCCGCCTTGGCGTAGCCTTCACTGCCGTTGGGCATAAACGGCCAGCTATCGAGCAACGCGCCGGCTTCGGCCAATTTCCGGTCGCTCTGGTCTGCTAGATTGCCGCTCAGCGCAAGCTTGGTCGAAAGTGCCTCCGCCAGCCGGGCGGGCAGCACCCGGTCCAGCGTTGATCGCAGCGTCGCACGGGGCCGTGTGCGTTTCTCGGACATTAACAGTTGAGTGGCATCCTGCGATGGCAAAAAATCAATCTCCACCTGGTCGCCCGGCCTCCAATAACTGCTGATCTGAAGCACAGCAGGGCCGCTCAGTCCCCGGTGGGTGAACAATGCAGCTTCGCGGAAGGTCGCCTTTCCATGTTTGGCGACCACTTCGGCAGAAACGCCGGACAATTCGCGGAACAGGACATCATCACCGCCGAGCGTCAGCGGCACCAATGCCGGGCGCGGTTCGACCACCTTTAGTCCGAACTGCCGCGCAAGGTCATAGGCAAAGGCAGTTGCACCCATTTTGGGAATGCTTGGACCCCCGGTTGCAACCACCAGCGCACCGCCACGCGCGTGCACGCCATTATACGTTACATGATAGTCGATGCCATCATGCGATACCTCCCTTACTGGCGCATCGAACACAAAGTCTACGCGCCCGCCAAATGTCGCAGACTTCTCGCACTCCGCCATCAACATGGCCACAATCTGTCGCGCAGACCCGTCGCAGAACAATTGCCCGAGTGTCTTTTCATGAAAGGCGATGTCATGCGCGGTTACCAAAGCGATAAAATCCTGCGGCGTGTACCGTCCGAGCGCCGACTTTGAAAAATGCGGATTGGCCGACAAATAACGTTCCTGCGCATGCGTCGTCGTCGCATTAACGTTTGTAAAATTGCACCGTCCACCGCCTGAAATCAGGATTTTCTTACCCGGTCCGGTCGCGTGGTCGATGACCAGAACACGCTTGCCACGCTGTCCAGCGGTCAGGGCACACATTAGCCCAGCGCCGCCAGCGCCAAGGATTATAACGTCATAGGTGTTTGCGTCTGCCATTTTGCACCCCCTGCACTGCCCACACCATATTGCCAAGTGCTATGCTTTGCGGCAAAGCGCCCGACATGACACAAGAGAGCAATATCGCGGGCACAGACACCCCGCCCGATCACCTGTCCATCAATCCGATGAGCCCACATTTCGACGGCGACCTGCTATCGCGCGGTATTGGCATCCGGTTTAAAGGCGAAATTCGCACCACCGTTGAGGAATATTGCATTTCCGAAGGCTGGATCAAGGTTCAGGCTGGCAAGGCCCGCGACCGCAAGGGCAACCCGTTGTTGATCAAGCTGAGCGGCCCTGTTGAGGCTTGGTTTGAAGATCTCGGCGAAGACGCTCAGGTAGCCAAGCTGTAATTTTTACTCAGACATTCATTGCTTGGGAAAAATCGATATCAATTTTGCCAGCTGGTCATTGACTGGATCCAACCGGTCATCTTGGGTATTACCAAGCCGCACGATGGTCAGCCGGTGTTGCGGCGAAACGACGACAAACTGCCCCAAATGTCCCAGCGCCGCAAATACGTTTGACGGTGCCTTGCCAGGAAACAGCACCTGATCGCGGCCATCGTCGCGCTTATGGTTTAACCAAAGATGCGCGCCGTAGCTTTTGTCTGTTTTGCTTTGCGCCTTCATAAAGCGCATCCAGCTTGTCGGCATCATTTGTGCAGCGCGAACCGAGCCATTATTGCGTAAAAATTCACCGAACTTTGCCCAGTCGCGCGCGGTGGCGTGGATCAAGCTCCCCCCAAGCATCGTTCCGTGCCGGTCGAATTCAGGCGTTGCGCTCGTCATGCCCAGCGGTTCGAACAGGCGACCGCGTGCATATTCCAACATGGCGTCCCGGCGCTCGGCGGGATCTTTGCTGTTCGTGAGAGAGCGAGTCATGATGTCGACGAGGATATGGCTGGTCGCAGTGCTATATTCGAATTTTTTCCCCGGGATTGCCTCCAAAGGCCTGGTTTCGGCATAACGGGCCACATTTTCCCGTCCATCAAGGAAGAGCATGCGCGGCGTATCCGCATCGAAAATCTCGACACTGCCTTCCGCCATTTCCGTGTGGTCAAGTCCCGATGACATGTGCAGCAGATGGCGAAGCGTGATTTTGGCGCGCCCGTCACGTGGTGTTTGCCATTCGGGAACGATCGCGGGTTCATCTAGTGCAAGCCGGCCGTCCGCGACCATCATACCGACCAATACCGCGGTTACGCTTTTGGCCATCGACCAGCTGATGAGCTTGCTATCGGGCCCATAACCTGGGGCGTAGCGCTCGGCAACCACTCGGCCGCCGCGCATAACAACCAAAGCGCGGGTTTCGGCCAATGCCGGATCTTCAAAAAACGGGGCAATCGCAGCTTCGATCTTTTCCTTGCTCACAGACGCGTCGTCGACGGTCATCGTAAAGCCAGGCCCCGCAGGTTTGGCGGGCGGCTCGGCGGCACATCCAGCAAGGGCAACGGCAGCCATTGCGCAGAAAGCGGTTGCGGCGGGACGGAATTTGTTTCTAGGCATTGCAAGCTTCGATGCACCAGATGGAGGGCCCATGGCAACCGCAACTTCGACCGAAAGTACAAAAGGATCCCCCCGGAGTTTCAGGAAGCTCAAGATCGTTGCAGTGGTCGTGGTCATGATCGCAGCCTTATGGTTGCTATGGAACTGGAACAGCATCAAAGGTCAGGCGCGTGTCGGTGCCGCTTATGGCGCGCATGTCATCTGTTCCTGCCGCTATATCGAGGGTCGTGACATGGCATCATGTGAAACCGACAAGGAAGACGGCATGGAAATTGTGCGGCTGCGTGATGATCCTGAAAATAACCGCGTCTATGCGTCTGTGCCTTTTATGGCCGAAGCTGTTGCCGAACGGCGCGGTGCATTTGGATGCATTCAATTGAACGAAGCGGAAATCGAGGCGCTATAGGCTAACGCTTCGCAGGGACGAGCATGATTGCCGCGCACAACAACTCGATTCCGCCGCCCGTTAAAGCAACAAATGCAGGCGTGATGCCCAGCCAGATTGCAAAGGCTGCAACAGCAATCAGGATCACGCCAAGCACCAGATACAAGCGCATGCCATAAATCGTCTGGAATACAAGATAGCGTGCCCCGACCGTGAGCAGCACAATCGGGAAAAACCAGTCCTGATGCGTGTCGCTAACGAGATATGCGATAACCAGCCCGATTATGAGAAATGCCGTGGATTGCAGCGCAAGCATCTCCAACGGATTTGGCGAGCGCGGCTTGCCGCGCTGGTATACGCGCCTTGCGATCAGCACCGACAGGGGATGAATCGCCATCCCGCCGAAAAACAACGTCGCCATGCCAGCAAATATGTCGACATTTAGCGTCACCAGGCCGGCTATGGCCCAAACCAGGCCGGAAACGAATATCCCTGCGCCGCCGTTGACATGGGCCCTGCGCATGTCTCGCTGTGCTTCACCCAGATGCATTCCGAAATCCCCCCTTAATCAGTGTACGCATTTACGCCGCGGTGGCCAGCTCCACTTTTAAGGTCTCCTCGATCCACCCTCCGCCAAGAACGCGGTCGCCGTCATACAATACGGCCGCCTGCCCCGGCGCTACCCCATATTCTGGCGAGTCAAAGCGCAACCAGTCGCCGTCAAGCCGCGCAGCTACAGGGCGGGACATTGACCGCACTTTAGCCATAACGGGTCGGTCACCGAACTCTGCAAGCCAGTTGGCATCAGTGATACGCGCACCTTCGACCGCAAGCGCCTCACGTGGCCCGACGATTACGTGCTGATTTATCGGATCGAGCCGGATCACATATAAGGGTACCGGCTGCCCTCCGACTTCAAGACCCTTTCGCTGACCAACGGTGTAGTGGATCAGGCCTTTATGCTGGCCAAGCTTCCGGCCATCCAAATGCACGATTTCACCGCCGATTTCCGCATCAGGACGGATTTTGCGCACGATGCTTGCATAGTCACCGTCCGGCACAAAGCAAATGTCCTGGCTGTCGGGCTTCATGGCCACAATCAACCCCAGCTCCTGCGCAATGGCACGCACTTGGGGCTTTGGCATCCCGCCCAATGGAAAGCGAAGATAATTGAGTTGGCTTTGCGTTGTGGCAAACAGGAAATAGCTCTGGTCGCGCGCAGGGTCAGCGGCCCGGTGAAGCTCCGCGCCTTCGGCGCCTTCCACGCGGCGTACATAATGGCCAGTCGCAAGGCAGTCGGCACCGAGTTCGCGCGCAAGCCGGAACAGGTCGGTGAACTTGACGCCCATGTTACATCGAACGCAGGGAATTGGCGTGCGCCCGGCCATATATTCATCAGCAAAATGGTCGATGACCGATTCGCGAAACCGGCTTTCATGGTCGAAAACATAATGTGCAATGCCAAGCTTGTCGGCGACTGCGCGTGCGTCGCGAATATCCTGCCCCGCGCAGCATGCACCGGCGCGCTTGACCGCGCTGCCATGGTCATAAAGCTGTAAAGTAACGCCAATCGTTTCCGCCCCAGTGCGTGCGGCGAGCGCCGCCACGACTGACGAATCAACCCCTCCCGACATCGCCACGACGATTCGCTTGCCGCTTAAATCAGCGCCAAGTTGAAAATCTGAATCATAAATCCCAGGAGTCATACGACCGCGTCCTTATAAACTTTAATCACAAATTGCTAGTTATCTGAATTACTTCCGCCAACTGGTCCAACTTTACGAGGTCGCCAAAGGATAACAGATGTTAATATCACCTAACACCAATTGAACGGCACCTTTACCTCATATTAGAATTTATGACGGTAGGACAGCGTCATGGAAATGAGCTTTCCCCATCACGCGTTACGCACATTTGCGGAGACGACATCGGACACCCGCAGGTCTGTTTTGGATGCAGCACGGGCGCGGCAGGCAAAAAGCCGCACCGTGCGTGCGCTGAACCGCGCAGAAAATGGAGACGCGGCCGATGGCGATGATCTGGCAGCGCGCATTCACTGTTTTGTGGCGGATCCCGATGCCGACATCGCAGTGCGGGGCGCGTTCTGGCAGAAACCGGAAACACCAAAAATGAATGAAGATCCTGTTTACCAATCCGGTTCAGTGAATATCAAATACGATGAGCTATCTGCTTTCGGAACAGGAACAGATTCGAACCTTGCGGGGCATGGAGCAAAAAACAATCATGATTGAAAATCAGAAATTCCGCCCGTCGCAGGTTATAGGCCCATTGGGCGAACCACTCACGCTCGATAGCTTACCACCTCCTGGCACGACGCGGTGGGTTGTCCGTCGCAAGGCCGAAGTCGTCGCCGCCGTAAATGGCGGGCTGCTCTCGATCAACGACGTCTGCGAACGGTATAGCCTGACGCTTGAGGAGTTTGCGTCGTGGCAACGGGCGGTCGACAGGTCAGGAATGCCCGGACTTCGGGTAACGCGCATCCAGCATTATCGTGATCTGTACGAACGTCAGCAGAAATATTGATCGCCACTTTATTGCTGATAAAGTGAGAAATTACCCCGCCTCGTGCGGGGTTTTTCTTTTGCGCAGCCGTGTTTTTCGAAAAATCATCAAAACATACTGTTGCTGTCTGGCAATTTACGCGCTTTTCATTATCATTTGCATCGCCGGGGCATCTCCGGATGGCGTAATATAGGAGCAAACTTCATGGGTTGGATTATCGCAATCATCGTAGGCGGAATCGCTGGCTGGCTTGCAAGTAAAGTCATGGGTCGTGACGCTTCCATGGGCATTATTGCCAATGTCATAGCCGGATGTGTCGGCTCGGTTGTCGGCAATTTGATTGCCAATCGCTTCGGCATCGTTGGCAGTGTGCAGGAATTTTCGCTCACGGGTCTCATCGTTGCCTTTGTAGGCGCCGTCATCGTGCTGGCGATCTTAAATCTTATTCAGCGTGGACGTGTGCGGTAAGCTATTCTATCTCAACAGATAAGAAAGCCACGTAGACCTGCTCTGCGTGGCTTTTCTTTCATGCCGTTTGTCGAAACATATGAGGCGTCAGTCTTTATTGTTGCGCACTCCAATCTTGCTTAATCTATACCTGCGACTGCATTTCACCCTGTGACGTTCTGCGCCTTGCGAAGAGTGACTTATTAGGGTAACACAGCGACACTATGAACTTCATGGGCGGCAGGCGCTTGCTCCAGACAGAATTTGGAACTCCGGTATGAACTACGAAACAACGATGAGCGGGACGCTGAATGGCCAAGCGCTTGAGGAAGTCCCGGACCGCACTCGTCGACGGTTGACTATCGCTGCGGTTATCGTCGCCATCTTGGTCGTCGCAGGCGCTGCATATTATTTCTTCGGACAGAGCAGTGATCCCGCTGCTCTGTCGGCAGACGCCGAGAAAGCAGCTCAGGCGCAAACCGTCACCGTAGTTGCACCGGGCCGCGACACCGTAGTGCGCGCGATCAATGCCACCGGCACTTTGGCTGCACGCCGCGAAATTCCTGTCGGTGTCGTTGGTGAAGGGGGACGCGTCCTTCAGGTTTATGTCGATGCGGGCGATTGGGTAAGCCAAGGCGATGTGCTCGTGAGCGTGGACCGTTCAGTGCAAGCACAACAGGCAGCGGCGCTTGAAGCCCAAATTGGTGTGGCGCGCGCCGATCTCCAACTCGCTCAGAATGAACTCGACCGCGCCGCACAATTGGTCGAGCGCGGATTTATCTCCAAGGCTGATGTCGACCGCAAAACAGCTACCCGCGACGCGACGCGTGCCCGGGTGAATGTTGCCAACGCGCAACTTGCCGAAACACGCGCCCGCAATGCGCGGCTTGATGTTCGCGCGCCCGTTTCGGGCTACGTACTTGAACGCAATGTAGAAACTGGCCAAACTGTCTCGGCAGGTAGCGGCATTTTGTTCCGCATCGCCAAGGATGGCCAATTGGAACTTCAGGCAAAGCTGAGCGAGAATGATCTTGCCCAAGTAGCAGTCGGTGTTCCAGCCTCGGTAACGCCCGTTGGCACCGACCGCGTGTTTACCGGTAACATCTGGCAAATTGCCCCGATGATTGATGCACAAAGCCGCCAGGGTATTGCGCGCGTTGCCCTGACATTTGACAAGGCGTTGCGTCCAGGGGGTTTTGCATCGGTTGAAATCAAGTCCGGCGCGATGACGGCGCCCGTCTTGCCTGAATCTGCTGTCCAAACAGGCCGCGAAGGCAGCTTTGTCTATATTGTCGGCAAAGACAACAAGGTGAAGCAGCGCCCTGTCAAGGTCGGTTCGGTCACCGCCAACGGCCTGATTATCGAGCAAGGCCTTGATGGCACCGAACGCGTCGTTCTTTACGCTGGCGGTTTCCTCAATCCGGACGAGACGATCAATCCCAAGCTGTTGAAAAAGCAGTAATATTCGGCACATCCGGGAATTAGAATATGAATTTAAATAATATTTCTGCATGGTCCATCCGCAATCCGGTGGTGCCGATAGTCTTGTTCGTCGCGCTCACCATCGCGGGCATCATGTCGTTCAGGAACATGGACGTGCAGAATGATCCCGATATAGAATTTCCGGTTGTCGTTGTCTCAATTTCGCAGCCGGGCGCTGCACCCACAGAAATAACCACCCAAATTACCCAAAAGGTCGAATCTGCGATCCGAAGTGTGCAGGGCGTCCGCAACATTGACGCGACCTCAAGCGAAGGCAACACCACGGTAAGCGCCGAATTTGAAATAGGCGACGACATCAACGCTGCCGTCAGCGAAGTGAAGAATGCAGTAGACCAAATTCGCAGCGACCTGCCTGATGGCATATTGGAACCGCAAATCTTTAAAGTCGCAACATCAAGCGACCCAATTGCCTATTTTGCCGTCGAAGCCAGCGACATGACGCTTGAGCAATTAAGCTGGTTTGTTGATGACTCCGTCGCGCGCAAATTGCTGTCGGTTGAAGGCATGGCGTCGGTTAGCCGCAATGGCGGCGTTAACCGGGAAATCCGTGTCGTTCTCGACCCTGCAAAAATGCAATCATTGGGCGTAAGCGCCAGCCAGATCAACGCGGTGCTGCGTCAACAGAATGTCAACGCGTCGGGCGGACAATCGCAAATCGCCGGCTCGCGTCAGTCTGTCCGTGTGCTTGGAAATGCAACCGACGCCTTTGCGCTTAGCCAGACCCAGATTAGCCTTGGCAGTGGTCGGTCAATCAAGCTTGCCGACGTCGCTGAAGTCACTGATGGCTTTAGCGAACAAAAGGCGATGGCTTTTGCGGGTGGCAAACAGGTTGTCACCTTCGGCATGTCGCGTGCCAAGGGTGCTTCGGACGTCACAGTTTTTGATGAAGCCATGGTCAAAATGGCAGAGATTGAGAAAGACAATCCAGGTATAAATTTCATCACTCTATTCAACAGCGTGGATTACACCAAAGGCCAGTATAAAAGTTCAATGGCAGCCATGATTGAGGGCGCATTGCTTGCGATCGTTGTGGTATTCCTGTTCCTGCGCGACTGGCGTGCGACGATTATTTCGGCGATTGCCATTCCTTTGTCCGCCATTCCGACTTTCTGGTTCCTCGACCTTTTGGGATTCACGCTGAACACCATGTCGCTGCTTGCGCTTGGCTTGGTCGCAGGTGTGCTGGTCGATGACGCGATCGTTGAGATCGAAAATATCGTGCGACATATGCGAATGGGTAAATCGGCGTATCAGGCGTCGATTGATGCTGCCGATGAAATCGGCCTTGCCGTCGTCGCAACCACATTTTCCATCGTCGCCGTGTTCCTACCCGTTGGCCTGATGCCTGGTGTTGCCGGTCAATATTTCAAAAATTTTGGCCTGACCGTCGTCGCCTCTGTTCTGATGAGCCTTGCCGTTGCGCGGATGATCACGCCGATGATCGCGGCGTACTTTCTGAAATCGAGTGGCATGGCCGAACATGGTGAAGCAGGCTGGATTGACAGATATATGAAAATCCTGCGGTGGTCGCTTGGCCATCGTCGGTGGATGATGGGCATTGGTGCGCTCGCATTGGGGCTGACCATCGCACTGTTGATCATTCTGCCAAAACAATTCTTTCCCGATGGCAATACCGATTTCAGCCGTATTCGCATTGAAATGGTTCCCGGAACTACGCTCGAACGCACCCGTGAAATTGCCAGTGAGGCCGCAGCGATTGTTGAAAAACAGCCCGAGGTCGAAACTGCACTGCAAAGCGTACGTGAAGGCAGCGCCAACATGTTCATCACTTTGAAAAAGGACCGCGCCCGCACCAGTCAACAATTTGAAGAAGACCTAACTCCTTTGCTTACAAAAATTGCGGATGCACGCGTGACCTTTCAGGCAAACGGCCCGGGCGGCGGTGGTTCCGGCCGCGACGTTTCGGTCATGTTGTCGGGCTCTGATCCCAAAAGGCTTGATCAAACCGCAGCGACACTTGTCGAGCAGATGAAAACCGTGCCCGAATTACGTGCGCCGCGTATCTCGGCTGATTTGCAGCGCCCCGAATTGATCATTACCCCGCGCAGTGACCTGGCATCGCAGCTTGGCGTGTCGACCGTGGCCCTGAGCCAAACGATTCGTATCGCAACGCTTGGCGACATCGACCAGAATAGCGCCAAATTCTCGCTGTCTGACCGTCAAATCCCTATTCGCGTGATGCTCGCCAAGGAATCACGCCAGGATCTTGACGTCATTCGCAACCTGCCAGTGCCTCTCGCCAGCGGCGGTTCGGTTCCCTTGTCGCGCGTCGCTGACATCAGCTTTGGTGCAGGGCCAACCTCGGTCCAGCGCCGCAACCAGAATTTCCGTATCTTCATTGGTGCTGATTTCGCGCCGGGCATTGTCTCTTCTGATGCCGACAAGAAAATCAACAATCTGCCGATCATGAAAAATTTGCCAACGGGCGTTTCGCGCGCACCCTTTGGTAGTCAGGAATGGGAGCAGGAAATGCAACGCGACTTCCTGGTCGCTTTGATTTCCGGGACTCTGCTCGTGTTCGCGGTTCTTGTGTTGCTGTACCACCGGTTCATGTCGCCTTTGGTCAATATGGGATCGCTGTTGCTTGCACCACTGGGTGGCCTCATCGCGCTTGGTTTGGTCGGGCAGCCCATTTCGATGCCGGTATTCATCGGCGTGTTGATGCTGTTCGGCATCGTGGCCAAGAACTCGATTTTGCTGATCGACTTCGCGATCGAGGAAATGGCGCGCGGCGTTCCGAAGTTCCAAGCAATTATGGAGGCTGGACACAAGCGCGCACAGCCAATCGTGATGACAACCGTTGCCATGACCGCAGGCATGGTGCCAACCGCACTGTCGCTGGGTGGTGACGGGCAATGGCGCTCACCTATGGGGACCGTCGTGATCGGCGGCCTGATCGTCTCGACCTTGCTGACGTTGCTCATCGTTCCTGCTGGTTTCAGCCTGGCCGATGGCTTTGAAAAGCGGGTTGGACCATGGCTTCGCACGCGCCTGCTCACCTACGATCCCGAAAAGCATGGTGAAAACATAACGGACCCTGCCAAGCCAGCCGGCAAAGCACCGGGCAAGACATCGGGCAAGGACGATCTCGGCGGACTTCAGCCCGCAGAGTGAGCCTTTGCTTGGCAGCACGGTCCGCCTTGGCTAAGGCAACAGGGTGAAAGCTGCCAATCAACTGGGTCTGTCGGAAAAAACGCGTTACGCCGAACGTGATGCCGAACTGCGGCAGATGCGAATTATCGCGACAGCGCTGCTTTTGGCGATGGCGGGCCTGTTCGTGTTCGGCAAGTTTATGGAGACGCGTTACGAAGGCTATTGGGGCTTTCTGCGCGCCTTTGCCGAAGCAGGAATGGTGGGCGGCCTTGCCGACTGGTTCGCGGTGACCGCTTTGTTCCGCCACCCTCTTGGCATACCAATCCCACACACCGCAATTATCCCGAATAACAAGGAACGGCTTGGCCGCACGCTGGCAAGCTTTCTGCGCACAAATTTCCTGACGACGAAGGTGGTCGCGCGGCGCGTTCAGCGGATGGATGTGGCGGGCGCAATGGGAAAGTTCCTGAGCGCGCCTTCGGGCGGTGAGGGCCGGATGCGGATGGGCGCGTCGCGGCTTATGGGCGACATTATCGCTGCGCTTGATGATGAGCGGCTTGGCGGCGTTGCCAAGGGCGCCATTCGCACGCAACTCGACAAGTTGGATATCGCGCCACTTCTTGGACAGCTGCTCACCGCGATGATCCGCGAGCGGCGGCATATTCCTGTACTGGACAGCATTATCAAATGGTCGTCGGCGACGCTTGAGGCCAATGAACATCTTATCCGCGAAATGGTCGAGGAGCGCGCCAACACGATTATGCGCTGGACTGGCCTCGACGACAAGCTGGCCAACGCAATCGTCAATGGCCTCAACAAGCTGCTGCATGAAATGGCCGAAGATCCCGACCATCCGTTACGCGAAAAGGGCGAGGAAGGGCTTGCAAGCCTTGCGCACGACCTGCGCCACGACAAGGAATTGCAGGCCAAGGTCGCGCACTGGAAAGGACAATTGCTCGAAAATCCAGCGATGAGCAAATGGATCAACAGCCTGTGGGATCAAGGGCGCGATGGCCTTTTGAAGGCGGCGCGCAACCCCGATGCGGCGCTGGCAGGCAGCTTTGGTGACGCGCTCATAAAGCTTGGCGGCACCTTGCAAGAAGATGCCCGGCTCAAGCATCAGATCAACCGCTTTGCACGTCGCGCAATTGTAGGCACGACCGAAAATTACGGTGACAATATCGTGAAGCTGGTGTCCGAAACCGTTGCCCGTTGGGACGCATCAACAATCACCGACCGCGTCGAAAATGCGGTCGGCAGCGATCTTCAGTTCATCCGTATTAACGGTACATTGGTGGGCGGCATGGCGGGTATCGTTATTCATTCTGTAGGACTATTATTTTAATCGCGGGGTAAATCCATTATCATCCGCTCGGCTGCCTCTGCTGCCACGCGGGAGGCGCGTTTTAGATTGCTCTGAAAATCCCCTGCGCTTTCGCCATCGGCGTTGTCGCTGGTCGCCTTGATTGCCGCCCATGGGACGTCCATCCGCACAGCAGCCTGCGCCACCGCCGCCGTCTCCATATCAACGATATCGCCGCTAAGCGCACTGTGGAGCCTTTTGCCATGGTCAGCGCTTTCGACAAAGCAATCGCTTGTGATGATGCGCACCTTGGGTAGACCAGTCTCTGGCATGACCGCGGCATGAAACGGTTCGGCATGCGCCTCGCCAATGGGCCATGCACCTGCCCTGTAATGCACAAAGCCTTCGGCGCGTGACGCACCGTAATCGCCTTGCACAGCTTCGACGATCTGAAAGCATGACCCTTCGCAACCATTCAATTTTCCGGCGGTGCCAACCACCAGCAATAGGTCCGCGTGGTAATGTTCGACCAGCATCATTGCGGCCATTGCAGCATTCACCTTGCCAATTCCGCTGCAGGTAATCGCGATATTGCGGTCGGCAAAATAAACTTGGCGCACCATGAAGCCATGGAGCGCCTCCACATTCGCGCTCTGGCCAGGAAACACAGCGGCGGCTTCGGCATCTACACCTGTGATTATGCCAATGGTCTTGATCATGCCGCGCGCGCCCTTTTTTGATTGGAACAGCGGCTCTAACGCGTGAATGGCGTAAATATGATGACAGTTAATGTAGCAGCATCAAATTACTTTTGGGCCGCGATCATATCTTCCACGCGCACGAATTTCTCACGCGGTGCGCCGTCGCGAGCGCGGTACGTTTCAGCTTGTTCAATTTTCTTCCAGTCGCTGAAGGTTACCACGTCGACACCGCGCGCGTGCAGTAACACGTCGAGCCCCTCCCTGCCCGCTTTGGCTTTTGCGCCCGTGCTTACGGCCCAGTCTTCGGCAATCAACTCGACAATATTCACCCCGTCGGGCCGGTTTGTCCCGATGGTTCCTGACGGACCACGCCGTGCCCAGCCAACACAATATAGCCCGGGCACAATGCGGCCATTAACATTAGCAAAGCGCCCCCGGCCATGCTCATAGGGCACGCCGTCCATGGGCGGGGTTTGATATCCGATGCAGCTAATGACCATCGAACAGGCAATGTCATATGTCTCGCCTGTACCTTCGCTGCGCAATTCATCGTCCAGCTGCATGCGCTCGATACGGATGCGCTCAACCTTGCCGTCACCTTCTATGGCCGTCGGTGCTGCAAAAAAGTTGAAGTTGATGCTTATCATTTTGTCCGCGCGGAATGCCTCGGGAATGGCGGCAAATTCCCGCAGATGCGTGACCGCTTTGCGCATCCCGGGTTCAAGCAACGCATCCTCGCCAAGCTCCGGCAGATCGTTCTTGTCGACACGCACCGTCGCCCTTTCCAGATGCCCGAGTTCGCCAAGTTCCTTTGGTGTCATCGCAATCTGGTGCGGCCCGCGTCTTCCCAATATCGTAACCTCCTCAGTTCCCGCCGTTTCAAGTGCATTCAGGGCGTGGGAAACAATGTCCGACCCACCAAATTCGGCGGGTGTTTTTGCGAGGATTCGCGCCACATCCAGCGCGACATTGCCATTGCCAACGATCACAACATGGCGGCCGCCAAGCATCGGATTCAAGTCTGCAAAGTCGGGATGTCCATTGTACCAGCCGACAAAGGCTGCACTCCCCACAACGCCTGGCAAATCGCCGCCGGGAATGTCGAGCTTACGGTCATTGGGCGCTCCGGTCGCAAGAACGACAGCGTCGTAATGGTCTTGAAGCTCAGAAACACTTACGTCACAGCCGACCGACACATTTCCGACAAAGCGGACAGTGTCCGACAGCGCCACTTTTTCATATCGTTCCGACACAGCTTTGATTGCTTGATGATCAGGCGCAACGCCAAAGCGGATGAGGCCAAATGGCACGGGTAACCTGTCGACTATGTCAATGTGCACATCATCGCCGAATTTCTTCTGCGCGGCTTCGGCGGTATAATAGCCCGCCGGACCAGACCCAATGATCGCGATGTGCCGCATTTCGCCTCTCCGCTTATGCTCTGAGTCGGCAGGCTAGCGCGTCAGGGACAAAAAGAAAGGCCGACCTGTTTGCACAGGCCGGCCCTTTTTTTGAAAATGCCACGAAGTGGGTTAGAACTTCGCCGCAACCCGTACGCCGTAAAAGCGTGGTGGCGATGGATATACTGCGTAGCTGTTGCCCTGTTCAGGGATTGGGAACGCAGTGATATTGTAATATGTGTCGAACAGGTTCTCGACATATCCCTCGACGCTATATTTGCCGTCACCAAAGTTCACGCCCGCGCGCAGGTTGACGATGCCAAAGCCGTCATTCGCGGTGAAGCGACGTGCAAGCGGATCGTTTAACGGGAATGCATCGCTGTTCACGCGGTAATCGACATGGAACAAGCCACCCACACCGTCGCTGATTTGCGGCGTCCAGGTCATCGCACCTGTGATGGTGTGCTTTGGCTGGTTGGATGCCTGACGACCATTGTCACCGCCGGCAAGCGGGCTGGCATCGGTCGCCTTTGCGTCAACATAGGTGTAGCCCAAGTTGAACGCGAGATCAGGATGTGGCCGGATGATGCTTTCGAGCTCGACGCCCTTCGACACCAGCTTATCGAAGTTCAAAACCACGAAGTTGGTGCCTGAAAAACGGTTCGACTGGTAGTTTTTGAAATCCGAGTAGAACAACGTCGCGTTGAACTGAAACTGGCGCGTGAAGTTGGTCTTCACGCCGATTTCATAGGCATCAACGGTTTCGTTGCCGAACTCCAGATCTTCGATCTGTGCGCCATTGCCGCCCAAAAGCACGGAATCGAAGCTGCCACGGTCAAGATTATATCCGCCCGATTTATAACCACGATCATATCCGCCGTAGATTAGGATATCGTCATTCACCTTGAACGACAGCTTCGCCGTTCCCGTGAATTCGCTTTCCGACCGGTCGCCAGAGCGCACGCCGTTAAATTCGCTGTTCACTGTTGGGTTGCAGGTCAAAAGGAATGCCGAATTCAACAGTCCAGCACCCTGCAATGCTGCACGGTAAGGTGCAGTCGCCGGGTTCTGGAAGAACGCACAGGCCGGAACAACGCTGGTCAGGTCGGTGTCGATATCCTTGGTTTCGTGGTTGTAACGCAGGCCCAATGTCAGCGACAGATTGTCGGTGAAATTGATGATGTTGTGCGTAAACGCGGCAAAAGCCTGGGTATCGACCTTATACGCATCATTCTGCTGTCCCGCACCATTTGGCGTGCGTGGCAGCGGGCTGTTGAACAAGCCGAACAAAGCGGGGTTTCCAGCGGCTGCAGCGGCCAGCGCCGGGTTGGTTGCCAACGCAACCTGACCGAACAATGGTGTCGCGGGGCCAAGTGTGCCGAACAACTGCAAACCTGATGGCAGGCCAACGCTTCGCGTCAGTTCACGAATGACGCCGTCCACATATTGGTCGGCCTGCGCGCCGAAACGCACAGTATCATTCAGTGTCAGTTTTTCATTCAGGTAGAAACCACCCACAAGCCAGTCGAGCTTGTCATTGAACGCCGTGCCCTGCAAACGCAGTTCCTGCGTGAAATCCTTAATGGTCGTGCGGTAATTGTCACGATAGGCGCGGTCAAGACCGGAGAAATCAATGTCCTGGTTCCGCTTGGCTTTCCAATCACGATAGGCTGTGATCGACGTCAGCGTAGCGTTGCCGAAATCCCAGTTCAGCTCGCCCGAAACGCCCCATTCCTTGACGGCTTCGGCCAGGTCACGACCGGGTGTCACCGCCATGTCGCGGCTGCCACGTGTGTACGCCGGAATGCCGATGGTACCAGCAGTGCCGCCCAATGCAGGAACGCCTGCAAAGCCGCGGATGATGTTGGTGCCAACAAGCGCAAGTGCCGAGCTGCTGCTTGCGTCAATGCCAGGGAAAATCGACAGGCCGCTCAGCGTGTTTACCGCGCCACAGCAGGATTCGTCGGTCTTTGCGTAGTCACCGATCAGACGGAAGCTGACATCTTCATTTTCAAACAAGGCCTGACCACGCACAAAATAGCGGTCGATATTGTTGATGCGGTTGTCGCTGTTGACGTCGCGGATATAACCGTCACGCTTGTGATAGCCGCCATCAAGACGCAGCGCGAGCTGTTCACTGACCGGGCCAGTGACACCAGCCTTGACTTCGATTTCGTTGAGATTGCCGTAGCTGCCTTCAACATAGCCGCCGAGTTCAAATTTTGGCTTTTGCGTGGTGATGTTCAATGCACCTGCCGACGTGTTGCGGCCGAACAATGTGCCCTGTGGTCCGCGCAAGACTTCAACGCGCTCAATCGGCGGAAGCTCGGCAAGCGCAACGCCTGCACGTGAACGGAACACGCCGTCGATGAACACGCCAACAGCGGGTTCAAAGCCGGGGTTGTCGCCCGCAGTACCAATGCCACGGATCGACAGAACCGCTCCGGTTGCGGAGGACTGGCCAGTGGTGGTTTTCAATGACGGAGCAAGCTGTTGAATGCCGCGAATGTCAACAACGCCGGCATTGGCAAGCTGTTCGCCGCCAACAACGCTTACGGCCAGCGGCACATCCTGTGCTGCCTGGTCGCGGCGCGTGGCCGTCACGATAATTTCATTGTCGGAATAAGCGTCGTCGCCGGTTCCTGTGGTCGCTTCCTGGGCCTGAACTTCGCCGTCTTGGGCGAACGCAGCCGTCGTCGGCGCAACAAGCACGGCAACGCCGGCCAGCAGCATATGGATGGATTTCATGATGTTCCTCTTTAGACTTTTTGCGGACAAACCGCTTGGGGGAGAACACGGCGGCTTTTTGTGCCGTCGCTTTCCCCGCGTTAGAACATGTTGCAATTTAACGCCAAGGAAAATAGCGGAATTCCGCCATTATCACGTCTTTTGTGGCATTCAAGTCACAGCGTCGTGTCAGGCTGCCTTGCGTGCTTCGTCCGCTTCACGATCAAGAAACGCACGAATGGCCCTGATGCTTTCTTCGACATGGCTCAACAGGAACAAATGCCCGCCATTTTCCACGACGAACAGCTCGCTGTTCGGGATCAGGAAATTCAAAAACTTGCCATTAGCGAGCGGCACAATCTGGTCATCATCGCCCATCATGATCAACGTTTCGGTTTTCATGAACGGAAGAAACGGCGCGCTGGTCCAGCCCATCATCGCCATCAACTGGTAGAAATATCCGGTCTTCGACGGTGGTTTCAGCCGCTCGATATGCTCCGACTTGTTGCCGACCATGCCGCCATACAATGTCTTGAAATGCTTTGCCATGAAATCGGGGTCAATATAACGGCGCGGGTCTGCCATTTTGATAAGCGATGCAGGGTTTCCGGGCACCATCAACATCCCGGCACTGGTCGCCACAAGAATGAGCTTGTTCGTGCGCGCATTGTTCTGCAGCGCAAATTGCTGCGCCATCGCGCCGCCCCAGCTGACGCCAAGAACGTCAACGATGGGCATGTCAAACCGGTCAAGCAGCAAGCCTGCAATCCGCGACATGAGGATAGCGTTGTAGGGCACAACCGGATCAGGTGAACCGCCAATGCCCGGCATGTCAAACGTGATAAAATCGCGGTCATCCAACAGCTCAGCCATAGGCGCCATCGCCTCAATATTCGCGCCAATGCCGTTGAAGAACAAGATCGGCAGCCTGTCCGTAGGCTTCGAGGCACGCCAAACCGCGACCCGCAAGACGCGGCCATCGACGGTCTCCATGCTGAAAGTAGGCGCGCGGTTCTTGGTCATGTGTGTTCCTTGAATTTCGAAAAAAGTTAGGCTGCTTTTGCAGCGGGTGCGCCGCGCAGCAACCCTTCGGTGCTCAGATCCTCGTCGAGATCTGGCCAGTGGATGCCAAAGCCGCCGCCGCATTTTTCCCAATGCGCGCGCTGTTCTGCTGAAGCGTTCGAAAGGCGGGGGTACCAAGCAAGCGGCGCTGAAATTGTGCGGCCATCCATCAAGTCGACAATCAAGCTGTGCTCATCAAACCGCACATCGAGAACGCGCTCATCGGAAACTTTAGCCGAAATATTCATACCACTTCTCCGTGAACATCGCCTGATGCTCGCTGACCATATTGATTATGCCAGAAATCTCGTGCGCGCGAAAGCCCCGGCTTTTTGCAACCTCCAAGCTCTCCAGCCAAACCTTAATTGTCGCTTCGCCTTTGTCGATGTGCACATGCGGCGGCTCGTTAGGTTCGTGGCTGTAGAAATAAAAGCGACAACCGTTCTGGCGATAAATGGTTGGCACGCTTTCCCCTCACTCCAAAGCACATAGCAGCCGTGCGGCTTCCGCCGAACAGTCCAATTTAATCCGCACAGGTCGTGACCGTTCCGATCGCTCATTACTCATTTTCCCGTCCGGGTTCCTCTTTGCGTTTCTTTTGGGAATCCAGTGCCTCAATCCGGTTTTTAGAAGCAGGATCCAGCACTGAAGAGAGAAATAGCCCGACCATGACGATAAATTCCGAAGATCGCCTCAGCTTTCGATATGTCGCATTTGAAAGCCTTCGTGTTTGTGCCACACGCAACGACCCTATTCCCACTGCCCCTGTGAGCACCAAAAATACTACGATGGCTGCAAAGGCATAAGTCTCCAATCCCCCTACTCCAAAACATAAAGCCCCGGTGCGGCTTCCATCGCTGGATGCGCTTTGCTGCCCAGCGTTGCAGGCGCAGCAACCTCGTCACCCGACCGCGCGTGGAGCCATTGCATCCAATATGGCCACCAGCTTCCGGCGACTTCTTCGGTGCCCTTCATCCATTCGGCCACATCAGCAGGCGTCTTGCCCTTGGAATGCTTCCAATATTTCGCCTTGGGGTTGCCCGGAGGGTTCAGGATGGCTTGCATATGTCCAGCCTGGCTCAGGATGAATTCGATATTCTTGCTGCCGAACAATTGCGTCGAACGATAGCAAGCGCGCCATGGCGTGATGTGGTCGGTGGTTCCGCCCAGCACAAACAGGTCGCCCGTCACCTTGGTCAGGTCAAGCGTGTGGTCCGCGATCTCGAACGTTCCCGGCGCGGCATAGGCATTGGCTTCGAACAGCTCAAGGAAATCGCCCATGAGTGCCGACGACAGGTTGGTCGCGTCGGCATTCCAGAACAGGATGTCGAACGCTGGTGGATCATCGCCGAGCAGATAATTGTTGATGACATAGTTCCAGATGAGGTCATTTGGCCGCAACCATGCAAAGCCGCGAGCAAGGCTGCTGCCCTCGATTACGCCCTTCTTCTGCGCGCGCTGCCGCGCCAGCGCGATGCCATTGTGCGACACAAGGCTCGATGCTTCGGTGTCGCCGGGCTTTGGTTCCAACACGCACACCATCATGGTGATGGCGTTGGCGCGTGTGTCGCCCATCGACGCCAGCTTTGACAAAAGCACCGACATCGTCTGCCCGCCCGAACAGCCGCCCGAAATGTTCACCTTGTCACTGCCGGTAATTTCGCACACGACGTCCAAAGCCTTGATGCAGCTTTCGATATATTCCGCCATGCCCCACACGCCCATGTCGTCGGTCGGGTTGCGCCATGAGATCATGAATGGCTGAATCCCGTGGTCGGTCTGCCATTTGATAATCGATTTTTCCGGAGACAGATCGTTGATATACATTTTGTTGATCTGCGGCGGAATGGTCAGTTGCGGCGTGGCATAGACCTTGTCGGTGGTCGGCGCATAATGGATGAGTTCAAATCGTTCGTCGCGATAGACCACTGCACCCTTGGCGGTCGCGACATTTTCGCCGAGCTTGAACGGCTTTTTGTTGACCTGGCTCACCATCATATCGTTGTGGACCATGTCGTTATAGGCGTTTTTCAAGCCCTTCACGAGGCTCAGCCCGCCGGAGTCCACAAGCCTTTTCTGCGCAGTCGGGTTGCCGATCAGGCTGTTTGTGGGCGACATTGCATCAATAATGATCTGCGAAATGAAGTTCGCGCGGTCGCGTTCCAGCGCGTCGAGATCGAGGTCCTGAATATAGCTTTTGACGCCCTTTTGCACCGCGAGATAATATTGCGCGCCTGCCTTGAAAAACGGGTTGAAGGTCCATGCCGGGTCCATGAAACGCTTGTCCTTGGGGTCAGGCGCAAGGTCCGACTTTCCGGTCATAATCTTGACGACATCTTCAGAAAAGTTAGTGGTTGCCTTCCACGCCTTGTCGGGATTGGTCGCGGTTTGGCGCAACATCAGGCCAATCGCGCCGATGAAATCCTCCCGCGCCAATCCAGCCAGCGGGCCAAGCGCCATGGTAGCATCATTGGCGGCATCAAATGCGCCTGCAACACCAGAAAATGGCGCGCCTTTCTTTTGTGTTTTCTTCTTGTCCGCTTTCGCGTTGCCGTTTGTGTCCGCCTTGCTCGCCATATTGCTCTCCTCTTCCCACGTTCGCAGGTTTACACGGTGCAACCATTTGGTCAAACACTCCCCGCAATGTTAATTTTAGCGATCAAAAACTGATGAACCGCGCGCAAGCGTGTGAGCGCTCAAAAACTAGCATAATTTATTGATAATAATATATTTTTAATCCATCTAAAGTAATAGTTTTTATGCCGATTTCGCGCATGTTTCCGCGGCGCTGATAATCCCGACCGACTATTCAGTTCAGACTCTGTTAAAGGTCTGGGCTTAGGAAAGAATGCCATAATGACCATTATTCCAGAGCAATTGTCGATGCTCGATGGCAACGATGAACCTGCTTCATCGGAGACATCAATCATTGCGTCACGGCCAATCGTTGACCTGCGCAATAGCCAAGTCATGGCCTTTGAATATGTCGCCTGCGACCATTACAGTTTCTTGCCACGCCAACATATTCTGTCGGTCCTTGACCTGCAATATATCCTGGAAACCGGCAAATTTTTATCGTTGCCCGAAATACTGATTTCGGTCCCGACTGACATTTTTGTCGGACTGGATCTTTCGAACAAAATGGCTTGGGGATTACGGTCACTCCTGTCGCAGGGAACCCATATTGACGTCCTTTTGTCTACAACCGAAGGGGAAATGACGAGCAGTTCAATCGGCAATGCCATACAAAACTGGCGCCGTGTTGGATGCAGCGTTGGCATTGACGGCTTTGGATATGCCGCTGTGCCTGCGCTTTGGCCGTTGGTTCATGATGTCGATGTCGTGCGTTTCGACCAAAGGTTGATTGGCATGCTGCGTGCCAATGTCATTCCGGCCTTGCCCACGCAAAAACTGGTCAGTTTCGTTGCTGCGATGGGCATCTCGCGCATCATCCTCGATGGCTGTCAGTCCATTGATGATGCCATGATGTTTCAGGACGCGGGCGCGACCCATGGCCAAGGTCCTGTATTTGGTGAATTCAGTCTAACCCAGCCGCATTGATGTGCCGCACTTGCGTCGTGCGACAGGGCCGCTAATCCCGCATATATGAGCCTGCTGGAAATCATTGCCGTTTTGCTCGGCATCACGAACATCATCTTGATTATCCGCCGGTCGGTGTGGAATTTTCCCGTCGCAATTGTGATGGTCGCGCTGTATTTTGTCATATTCCGCGACGCCAAACTCTACAGCGACGCCAGCTTACAAATCTTTTTCGCCATCGTGAACATGTATGGCTGGTGGAGCTGGACGCGTAACAAGGCCGACAGCGGCATTGTCGTCGTCCGGCGCATTCCAAAAACCGGCTATGCGTTGTGGATATTGGGGTCGGTTGCTGCGATCTGGGGCTGGGGCGCAGTAATGCACGCCGAGACCGATGCCAGCTATCCCTATTGGGACGCATCTGTTGCGATGCTCTCGATTGCTGGCCAGATTTTGATGGCACGGCGCTTTGTCGAAAACTGGCATTTCTGGATTGTCGTCAACCTGATCTCGATCCCGCTATATGCCATGAAAGAACTCTATCTCACGGCAGGCCTGTACAGCGTTTTTCTCGTCCTCGCGGTCGCTGGCCTCATCGAATGGCGCAAGGTGCAGCAGAGATGAAACGCATTTGCCTGCACGGCCCGGAAAGCACTGGAAAATCGACATTGGGCACGCGGCTTGCTGCTGAGCTCGGCTGCGAAATCGTACCCGAATATGGCCGCGCATATTGCGAGGCACATGGCACCGATATCGACATCGAAGCGCTCGTCCATATCGCGCGCACTCAGGACGCAATGAACCGCGCCGCCGCCGCGCGCGCCGCCGAACTGCGCGCAGGCTTTGTGTTGTTTGATACCGACCCGCTAATTACGGCGGTGTGGTCCGACATGATGTTTGGCGCAGCGGAGAAATATAAACGCGACGCCTATTTCGATCATTTTTCGGGCTTTGCCGATCTCTATCTGTTGCTCGACATTGACTTGCCCTTCGTTGACGATGGCTTGCGCGTCTATGCGCAACCTGCCGAGCGGCAGCACTTTTTCGACCTCTGCATAAGTGAGCTAGAAATGCGTGGTGTACGTCATGTCCGCATTCAGGGCGTTGGCGAAGCCCGCTTTGAAGCGGCGAAGGCGGCAGTATTGGCCTAACCCTTCTCCAACGCCTCGCTCGCCGCAACCCATCTGGCTTCGGCGGCTTCTTGCGCGGCGACGATCTTGCCGCGGCGTTGCGACAGTTCGCCCATCGTCAGGTCCTTATATTCGTTCGCTGCTGACGCAGGGTCGAACATCGCGCGGTCGATTGCACTCAGGACAACCTCAAACTTCGCAAGATCGGCTTCGGCGTCGCTGACGTCGCGCTTGAGCTTGGCCTGCGCCTCACGCGCAGCGGCTTGGGCCTTCTTGTCTTCCTTGCGGTCGGCCTTGGACAGCTTCTCTTTCGCTGGCCCCTTGCCCAGGATGAAGTCGGTATAATCCTCAATCGTGCCGGTAAACTCGGTCGCGGTGCCATTGTCCACCAGCACCAGCCGGTCAGCCGTCAATTCAAGCATATGCCGGTCATGGCTGACCAACACCACAGTGCCCTCATATTCGTTCAACGCCTGAACCAGCGCCTCACGCGCGTCGACGTCCAAGTGGTTCGTCGGCTCGTCAAGGATCAGCATATGCGGCGCATCGCGCGTGATCAGCGCCAGCGCCAGCCGCGCGCGTTCGCCACCCGAAAGCTTGCCGACCTTGGTGGTCGCCTTCGCGCCCGAGAAGCCAAAGCGTCCAAGCTGCGCGCGGACCGCGCCGGGGCTCGCACCCTTCATCTGGTGAGTCATATGTTCAAGCGGGGTATCATCGCCGTCGAGTTCCTCAACCTGATATTGCGTGAAATAGCCGACGCGCATTTTGCCCGACGAACTCATGGACCCATCCATCGGCGTCAGTTGCGCCGCGAGCAGTCGCGCGAGCGTCGTCTTGCCATTACCGTTGCGTCCCAGCAACGCGATCCGGTCATCGGGGTCAATGCGCAGGTTCAGCCGCTGTAATATGGGGTTACCCTCGGTATAACCGACACTCGCCAGATCAAGCGTCACCAATGGCGGTTTCAATTCGTCAGGACTTGGAAAATCGAAGCTCAATGTCGGATCTTCGGCCATAGCGGCAATCGGCTGCATGCGCGCAAGCGCCTTGGCTCTCGACTGCGCCTGCTTTGCGGTCGAGGCACGCGCCGAGTTGCGCGCGACATAATCCTGCAACTTGGCGCGTTGCGCATCCTGGCTCGCCTTGGCCGCCGCAAGCTGCGCTGCACGCTCGGCACGTTGGCGCTCGAACGAGTCATAACCGCCCGAATACAGCGTCACCTGACCATTATCCAAATGCAGGATATGGTCGACGACATTGTTCAAAAGGTCGCGTTCGTGGCTGATCACGACCATCATCGCGGGATAGCCCTTGAGGAAATTCTCGAGCCACAATGTCGCTTCCAAATCCAAGTGGTTTGAAGGTTCGTCGAGCAGCAAGAGGTCAGGCTGCGAAAACAGCAGGGAAGCCAACGCCACGCGCATTTTCCAGCCACCAGAAAAGCTATCGAGCGGCTTGGCCTGCATTTCCTCGTCAAAGCCAAGCCCGACGAGGATTCGCGAAGCCCGCGCTGGCGCGGTATACGCATCGATTGCAATCAGCCGTTCATGCACTTCGGCCATGCGGTCTGGGTCAAGCCCCTCCTCCTCGCTTTCGATCATCAAAGCTGCGCGCTCGGTATCTGCGGCCAGCACCGTTTCAAACGGCGTGGAGTCACCCGCAGGCGCCTCCTGCGCGATATAACCGATGCGCGTGCCCTTGGGCATGTCCATCGATCCGTCATCGGCCTCAAGCGAGCCGATCATTACCTTCATGAGCGTCGATTTACCCGCGCCATTGCGCCCGATCAGGCCGACACGACCATAAGGCGGCAACGCGGCGGTAGCGCTGTCAAGGATAGTGCGTCCGCCAAGGCGCACGGTGATACCGTTCAGGTTAAGCATCGGGCGCGCCTAGCAGAGTGGTGGCTGGCTGTCAGTCAAAGAATTGGCATCTAAATGGGGCGCTGCATAAGCGAGGAGTAGAGAACCTAGAACCGACAAACCACGCGTTGCCCGGGAATTATCACAAATCGTCGCCCCAGCGCAGGCTGGGGCCCATGACGTCCATATGGCGAGCGAAGTTCTAACCGGCCAAGCGTGATAGGCTCCAGCCTGCGCTGGAGCAACGGGGGATAGGAACTCGACTATGTCACCGCATACCGCACAGCAAATTCTGGCGCACGAAAACTACCGCTGGCGACTATCTCGCGCAGCATTTCGCCGGCACGCCAGATATCGGCGTGGCTGAGCATCAGCGGAGTCAGGCCAAAGCGCATGATGTCGGGGTCGCGGAAGTCGCCGATGACGCCGCGCGCGATGAGCGCTTGCACGATTTCATATGCCTGCGGGTGGCGGAAACTGATATGGCTACCCCGCTCATGCGGGTTTGAAGGCGTGACGCACTCAAGCCCAGCCGCCGTGCCAGACGCATGGAAAATGTTCCACAGGGCCGCCGACTTGGCCTCCACAGCGCGAATGTCGATATCCGCCCACAGCTTCAGCCCGCTTTCCAGCGCGACGAGGCTCAACACGCATGGCGTTCCCGTCAGCCACCTTTTCATACCCGGTGCCGCTTCATAGCTATCGGCAAATTCAAAAGGCGCGGCATGGCCCATCCAGCCCGACAGCGGATTGTGTAATTGCTCCTGCCAACGCTTCGCCACGAAGAGGAACGCGGGCGCACCCGGCCCGCCATTCAGATATTTATAGCCGCAACCCACCGCCAAGTCCGCCACCGCCGCGTTCAGCTCAACCGCGACTGCGCCAGCACTATGGCTCAGGTCCCAGCAAACCATAGCTCCCGCATCATGCGCAGCCTTGGTCCACGCCACCATGTCGAAGCGCGCTGCGGTCTTGTAATGCACGTGAGTCAGCAGCAGCAACGCGGTGTCATCACCCAGCGCCTCCGCCAGCGCACCGCGTTCCACCACCCGCAACTCCGCCCCGGCCACAGCCTGCACCGCCCCCTCCGCAATTTGCAGGTCGGTCGGGAAATTCCCCGCCTCGCTCACAACAACTTTACGCGAAGGATCAAGCCGGAGCGCCGCGACGATCAGCTTGTACAAATTGACCGACGTCGAGTCCGCCGAGATAACTTCATCTGCCGCTGCGCCGATCAGCGGCGCAATCATCGCACCGACACGCTGCGGCGCATCGATCCAGCCTTCGTTCCAGCCACGGATCAACCGCTGGCCCCACGCCGTTTTGACCGCCTCCGCGCTTGCCGCTACAGTCGCCAGCGGCAATTGCCCCAGCGAGTTGCCATCGAGATAGATCACGCCGTCCGGGCACAGGAACTGCGCGCGATAGGACGCCAGTGGATCCGCCGCATCCAATGCCTGCGCCTGGTCCAACGTCATGGTTTCGCCGCCTTCAGGCCAAACGCCTTCAATATTTCCGCGCGCTGCTTGCCCCAGGACACGGTCTCGGGCGCGATGAGCTCGGCATGGCCCTCATGCGGCGTTGTCACCATCCTCGCGCCATAAGCCGCGCCAAAGGACGGCGGCGCAATGCTGTCGAGGTCATTGTTGAACTGCAACTCGCGCGCGCGCCCCTTGGGCATTTCGGGCGGAGAGGTACGGCTGAACTCACCCTTGGCCATGGCAGTCGCGCTTTCATTGCCGCATCCATGGTCGGGCAAGGTCATTTGCGCACGCAAATCGGGCAAGCCACCCTGCGATATCGCAAGGTCCACCCGCAACGGCTTGGCCCCGCGCAACGCATCGCCCTTTGCCAATGCCGACCGCCGCGCAAGCCACAAGGAAAGATGCCCGCCCGCCGAATGCCCGATCGTCACCACTGGCGCATCAGTTCGAAAGCCATATTCCGCGCGCTTTGTCGCAAACAGATCCGCCGCCGCGCCCACGTCCAGATAGGTCCCGGGATAGCCACCGCCTCGGTCCACGCCGCGATATTCGATATTCCACACGCCAACGCCATGGGCGCGCAGGTCGTCGGCAATCCAGTTCATGATATCGCGCTCGGCAATCGCGGTCTGCCAGCATCCGCCGTGGATCATCACGACCGCAGGATGCGGACCCCGCCCGAATTTGGCCGCGTTAGGTTGCCAGACGTCCACCACCTGCAAGGCATCGGGGCCATAGCTGATCGTCACATCAGGCGCTGGCTTTGGCCGCGAGAGCAGGTCTTCCCACACCATGAGTGGCTTTGGCGCCAGTGATGTCATCGTCCCCGTCTCCATCGCTGGTGCGCAACCACCTGCACTGGCCAAAACCAAAAGCAAAAACCCGAATCGCGCTCTGGCCAAATACTTACTCCTCCCCCATCCGCAACGCAGCGATAAACGCCTCCTGCGGGATGCTCACATTCCCGTACTCCCGCATCCGCGCCTTGCCCTTTTTCTGCTTTTCCAGCAGCTTTTTCTTGCGGCTGATGTCACCGCCATAGCATTTCGCGGTCACGTCCTTGCGCATCGCGGCGATGGTTTCGCGGGCGATGACCTTGCCGCCGATCGCGGCCTGGATGGGGATCTTGAACAGATGGCGCGGGATGAGGTCCTTGAGCCGCTCGCACATGCCGCGGCCGCGTGATTCCGCGGTGCCGCGGTGGACGATCATGCTCAGCGCATCGACCGCGTCGCCATTGACCATGATGCTCATCTTCACAAGGTCGCCTTCGCGATGGCCGATCTGGTGATAGTCGAACGACGCATAGCCGCGGCTGATGCTCTTTAGCCGGTCGTAAAAGTCGAACACCACTTCGTTGAGCGGCAGTTCGTAGACCAATTGCGCGCGGCCGCCGACATACGTCAGCTGCTTCTGAATGCCACGCCGGTCCTGGCACAGCTTTAGGATCGAGCCCAGATATTCATCAGGGCAGTAAATCGTCGCCTCGATCCATGGCTCCTGAATCTCGTCGATGCGGTTGACGTCGGGCATGTCGGCCGGGTTGTGCAGCTCCATCTCGCGTGCGTCGTCGGTCTTCGACCGGCTGAGCTTGAGCTTGTAGACCACCGACGGCGCGGTGGTGATGAGGTCAAGGTCGAACTCGCGCGTCAGCCGCTCCTGAATGATCTCGAGGTGCAACAGCCCAAGGAAACCGCAGCGAAAGCCAAAGCCCAAGGCGGCGCTGCTTTCGGTTTCGAAGCTGAACGATGCATCGTTAAGGCGCAGCTTGCTGATGCTTTCGCGCAGCTTCTCGAAGTCGGCGGCGTCGGTCGGGAACAGGCCGCAGAACACGACGGGCTGCACTTCCTTGAAGCCGGGCAAGGCCTCCGCGGCGGGGCGCTTGGCATCGGTGATGGTGTCGCCGACGCGGGTTTGCGCGACTTCCTTGATCTGCGCGGTGATGATGCCAACCTCGCCCGCGGCGATCTCGCCCAGAATCTCAAGCTTTGGCCGCATGCATCCGACGCGGTCGACCAGATGCTTTGTGCCAGCGGCCATGAACTGGATTTCCTGGCCTTTCTTGATCACGCCGTCGATCACGCGGATCAGGATGACGACGCCGAGATAGGGGTCGTACCATGAGTCGACGAGCATCGCCTTCAGCGGCGCGGTGCGGTCGCCCTTTGGCGGGGGGATGCGGGTGACGACCGCCTCAAGCACTTCGTCAATGCCGATGCCGGACTTGGCGCTGGTGAGCACCGCGTTGTCGGCAGGCAGGCCAATGATTTCCTCGATCTCGGCCTTGACCTTGTCCACCTCGGCCGCGGGCAGATCGATCTTGTTGATGACGGGGACGATTTCATGGTCATGCTCGATCGACTGGTAGACGTTGGCGAGCGTCTGCGCCTCAACGCCTTGTGCGGCGTCGACGACGAGCAACGCGCCTTCGCATGCGGCGAGGCTTCGGCTGACTTCATAGGCAAAGTCGACATGGCCCGGCGTGTCCATAAGGTTCAGCTGATACACAAGGCCGTCTTTTGCGGTGTAATCGAGCCGCACGGTCTGCGCCTTGATGGTGATGCCGCGCTCTTTCTCGATGTCCATATTGTCGAGCACCTGGCTCGTCATCTCGCGCGCGGTCAGCCCGCCGGTTTGCTGGATCAGCCGGTCGGCCAGCGTCGACTTCCCGTGGTCGATGTGCGCGATAATGGAAAAATTACGGATGAGGGAGAGTTCAGTCATCCCGCGCCCCTAGCAGGGCCGCCCCGCGCCATCAAGCATGGCGGAACGCCTGTAGGCGCAGGCCGCCAAATGGGGCGCGGAACGCCTGTAGGATGAAGGAACGCGTCGCGGCCCTGCGCGTTGGCTTATGCTGGTACAGGAGACACGACATGGCGGACAAGACACCAACGACACGCGAGCCCAAAGCAGGCGACAAGGTAAGCTGGAAATCCCATAGCGGCACCGCGCACGGCAAGGTAGTAAAGAAACAGACCAGCCCGACGCAAATCAAAGGCCACAAGGTCGCCGCGTCCAAGGACGAACCGCAATTTATCGTGGAGACCGATGAGGGGAAAAAGGCAGCGCATAAGGCGGAGGCCCTCACAAAGGACTCGCGCTGAAGAAGGTATAAAAGGCGAGGAAGGGGTAAAAGGCGAGGAAGGGTAAGGTGGCCAAGATATCCCAACGTCATCCTGAACTCGTTTCAGGATCTTACATCCGTCCTCCCGCGTGAAAAATTAAGATCCTGAAACAAGTTCAGGATGACGGGTTAAAGGTTAGCTACTTTCTCCCCTCCCGCAAGCGGTGGGCATACTTCATTTCTCCCCTCCCGCAGGCCGGAGAGTTTACTGACTTTCTCCCCTCCCGCTTGCGGGAGGGGCTGGGGGAGGGCCTCAAACACCAAGACCACAAAGCTCGCCTCCGGCTCGCCCCTCCCCTAACCCCTCCCGCAAGCGGGAGAGGGTCAATTACTTTCTCCCCTCCACGCGCATGCGGGAGGGGAACGAAAGCTGACTTCTCGTTCCGTAACCATTCGTGTCGAGTTTAGTCGAGGCACCCCTCGGTCGTGCGACACGTGGCAGAATTTGAACAGCCCTACATGCGAAGTGATCGAAAAAGTTGCCTCCAGAACTGGGCTTAAAAAGTAGCCGAGGGCGCGTCCCTACTATAGAAATGCAGCTTTAGAGCAGTCATTAATCAGTGCTTAAAACAATGTTGCCGATGCCACTCCAAGAACCTCGGATGAGGTCGCAACGATTGATGGTGTGGCAGGTCCGCCTTTCGGCTTGGATTGACTAAACTCCAAACACGATCTGAATCGTTTATCTGCCGCGAAACGAGGATATCAAGATCATCCGATAAGCTGACCAGCCCTCGGTCGAACATCCAGTGAACCGTTCCCGAAAGCGCTATGCCGTTTGCAATAATGTCGGGACCGTTTGCTTCCACGGGTTTTATATGGGCAGCTTCGACTTCGGCACGTCCACCACCGTTAATGAGCTTAAACCCGGTAATGGCGCATCTGCAGTCATACGCATCGAGCACAACTTTGCGGAATACCCGATCGCGGATAAGACGGTTGCTGACCGAACTTGTTCGTTCCCGCTCTTGGTCAAATAAGAACGGCGAGGGTGTTTCACCAAAATGGCTTTTAATAGCCTCTGGATGAGGTGTATCTACCCTTGGCAGCACATCGTCCACATCCGGAATTCCGCGTTCCAATATCCGGTTAAAGTCCTCTAACGTAATCGGCCGGACTGCTGCCTGCGCCCTACCTGAAATTTTGCCAGCTTCATTGAGGAGACCGCGCTCCACTAAGCCATCTTGGTCATTGAACGGTACGGCGTATTCCATTGGCAAATAAGAACCTGGCTCAATAAGTGCGAGATACATACCTGTAATTGTCGGATCAGGCACGATTTCCTCCACCCGCGCAATGGCAAAATAACCCTTTTTTCCGGCCTTAACGGGCTCATAATATACGACCCAGTCCCCAATAAATTGGCTTGCTCTAGACAGATATTGGCTTGGGAATTGATACCGCTCTTCGGGACGATCATCGTAAATAGAGTCAGCGCGGTGTAAAAATACGCCTTTTGCCAATGTCTACATCCTCCCCGTGGCTGCGCAGAGTCTGCGCGGGGTTGAGACGTATCGTTGGCGGGAGTAAACGGCAACAGTTCTATGGCGTCCGACCTGCGATATCACGAATTTGATTAAGGATCGTAATGCCGAGGGTGACTAACAAGTAATATCCTGAAATAGTCATCTTCAGGATGCCAACCCCAACAAAGCGCTTGAAATGTAGGATTTCTTCCGTCACCATCGTTGCCGACATCGCCAAACGCCCCTCTGGCTGATCGGGGCATGCTCAACAGCCCCTGCACGCGCCGCAGCTCAATTTAGGTGAGACCTTAGTGTGACTTTTCGCTGATGGCCTGCGCCACGCTGGAATGCTTCGCTTTGACCGCAATGACGGGAATGCCAACAGTCTAGCCCGCTCCTACCCTGTCCAGCGCATCGTCATTGCGAGGCGCAGAGCGCCGTGGCAATCCAGGGTTGTTCTACCCAATGCTAGATTGCTTCGCTTTGCTCGCAATGACAGTGGACAGCGTTTGACCCGCATGCGTTCCAAGGCGGTTTAGGTGAGACTTTAGTGTGACCTTTCGCGGCTTGTTTAAGTCCATTTCGGTGCCGCACACGGCTTGACGCTGGGGAAAGCGCGGCCTATATGGGTGGCAACATCCACACCATCGGGAACAGCCTTGTCGTCGCGCAACTTGGCTAACGCATTGATGGACATGGGTTTCACATACGCGAAACGGCTGCACGGCAGGACCCGAATCTTGGGGTCATTGTCTTGCGGCCTTTTCTTGTCTTGTGGACCCCAGCAAGTGGAAAGTCTTCCTGCGCCTGACATTTCTAACTGAGGCAACGCACCTTATGGCATCACGTCCCGCTCCAGCGACACTCTCGCGTCAAAAGCGTATCCGCAAAATCTTCGGTAACATCCATGAAGTTATCGAAATGCCCAACCTGATCGAAGTCCAGCGCGAGAGCTATGAACAGTTCCTGCGTTCCGACCCGTCGATCGGTTATGTATCGGGTCTTGAAAAGACGCTGCGCAGCGTCTTTCCGGTCAAGGATTTTGCCGGCACTTCGGAACTCGACTTCGTTCATTACGAACTCGAAGATCCCAAATATGACGTTGAAGAATGCCGTCAGCGCGGGATAACCTATGCGGCGCAGATGAAGGTCACGTTGCGCCTGATCGTGTTCGAGGTTGACCCCGACACCGAAGCGCGTTCGGTCCTCGATATCAAGGAGCAGGACGTGTATATGGGCGACATGCCGCTCATGACGCATAACGGCACCTTCTTCATCAACGGTACAGAGCGCGTTATCGTATCGCAGATGCACCGTTCGCCGGGCGTCCTGTTCGACCATGACCGCGGCAAGACGCACAGCAGCGGCAAATATCTGTTTGCAGCGCGCGTCATTCCGTACCGTGGTTCGTGGCTCGACTTTGAATTCGATGCCAAGGATATCGTCAACGTCCGTATCGACCGTAAGCGCAAGCTTCCCGTCACGACGCTGCTCTATTCGCTTGGTCTGAACGACGAAGAAATCCTGGGTCACTTCTATGACCGCGTAACATTTGCACGTGGCAAGGGTGGATGGAAGATTCCGTTCAACTCCGAGCAATGGCGTGCTTCGAAGCCGATGTTCGACATTGTCGATGCCAAGACCGGCGAAGTTGTGTTCCCTGCCGGAACCAAGGTTACGCCGCGTGCTGCCAACAAGGCAGTGAAGGACGGCTTGACCGACCTGCTGATCCCGACCGAGGAAATCTTTGGCCGTTATTCGGCATTTGACCTCATCGACGAGAAAACTGGCCGCATCTATGTCGAGGCAGGTGACGAGATCACTGCCGAAAACCTCGACGCTTTGGACAAAGCCGGGATCGACAGCATCGAGCTGCTCGACATCGACCATGTCATCACTGGCGCGTGGATGCGTAACACGTTAAAGGCTGACAAGGCCGAGAACCGCGACATGGGCCTTGATGCGATCTACCGCGTCATGCGTCCCGGCGAGCCGCCAACGCGCGAAACCGCAGAGGCTTTGTTTGCTGGCCTGTTCTTTGATGCAGACCGCTATGACCTGAGCGCGGTTGGCCGCGTCAAGTTGAACATGCGTCTGAACCTTGACGTTGAGGACACGCTGACCACCTTGCGCACCGAAGATATCCTCGCGGTGGTCAAGGAGCTTGTGAACCTCAAGGACGGTAAGGGCGAAATCGACGACATCGATAACCTCGGCAACCGCCGCGTCCGTTCGGTCGGCGAATTGCTTGAAAACCAGTATCGCGTTGGCTTGCTGCGTATGGAGCGCGCGGTGAAGGAGCGGATGAGCTCGGTCGATGTGTCGACCGTGATGCCAAACGACCTGATCAACGCCAAGCCAGCAGTTGCGGCTGTCCGCGAGTTCTTTGGTTCGTCGCAATTGTCGCAGTTCATGGATCAGACCAACCCGCTTTCAGAAGTCACCCACAAGCGCCGCGTTTCGGCACTTGGACCAGGTGGTCTGACGCGTGAGCGTGCAGGCTTCGAAGTCCGCGACGTTCACCCGACGCATTATGGCCGCATCTGCCCGATCGAAACGCCGGAAGGCCCGAACATTGGTCTGATCAACTCGCTCGCCAGCTTTAGCCGCGTGAACAAATATGGCTTTATCGAAACGCCATATCGCAAGATCATCGACGGCAAGGTTACCGACGAAGTGGTCTATCTGTCCGCAATGGAAGAGCAAAAGAACACGATCGCGCAGGCGAACGCCGAATTGAATGCCGATGGCAGCTTTGCCGAAGACCTGATTTCGTCGCGTGAAGCGGGTGAATTCCTGATGGCACCGCGTGACCAGATCACGTTGATGGACGTGTCGCCAAAGCAGCTGGTTTCGGTGGCTGCGTCGCTGATCCCGTTCCTGGAAAACGATGACGCCAACCGCGCGCTCATGGGTTCGAACATGCAACGTCAGGCTGTACCTCTGCTGCGTGCAGAAGCTCCGTTTGTCGGCACTGGCATGGAAGAAACCGTTGCCCGCGATTCCGGCGCTGCCATTGGCGCACGCCGCACGGGCATTGTCGACCAAGTCGATGCAACCCGTATCGTTGTGCGCGTCACCGGCGAAGTCGAGCCCGGCAAGTCTGGCGTCGACATCTACACGTTGCAAAAGTTCCAGCGGTCGAACCAGAACACATGCATCAACCAGAAGCCATTGGTGAAGGTCGGTGACGTGATTGAGGCTGGCGACATCATTGCTGATGGTCCATCGACTGAACTGGGCGAACTCGCATTGGGCAAGAACAGCCTCGTCGCGTTTATGCCCTGGAACGGTTACAACTACGAAGATTCGATCCTGATCTCCGAGCGCATCGTGAAAGACGACGTGTTCACTTCAGTCCATATCGAAGAATTCGAAGTGATGGCCCGCGATACCAAGCTTGGACCAGAAGACATCACGCGCGATATTCCGAACGTTGGTGAAGAGGCTCTGCGTAGCCTTGATGAAGCCGGCATCGTATATATTGGTGCTGAAGTGCATCCAGGTGACATTCTGGTCGGCAAAATTACGCCGAAGGGCGAAAGCCCGATGACCCCGGAAGAAAAGCTTCTGCGTGCCATCTTCGGTGAAAAGGCAAGCGACGTGCGTGACACTTCGCTGCGTCTGTCACCCGGTGTTGCAGGGACAGTCGTTGAAGTGCGCGTATTCAACCGCCACGGCATCGACAAAGACGAACGTGCCATGGCGATTGAACGTGAAGAAATCGAACGTCTGGCGAAGGATCGCGAAGATGAACGTTCGATTTTGAACCGCGCAAGCTATAACCGCTTGAAGGACATGCTTCTTGGTCAAACGGCGGCCGCAGCGCCAAAGGGTATCAAGAAGGGCGATACGATCACTGAGGAAAATCTCAGCGAAGTAGAGCGTCATGAATGGTGGAAAATCGCTGTTGCCGACGACAAGGTTCAAGGCGACCTTGAAGCCGTCAAGGTGCAGTATGACGATGCGGTCAAGTTGATCGTCGAGAAGTTCGAAGATCGCCGTGAGAAGCTGGAGCGCGGCGATGAGCTGGCCCCAGGCGTGCTCAAGATGGTCAAGGTGTTCGTCGCGGTGAAGCGTAAGCTGCAACCGGGCGACAAGATGGCCGGACGTCACGGAAACAAGGGGGTTATCTCGCGGATTCTTCCGCAAGAAGACATGCCATTCCTTGCCGACGGCACGCCAGTCGACATCGTGCTCAATCCATTGGGTGTGCCATCGCGTATGAACGTGGGTCAGATTTTCGAAACCCATCTTGGTTGGGCTGCGCGTAGTCTGGGGATGCAAATCGGTGAGGCTCTCGAAGAGTGGCGCCATGCAAACCCGAATCCCGAAGCAGCAGCGCCGCCAGCGGTCGTGCGTGAACGTCTGGTCAAGGCATATGGTGACACTTATGCCGCCGAGATCAATGGCCGAAGCGACGCGGACATCATCGAGCTTGCTGGCAATGTCATCACCGGCGTTCCTATGGGCACCCCTGTTTTCGACGGTGCGCGTGAAGCCGACGTCACATCAATGCTTCAGCTTGCTGGACTTGATGGGTCTGGCCAATCCGACCTGTTCGACGGACGTACTGGTGACAAGTTTGACCGTAAGGTCACGGTTGGCATCATTTACATGCTCAAGCTGCATCACCTTGTTGATGACAAGATCCACGCCCGTTCGATCGGACCGTACAGCCTTGTTACGCAGCAGCCACTGGGTGGTAAGGCGCAATTTGGCGGTCAGCGTTTCGGCGAAATGGAATGCTGGGCACTTCAGGCATATGGCGCGGCTTATACCTTGCAGGAAATGCTTACGGTCAAATCAGATGACGTGATCGGTCGTACCAAGGTGTATGAAGCCATCGTCAAGGGTGACGACAGCTTTGAAGCCGGTATCCCCGAAAGCTTCAACGTTCTGGTCAAGGAAATGCGCTCATTGGGTCTCAATGTAGAACTGAAAGCGCATGATCTGGTCGAAGGTGACGAGGGCTTTGCCGAGGCAGCGGAATAAGGGTGTAACCACCTCCCCTCCCGTACGCGGGAGGGGTCGGGGGAGGGTCAGTCCCTCCCGGTAGCACCCTCCCCTAGCCCCTCCCGCAAGCGGGAGGGGGATTAAAGGAAAAAAGAATGAACGAACTATCGAAATTCAACAATCCCGTTGCCAAGGTCGAAACCTTTGACCAGATCCAGATCGGGATCGCGTCACCGGAAAAAATCCGCAGCTGGTCTTTTGGCGAAATCAAGAAGCCGGAAACCATCAACTACCGCACGTTCAAGCCAGAGCGTGATGGCCTGTTCTGCGCGCGCATCTTTGGCCCGGTAAAGGATTATGAGTGCTTGTGCGGCAAGTATAAGCGCATGAAGTACAAGGGCGTCGTCTGCGAAAAGTGCGGCGTTGAAGTGACCGTCACCAAGGTACGCCGCGAGCGCATGGGCCATATCGAGCTTGCTGCGCCTGTTGCGCATATCTGGTTCCTGAAATCGCTGCCATCGCGCATTGGCCTGTTGCTCGACATGCAGCTGAAGCAGCTTGAGCGCGTTCTGTATTTCGAAAACTACATCGTTACCGAGCCTGGCCTGACCGCGCTTGAGAAGTTCCAGTTGCTGAGCGAAGACGAATTGCTCGACGCACAGGACGAATATGGCGAAGACGCTTTCACCGCCAGCATTGGCGCTGAAGCCGTCAAGACCATGTTGATGGACCTCGACCTTGAGCAGGAGCGTACCGACCTGCTCGACGAGCTGGCCGTTACAAAGTCCGAACTCAAGCCAAAGAAGATCATCAAGCGTTTGAAGGTTGTCGAAAGCTTCATCGATTCAGGCAACAAGCCCGAGTGGATGATCCTGGATGTCATTCCGGTCATTCCACCAGAATTGCGCCCGCTGGTGCCGCTGGATGGTGGCCGTTTCGCGACGTCCGATCTCAACGATCTCTATCGCCGCGTGATCAACCGTAACAACCGTTTGAAGCGCCTGATCGAACTCCGCGCGCCAGACATCATCGTCCGCAACGAAAAGCGTATGTTGCAGGAAGCCGTTGACGCCTTGTTCGACAATGGCCGTCGTGGCCGGACCATCACGGGCGCCAACAAGCGTCCGCTGAAGTCGCTGTCCGACATGCTCAAGGGCAAGCAGGGCCGCTTCCGCCAGAACCTTTTGGGCAAGCGCGTCGACTATTCGGGTCGTTCGGTCAT
>NZ_JBKJMB010000096.1:0-52479 GCF_046596595.1 Sphingorhabdus sp.
CAGCGACACTATCAACCACGATGTTGTTGATAGTGTCGCTGCCGTTCCAGAGCCGACCACATGGGCACTTTTCCTCCTTGGCTTTTTTGGCGTAGGCGGTGCGATGCGCTCAAAAACGCGCAAGTCGAATGCTTCTGTAACTTACGCCTGAATTGAGGAATAAGCTCGCATTACGCTGTCGGTCTCCGGACCGGCGGCGTTTGTATGTTCGCTCGCCACGTAAAGAGGCTTGTCAGGACAGTGCGTGGCAAAATATGCTAGTCGCATGACAGCTTTTATAGGACATCCCAAACCTTAGCACTGACAGAAAATTGGGTCGTTAGCGGCATGTCCGCAATTGGGTCGTTAGGCGACCGTCCGCTTTTGGTCATTTCACGAAAGTCCGCTGTTTGCATGATGGCAAGAAAAGGCGACATTTGAAGCGGATAGCGTTTACACAGCAGTGCATTATGCCACATCAACAAAAATACAGGTAAATCAATGTCTCACCTAATAGTCTACGGCATCCCCAATTGCGACACCGTCAAGAAGGCGCGAGTTTTCGGCAAAATCCCATCACCCGCCCCTATCGCCGCATGGCAGTGACGCTGGCGCGCGTAACGAACGGCGACACGGACGCAGCGCGCGCCATTGCGGTGGCTGCTGCGGACAAGATCAAGCTCAGTTACGGACCCGAAACATGACCTTATAGGGTGTCCCAGTTGCGGGTAATTGGGCGAGTCTGCGGACCGAGAAACCAAGGCGCGGCGCATGTCGCAGCGGCAGCTTTGACGCTTCGCAAATTATGCAGGGAACGTCTGATATTGTGTAGAAAGCGGACATAAGAAAGCCGTCGATCTTTCAACCGACGGCTCTGTTTAAAATGGGCTGAAGGATTTAAGTGTATAGAACGCGCAAAGTCTGCTTGCCCTTGCGACGCATCGAGAACCCAACACCTGCGATGCCCACAATCATCATTGTCCAGGTGGTGGGTTCCGGAACCGAGCCAACAAAGGTTCGGAAACCGAAGTCCGGATGGGACTGGAATGGTCCATCAGCTCCATTCACTGGCGTGATGCGTCGAAACGCATTACCGCCTGCATAATTGTTGGATATGAAGTTGGCTCCATTGAAAGGAACTCCAGGGGCATCGGTCGAGGTGCCTGCTGCCCATCCGAATACTCCAGAGCCCCCATCGGGAGCATTGAGCGCAAGAACGAACTGATCACCCGCATTGAATGAGAGGCCTAAGCCACTCGTGTCAAAATTGAAAACTCCACCGGTGGCCGAAAGGCTGGAAACATTGCCAGAAATAGTGCCAAGTATGTTGGCTCCCGACAAAAAGCCATTGGTATCAAAGGTCACATTGTTGCCGATGATCAGTTCAAAATTTCCACCGTTGTTAGCCGGACCAAATTTAGTCAATTGCAGGTCAATCGCCGCAAGCAATCCTGACAGGCCTGCAGTAACAAACTGGACTCCAGTTGCTTGATAAAAGTTGCCTGCGGCTTGTCCAGACGGATTTCCGTTGATGGGCGAACCGAACACTTGGTAGATAATCGACCCACCGTTTGGTGCAACCGCGATATTTGACTGGTCAACGACAACAGCAGCGCTTGCTGGACTTATTGCAGCCAGCATCAAAGCCGAAAAGGCCGCCGATTTAAATCCCGTTTTAATATTCATGCTAACCCCCTCAAGTTCATACAAATATGTGCGACTCGTGGATAGTTATCCTTGGAGTGAGGCTGCATTTTAAATATACTTAACACAACCTTTATTTTCGTCCCATATTGATACAAGAAATACCGGCTAAATGCTTTATATTGTGCTGCAGCTCGTTTACCTACCCGTTCGATCCGTAAGACTGCGATTCTGATCGCACGCCAGCGAAATGTCCGCAATGTTGTCGTGAGTTGACAGTCTGCTTTTGTGATTATGGTAAGAAAAGCTGACATTTGAAGCGGATAGCGTTTACACAGCAGTGCGTTATGCCGTTTCAACAGAAAAATTTAAGGAAATCGATGTCTCACCTAATCCTCTACGGCATCCCCAATTGCGACACCGTCAAGAAGGCGCGGACTTATCTTGATGGGCGGGGCCTCGATTATCAATTCCATGATTATAAAAAGGCCGGCGTGACGGCGGCGGATTTGGAACGCTGGAGCAAGTCGGTTGGCTGGGAAAAGTTGCTCAACAAGGCCGGGACCACCTTCAAGAAACTGCCCGATGCCGACAAGGCCAACATCGACGAGGCCAAGGCCATCGCCTTGATGGTCGCCAACCCGTCGATGATCAAGCGGCCAGTTGTCGAGGGCGGCAAGACTTTGCTGGTGGGCTTTGCCCCGGCGGTCTATGATGCCGAATTGTCGTAACATAAGGAAACGCACATGGTAAGCGCACGTTGGAACGGGACCGTCATCGCCCAATCGGATGATATAGTCGTGGTCGAGGGCAATCATTATTTCCCGCGCGACGCGGTCAATGTCGACTTTCTGCAAGGCAGCGACAAGACTTCGGTCTGTGGATGGAAGGGTACAGCGCATTACCATTCGCTGATCGTCGATGGCAAAACCAACTCCGACGCGGCGTGGTATTATCCAGAGCCCAAAGACGCAGCGCGCGAAATCACCGACCGCATCGCATTTTGGAAGGGCGTCGAGGTCAGTTGAAATCAGGCGGCTGTCATCGCAGTGACACAGGCTTGCGCGATGGCAGCCGAATGAAACACAGCCTGCTCGTCTTCGCTGCTTTATTGAGCGCATGTTCGCCATTTGAAAGCCAAGCCATGGAAAAACCGCTCGACGGCCAAGTCCTTGTCATCGCGCATCGCGGCGCGAGTGGCGAACGGCCGGAGCATACGCTTGGCAGCTATAAGCTCGCGATTGAACAGGGCGCGGATTATATTGAGCCGGACCTCGTACTGACGAAAGATGGCGTGTTGGTCGCGCGGCACGAGAACGAGATTTCGGAAACCACCGATGTCGCGGACAAGGCCAAATTTGCCGACCGCAAAACCACCAAAACCATTGATGGTCAGAAAATGACTGGCTGGTTTACCGAGGATTTCACGCTCGCCGAGCTGAAAACCCTACGCGCCAAGGAGCGCCTGCCGCAATTGCGCAAGGCCAATATGGCCTATGACGGGCAGTTTGAGGTGCCGACCTTTGACGAGATCCTCGCGTTGGCGAAGGCGGAGAGCGCCGCGACCGGGCGCACAATTGGCGTCTATCCCGAAACCAAGCATCCAAGCTATTTCACCGCGATTGGCCTGCCGCATGAGGGGCCGTTATTGGCGATGCTGACGAAATACGGCCATGTCGACAAGAGCGCGCCGGTTTTTATCCAGTCGTTCGAAGTCGAAAACCTGAGAGTGCTGCGCGGGAAAACCAAATTGCGGCTAATCCAGTTAATGGACGAAAAAGGCAGTCCCGCCGACCAAAGCGATTTGACCTACCCCGCCATGGCAACAGCAGAAGGCTTGAAAACCGTTGCAACCTATGCCGACGGCATTGGCCCAAACAAAGCGCTGGTGATCCCGCGCACATTGATGGGCAATCTGGGCGAGCCGACCACCCTTGTTGCCGACGCGCACAGTTTGGGCCTCGCGGTGCACCCATGGACATTCCGCCGCGAAAATTACTTCCTGCCGTTGGCGCAGAAATCAGGCATTGATCCGCGTGGCATTGGGGACGTTAAGGCAGAGATGAAGGCCTTTCTGGCCACTGGCATCGACGGCATTTTCAGCGACAATGTCGCCGAGGCAGTTGCTGCCAAATCTCAATAGCCAAAAAGCAAATGTATCAGCCCTGTTGCCATTGGAACACCTCTTCCAATGGCTTGCCAAAGACATGCGCGATGCGAAACGCGACCTCAAGCGACGGCGAATATTTGCCCTGCTCGATGGCGGCGATCGTCTGACGCGTGACGCCGACCTTGTCGCCGAGATCGCCCTGAGTCATTTCCCCTGCCAAAAAACGCAAAGTTCTGATGTCATTGGTAAAGGGTGCCTGCGCCATGGATCAATAACCCCGACGATAGAAATAGAGCTGTGATCCGACGCGGACCAACTCGGCGATAACGACCGTTGCAATGAGCAAGTTGAGATGCTCACCCACACTCAGGCGGTAAAACATTGCAATCATATTTGCCCAAACACCCAAGACTAAGGGATAATAAGCAAGGTGCGTTCCGCGGATATGGATTGTGCGTTCACGCTCGTCCTCCTTCAGATTGGCCTCCTTTGGTGCGCGAATAGCGAAATAGGCCGCAGTGATTGACATGACGCCCAGTATAACAACAGTAACCGGCACGAGCATCCCCGCAACAGCCCACACGCCGGCATCAGTCCCGACTATCGCCCACGGGTAAGTCAGGAAATACCAGCCAAATGCAAATAGGAGGGCCAGAAAGGCAGCCCAGTGAATTTTCTCTCGAAACGACATCAACGCCTCCAATGTTATCTGATTCGTACTTGATGTTAGATATTTTTAACATTGAGTCAAACAAATATAACATAACGCCCGTTCGTCCTTTCGTGTGCGGCGTTTAGCGGCTAAGCCCTGCCGCTATGTCCACAAACCCCAAAACGCTCACCTTCGACACATCCACCAGCCGTGCGAACCCTACGCCTTCGCCGATGAAGCGGCTGACTGTGCCGCGTATCCGGCAGCAAAAGGGCAAGGAGCCGTTGGTGATGCTGACCGCTTACACCGTGCGGATGGCGCAGTTGATGGACCCGCATTGCGATATGCTTCTGGTCGGCGATTCGCTGGGTCAGGTTATTTACGGCCTGCCGCATACCGTGGCCGTAACGATGGAAATGATGGCGGCACATGGCGCGGCGGTCGTGCGCGGCAGCTATCACGCCGCCGTCATCGTCGATATGCCTTTTGGATCGTACGAGGCGTCGCCCGAGCAGGCATTCAGCAATGCCGCGCGCCTGCTCAAGGAAACCGGGGCCGCAGCCGTCAAGCTGGAAGGCGGCAGGGTTTTGGCCCCGACCGTTGAATTCCTGACCTCGCGCGGTATCCCGGTGATGGCGCATGTTGGATTGACCCCACAGGCGGTGAATATCCTCGGCGGATATGGCGTGCGCGGCAAAAGCCCCGAAGAAGCCAAATCGATTGTCGAAGACGCGGTTGCGATGTCCGACGCGGGCGCCTTCGCGATGGTCATCGAAGGTGTACTTGAACCCATCGCCATTGAAATCACGCAGAAAATTGCTTGCCCAACGATTGGCATTGGTGCGTCTGCGCAATGCGACGGGCAAGTGCTGGTTGCCGAAGACATGTTGGGCCTGTTCGACCGCGTGCCCAAATTCGTCAAGAAATTCGGCAATATGGGCGCAAGCGTCGAAGAAGCTGTGCGCGAATATGCCGCCGGCGTGCGTGACCGAAGCTTCCCTGGCCCAGACCAGCTCTATCAGCCTGCATAAAGCAGGCTGGCCTATCGGGACGAGTCGGGCTAAGGACGGCACCGACCTATCATGACTAAACCTATTCGGAGGCCCTTTTGGCTTTGACACCGACTGAAAAGGCACCTGGCAAAGACAGGAGCGGCAGCGACGAGGCGTTCTTGCGCGAAGTGGACGATGCCGTCCGGGCTAGCGACCTGACGGGTTTCTGGACGCGTTATGGCCGTTGGTTGCTGGCCGCGGTTGTGGCTGGCCTTCTCGCCTTTGGTGGCTGGATCGTCTATAAAAACCAGCAGCAGGCCGCAGCCGACTTGCAAAGCGAAGCCTTTGTCGATGCGATGGACAAATTGCGTGCCGGTCAGGAAAAAGAGGCGCGCGCCAAATTGGCGATGCTCGCCAAGGCCGACCAACCCGGATATCGCGCCATGGCGCAAATGGTTGAGGCCAATCTGTTGGGCGAAGATGGCGAAACGAAGAAGGCAATTGCAATCTACGCCAAGGTAGCGGGTGACGAAAGCCTGCCGCAGACCTTTCGTGACCTTGCCCTCATCCGGCAAGTGAGCGCCGAATTTGATTCGATCCCACCGCAGCAGGTGATTGCCAAGCTCAAGCCGCTTGCAACCGCAGGACACCCCTATTTCGGCAGCGCCGGCGAATTGACAGCATTGGCTTATGTGAAGATGGGCAAGGACAATATGGCTGGGCCCATTTTTGCCCAGATCGCCAAGCAGGATGACCTGCCGCAGACGCTGCGCAGCCGATCACAGCAGATGGCGGGTGCGCTTGGCATTGATACTGTTCAGGTTGACGCAAAGCGCAATGCGGCAACAAAAGCGGACGAAACCGCCTCCAAGGGAGAGTGAAATTGAAGACCGTATCCAAATTGCTTCTGGCTCTCGCAGCAACAACGACGCTTGGCGGCTGCGCCGTCCTTGATGGCGTGCGCGGCGATGCCGGTAAAAAGAATAATACGCCAACCGTCGGCAACCGTGTCGACATATTGGGGACCGAGCGCGATACCGAGGTCGACGCGTCCCTGGCGGGTGTTGCGGTCGTGTTGCCACCACCGGTCGTCAACGAAGCATGGGCGCAGCCCGGCGGCAATGCATCGAAATCCCCCGGGCACGTCGAGCTTGGCCAAGGCCTCACGCGCATTTGGTCGGCAAATGTTACCGGCGCAAACCCACGCGCGCGCCTCGCCGCAAGCCCGGTAATGAGCGACGGGCGTCTCTATGTTGTCGACACGACAGCGCGTGTGACAGCGTTTGACGCGAACACCGGCGCACAAATCTGGTCCAATGCCTTTGACGTTGAAGATGACGGAAAAGCGTCGCGTTATGGCGGCGGCGTCAGCGCAACCAGCACCAATGTCTTTGCCACCAATGGCGTGGGCGACGTCGCATCGCTTGCGGCAGATACCGGTGCTTTGGTGTGGAAAAAGCGTCCTGCCGGCCCCTTGCGCGGTGCACCGACTTTGTCCAACGGCAATGTTTATGTGATGACGCAGGATAACCAGATTTATGCGCTGCGCCAAAGCGATGGCGAGCCGCAATGGAACGAGGCAGGCCCCGTGGCGGCATCGGGCATCTTTGGCGTAGGTGCGCCAGCGGCTGCGCAAGGCACGATTATTGCCGGCTATTCCAGCGGGGAACTTGCCGCTTATCGGTATGAAAATGGCCGAAGCCTGTGGAGCGACACCTTGTCGCGCACCGCGATGTCGACATCGGTATCGACGCTCACCGACATTGACGCAGACCCGGTCATCGACCGTGGCCGCGTATTTGCACTTGGCAAAGGTGGCCGGATGGCATCGTACGAGCTGGTGAGCGGACAGCGCATTTGGGAAATCAACATCGCAGGCGTTTCCACCCCGGTGACTGCGGGCGATTGGGTATTTGTGATGACCGATCAGGCACGGTTGTTGAGTGTCGCGCGGGCGAGCGGCAAGATCCGCTGGATTTCAAAGCTTCAGCGGTATGACAATGAAGAAAAGAAAAAGGGCCCAATCAGCTGGTATGGCCCCGTGCTGGCGGGCGGCCGGTTGATCGTCGCCAACTCGCGTGGTTCGGTCTGGGCTGTTGCACCCGAGGAAGGCACTGCGAGCCAGATTTTTGATCTTGAAAGCGATGTGTCGCTTGCGCCCATCGTCGCCAACAACATCCTGTATATTCTTGACGATTCCGGCCGCGTTTCCGCATTTCGCGGATAGGCCCTAAAGGAGAAGTGCCGGCATGTTGCCGACGGTAGCCATTATCGGTCGGCCCAATGTCGGCAAGTCCACTTTGTTCAACCGGTTGGTTGGCAAGAAACTCGCGCTTGTCGATGACACGCCGGGTGTGACCCGCGACCGGCGCGAAGGCGAAGGCCGGCTGTTCGACCTTGAGTTCACGATTGTCGATACGGCTGGCTATGAGGATGAAGATCCCGACACGCTGCCCGGCAGAATGCGGATGCAGACCGAGGCTGCGATTGCGGGTGCGCAGGTCGCCCTGTTCCTGATTGATGGCCGCGTTGGTGTTACCCCGCTCGATGAAGAAATTGCGCGCTGGCTGCGCAGCAGTGCGACCCCTGTGGTCCTTGCGGTCAACAAGGCCGAAGGCAAGCAAGGCGACAATGGTATTCTTGAAAGCTACGCGCTTGGCTTTGGCGACCCCATCGCTATCAGCGGCGAACATGGCGAAGGCATGGCTGATCTGTTTCAGTCGTTGCTGCCCCATATTGACGGCGGCGCGTTTGAAGTACCCGACCCCGAAGCGCCCGATGCTATACTAAAGCTGGCAATTGTGGGGCGGCCAAATGCCGGAAAATCGACGCTTATTAACAAACTGCTTGGTGAAAACCGGTTGATTACCGGACCGGAAGCCGGGATTACCCGCGACAGTATCTCGGTTGACTGGATCTGGACCGATCCAAGCCCGAAAGAACGCGAACCCGATGAGGAGGGCAATATCCCTCCGATGCTGACCGAGCGGCGCGTGCGGCTGATCGATACTGCAGGTATGCGCAAACGCGCCAAGGTGCAGGATAAGTTGGAAAAGCTGTCGGTTGCCGATGCGCGCCACGCGATTGATTTTGCCGAGGTCGTGGTGCTTTTGCTGGATGCAACCAAGGGTCTTGAGGTGCAGGACCTGAAAATTGCCGACCATGTCATTCAGGAAGGTCGCGCGTTGATCATCGGGATCAACAAATGGGATGTGGCGGTTGATGGCAGCGGACTGTTCAAGGGCATCCGAGCAGCGCTTGAGGAAGGCCTTTCCCAGTTGAAGGGTGTTCCAATGATCGCGGTTTCCGGTCTGACCGGCAAAGGTCTGGATCAAATGATTTCGGCAGCGTTCGACGCGCGTGAAGCCTGGAACAAGCGTGTACCTACGGGTATACTCAACCGTTGGTTTGAGGCGGCGATTTCGGCCAATCCGCCGCCTGCCCCCGGCGGAAAGCGGATCAAGCTGCGTTATATGACTCAAGCGCGCAACCGGCCGCCGACGTTCGTCATTTTCGGCAACCGCACCGACGAGCTGCCCGCAAGCTATGCGCGCTATTTGCTCAATGGCATAAGACGCGACCTTGATTTTGGTGCGGTTCCGGTTCGTATCAACTTCCGGTCATCGAAAAATCCGTTCGCCGACAACAGCTAATCGCGCGCACCCATCGCGAGACGTCAACGCTCTGTTTACCTATCTCCATGTAATGTCTGCCGACAGCATATAATATTATATGTTCTTGGAGTGACATCTTGACCGAATTGCCGGAAAATCTGATTGACTGGAAAGCCTTTGCCGAAACACGCAACCTGCTAGGTGCCGGTTTTGTGCGGATTTTAGGCTATTTTCGCGATGATGGCATCAAGTCTGTCGCCGCCATCGAAGAGGCGTTCCATCTAAAGGATCCGGTCAAGTTGGTAATGCCAGCGCACACTTTAAAGGGTGAAGCGTGGCAGTTTGGCGCCCATGGACTTGCGCTTCTCGCCGAGGAAATCGAGGTTGCAGCCCGTCATTATGTCGAAATACACATAGATCCATCCGAATTGGTGGAAAAAGTGGCACAGTTGCGCCCAACCTTTGAAGCAACGCTGGCGGCGCTTGAGGCAGAGGCGAGCCCTTTGGTCGAGCGCAAGCCAAGCAGCTTTGGTCAGCGCAATGCATTAGGTGGGATGAGCTACGGCTAAGAAGCGACGCTAATAGCTTGTGGTCTTAGTCTTCGACTGGTTTTGACTGAAGCTGGATATAATTTTCGATCCCCATGCGGGCGATCATATCAAACTGCTTTTCAAGCACATCGACATGCTCTTCTTCGCTTTCCAGGATGTACGCGAACAGGTCGCGGCTGACATAGTCACGCACGCTTTCGCTATATGCGATGGCGTCCTTAAGCAGAGGCAGTGCCTCATATTCCAGCTCAAGGTCTGCCTTCAATATTTCCTCAACCGTCTCGCCAATCCGCAGGCGACCAAGCATTTGGAAATTGGGCAGGCCATCGAGAAACAGGATGCGCTCCGAAAGTTTGTCAGCATGCTTCATCTCGTCGATTGATTCATGACGTTCAAAATGCGCCAGACGCGACACGCCCCAATTGTCGAGCATGCGGTAATGCAACCAATATTGATTGACCGCGGTTAGCTCGTTCTTAAGCGCCTCGTTCAAAAATTCGATGACTTTTGCATCACCCTTCATGGCCGTATCCTTTATGAGATCTGCGTTGATAATAGCGACAAAGACGAAGGGCGTGAAGGCAGAAAAATGGATGAAAAGCAGCCAGTTTCAATACGCTATTGCTACGCGGTTGCAGGTCCCGCGCTGATAATGTTTCGCGCGAACGACAGGCACTGCCCGCATTTGGGCTTACGCCCCAAGCGCGCATAGACATCATTCGGCTTTTCCGAACAGCAACGCACCGCAGCGCGAAGGTCCTTTTCCCTGATGGCATTACACACGCAAACGACCATGGATTATCTCCTATGGAATCGCCTTATCGTTATTGCGAACTGATTGCAATAGCATTAACGTAGCATCGGTTGCAATTTTACGCGCGCCAGACTGCGCCACAGCCATTCCAGCGGGCCATAACGGAATTTCATCAGCCATGGCTTTGACCAAAGAAGCATGATTGCCCACGTTGCGACGACAAAGCCCCATAATCCCGCGCGGTTGACGTGGCCGAACAAGCCAAGGCCATAGCCGTAGAAGATCGTCGTCATAATGATACTGGTGCCGAGATAGTTGCTGAAGGCCGCCTGTCCGGTTGCCGCGATACGGGCAATCATCGGATGGTCGCGCAAGTGCCCGATGACGAGGATGAGCCCGGCTGCATAGCCCACCGTAAGCATCAGACGCGGGATCGCCCCCCAGAAGAAAAAGATGGCAAGCGCCGTCACGCGGTCAAACTGCGCCGCTGCCATCCATATGGCCAATGCCACAGTGAGGAGCAGGCCCAAAGGCACAAGCCGCATCGTCCAGCGGCGGTAAACGGCGGCATCCCAATCACCGGTCATGAACCCGCTTTTGTGCATCGCCATACCGATCATCATCAACGGCAATGTCTCGCCCACCGACTGTAACACCAAGCCGAACGGCGCGCCCCAATCGCTGAGCCTATCTTGCACTATCTGGGCATAGCTACCCCGGTGAATCGCAAGGTCGGGCGCAATATTGAAAGCGAAGTCGGTGCTATCCATCATATCGCGATATTGTCGGGCCAAATCTGCGCTTGCGTCCGGCTGAGTAGCGATGAACTGCAAGTATTGAAGCCCGCCAAATTGCAGGCCCCAAATCGCCAGCCCGACAGCAAAGATGATAAGCGCCCATTTGAAGAGGCGCTCCGTATGCCAATCGCGGAAGCGAAAGGCGATCATCCCGATCGTGGCATAAAGAAACAATATGTCGCCGGACCAGATGAAGAAATAGTGCAACAGGCCAAATACAGCTAACCACGCCATGCGGCTATAGTGCACCCGGGTGGCGCTTTGTCCGTTAATCGTGGCGCGTTCGATTACCAGCATCATGCTTGCCCCGAACAGAAGCGAGAACAGCCCGCGCATTTTGCCGTCAATCAGGACGAAGGAGAAGGCCCAGGCAGCCCGGTCGGCAAAGCTGTCACCGCCATAAGCGGCTGGCGTAATATAGGCCCATTCGGGCATTGCAAAGCCGATGATATTCATCGCCAATATGCCCATGACCGCAAAGCCGCGCATAGCGTCGAGCGTGATGTATCTGCTGTCCGACTGCATAATTCCCTCAATTTTCCAATAACTACAATGGCTTTTGCCGTTGGTCCAGAGCATTAAGTTTTTGTTATTGACACCACTGTAGGTAAGCCATAATTCATTAACACGTAGATTCGCTGGAGTTCTCTCATGGCCGCGCTGAATGCCGACATTCCCTTCCATCATCCCGACCGCCCGGGCAGCGAGTTTCGTCCGCTTAAAGCGTGGCAGCACTTCAAGCAGTTAATGGCTGACAAAGAAGATACAGAGCAGGTTTTTCATATCATTGCCGCGCTGCGTGGTCGTAAATTCCGGACGATTGCCAACCGCTTCTGGAGCAGTGATAAGGGCCAAAGGCTGCTGACGACCAATGAGCGGTTGATTGATGTTCTTGACGACCATGACACGCTGAAGCAGCTTCCGGCTGGAACCGTTGGCCGCGCCTATGTCGACTTCATGGAACGCGAAGGCCTGTCTGCGGCCGGGCTTGAGGCTGAATATGCGAAATTCACAACTGCCGGCATGCGGTTTGAAGATGGCATTGACCGTTATGGCGACCGTCTGCGTGATACGCATGACTTGCATCACATATTGACCGGATATGGCCGCGACGCGCTTGGCGAACAATGCGTGCTTGCTTTCACTTATGCGCAGCACCGCAATTTGGGCGTCGGCTTTATCGCTTATGCAGGCGGCATCGAGTTGAAACGCCGCGTGGCCCCGTCCGCGCCGATCCTCGCTGCGGTGCATGAAGGCTACCGCATTGGCAAGGCCGCCAAGAATCTGGTGCATGAGGACATCATTGCCCTTTTGCGCGAGCCTTTGGCCGATGCGCGCGCGCGTCTGGGCATTCCAACACCGACTGCTTATCACACCGCGCATGAAGCGATGCGGTCGGACGGCATTGACCCGTATAATTTGCTGGCTGCTGCTGCTTAAGCCTTCGGGCTCGGGAACCGTTCGCATCGAGCATCGTTGCGAAGCGAGAACGCTTACGTAACCTCCCCTTTCCGTTCGCATCGAGCGAAGTCGAGATGCCTATCGTTCGCGCATGCCCCAATGGTGTCTCGATCCTGAGCCTGCCGAAGGGCTCGACACGAACGGGGACGGGAAAAGTATACATGTTGTCACCCTGAACTTGGTTCAGGGTCCATTTATTCTTCCCAGCTCTGGGTTCGTTGCGCGATGGACCCTGAACCAAGTTCAGGGCGACGAACAGGAATGAGGCGAACTGGTGCAGGCCCTCCCACTAATCCCGGGCTTGAACGAGAGGCTACTAGCTTTCCATCCAGTCCTTGAAAAAGCTCTCATGCGCCGCGCGAAGGTCGGCAAGCGGCGTTTCTGGATACAATGGCTGTCGCCCGCGGCAGATGGAAATGGTGTCGCCGCCGGTCCAACCGATGAAACAACAGCCAACGCCGCTGTCGGACGCCAGCTTCTCAATTGCGTGGGAATCATAGCGCTCGGTAACGATATATCGCGACTGGTTTTCCGCATATAATGACCAGGCATGCTGCGTTTTTTCCCGGTCGACCAAGTTTTCGAACGCTGAAATTTCAAGCAATGCGCCAATATTTCCCGCCAGCGCCATTTCTGTCAGCGCCACCAAAATGCCGCCGTCGGACACATCGTGGACCGCAGTCACCAACCCGTCCGCTATCAGCCGGCGAACGAATTCGCCATGGCGACGTTCGGCGGCGAGATCAACCTTGGGTGGCGGTCCAGCTTGCCGGCCATGACACACGTCCAGCCATATGGATTGCCCCATTTCCGGAATTGCGCGCGAGTCTGCGCCAATCAGCAGTATTTTGTGCGCGCCGTCCTTGAATCCGATCGTCGCCATCTTGCTGACATCTTCAAGCACACCGACACCGCCAATCGCTGGCGTTGGCAAAATCGCGCTGCCGCCGCCGGTGGCCTTGCTTTCATTATATAGCGACACATTACCGGAGACGATCGGGTAATCGAGCGCACGGCAGGCATCGCCCATGCCCTCCAAACAGCCGATAATCTGCGCCATGATTTCGGGACGCTGCGGGTTGGCAAAGTTCAGGCAGTTGGTAATCGCCAGCGGCGTTGCGCCCACTGCACTGATGTTGCGATAAGTTTCAGCGACCGCCTGCTTGCCGCCCTCATACGGGTCAGCATAGCAATAACGCGGCGTGCAGTCGGTGCTCATCGCCAGCGCGCGGTTGGTGCCGTGAATTCGGACCACGGCCGCGTCGCCGCCCGAAAGCTGCGCGGTATCTCCGCCGACCTGGCTGTCATATTGCTGCCAGATCCAGGCGCGTGATGCGAGGTTGGGGCTTGCCATCAACTTCAGCAAATCGCCGCCGATATCTGCGTTTGTCGGCAGTTTTCCGAGCGGCGGAACATTGGCCCAAGCCTTATATTCTTCACGTGATGCGGCTGGCCGGTCGTACAGAGGCGCGTCTTCGGCCAATGGGCCAAGCGGGATATCGCAAACAACCTCGCCCTTCCACGTCAGGACCATGTGCCCTGTATCAGTGACTTCGCCGATAACCGCAAAGTCGAGTTCCCATTTGTCGAAAATCGCCTTGGCAAATTCCTCACGGCCCGGTTTCAAAACCATAAGCATGCGCTCCTGGCTTTCGGACAGCATCATTTCATAGGGAGTCATGCCCTCTTCGCGGCAGGGAACCTTGTCCATATCAAGGATGATGCCTGCTTTGCCGTTGGTGGCCATTTCAACGCTTGAGCTTGTGAGGCCAGCAGCGCCCATATCCTGAATTGCGACAATCGCGTCCGACTCCATCAGTTCAAGGCATGCCTCGATCAGCAGCTTTTCAGTGAACGGATCACCGACCTGAACCGTGGGTCGTTTTTCCTCAATGTCGGCGCCAAAGTCTGCGGACGCCATGGTCGCGCCGTGAATGCCGTCGCGGCCGGTTTTGGAGCCGACGTAGACGATGGGGTTACCCAAGCCAGTTGCCGCCGAATAAAAAATCTTGTCCTGGTCGGCGACGCCAACGGTCATCGCGTTTACAAGGATGTTGCCATCATAAGCGGGATGAAAATTGGTTTCGCCGCCCACGGTCGGCACGCCAACGCAATTGCCATAGCCGCCAATGCCGGCAACGACGCCTTGCACCAAATGCTTCATCTTCGGATGGTCAGGCCGTCCGAAGCGCAGCGCATTCATATTGGCCACTGGCCGCGCGCCCATGGTGAAAACATCGCGCAAGATGCCACCGACGCCGGTTGCTGCACCCTGATAGGGTTCAATGTAGGACGGGTGGTTGTGCGATTCCATTTTGAAAATCGCGGCGAGCTTGGTGTCGTTCGGACCTTCGCCAATGTCGATGACGCCTGCATTCTCGCCTGGCCCACAAATCACCCACGGCGCCTCGGTCGGCAATTTCTTCAAATGGATGCGCGACGATTTGTACGAGCAATGCTCGGACCACATTACCGAAAATATGCCAAGCTCAACCAAATTGGGTTCGCGACCCATCGCGTGCAAAATGCGCGCATATTCTTCTTCATTCAGACCATGGTCCGCGACGATTTGGGGCGTGATTTCAGACATGACACGGCCTTAGCGAGGCCGCCTGTATTTATCCAGCCTGTTTGGTTTTTGGGTGGGGCGGAATCGTCGCGTGTGGAATTTCTGAACATACCTAATCCGATCGCATCGAGCGCAGCCGAGTTGCCAATTGGTCGCGGATGCCGTCACGGTGTCTCGACGATTCTCGACACGAACGGGTAAAAAATTGCTGTTCCGAAAATCCGTTCGCCTCGAGCAAAGTCGAGAGGCCAATTGGTCGCGAGTGCCCGCGCGGTGTCTCGACTGCGCTCGACACATACGGATAGGTTCGCGCGCCCTTGCTAGCAGTGAAAACTGTAACCCCGCAAAATAAATGGGCGCTGGTATTGCTACCAGCGCCCACTGCGTCTGAGTTTGGATTTCATGGCCACAAGGACCATAATCTCCTCTGTCTGACGTCCGGTTCCCCAATTTCACCCGGAGGCTTCCTTGGTTCGCCTTGGTACTTTGGGTATCCTATCCGGCGTTGCGTCACTTGCGTGCCGCCGCACTTGATATTCGTTTTCTTTGTACCCACCATTCCGGTCTCATCTTCTGTCTTGCGACAGATTGCCTACCGTTCAGGTGATCCTGCATTCACTCTGTTCCGCTCCACTTTCCCGTTTCCGGTCCGGCTTTGCATCGTAGCGTTCCTGCCTGATGACCTAAAGGTGTCATGCTTTGTGAGTCGCGCAAAGCGCAATGTGCGGACTTATCCACAGGCAGCGTAGTTCGCGGTGGACAAAATGGAGAACAACTATCGGGGAGAAAAAGATACGGCCCCCACGCAGTGCATGGAGGCCGTAAGAATTGTCCGGGGGCGGGGGGAGAGAGGAGGAGGGTGCCGCCCGGTCAATTTGCGTTTCGGCAATCGCTTGCCGTTGAAACCCAAATAGCCACCCACCGTTTATGCTGCAATTGCGAAAAGAATGGGGCTAGTTGCGTATTTTGCAACTAGCCAGATAAAGCCTATAAATGCGTCAATAGCGACATTTAATTATACATAGATTCGGGATTATGGCGCGATTCCATTACCGGGCAGCGATGCGTTGACGATACCGCCGTCGCACGCAATCGTCTCACCCACGATGTAATCGCCAGCACGCGCCGCGAGGAAAATCGCGAGGCCGGCCATATCTTCGGGCGTACCGATTCGTGGAAATGGGATATTCTTGCCAACGGCATCCGCATGATCGCGCGCTGCCTTGTTCATGTCCGACTGGAACGCGCCGGGCGCAATCCCTGACACAAGGATGTTATCCTTTACCAGCTCGGCCGCGAGACGGCGTGTCAAATGGATGACGGCAGCCTTTGACGCCTGATAGCTGTAGGTCTGCCAAGGATTGATACGCAATCCATCGATCGACGCGATGTTGATGACCTTACCTGGCCGGTCGAATGTCGCCGCAGCCTTCAGTTGCGGGTGAAGCGCTTGCGTAAGGAAGAACAGTGATTTGACGTTCAGGTCCATCACGCGGTCCCAGCCAGCTTCGGGGAACTGGCCGAAATCTGCGCCCCAGGCTGCGCCAGCATTGTTGACCAGAATGTCGACTTTTTCCTCGCGCTCCGCAATTTGGGCGGCAAGCGAAAGGCAGCCATCAACGGTCGAAAGATCACATGGCAAGCCAATGACCTGATCGCCGAATTCGGCGACGGTTTCCTCGATCTGGTCGACCTTGCGCGCGCTGATATAGACGCGCGCCGCGCCGGCCTTCAGATAGCCTTCGACAATCATCTTGCCGATCCCGCGCGATCCACCCGTGACCAGAGCCACGCGGCCATTGAGGTTGAATAAGGTTTGAATGTCCATAAGTCTCTCCTGACAGTTCCCCTCCCGCACGCGGGAGGGGTTAGGGGTGGGGCTCGCCACAGGCGAGCAATCTTACCTGGAAGAAGGCACAGGCCCTCCCCCGACCCCTCCCGCCTGCGGGAGGGGAGAAGTATTCAATATCCGCTCATCGTCGCCACGCGGTCCGCGTGATAATACGCATCGCCGAAAAACTCGTTCAGGCTCCGGTCGCGCTTCATATACAGGCCGATGTCATATTCGTCGGTCATGCCGATGCCGCCATGCATCTGCACGCCTTCACGCACAGAAAGGTTGCACGCAAGACCGGCCTTCGCCTTGGCCGCCGCGACATAGAGCTCCGCCTTGGCATGTCCCTCATCCATCAGGGACTGCGCCTTCAGCACAATCGAACGCGCGCCTTCCATTTCGCCATAGAGATGCGCCGCGCGGTGCTGAAGCGCCTGAAATTCGCCAATCACGCGGTCGAATTGCTTGCGGGTTTTTAAATAATCGAACGTCATGTCCATGGCACCAGTGCCAACACCGACCATTTCAGCAGCGGCGCCAACACGGCCAGCGTCGAGCATTTTGGACAAGACGCTCCAGCCGCCATCAACATCGCCAATGACAGCATCGGCGTCCACCTGAACACCTTCGAGCGTTACATGCGCCGCCATCGCAGAATCTACCAGACGCGCGGCCTGCATCGACAGACCGGCCGCATCCTTGTCGACCGCGAACAAGGTGAGGCCATCGGTTTCGCCAGATGCGCCAGCAGTGCGCGCGGCGACAATCAGCAGGTCGGACGATGCGCCCTGCACGACAAATTGCTTTTGCCCTGTCAGCTTGAATCCATTGCCACTGCGTTCTGCAACACAGGCAATCTTCTCGGGCCGGTGCTTGACGCCCTCTTCGATTGCGATCCCGATGACTGTTTCACCAGCCAATATACCGGGGAACCAGCGGTCGCGCATCGCCTTGTCGGCATGCTTGAGCGCCTCGACTGCAGCAACGGATGTGGTCAGAAACGGCGACGGTGACAGGTTGCGCCCGATTTCCTCAAGCACGATGCCCGCTTCAATATGTCCCATGCCCATGCCGCCATCGGCTTCAGGAATGAGGATTCCGGTAAAACCCATTTCGGCAAATTGCTTCCACAGGCCGTGGCTGAACCCATCCTTGCATTCCATGTCGCGATATTTACGAAAATGGGTGACGGGGGCTTCGCTCGCCATGAAGTCACGCGCGCTGTCACGCAACATGTTCTGGTCGTCGTTCAAGGTCATTGCCATGTTAAAAAGCCTTTATGCAATTCGTCGCCCCAGCGAAGGCTGGGGCCCATGTCGTCTCTCGATCACGACGGACTCGCGTGATAGTCTCCAGCCTACGCTGGAGCGACGTTCTGTGTAATTATCCGCCCGGCATCTCCAATATGCGCTTGGACACGACGTTCAGCATCACCTCGCTGGTGCCACCCTCGATCGAGTTGGCTTTCGTCCGCAGCCAATTGCGCGCCTTGGAACCACCATTGGAGCGTTCGCTTTCCCACTCAAGCGCCTGGCTGCCGCCAATCGACATTACCAGCTCGTTGCGTTTCTTGTTCAATTCGGTCCCGACATATTTCATCAGGTTGGAATATGCGGGGTGCGCCTTGCCGGTTTTCCATTCATCCATGAACCGTTCGCCATGGGCGCGGAAGGTGAGGTTATCGACATCAAACAAAGCCATTTGAGCGCGCAGCACGGGTTCTTCTGACAAGGTCGCTTTCATCGCCGCACCGATGGAGGTTACGCCGCCATCGCCACCCATGCCCGAAATCATTTCGCGTTCATGGCCAAGCAGATATTTTGCGACATCCCAACCGCGATTCACTTCGCCGACGACCTGATCCTTGGGAACCACTACATTGTCGAAGAAAGTTTCGCAGAAAGGCGAATTGCCGGAGATGAGCTTGATGGGCTTGGTCGAGACGCCCGGTGTCTCCATATCGAACAACAGGAAGCTGATACCCTGATATTTGTTGGTCTTGTCGGTCCGGACAAGGCAGAAAATCCAGTCGGCCTTGTCGGCATATGAGGTCCAGATTTTCTGGCCATTAACGACCCAATGGTCGCCCCCCACCGGATCAATGACTTCTTCGCCAAAGGTCTGCATCGATACCAAATCGCTGCCTGAACCTGGCTCGGAATAGCCTTGGCACCAGCGGATTTCGCCGCGCGCGATCTGGCCCATATAATGGACCTTTTGCTCCTCGGTGCCGAATTTCAGCAAGGCGGGGCCAAGCATCCAGATGCCGAAGCTGTTGAGCGGCGAGCGGCAGCCGAGCTTCGCCATTTCCTGCCGCAGAACTTTGGTTTCCTGTGGGCTGAGGCCAGCGCCGCCATAAGCTTTGGGCCAATCGGGCACGGTGTAGCCCTTGGCAACACATGCTTCGAGCCATGATTTTTGCGCTTCGGACTGGAATACAAATTTGCGGCCGCCCCAGCAGACATCTTCGTCACCCTTTGCGGGCTTGCGCATTTCGGCAGGGCAATTTTCTTCCAGCCAGGCGCGGGCCTCGGCACGGAATGTTTCAAGGTCGGACATGACGCTCTCCTGTTTAATTGCTTGATGAATTTTTGGGCTGTCTCGCACGTAAACGCAAGTGCTTATCGGTGAACAATGCATGCCGTAACGTCATTTGCATCGCGATTGACAGGCAGGGAAGCATGCCTAGCATAAGGGCAGGACCAAGGAGAGAAACATCGTGCGATTCGCCGGAAAACACGCCTTTTCGCGCGTTGTGTTTTAACAGCCTATGGCACCTGTCGTTGCGCTCCCCCGATCGTTAAAAGTCATGCACGGCCTTGGCTCGGTTGCCTATGGCGTCAAGGACAATGGCTTTTCGGTTTTCCTGCTGATTTTCTACAATCAAGTGCTTGGAATTGATGCGGGCATCGTTGGCACCGTCATCATGGCTGCGCTGATTTTCGATGCGTTTGCCGATCCGATTATCGGCGAGCTATCCGACCGCACGCAAAGCAAATGGGGCAGGCGTCTGCCATGGCTTTACGCGGCTGCGATTCCGCTGGGTATAATCTGGCTGCTGCTTTGGCACCCCCCCGAAATAGGGCAGACCGGAACAATCATCTGGCTGTTCTGCACAGCAGTACTGGCGCGCACCCTTGTCGCGATGTGCGAAGTGCCGTCGATCGCCCTCGTTCCGGAACTGACGGGCGATTATGATGAACGTACGCGGTTGATGCGCTATCGTTTCCTTTTCGGCTGGGCGGGCGGATTGCTGATGCTGGTCTTTGCCTATGGCATTTTCTTTACCGGCGAAAAGGGCGTGAGCGATCCGGCAGGCTACGACGCCTATTCGGTGTGGGGCGCGTTGATGATGAGCGGCGCAGTGCTGATCTCAGCGCTTGGCCAGCATCGCCATGTCGCAAAGCAATCACCGCCTGCACCCCGCGGCGCTGGAATTAGTCACGCCTTTGCCGAAATGAAGGCAACCTTGTCCAACCGCGCCTTTCTTTGGCTCGTTTCTGCGGCTTTGTTCGGGCTGATCAATCAAGGCATGACCTTTGCGCTGACCAATTACCAGTTGGCCTTTTTGTGGCAACTTCAGCAGATGGAGATGCTCTATTATGCGCTGATCCTGTTTTCGACCGTCATCATTGCCTTTATCATTGTCCCGCCCGTATCGGGGCGTTTAGGCAAGAAAAATGCTGCCATCCTGTTCGCAGTCGTATCGCTGGCCTTCACCGCCGCGTTGTATAGCAGCTGGCTGCTTGACCTCATACCCGGTGCGCCATCGGACCCGTCAATCCTGTTTATGTTTGCAATGATGACAATCGCCAACAGCGCGGCCGTGAGTATGATGATGCTGACATCGTCCATGATGGCCGATGTGGTAGAGGCATCACAGCAGGAAACCGGACGCCGTTCGGAGGGTTTATTTTTCGCCGGCTATTTCTTCATGCAGAAATGCGCCGTAGGCATTGGCACATTTGCAGCCGGCATGATCCTGACTTTCGCCAATTTCCCTAAAAATGCGGCACCGGGTAAAGTCGATGTCGCCGTCCTCGATGGCCTTGCGCTTTATAATATGGGCACGGTTCTTATTTTGGGAATAATCGGTATCCTGATCTTGCGGCATTTCCCGATTTCGCGTGAAAGTCACAATGAACGCTTGCGTGTCTTGAACACATCGGCAGAGTCTGCCAGTTAACCGACCAATTAAATCTGAAAGAGGAATGAGTCATGGATTTCGATCTCACCGACAAGCAAACTTACTGGCGGGACCGAATCCGCGACCATAACGAACGCTTCCTGCGTCCGCGCGTCGCCGATTATTATGCCGAACAGGCCACAGGCGACCGCTGGAAAGTGCTTCAGGTCGTCGAAGAGGAAAAGGCACGGGCGAAAGCGGCCGGGCTTTGGAACCTGTTCATGCCGCCAACGTCGGGGCGCGTCCATGTTGACGATAGCGTAAATTTCGACGGCCCGGGCCTCACCAATATGGAATATGCTTTGTGCGCCGAAGAAATGGGCCGCATCGGCATGGCATCGGAAATCTACAACTGCTCCGCACCGGACACCGGCAATATGGAGGTATTCCTGCGCTACGGGACCGCCGAGCAGAAGCAAAAGTGGATGATCCCGTTGATGCAGGGCGAAATCCGTTCAGCGTTTTTGATGACCGAGCCAGCCGTGGCATCGTCTGACGCAACCAACATTGAAACATCCATCCGCCGCGAAGGTGACGAATATGTCCTCAACGGCGTCAAGTGGTGGTCCTCGGGTGCGGGCGATCCACGCTGCAAAATCGCGATTGTCATGGGCAAAACCGATTTTGAGGCCAAGCGTCACGCGCAACAGTCCATGGTGCTGATGGAACTCGACGCCCCCGGCGTGAACATCCTGCGCCATCTGCCCGTGTTCGGCTATGATGACGCGCCCCACGGTCACATGGAAATCGAGCTGAAAGATGTCCGCATTCCGGCATCTAACATGCTGCTTGGCGAAGGTCGCGGGTTCGAGATCGCGCAAGGGCGCCTTGGACCAGGCCGCATCCACCACTGCATGCGCACGATTGGCGTGGCTGAAGAAGCGCTGGAGAAAATGTGCAAGCGGCTTCAAACGCGCGTGGCCTTTGGCAAGACCGTTGCCGAACACAGCGTGTGGGAAGAACGCATCGCGCGCGCCCGTATCGACATTGAAATGACGCGTCTGCTTTGCCTGAAGGCGGCGGATATGATGGACAAGGTCGGCAATAAGGCAGCAGCTGCGGAAATCGCGATGATCAAGGTGCAGGCACCCAATATGGCGCTAAGCATCATCGACAACGCCATTCAGGCACATGGCGGCGGCGGCGTGTCCGACGATTTCGGTCTTGCTTCGGCTTGGGCACATCAGCGTACCCTGCGTCTGGCCGATGGTCCCGACGAAGTGCATGCGCGGGCCATCGCCCGTATGGAGCTTGGCAAGCATGGCGGCAGGGGCAAAGAAGGCATGTCCAGTGGCGACATGGGGGCAACACGGTGAAGGCAGCCGTCCTGATCGAGGCGGGCAAACCGCTTCAGATTGAGCAGATCAACATTGCCAATCCCGGGCCGCATGAAGTGCTGATCCGCACTGCGGCCTGCGGATTGTGCCACAGCGACCTGCATTTTATTGAGGGCACCTATCCACACCCCCTACCCGCGATCCCGGGACATGAGGCAGCGGGTATTGTCGAAGCTGTGGGCAGCGAAGTGCGCACGGTAAAGGTCGGCGACGCGGTGGTCACCTGTCTGTCTGCCTTTTGTGGCCATTGCGAATATTGCGTCACGGGGCGCATGTCGCTGTGCCTTGGCGGCGAAACCCGTCGTAAGCCCGGTGAGGCGCCGCGCCTTTCGCGCCCAGACGGCAGCATCGTCAACCAGATGCTCAACCTGTCGGCTTATGCCGAAATGATGCTGGTGCATGAACATGCCTGCGTGGCAATCCATCCCGACATGCCCTTGCCGCAAGCCTCGGTCATCGGCTGCGCTGTTACCACGGGTGCGGGCACCATATTCAACGCGTGCAAGGTTACCCCCGGCGAAACCGTTGCCGTTATTGGCTGCGGCGGGGTTGGTCTTGCCACGATCAACGCCGCAAAAATTGCGGGGGCCGGCCGGATAATTGCCGCTGACCCAATGCCCGAAAAAAGGGCAATGGCATTGAAGCTTGGCGCGACTGATGTGGTCGATGCCTTGGCCGATGATGCCGCTGCGCAAATTCAGGAATTGACCAAGGGTGGCGTTGACCACGCCATTGAAGCCGTTGGACGCCCTGCGTCGGGCACGCTTGCGGTCAAATCGCTCAAGCGCGGTGGGACGGCAACTATCCTTGGCATGATGCCGTTGCAGCATTCAGTCGGGCTGTCGGCAATGGATCTTCTGTCAGGCAAGAAACTGCAGGGTGCGATCATGGGCGGCAACCGCTTCCCCGTTGATATACCGCGGCTGGTCGATTTCTACATGCGCGGTCTGCTTGATCTCGACACTATCATTTCGGAAACTATTCCATTGGAAAGGATCAACGAGGGATTTGAGCAAATGAAGCGTGGCGATTCGGCGCGTTCGGTGATCGTTTTTGACAAATGATTACGCCGCCAACCCCGATTGATGCGCAAACGGCATTTACCGGAACCGTCGCGCCGACCGGAACAGACGTTCTGGATGCAGGCAAGCTGGCGCAATGGATGACCGAAAATGTCGAGGGCTTTGAAGGTCCGGTCGAGGTTCTCAAGTTCGCAGGTGGACAGTCCAACCCAACCTACCGGCTGAATGCCAAAAGCGGCTCTTATGTGCTCCGCCGCAAACCGTTTGGCGTCTTGTTGCCAAGCGCCCATGCTGTTGACCGCGAATATAAGGTGATCGCTGGCCTTTACCCCACGGGCTTTCCTGTCGCGAAACCTTTTGGCCTGTGCACCGACGACAGTATTGCCGGGTCGATGTTTTACATCATGGATATGGTCGAAGGCCGGACGATTTGGGACGGCTCCATGCCGGCGTCAAACCCAGCCGAGCGCCATGCCACCTATGAAGCGATGATCGACACGCTGGCGGCGCTGCACAATGTTGATGTCGAAGGCGCTGGTCTTTCGGACTTTGGCAAGCCGGGCAATTATTTCGGGCGGCAGGTTGAACGCTGGACGCGGCAATACCGGTTGGCCGAGACCGAAACGATGCCGGAAATGGAACGCCTAATTGAATGGTTGCCCAAGACCTTGCCCGAGCAGACGCGCACAAGCGTTGTTCATGGTGACTACCGCATCGACAACATGATTTTCGATGCCAAAGAGGCCAAGGTCGTAGCTGTCCTTGACTGGGAATTGTCCACATTGGGCGACCCGCTGGCCGATTTCACCTATGTCGCGATGGCATGGGTCACGCAAAATGAAGGCCGTTCGGGCGTTATGGATCTGGATCGTGCCGCCTTAGGCATTCCCGAATTGGACGAGATGGTCGAACTTTATTGCGCCGCTACAGGCCGCGACGGTGTGCCTGACATGAACTGGTATTTTGCCTATAATTTCTTCCGGCTTGCCGGAATCATTCAAGGCATCAAAAAACGCGTGATCGACGGCACTGCAAGCTCGTCACACGCGCAGGCCATGGCCGAACGGGTATTCCCGCTGGCGGAGTCCGCCTGGCGATTTGCCGAGAAAGCCGGGGCGTAGTTATCAACTCCTCCCCGCTTGTGGGGAGGTGGCAGACCGCAGGGCTGACGGAGGGGGTTCTCCGACAGCATTACCTTAGAGTGGAGAACCCCCTCCCCCATCCTTCGGATGGTCCCCCTCCCCGCAAGCGGGGAGGAAACTGGAGAGAAAAAATGTCTTTATTCGATATGACCGGCAAGGTTGCCATCATCACAGGTTCGTCGCGTGGCATCGGGCAGGCGATTGCTGAGGAAATGGCGGGGCAAGGCGCAAAAGTTGCGATCTCCAGCCGGAATATCGAGGATTGTGAAAAGGTTGCCGCCGGAATCAATGCAAAGCATCCCGGATCGGCCATTGCAGTCGCCTCCAGCCTGTCATCCAAAGACAGTTTGCAAAACCTTGTCGATGAAACGCGCAAGGCATTCGGCCAGGTCGATGTGCTGGTGTGCAACGCGGCTTCCAACCCGCATTACGGGCCAATGGCGACAATCACTGACGAACAATTGCGCAAGACGCTCGACCACAATATCGTGTCGCAACATTGGTTGATCCAGATGGTCGCGCCTGAAATGATTGCCCGTAAATCAGGTTCGATCATCATTGTCTCGTCCATCGGTGGTTTGCGAGGATCACCGATACTGGGCGCTTATGCCATCACCAAAGCAGCGGATATCCAGATGACCAAGAATCTGGCGCGCGAATATGGACCGCATAATGTGCGGATAAATTCCATCGCGCCGGGCCTTGTAAAAACCGATTTTGCCAAGGCGTTGTGGGAGAACCCGGAAAATCTGAAGGCATCGACATCAGGCGCGGCATTGGGCCGTATTGGCGAACCACGCGAAATTGCCGGGGCTGCGGTGTTTCTCGGCTCTGACGCTTCAACGTTCATGACGGGGCAGACAATAGTGGTTGATGGAGGCGTCGTCGTATGACCGGAGCTTTAGTGGGCAAAGTTGCCATTATTACGGGCGCTGGTTCAGGCATTGGCCGCGCTTCGGCCATCCGCTTTGCGGCCGAAGGGGCAAAGGTCGTCTTGGGCGACATGGCGGCCTCAGTCCATGAAACCGCCGCATTAATCGGCGATGCCGCAACAGCCATTCAAATGGATGCGGGCGATGAAGCCGATGTCGCCGCGACTGTCGCAAAGGCGCTCGCGCTGCACGGCCATCTCGACATTGCCTTTGCCAACGCCGGGATCTCCGGCGGGATGGAAGGCATATTCGACAATACGGTGGAAAACTTCACCAGCGTCCTGCGCGTCAACCTTATTGGTCCATGGTTGATGGTCAAACATGCGGGCAAGGTCATGGCCGACGCAGGCAATGGCGGTTCCATCATCCTGACCGCGAGCGTCGCTGGCATTCGTTCGGGCGCGGGCGGCCCGCCTTATTCGGCGTCCAAAGCTGGCGTTATCAATCTGGCGCAAGTCAGCGCGCAGCAATTGTCGGGCACGAACGTGCGCTGCAACGCGATTTGCCCGGGCCTGACCGAAACCGGCATGACCAAGCCGACATTTGATTATGCCCGCGAAAAGGGCGTGACCGAGAAAATTGGACGGCTCAATCCGCTGCGCCGTGGTGCCCAGCCAGATGAGCTTGCCAATGTCGCGTTGTTCCTTGCAAGCGATCAATCCTCTTATGTCAACGGCCAGGCCATCGCCGTCGACGGCGGGCTATCAAGCTCGCACCCCGTAACCCGGCAATTGACAGGACAAACCGCAGTATGAGCGCCGAAGAACTAGGTTTTATTTCCGACCGGCTCGCCCGGATCCCGGCGTTTATTCAGGCGAACTATATCGATAATGGCAAGTTGCCGTTTGCCTCGCTCCTCATCGGGCGCGGTGACGATATTGCCTTGCAGTGGAATTCAGGCGTCGCCGAAGATGCAATCTTCCGCATTGCATCCATGACCAAGCCAATCACTTCGGTCGCGTTCATGCAATTGGTTGAGCAGGGCAAGGTCGCACTCACCGATCCGGTTGCGAAATATATTCCTGAATTTGCACAGCTTGGCGTTTTTGTCGCTGGAGGTGGCAATGTACCCTTTGTCTCACGACCACCGACAACGCCGATGCGCGTCGTCGACCTTATGCGCCACACCGCGGGTTTCACCTACAGCTTTCAGGAACGCGGCAATATCGACGCGGCCTACCGCAAGACCGATGTCGAAAGCTGGAGCAAAAGCACGTCGCAAAGCTTCATCGATACGCTGGCGCAAATCCCGTTGGAGTTCGACCCCGGCACGCAGTGGAATTATTCAGTGGCCACCGACATCGTCGGGATATTGGTGGAACGGATCAGCGGCCAGTCTTTGCCTGATTATTTCCAGACGCATATCTTCGCGCCATTGGGCATGACCGACACATTCTTCACTGTGCCAGCCGACAAAGCCCCGCGCATCCCCGAAGGCTTCGCCTTTGATCCTGCAAATAAGATGAAGCTTTTTGACAAGGCTGGCGCTGAGAGCGCCTGGACGAAGGGCTGGTCATTTAATTCGGGCGGTGGCGGTCTTGCGTCAAGTGTCGCGGACTACCACCGATTTTGCCGGATGCTGCTGAACGGCGGCGCGCTGGATGGCGTTCAGATCCTGAGCCCCAAGACAATTGAACTGATGACCGCGAACCATATTCCGGGCGGACAAGACCTTACACAAATGTCCAAATCATTGTTCAGCGAAGCCGAGATGGCTGGCATTGGCTTCGGCCTTGGCTTTGCCACCACCATCGACAGCGCAGCGACGCTTACGCCGTGTTCAACCGGTGATTTCTATTGGGGCGGCATGTATTCGACGGCCTTTTTCGTCGATCCGGTCGAGGACATCATCATGATTTTCATGACTCAGCTGATGCCGTCCAGCACCTACCCCGTGCGGCGCGAAATCAAGACGATGATCTATTCGGCACTGGCGGCGTAAGTAGGATAGGCACAAGCTTTGCTGAAACCGCCCCTGCCCCTTATCCGTTCGTCATCCTGAACTTGTTTCAGGATAATAAGCGGCGGTTCGTTATCCTGAAACAAGTTCAGGATGACGATGGCTGATTCAGGGTGACGGTATCGAGTTAGCGACCTGCAACCTAAACCGTCGCAATCTCCACCTGACTTACAGGCTCGGGCTTGGCGCGCGCGGCAATCAGGCTTCCGCAGACAATCAAGGCCGTACCCGCAAGCACTGGCAACGTCACTGGCTCAGCAAAGAACAGCCAGCCGAAAAACGCGGCCCAGACAAAGGCGGTATACTCAACCGGGATCAATATCTGCGCCTCCGCCCGCGCATAGGCCCAGCTGAGCAACAGCAACGAAATAATTGCCAAGGCCGCGGCGCCCCCGATCATGGGCGCATCCGTCACCCCAATTGGCTTCAAAAACCAGGGCGCAACAAGGCTCAGTGTTGCGGCGACGAACAAATTCTGGAAAAAAGCGATTTCGATTGGGCCAGCCACTTGCGCCTGTTTCCGCGCCAGGATCAAATTATACGCAAATACCACCGCTGAAAACAGAACTGCCGCTGCGCCCCACAGATGCCCGCTGGTGTAATGACCGCTCAACCGGCCAGCCATGATGATGACCACGCCGCCAAGCCCCGCCATCGATGCCCAGATGGCCTCACGGCCTATCGTTTCGTCCAACATCACAGCAGCAAGATAGAGTGCGATGACAGGCGCGATAAAACTGAGGCCAATCGCTTCTGCCAAGGGTAATTTGGTCAGCGACCAGAAGAAGCTGACCGCCATGACGGACACGATTATGCTGCGCCAGAGATGGATCTTCAAGATATGTGCGGGCGGCCATTTCTGCCGCGTGCCAACAAACAACAGCCCCATGAACAAAGCCCCGAGGCTGTTACGCCACATAACGGCGTTATAGGCACCAAGCGATAAAGCGAGGTCCTTCATCGCTGCATCCATTAAGGAGAAAGTACCGATGCCAGCCGCGGCAACCATGAACGGGACAAACGGACGCGGGTGAAGTTCAGCCATCTTCAGATATTTTTGGCCGCAAGACTGGACAGCGCCATGCCATCGACGCGGAAAATTGTCCATTCATCCATGGGTGTTGCGCCCAATGCCTTGTAAAAATCAATCGCTGGCGTGTTCCAGTCCAGAACCGACCATTCGAGACGGGCACAATCGCGCTCCACCGCAAGCGCCGCAAGTTTGCCAAGCAACGCCTTGCCAAGCCCCGACCCGCGCGCGTCGGGACGGACGAACAAATCTTCGAGATAGATGCCCGGGCGCCCCTCAAAAGTGGAGAAGTTGTGAAAGAACAAGGCGAAGCCCTGCGGCTCGCCATCAATCTCGCCAATCAGCACCTCGGCAAAAGGCCGCGTGCCAAACAGCTTTTGCGCCATCACGGCCTCATCGAAACGCACCGCATGCGCCAGCTTTTCATATTCCGCCAGGTCGCGGATAAACTGGCCGATAAGTGAAATGTCGGCTGCGGTTGCGAACCGAATCGTGAGGCTCAAGCCGCTTTCCCGTGCAGGGTGTCCATGCTGACACTTGAGCCTGCGTCGATCTCGGCAGCTTTGGCTTCAACCAAGCGCACGATGTGGCTTACCATATCGTCATTTTCGACATGGTGATCGGTGACGCCCGACAGATAGACCATGTGCTTGCCATTGCCGCCACCAGTGATGCCAATGTCGGTTTCGCGGGCTTCGCCCGGTCCGTTGACGACGCAGCCAAGGACCGAAAGCGACATCGGCGTCTTGATATGGCCAAGTGCTTCCTCAAGCTTTTGCACAGTGCGGATGACATCGAACCCCTGCCGCGCGCAGCTTGGGCAGCTTACAACGCGCACACCGCGGGTGCGCAGGCCCAAGGCTTTAAGGATTTCATAGCCGACGCGCACTTCTTCTTCAGGCTCAGCAGACAGGCTGACGCGGATGGTGTCGCCGATGCCAGCCCACAGCAGGTTGCCCATGCCAATCGACGATTTGACTGTTCCGCCAATAAGCCCGCCAGCCTCGGTAATGCCAAGATGCAACGGGCAGTCGACCGCGTCGGCCAACCCCATATAGGCGGCAACCGCGAGGAATACGTCTGATGCCTTTACCGCAACCTTGAATTCATGGAAATCATGGTCCTGCAGCAGCTTGATATGGTCCAGTGCGCTTTCAATCAGCGCCTCGGGGCAAGGCTCGCCGTATTTTTCCAGCAGGTCTTTTTCGAGACTTCCGGCATTTACACCGATGCGGATCGCACATCCATTTGCCTTGGCGGCGTTGACGACTTCTTTTACGCGCTCGGACGAGCCAATATTGCCGGGGTTGATCCGCAGACAGGCTGCGCCTGCGTCTGCTGCCTCAAGCGCGCGTTTGTAATGGAAATGGATATCCGCAACGATGGGCACATTGGCGGCGCGGACAATCTGTTTCAGCGCGGCAGTGCTCTCCACATCGGGGCAGGACACCCGAATGATATCGACGCCTGCATCTTCGCAGCGGCGGATCTGGTCAATGGTTGCGGCAGCATCGCTGGTCAGCGTGTTCGTCATCGTTTGCACCGAAATCGGCGCATTGCCGCCGACAGGGACATTACCAACCATGATCTGGCGGGACGGACGGCGCGCAATATCGCGCCATGGACGAATAGAAGACATTTTCGCGATATAGGCGGCTTGGCATTTTCCCGCAATCATCATCGTGTCCGCCTGCATGGACATAACCTTTATGTGGTATGGGCGGTTGGTCCACACGCGCCTAAGGCACCCATCGGGACGACTTGAGTCTTCAAAAGGACAATTTATGAAAAATCATATTATTCGGGCCTCGTGCGCTGTATTTCTGGTGTCAGCGCCAATGCAGGCGCAGGCGAAAAACGAAAAGGCATGGGCCACGGCAAGCGATGTTGGCGTTGCTGCACTCAGCATTGCTGCGATTGGTCTGCCCGTTGTGCAAGGCGACAAACAAGGCGCTTTTCAGGCAGCAGGATCACTTGGCGCGTCTGCCTTGGTCACCACGGGCCTAAAATACACATTCCCCGAACTGCGCCCCGATGGCAGCGACCGAAGAAGCTTCCCGTCGGGTCATACCAGCACGGCATTTGCCGCCGCCGCAACATTGTACAATCGTCAAGGCGCAGATATTGGTCTGCCCGCCATGATCGCGGCGAGCTTTGTTGGATTGGCCCGTGTTCAGGCCGACAAGCATTATTGGTATGATGTTGTCGTCGGCGCTGGCATTGGCACCGCATCAGGGTTTCTGATCACCAACAAGCGCAGCGAACGACAAGCGTTGGTTCTGCCTTGGGGTGACAGCAAAAGCGCTGGAGTCAGCGTCGCGATGCGCTTTTGAGTATCTTTGAGGGATAAGCATTTTCGCCATGTCATCTGGTTGCGTTTGATATTATCGGCAACGCTTCTTCCGTCGTGCAATGATGCGCGCCGGGTCATTGAAGGACACAGACATGGTCGAACCCAAATGGACGCTGCTCGTCCACGGTGGCGCAGGTAGCATGGTGCGTGGCAAGCTATCGCCCGAGCAGGATGCAGGGGCGCGCGCCGGGTTAGGCCATGCTTTGAATGCAGGCTCGGAGGTTCTTGCCAATAGCGGAAGTGCAATGGACGCGGTGTCCGCTGCTGTCATAAAGCTTGAGGATGATGCCCATTTCAACGCCGGGCATGGCGCGGTGTTTACCTTTGACGGCATCATCGAGCTCGACGCATCAATTATGGAGGGTGCAATGCGGCGCGCCGGCGCGGTCACCGGCGTGCGCCATACACGCAATCCGGTTCTGCTCGCCCGGGCGGTGATGGAACATAGCCCGCATGTCATGTTGTCACGCGAAGGTGCCGACGCATTCAGTCGCGAACAGGGAATTGAACAAGTCCATCCTGGCTATTTCGCAACGCCCGAACGCTGGCGCCAGTTGGAAGAGCTGAAGGCCAATAAGCTCGATTATTTCGATATCGATATGAAATATGGCACCGTTGGCGCGGTTGCAGTGGATGGCGACGGCAATGTCGCGGCGGCGACGTCGACAGGCGGCCTCACGGGCAAACGATGGGGCCGGATTGGCGATTCGCCTATCATCGGCGCTGGCAACTACGCCGACAACCGCGCGGCCGCTGTATCTGCAACCGGCGCGGGCGAGTATTTCATTCGCATCGGGGTGGCGCACGAAATCTGCGCGCGAATCCGCATGTTGGACGAGAATGCGGAGGCCGCCGCCAACCACGTCATTGCCGAGTTGGGGGAATTGGGCGGCACGGGCGGCGTGATAGTTGCAGCGCCTGACGGTAGCGCGATATTCAGCTTCAACACCCCCGGAATGTATCGTGGGAGAGCCACCCATGGAGGCGATCAATATATCGCCATTTATGGCGATGAGTGATTTGGTCTGGTACCAAAGCCATATGGCGAAAGTCATATAACTATCTGTTATTTATTTATATTTTGACTCTGTTTCTATTCAGGCGCACCTTCCCGTTACCTGTTCGCCTCAGCTTGAGGGTCGCCATAATGAGCGGCAGGGTTAGACGGATGGCCATTAGGCCAAGCCGGGAACCAACGGAGGAAAAAGTCATGAAGAAAACGATGCTGGCGGCCATGTTGGCCGTGCCATTTGTGGTTGCCCTTTCTGCGCCCGCAATGGCGCAAAATTACCCAATGACGTCAGGTGATTATGAAGAGGTTGGCATGATCGATGTCAGCGACGGCGGTGGTTATGAATATGCCACTTTTCTTGCAACCACGTGGAAAAAGAATCAGGAATTTGCCAAATCCAAAGGCTGGATTACCGGCTATCAGGTTTTGGCCAATGTCCACCCCCGCCCGGGTGAACCGGACCTTTATCTCGTCACGAGTTTTACCAGCCTGCCCGATGCGGCAGAAGAGGAAAAGCGTAACGCAGCCTATCGCGATTTTATGAAGCAAAGCGATGCTCAGATGGATGCGGCTTCAGGTGACCGTGCGAAGTACCGGACACTCATGGGGTCATTCATGCTCCGCCAATTGAATTTCAAATGAGCCATAGCGGCGGGCGCACACCTGCGCTCGCCGTTATTTTACATGCGGCTAACACGACGATATATTTTGCCATGAAAGCCACCTATGGCGGCGTTCATGAATCGCTTTCTCCTCGCATTCGTCTTATGCCTTGCCCCGGTTTTGCCAGCGCAAGCCTATTGGGAATATGGTCACGAAACCGTGGCTCAAATTGCCCAAGCCAACATGTCACCCATGGCGCGTGCGCATATGCAACGATTGCTCCGTGCCGCGCCCAATTTGGGCACGCCAACATGCCCGATGCAGAATATCGGCGATGTCAGCGTGTGGGCAGACTGCATCAAGCGCGATCGCGTGCGCTGGGGCTATACCAACAGCTGGCATTACCAGAATGTCGACATCTGCAAGCCGTTCGATCTGAAAAGCGCTTGCGCCGATGGCAATTGCGTTTCGGCACAAATTGACCGCAACTTTGCATTGTTGGCGAACAAGGCCCTGCCCGCGCATGTCCGCTTGGAAGCGTTGGCGTTTCTTGTGCATTTTGTCGGCGACATTCATCAGCCATTGCACGCTGGTGACCGGTCAGACCGCGGCGGCAACGACCTGAAAACCACTTATGGCATAATGCCTGGATATAATCTGCATTCGGTGTGGGACGGGCTTTTGGCAGACCGCGCAATTTCCGCTGCGCCTTCTATCGTCCGTGCCTTTTCTCCGGCGGAGAAAGCGGCTGTCGAACAAGGCAATGCGCAAAGCTGGAGCGAGGAGAATTGGGCGATATCAAAGAACGTCGCTTATCCGCGTGCATTGGACGGCGACCCATGCGGTGCCAAACCGACGATGCCAGTCATCATTGACGAGGCGGATGTTGCCGCATCACGCGCTGCGTTGCGCCAGCAAGTCGAACGCGGTGGTATTCGGCTGGCGCGATTGCTGGACGAGGCTTTAACCTAAGCGCCGAAATCGCCGCGCCATTTCCAGCCGCCCTCAGTGCGGTTGCGCACGATGACGACGAAAATTGCGGTGATAATGAGCATGAGCGCGACAGTTGCAATCTTGGGCATTGCGCTATTGCCGTCTGCGAACAGGCGCAAGCCAACCATGGCCAGAACATACACTGCCAAAACCGCCCAACCCTGCCATTTGAAGGGCAATCCTGCACCATAGCCGAAGCGTTTCGCGCGAAACCAAGGCCCTTTTTCCAAAAACCGGTGCAACATATTAAACTCTTCCGTCTTCAACGCCGCTTCTGCTTAGCGGCGCGTTCAATATCACGCTTGATTTGCAACAGATTATCTACGTCGATAATCTCACTGCGTGCCTTCATATAACGAAACATAGCGAGCCCCCACACGAGGGTAACAACTAGAAATGGCAGCAACAAAAATAGCAGGATTTTGCGGTCGTCCCATCCAGCTTCATCAGCAACTACGCTCGCCCAAACGAAGACGCCTGACGCGCAGAGCAGGGCAACTATCCAAACGCTAAATGCCAGCCAGCCCGCAGCGTTGCGCGGTACTATATTAACGCCTGATCCCGACCTATAATACACAAATGGCTTTTCTCTTTCTGACATCTCAGCTCTCCTTTGGTGGTCGCCCGCGCCTTGGCTTGTCAGTCACCGCCACCTTCACTCCGCGCTTTGCCAATGCCTCGCGTAACAAAACTTCGATTTGGGCATTAGCGCTTCGGAAATCGGCAGCCGCGCACCGTTCGATGCAGGCGAATAATGCCGGATCGAGACGGAGCGGGAAAGCTTTTTTGGAAGGCAGCGACATAGCGGTCGTCTAGTAAAGCGAACCAGTATTCACGACCGGCTGGGTATCGCGTTCACCGCACAGGACGACCATGAGGTTTGACACCATCGCGGCGCGGCGCTCGTCGTCCAGTTCGACGACATTTTTGGCAGACAACATTTCAAGCGCCATTTCAACCATGCCGACCGCGCCCTCGACTAAGGTCTTGCGCGCGGCAACAACGGCCTCGGCTTGCTGACGGCGCAACATGGCCCCAGCGATTTCCTGCGCATAGGCCAAATGGGTAAAGCCGCATTCGTCGACAGTGATACCAGCGACACGCAAGCGTTCCATCAACTCGAGGCGCAATTCGCCGCCGACCTGATCATGATTGCCGCGCAAGGTGACTTCCTGATGCGTGAAATCATCATAAGGGTAGCGCGCGCCGATGGTACGAACCGCGGCCTCGATTTGTGCAAGCACAAATGCCTTATAATCGTCGATATCGAACAACGCCTGCGCGGTATCGGTGACGCGCCATACGACTTGAGCTGCCATTTCAATCGGGTTGCCGCGCAGGTCGTTGACCTTGATCTTTTCCGAAATGAGGTTGTTGGCGCGCAGCGATATCTTTGACTTGCCCATCCATGGCCACGTCCAGCGCAGGCCCTCGTTGCGGTCTGTGCCCTTATAGGCTCCGAACAGGGTCAAAGCCGTGCCTTGGTTTGGCTGAAGCATATAAAATCCGATAGACACAAAGAGGAATAACGCGGTCGTGAAACCTATACCGATGACGTTTCCGGCAGAACCACCGCCGATCGCGTCTAACAATGCCCAAGCGAACCCGGCCATGCTCGCGAGCATGATAAAAAGCATAAGATAGCCGTTGAAGCTGCTGGCGGCAATTTCGCGACTTGCGGTCAGTGTATTACTCGATTCGTCAGTCATCACGATTTCCCCTGAAATTATGATATCATATTTATATCGTTTTTAGGGAAGGTCAATAAAAAAGGGGCTGCGCAGATTGTCGCCTGCACAGCCCCTGAATTGATTTAGCGGTCGCTTTATTCCCCCGTCGGAAATCCGCGCTTTTTCATGATATATTTCACGTCCGGGTCACGGCCACGGAAGGCGCGATAGGCTTCGAGCCGGTCGGTTTCATTGCCTGTCGCCAGCAACATCGAACGGAAACGCTCGGCGGTGGTCTTGTCCCACACATCGCCAGTTTCGGTAAACGCCGCCCACGTGTCTGCATCCATCGTTTCGGACCATAGATAGCTATAATAGCCTGCCGAGTAGCTATCGCTTGAAAACAGGTGATTGAACTGCGGCAAGCGGTGCCGCATCACCATTTCCTTAGGCATGCCAATTTCCGCGAGGGTTTCGCGTTCGAAGGCAGCAGGGTCGGCGACGGGTGTGCTTCGGTTGTGCAGCTTCATATCGAGAATCGCACTCGACAAATATTCGACCGTGGAGAAGCCTTGGTTAAAGGTATCGCTCGCCTCGATTTTCTGCACCAGAGCGGCGGGAATTGGTTCGCCGGTTTTATAATGCTTGGCGTAGGTGTTGAGGATATAGGGCGTCAGCAGCCAGTTTTCGTTTACTTGGCTTGGATATTCCACAAAATCGCGCGGCGTTCCGCCAAGGCCGGGCCAGGTAATGTCATAGTTGAGATAATGAATGGCATGACCGAATTCATGGAATAATGTCGTGGCGTCATCGATGCTGATCAACGTTGGCACGCCGTCGGCTCCGGGCACGAAATTGTTATTGTTCGATGCGAGCACGATGTCATTCTTGCCGCCCAGCTTGTGCTGGCTGCGATAGGTGGTCATCCAAGCGCCGGAACGCTTGCCGGCACGGGCGAAGTTGTCGAGATAGAACAGACCAATGACCTGCCCATCGCGCTTGACTTCAAACGTCCGCACCTTTGGCTCGAACACAGGAACCGTGCCGGTGTTTTCCGTAAAGCTCATGCCATAAAGCTTGCCAGCTGCATCGAACATTGCGGCGACCATATTATCCAGTTGGAAATAGGGCTTGATCGCCTCTTGATCGAGGTCATATTTCGCCTTGCGCACCTTTTCGGCGTAGAAACGATAGTCCCACGGCTCGATGGTGGTCTTGTCCGCGTTGGCAATGGCCTGCATGTCCGCAACTTCTTCTTTGACGCGCGCAACCGCTGCTGGCCAGACCTTCATCATCAGGTCCATCGCCTTGTCAGGGTCCTTCGCCATGGTGTCGGCCATTCGGTAATGGGCATGGGTCGGGAAACCCAGTATTTCGGCGCGCTGCTGACGCAATTTCAGGATCTCAGCGATGGTCGCATTGGTGTCATTAACGTTTTTATTGTCGCCGCGTTGGGTAAACGCCTGCCAGACCTTTTCGCGCAGGTCGCGCCGCGTGGAGTTTTCAAGGAATGGCTGCACAGCAGAGCGGGTGTTGACGACCGCCCATCCGCTTTTGCCTTTCGCTTTTGCCGCAGCTTGGAGCGACGCGACATAGCTTTCGGGCAATCCAGCCAGATCGGTTTCCTGACTAAACAGAATATAGGTTTCCTCATCCGCGAGGACTTTTTCCGAGAACGCTGAAAATTTCTTGGACAGATCGGTCTCGATGGCGATGACCTGTGCTTTCTTGGCCGCGTCAAGCAGCGCTCCATTGCGCACCAGGCCATCATAGGTCCGCTCCAACAGACGCATTTGCTTGGCATCGAGGGCAAGAGTCATGCGTTGGTCGTAAAGATATTTCACCCGCTGGAAATACCGGGCATCCAAAGACTGTTCGGAGAAAAACGCGCTGATTTTTGGCTCCCATTCCGCCTGAATCTTGCGCACTTCGGGGCTCGACAGGTTGGACGAATGCACACCCCAAATCGAAAACAGCCGACCAATTTTCTCGCCCGAAAGCTCGTTTGCCGTGATGGTGTTTTCAAAGGTGATGGCCTCGGGCTTTTCTAGCATCGCTTCAAACTCGGCCTCGGACGCATGCATTGCGGCCTGAAATGCAGATGGAAACTGCTTCACTTCGACCTTATCCCAGGGCGGAACACCATCATAGGGCCCAGTCCATTCCTGCAGCATCGCTGGCTCGCTTGCCAATTGGCCGGATTTCATTTCTTTCGCTTGTGCAACCGCAGTCATCGCAACTCCTGATAATAAAAGCGCCGCTGCGCTCAACATGACTTTATGACTTCTCACCTAAATCTGCTCCTCTGTGTCGTACAGAACCTTGGCCGGTTATCCATGAACATGGGGTTAGCGCGTCGGATGGCTTATGCAAACAGTCCGACTGGCGAAACTGTTTCCTCCAATATGGACCGTAATTTTGCCGGTGGACTGGCAGGTCATTTGCTGGTCTTATGAAAGCATAACATAATCAGACAGTTGCTAGGTTCAATATGGCAGATTACCTTATTTCGCCCGTCGCATCCCGAAATGAACGATTTGCCATGGTCGCGGGCGGGTCGACGCAGCGGGATACCCAGCTCACCAAACTCGCAACACTAAGTGGTTGCACGGCGATCATGATGGATGATGAACGGCATGCCGACTATCTGCTGGTGGATCTTTGCTCCGAAACGGAGAGACTCACTGATACCCTATCGCGCATTACCCACTATCTCCAAAGATATAGAAGCACTGCATTAATCTGGTCCACGATGGAGTCGCTCGAAGAAGTTTACGCGGCACTTCCGCACGGCCAATGCCATTTTCTGGTCAATGCGGATGACGTCGCAGCAGTGCCTATTTTGGCGGGAGCATATGGACGGGGCAGCATGGACCGACTGCATGACAAAGACCGTGATGTGGAATTTGGATCGCTTCACCGGATCAGCGACGAGCTTGCCGAATTTGCTCGCACGCTGGCGCGCATGGCCGAACCCGACCGCGAGGATAAGGTCTCGGACAGCCCGGTTTCATTTCGCCCTGCGCCGATGGAGGGCTTTCAAGGCTTTCCCTTAAGCACGCCAAAGACCAGCGCGCGCGCTGGGCCCTTGAATTTGCGCGAACTCATCAAGCTACGCCGGTTGCGCGACAGATTTTTCCCGCCCGACTTATTTGCGGACCCCGCATGGGATATCCTGCTCGATTTAAAGGCAGCCGCGCAGGAAGGACAGCAAGTGTCGGTATCAAGCCTGTGCATTGCCGCTGCCGTGCCACCCACTACGGCGTTGCGTTGGATTACCGCCATGACCGACAGCGGCATGCTTATGCGACGTCAGGACCCAGCCGATGCCCGCCGCGTGTTTATTGAACTTTCGCCAGAGACGTCGGCAAAGCTGGACGGTTATTTTGTCGCTGCGGCCGCCCGCTCTGCCCCGATTATCTGATAACACTTGCCAAACGCAAAAGGCTTTGGCAAAGGCGCGCTTCCCGAGAGGGGCGCTTAGCTCAGTTGGTAGAGCATCTCGTTTACACCGAGAGGGTCAGCGGTTCGAGCCCGTTAGCGCCCACCATTTTTGACCGTGATTTTACAACTGGGCAAAAAATAGGTTTGAAGGGCGCTTCGTTCATCGTAGAGACAGGCTTTGGAAGGCAGGTTGGCGGCATGCGGGGAAGTTTCGTCACTTTAAGCTTTGGCCTATTCGCCTTGGGCGGCGCCGCGTTTCCCGATATCGCCATGGCACGTGAAACAGAGCCAGCGGAATCGGCTAACTGCGTTGATCCAAAACATCGTCATGTCGTGGTGCGTCCATTGACCGAATCACTGCCGATTCGAAAATCCGAAAAACTCAAAGTGCGCCGTATTCTGATGTAATGGATCGTCTAGTCTGCCTTGCGCAGCAACTTGGCTAACTCGGCGTCATCCCATTCGACACCACCTGCGATTCGCCAGACCTCCTGCCCGTCTTTGTTATATAAAATCGTCGTAGGCAGTGCGATGGCATTATTGAATGCCGCCAAAATTGCATTGTCGGCGTCGGTAAAAGGTTCAAGATTTTTGACACCTGTCTCTTCGAAAAAGGCAAGCACAGGGGCCCGACCTTCAAGGTCTTGCGACACCACAATGACGTTCATCCGGTCCTTTTCAAGCTTGGCCAGCGCATCAAGCGTCGGCATTTCGGCTTTGCAAGGCGCACACCACGTCGCCCAGACATTCAACAATAAAGGCTTTCCTGCAAAATCGGCCAGACGAACGTCCTGACCGTCGGCATCTGCAAAAACAGCTGTCGGTGCCTTTTGCCCTGCAAATTTGTAGCTGAGCGTTGCGCGCATCCCATTAGGGCTTTCAAGGTTGATGTCGCTTGTTTGACTGGCCCCCGACTTTGCGGTTGATGCGGGTTGCGCTTGCCCCTTGGGTTGGCTTTCTTTATCGCATCCGGCCAAGACCAGAAGGATTAGGGCAATTACAGAACGCATGTCGAATTCCAATAGCATGTGGGGCGGACGGTTTGCCGAAGGCCCTGGCGATATCATGCGCGCGATAAATGCCTCCATCCCATTCGACAAGCGACTTTGGCAGGAAGATATTGCTGGGAGCAAAGCCCATGCTGACATGTTGGCCGCAGCAGACATTATTTCACACGCTGACAATGTCGCAATTCAAAATGGCCTTGATTCCATCACCGCCGAATATGAAGCCAATGGGGTCCCCGAAGACATCGCGCTTGAAGACATTCACATGGTCACCGAAACGCGGCTGCGCGCATTGATTGGCGAGCCCGCTGCCCGTCTGCATACTGCCCGGTCACGCAATGATCAGGTCGCGACCGATTTTCGTCTTTGGGTGCGCAGGGCCACGCATGAAATCGACGCGGGCCTCCGCGCTTTTCAGACTGCGCTTGTTGCGCGCGCGGACGAACATGCCGACAGCATCATGCCAGGGTTCACCCATTTGCAGGTCGCACAGCCCGTCACGCTCGGCCATCATTTGCTTGCTTATTATGAAATGGCGAAGCGCGACCGCAGCCGCTTTGCCGACTGCCGAAGGCGCCTTAACCAGTCGCCATTAGGAGCGGCTGCATTGGCTGGCACAGGCTTTCCAATCGACCGTGCGGCAACCGCATCTGCGCTTGGTTTCGACGGACCGATGGCCAACAGCCTTGATGCCGTGTCAGACCGCGATTTCGCGCTCGAATTTCTGACGGCAGCGGCGCAGACCGCTTTGCATCTGTCGCGACTCGCTGAAGAGATGATCATCTGGGCTTCGCAGCCTTATGGTTTCATCAATCTGCCCGATGCATGGTCCACTGGCAGTTCAATCATGCCGCAAAAGCGAAATCCCGATGCCGCCGAGCTGGTGCGCGGCCATAGCGGACGCATCATTGGCTGCATGAACAGCCTGATGATCACCATGAAAGGGCTTCCGCTGGCATATTCAAAAGACATGCAGGACGACAAACCGCCCGTCTTTGAAGCCTATGACCTGCTGACTTTGTCGATTGCGGCCATGACGGGCATGGTGGCCAATGTGACTTTCAACGCACCACGCATGCGAGAGGTCGCCGCCACCGGATTTTCGACCGCGACCGATCTGGCAGATTGGCTTGTCCGCACGTTTGCCATGCCCTTTCGCGAGGCGCATCATGTTACGGGAAGTGTCGTGAAGATGTGCGAAGCGCGCGGGATCGGGCTTTCCGGGATCACGCCAGACGACCTTGCGGCCATCAACCCGACCCTCGCGGGCTGTACCCTCCCTGACCTTTCGGTTCATGGGTCAGTGGCAAGCCGGACAAGCTTTGGCGGTACGGCGCCGCAGCGCGTACGGGAAGCAATCGCTACGGCGAAAAAGGAGCTTGAGGCATGAAGTTGAAACGCGCTTTGTTCATCATTGGTGCCACCTTAGCTGCATCGGCTTGCGGCAAGGTCGGCGATCTTGAGCCGCGCGCAGGCAACAGTCTGCCGCCCAAGGCCTACGGCCAAAGCATCGAGCAAACAGCGCAGGTTTTAACCACGCCTTCGGTGCAAGCGCGTCCAGGCCGAACCGACGAAGTGCTCAAACGCTCCGAACGGCGTGAAGACGACCCTTTTGACATACCGCCAGGTGAAGAGCCCAAACCGTTGAACCCCGAAAAGTCGCCACAGCCCGCCACAAGCGCCCCGAAATAAGTAAACCCTCATGAACCATTTTGATCTCATCAATGGCGTCTTGCACGCCGAAGACGTGGCTTTGCCTGATATTGCCGCGGCCGTTGGCACCCCTGTCTATGTCTATTCGCGGGCAACGCTTGAACGCCATGCGCAGGTGTTCCGCAATGCCTTGTCCGGGCTTGATAACCCGCATCTGGCCTTTGCGGTCAAGTCGAACCCCAATCTTGCGGTGCTGAAAGTGCTGGCAAAGCAAGGCTATGGCGCAGACGTTGTGTCGGGTGGCGAGATGGACCGCGCGCTTGCCGCGGGCATGGCCGCACAGGACATCGTCTTTTCGGGTGTCGGCAAAACGGCGGAAGAAATATTGCGCGCACTGAAGGCTGGCATTGGTCAGTTTAACATCGAATCCGAAGAAGAAGGCGCTGAATTGGCGATGCTTGCAGGCTCGCTTGGTCTTACGGCTTATGCCGTGTTGCGGATCAATCCCGATGTCGATGCTGGCACCCATGGCAAGATATCGACCGGCAAGGCGGACAATAAATTCGGCGTGGGCATTGACCGCGCACCGGAAATCTACGCGCGGTTAAGTGCGCTGCCGAACCTGCACATGCGCGGCGTCGCCCTGCATATCGGTAGCCAGTTGACCAGCCTTGAGCCGCTTGAAACGGCATTCAATAAGGTTGGTGTTTTGGTGCAGGCGTTACGCGACCAAGGACATATCATTACCCATGTGGACTTGGGCGGCGGCTTGGGTGTGCGCTATCGCGCCGATGACAATCCGCCAGAGCCAGCCGAATATGGCGATATGGTCGCGCGCGTCACCAAGGATTGGGGCGTGCGGTTGATGTTCGAACCGGGCCGCGTGATTGCGGGCAATGCGGGCATATTGCTGACGCGCGTGATCCGCGTCAAACCGGGATCAGGAAACGCGCCCTTTGTGATTGTCGATGCCGCGATGAATGATCTGGCACGCCCTGCCTTGTACGACGCCTGGCATGATTTTGAAGCCGTCGCGCCGAACGGGCAGAAGATGCTGGCGAATATCGTCGGGCCAGTATGCGAAACGGGTGACACATTTGCCATGGGTCGCGAAATCGACCCGGTTCAGGCGAACGACTTGGCGATATTCCGCACCGCAGGCGCATATGGCGCGACGATGGCGAGTACGTATAACAGCCGAGGCCTCGTCCCCGAAGTGCTGGTCGATGGTGATAAGTTCGCAGTCGTCGCCGAACGCATTTCGCCGGAAACCATACTGGCCGCCGAACATGTCCCCGACTGGCTGAAATAGGAACTAATCTTGGATCAGTTGCCCATCTTCGTGAACCTGAAAGGCCGAAATGTCATTTTGGTCGGCGATGGTGAAATGGCGGATGCCAAAAGGCGGCTGATTGAACGCGCTGGCGGGATCTGTGTGGACGCCGGAAATCACGACGCACGCATCGCTTTTGTGGCAATCGCTGACGAAGATGAAGCGCGGTCCTCGGCCAACGATTTGAAGGCGCGCGGGTTGCTCGTCAATGTCGTCGACCGTCCTGAAATCTGCGACTTCACCACGCCAGCCATTGTCGACCGGACGCCGGTTCTGGTTGCGGTGGGCACAGGCGGCGCGTCGGCAGGGATGGCAAAGGCCATTCGCCAGCGGATTGAGACATTGTTGCCCGAAACATTGGGGCCGCTTGCCACCGCCATATCTGCCGCACGCGCGCGCATTCGCGAACGCTGGCCCGAGGGGGCCGAACGCCGCCGGGCACTGGATCAGGGCTTTGCCGCGGGTGGGCATTTGGACCCCTTTGGCAGGCACACGCCAGATACTGTCGCCAACTGGCTTGAACGTGCCGAAGAACCGAACGGCGACCGGCTAATCGAAATTGCGCTTCTTTCTGCAAATCCCGACGACCTCACGTTGCTCACCGCGCGGTTGTTGGGCGAGGCTGACCATATATTCCACGATGCCGATGTGCCCGCTGCCATCCTCAATCGCGCCCGCGCAGATGCGATCCGCCATGAAGGCGCGCCGCCTTTGCCTGCGCCCGGCGGGCTGTCGCTTTTCCTGCGGTTGCCGTTGTCGCACGGATAGGGCATGACTGGGTCATCAACAGTCGCAGGGTAGTATTTTGTCCGCTTTCCCACCTGAAATATGTTTCTATGGCTGCGGCAATATGGGCAGCGCAATGTTGCGCGGTTGGCTTGCGCATGGCATTTCGCCTGAACATTTCCACATTGTTGATCCCGTCGCCGAAAATCTGCCAGCGGGCGTATCGGTCTACCGCTCGCCGCAGGAGGTCGCGCGGCGCTTCGATATTGTTGTCCTTGGCATCAAGCCGCAAATGCTGGCTTCGCTGGCGTCCCACATTGCGCAACTGCTGGCACCCGACGCATTGGTAATTTCGATCCTCGCGGGCACGACATTCGAAACGCTTTGCGCTGCCTTCCCCTCCGCGCGCGTGATCCGGCTGATGCCCAATTTGGCAGCCGCGATTGGCAAGTCGCCACTCGCAGTCTTCGCGCCGCATGCAGGCGAAGAAGCGCGCACAGCAATAGCTGATTTTCTGGCCCCCTTGGGATCGGTCATCTGGATCGACGACGAAGACCAGATGGACGCAGTCACGGCGCTTGCCGGATCAGGGCCGGCTTTTGTGTATCGCTTCGTTGATGCATTGATCAGCGGCGGTGAGGCCGCAGGATTGCCGCGCGAAATTGCCGCGCAGTTGGCGATTTCAATGACCGAAGGCGCAGCTTTGCTTGCGGCGTCATCCGCGCAATCGCCGCACGCGCTGGCAGCGCTCGTCACAAGCCCGGGGGGCACCACGGCAGCGGGCTTGGCCGTGCTTGATTCAAACGACGCTTTGAATGCATTGATTGGGCAAACATTGCGCGCCGCGCGTGACCGTGGGACAGAATTGGCAACAGGAGAAGAAAATTGAAATTGAAGATCGCACTCGCCTTAACATGTGCATTGGCGCAGCCAGTTTCCGCGTGGGCGGCAACTCCGCCTTCGGTCGAGCAAGCCAGTGCCAACCTAGCCAAAACGGGTCCGATTGAGAATTTTGACCTCTCCGAGCTCGCCGACGGCGTAAAGGATGGCATCTTTAACAGTGAAGCCATAACCGCCGCTTACCTTGCCCGGATCGCCGCTGTCGATGACAGTGGACCAACACTTAGCGCCGTCATTGCGACTTTTCCTGATGCCCTCGAACAAGCGCGTGCGATGGACGCCGAATTGCGCGCCGGTAAATTTCGCGGGCCAATGCACGGCATACCCATTTTGGTGAAGGACAATGTCGAGGTTGCAGGGCCCATTCCAACGACGGCTGGATCACTGGCACTCGCAGGCAATATCACGAACCGCGACGCGCCATTGATCGCACGATTGCGCGAAGCGGGCGCAATTATCCTGGGCAAAACAAACCTGAGCGAATGGGCCAACATCCGTTCAGACAACTCAACCAGCGGTTGGAGCGCAGTTGGCGGCTTGACCAAAAACCCGCATGCGCTTGACCGCAACGCTTGTGGCTCGTCCAGCGGCAGCGGTTCGGCCGCAGCAGCGGGCCTTGCCGCAGGGACCATTGGCACAGAAACCGATGGTTCGATCACCTGCCCTGCTGGCGTAAATGGCGTTGTCGGTTTCAAACCAACCGTCGGTTTGGTGTCGCGACGTTATGTCGTCCCGATCAGCCACAGTCAGGACACTGCTGGGCCCATGACCCGATCAGTGCGCGATGCAGCCATCATGCTGACTGCGATGGCCGGAAGCGACCCGCAAGACGCAGCGACCACCGAGGCAGACAACTGGCGCGGCGATTATACATCTGGCCTTGCGCTAGACGCGTTGAAAGGCATGCGCATTGGTGTCATCCGCGCGCCAACGGCGGACGCGGCACTTTTCGATGCGGCCATCGCCAAGCTGACCGCAGGAGGCGCCGAAATCGTCATCCTTGATGCCAGCAAGATCGACCGTCAAAAAATCGGACAAGGCGAATTCAAGGTTCTACTGGCAGAGCTAAAAGCTGATCTCGCAGGATATCTGCAAGGCCTGCCACAGGGCCTTGTACCGCACAAAACGCTCGCCGATATCGTCGCTTTCAACAAAGCCAATGCCGACAAGGAACTGCAGCATTTCGGGCAGGACACATTCGAGATGGCCGACAAGGAAAAGGGATTGGATGATCCTGCCTATCTTGAGGCGCTGGCAACATCACGCGGGCTTGCCTCCAACGCGCTGAACCAGATGTTTGCCAACAACAAGGTAGACGTCATCATTGCCCAGACCAATGGCCCGGCGTGGCTGTCAACGCTTGGCAAGGGCGATGCGTTTTCAGGGCCAAGCGCCAGCCAATTGCCTGCCGTCGCCGGCTTTCCCCATTTGACGGTGCCGATGGGCCTGTCTTCGGGCCTGCCCGTCGGCCTCAGCTTCATCGGGCCGAAATGGCATGACCACAATGTTCTGAAGGCCGGCTATGCGTATGAGCAGCTTTCAAAAGCGCGGGTGGCGCCCAAATTCGCCGCTTCATTGGAAAACAAATAAATGGCGTTCGGCAAACCTGATCTCGGCAGCATCGTGCCCAAAGGCGCGAGCTTTGACCCAGCGTTGGTCAACAAGTTGATGGGCAAATTCGGCCATGGCGGGTTCCTCGATATGGAATATGTCGGCCATGGCGACGACTGGGTCGAACTCGCCATTGACTGGCGCGAGGATCTTGTCGCTGACCCCGACACGGGCATATTGGCCTCCGCGGTCATCATCAGCCTCATGGATAACGCCACCAGCATGTCGATCTGGACCAAGCTCGGCGAATTCCGGCCACAAGTGACAATGGACCTGCGGATTGACTATCTGCGGCCCTCTCCATCTGGCGAACGTGTTTACGGGCGCGGTATTTGCTACCATTTGACCAACAGCATCGGCTTTGTCCGCGGCTTTGCCCATAATGGCAATCCAGATGAGCCTTTGGCGCATGCAAGCGGGACATTCATCCGTATCGGGGACCGCATATCATGACCGAGCGGCTCGCCACACTTCCCCCTTATGCCCGTGCGCTCGACATGGCGATCGTTGACGAACTGGACGGCGCGCCCGTCATCGGGATGCCCTTTGCCGACCGCGTGCAGGGCCGTCCCGGCTTTTTGCATGGCGGGGCCATTTCCGGATTACTGGAGATTGCGGCCATTGCGGCCATTCACCGCGCTTTACGCGCCAAGGGCAGCGATTCTGCGATCAAGCAGGTCAATGTTACCGTCGATTTCATGCGCGGCGGCGTCAGCCAAATGACCTATGCCGTGGGTGAAGTCACCCGGCTCGGCCGTACGATGGCAAATGTCGAGGCCCGCGCATGGCAGGAAGACCGCGATAAACCCATCGCCATGGGTTATATGCATTATCTGATTAGGCCGAAAAAGGTGGCTTAAGCCTCGCCATGCGTTTCGATAAGGGCGCTGGCGATGGCTTCCTCGGGTGTTTTGTCGCCCCAGATGATGAACTGGAACACGGGATAGAAACGCTCACATTCGTCAATGGCGACATCAATGATTGTCTGGGCCTGATCAACACCCAACAACCCGTTGGACGCCATCAGGCTGCCGTGGCGGAACAACAATATACCATTGGCGGACCACATGTCGAAATGGCCAAGCCACAATTGTTCATTGATTAATCCCAAGGCGGTGTAGACGCTCGCGCGCTTGTCGCTTGGGACTGTGATGTCGGGCAAAATAATCAGTTGAAGCGCATTGTCTTCCTCACGCCAGATCGCGCGGATCTGATAGCTGGCCCAGCTGCCTTTATACTCAGCGGTGATTTCGTCTTCACCATCCAGCTCAAACGACCAACCCCGCGCTTCGAACAATGCCGCGAGCATGTCCATTGGCGCGGATTCATCGCGTTCAAATTGCTCATATTGTTCGTCTGCGTCGTGCATTTCAAAGCGCCTGTAATGATTTAACGAGCCTGCCCCTTGAGTGACTCGCACGCAAGGGGCTTACGCTAATGCGCAGCACAAGCCTGTGGGCCGACTGTGGAAAAGTTCAGACTGGGCCGTCTGCCGGCTTGATCGCCGGCTTGGCCTTGGCTGGCGTGGCGCTAATTTTTGCCTGCATGGCGGCTTCAAGCACCGCGACACGCTTACCGAGCGCATCTGCTTCGGCGCGGGCATTGGCAGCCAGCGTTTTGACCGCATCAAACTCTTCGCGTGACACAAGATCGAGGCCACCTGCCCATTCGCGCGCGCGTTCGCGCATGCTCGCTTCGGCCTCACGGCCCATACCGGCAACGGTCCCGGCCACGCCGTTCAAGACTTTCGCCAAATCATCAAAAATGTGCTTTTCGCTTTGCATGTCAGTCACTCCAATGCGGTCGGGGGATTAACCGCCACTGCCTATCTGGGAAGTCGCAGCCGGAACGTAAAGGCTTTCCGCATCGGGATTCATTCGGTCGATCTGAAAATTCAGTATCGATGCGAAGCTGATCCAGACCAGATACGGCACCATGAGCCATGCTGCAGCCTTGCGAACCTGCGCAAATGCGAAGGTCGTGGCAATCGCGACACCAAGCATGGCAAGGATAATAAAAAATGCGGTGGTCACTTTGTGCGCGCCAAAAAATGTCGGCGACCATGTCAGGTTAATCATGAACTGCGCCAAAAAGAGGCCAATTGCCCTATTGCGATGTCGTGCACCGCGCGCGTGAAGCACCATCGCAAAAGCAAGTCCAATGAGGAAATATAGCGTTGGCCACACGACGCCGAACACCCAGCCCGGCGGTTGCGCGTCGGGCTTGATCAGCGTCTGGTACCAGATATTCTCCTCAGTCGAACCGGAAACGGTGCCTGAGAAGAAGCCAAGAAACATAATGACAGGAATAACGAACAACGCCCAACGCACTAGGGACATGCGCAACTGCGATGGCGATGCAAGCTGGTTCATGCGTGGGCTCCGGACACGGTCTGCGCGATTCGGAAAGAAAAGCGGTCGCCTGAGATATTAGCATGCGCATATAATAGAACAAGGCCGCCCACCCGATTGGATAGACGGCCTTTTGTCTCGTTATCGGGCACAATCCGTGCCGATATTGCCGTTCTTACTTGCGTGTGCCCGACAGACCCATCGAACCAAAGGCGCCGGCCTTCACTTCGCCGGTCATGGCGTCACCAGCGACTGTAGCGGTCGCGTCAAGGTGCATGGGCATCGGAACGGTAATGTCCATGCCCCAGCTCAACGTGTCGCCATCGACGGTGCCGTTGGAGATATCCATTGACCCAAGACCACCTGACATTTGACCCGAAAAGCTGCTGCCGTCGCTATTGACGGTAAGCACTGCTTTCTGGTCCCCCATCGGGCTTTTGATTGTTACGTCCCAGTCGCCATCAACTGCTGCCATATCCTGCTCCTTATTTCGCTGTGTTGTTTGCACTGGTGTTAGCAGTATCCGTTACCATTTCAATTGGCAATCCAAGTGCTTCCAGTTGCGGCTTCACCTTCGCAGCATCGCCTACGACTACCCACATAAACTTGTCGGGATTGACCAGAACACGTACCGCGCCGTCGAGCTTTTCCTGTGTCATGCCGCGATATTCGCTCGCCACCGTGGCGTAAAAATCGTCGGGCCGCTGGAACAAGACATTGCGTTGCATTGCAGACAGGACATCGCCCGAAGTTTCGAAACTGCCGGGCAACTCGCGGATATTACCGCCGACGATCCGGTCACGTTCTTCCTTGGTAATACCCTTATCAGATAAAAACGCCTTATAATTGCTGATCAAGGCAGCAATCGATTCACCGGTCTTGTCCGCTTGTACGGGGGCGGAGATGAGATAGGGCACATCGCCTTCGACGCGGTTGATGCTGCCACGTACGCCATAGGACCAACCCTTGGTTTCACGCAGATCCATGTTGATACGTGACAGAAATCCTGCCCCTAACGCTTCATTGGCGGTGATCGCGGTCTCAAGATCGGCCGTGCCCTTTGTCGCGAGCACTTGCCCGCCCAGAATAAGCGATTGCGGCGAGCCCGGACGGTTGATCAAGATGATCCGCGGATTGGCTGAAGCAGGCGTCGCTGACATATCCTTGACACCGGCAGGACCGGTCGCCGTCCAACTGCCGAAACTGCTTTCAAGTGCGCTCTTGATTTCTGCGAGTGGCTTGTCGCTGACGACGAAGAAAGTCGCCTTTTCCGGACGGAACCATTTCTGGTGGAAATCGAGTATTTCACTGCGCGACACTTTGCTTACCGTTGCAACATCGCCGGTTCCGGTGAACGAAATGCCATAAGGGTGATCCTTGCCGAACAAGATTGGCGGCAGCGTCCGGAAGGCGACGCCTTGCGGGCTTGTCAGTTCGGACTGGATACGTGCCAGTTGCTGGCCACGAAGCCGCTCCACTTCCGCAGGCACGAAATCGGGCCGAAGGACGATGTCCGAAAACAGTTTCAGCGACGGGGCTAGATTGGCGGACAATGATGTCACGCTGACATTGGTCCGGTCCATGCTTGCGCTGCTGCCGATGCTTGCGCCCAGCCGTTCTTGCGCCTCGGCGATCTGCGTGGATGTCATCCCCGCCGCGCCTTCGTCAAGCAAAGCGAGCATCAATGACTGAGTCCCCGACCTGTCGCGCGGATCGGCAGTGTTGCCCGCATTGAAGCTGAGTGAAACCTGAGTCAAAGGCACTGCATTGCGCTGCGCGTAGACTATCTCGATGCCGTTCGACAGCTTGGTGCGTTCCACCTTTGGAAAGGCGAGATCGGATATCACGCCAAGCTCTGGCGCAGGCGAACGCTTGACCGTGGTAATCGGTGCAGCGGCCTTCGGCGCCGCAGGTGCCTTGGCTTCTTCATAAGCTGCGCGCTCACCGGGTTCGACCGTAAGCGCATACACAGGACGGTTAAGCCAGCGGCCCATCGCCGATGTCACGCGCGCGGGCGTTACCGTAGCGAGTTCATCAAGCTGCTTTTTGTAGAAATTGCTGTCGCCCCGGTAAAGTGCACCCTCGGCCAAAGCCACTGCTTTGCCCCCAAAACCGCCGACCTGTTCCAGCCCGGCAAGCCGGCTCGAAACCGTGCGCATCTGCACGCGCTGTACCTCGTCAGCCGTAGGGCCGGTTTTGACAAAGTCAGCGATGATTTCGTCGAGTCGCTTGGCAACGACGGCCGGATCAACGCCAGGCTTCACGTCCGCAGTTATTTCGATGCCACCCAGTTGGGCAAAGCCCTGATATCCGGCAGATACGTTAACCGCGAGCTTTTCCTGACGAACTAGAATGTTGTCAAGCCGCGAACTGGCAAGGCCACCAAGCACGGATGCACCAACCTCGAGCGGCACTGAGTCAGCGCTGTCGATACCGGGAACCGTCCAGTTGCGGTAAATGCGTGTGGTCGCGACTTTGTCCTTCATCACTTCTGATTTGGGCGCGGCCAGCGTCGGCACTTCGACCTTCAGCGGCTTTTGCTTCGGGCCAGCCTTGATTGCACCGAAATTCTTCTCGACCAGCTTTTTTGCGGTCGGCACGTCGATATCGCCTGCCAGCACCAGAACCGCATTGTTCGGGCCATAATGTTGACGGAACCAGGCGCGGACATCTTCCATGCTGGCGCTATCAAGATCGGCCATCGAGCCGATTGTCGAATGGCCATATGGATGATTTTCAGGGACCATCCCCTTGATCTGAGCATATTCAACCAGGCCAAAAGGCTGCGTATCGCCCTGCCGTTTTTCATTCTGGACAACGCCGATCTGGTTGGTCAGATTTTCCTGCGTAACTGCGCCGAGCAGAAAGCCCATACGGTCAGATTCAAGATACAGCATACGGTCGAGTGCGCTTGTAGGCACAGTCTGGAAATAATTGGTACGGTCAAACCATGTAGTGCCGTTATAGTCAGTCGCACCCATATTCTGCAGCGGCTGGAAGAAATCGCCAGCTGCGTTTTCCGACCCGTTGAACATCAAATGCTCGAACAGATGGGCAAAGCCCGTCTTTCCTTTGGGTTCATGTTTCGAACCGATGTCATACCAGATCGACACAGCGACTATTGGGGCCTTGCGGTCGGTATGGACAATCACGCGCAATCCATTTTTCAACGTGAACTGCTGATGCGGGATGTTGATTTCCTTGACCAAGGCCAACGCCGGGACTGGCGCGGGGTCAGCCGCGAGCGCTGGCGACACAAGCATCGTTGCGCCAAGCAGCGCGAGGGTCAATTTACGGATCATATTCTGCTCCCAAAGCTAAAAATCATGGCCATCACCGGTAACGGCCGTCACAGTAAACACAATCTGGTGAAATGATATTTTCGACGAACGCCGTTCAGGGCCGATAACGGCGTTTTGCGTGCTTCACGGCATCTGCCCATTCGAAATAAACGGGCTTATATTTACCCGCCACAAACAGCTTCATCTGGTCGGTATAATGTGGCGATTCGGGACGGGTAGTCGCCGCGCCATAAGGCTGGATCGATTCCGATATGACATTCCCGGCCTTGTCCCACCGCATCAGCATGATGAAACTGTCGCCATGCCGGACGCGCATCTTGCCATCGGCCTGATCGGCATCCCACATCGTCGTCGCGCGCAATGTGTCGGTGCCGCCGAGCATTGGCAAATCAACCTTCCCGCGGCGCAGACGCTGAATGTCGGCAAGCGGTGGGTCGATTCGTCCAAAGCGTTTTTTGAACTCGGTCACCGCCTCCTGAAGCGTGTTGCGCGCATCAGGCATTTTGTCCCCGCGCCAGTGCGGCCGCGCGCCAAAACGGATGATGCGTTCGGCCAAAGCGTCGGCGCTTCCCTTGCCATCACTTGACCAGTCCCAGCCGGCCAAAAGCTTTTGCGCTGCGGCCAGCTGGGGCGCGTCTTTGAGATCAAGTGCTGCAAAGGACGCCATCCACGGGCCGACCCAGCCTTGCTTGCTGTAAATCATGTCCATCTTGATCGCGAGCAGCTCTTCCGGCGTGATGGATGTATCGGCGGCCAGAAGCTCGGTGGCGCGCAGTCCGCGGTTGGTCATTCCCAATTCAATGCCGAGATAAGGCGAGTAATCCGCCGGATCCATTTCCGATCCCGGTCCGGCAGCCAGAAATGGCGTATTATTGGCGTTCTGGACAAAGCCTGATGCCGGATCGACGATTTTGGGATAGCGGTCAAAGCCAACGGGGCCTGACCACATCACTGC
>NZ_JBKJMB010000108.1:0-1854 GCF_046596595.1 Sphingorhabdus sp.
CACCCCGCTTCCGCACAATTTGGATGGGCATTGGGACAAGCGCATCAACCGGGGCAGCATCAGCCCTGATGTCAGCATTGATTTGCACGATGCGTCTTTGTCTTTGGCCTATGCGCGGCTTGATGGTGCGCTTGAGCAGGCGATATCGCAGCGCATGAAGGTCATTCTTTTGGTAACAGGAAAACCACGCGCGCATGATCGCGCGAGTGGCGAGGGCAGGGGTGCCATTGCCGCCGTTGTGCGTGACTGGTTGGCGGCATCACGCCATGCGCGGCATATCTCTGCTGTGCGCAACGCGCATCCACGCCATGGCGGCGCAGGGGCGCTTTACATCATGCTCAAAAACTAGCTGGCGAGCATATTGATAGCGACACGGCGGTAGATTTCCGTCAGCGCCGACAGGTCTGAAATTGCAACGGCCTCATCGAGCTTGTGCATTGTGGCGTTGCACAGGCCAAATTCGACCACGGGGCAGATTTTGGTCAGGAAACGGGCGTCCGACGTGCCGCCCGTTGTCGACGGTTCAGGGACCACGCCGGCCACTGCCTCCACTGCCTTTGCAATTGCCGCTGAAAGCGCGCCAGGAGGCGTCAGGAACGCCTCGCCTGATATCATGGCAGTCAAGGTGCCCCCGCCGCGTTCGACAAGCTCACGCAGCTTTAAAACAAGCGCATCACCATTTTGCAGATCATTGAACCGAATCGACAAGCGCGCCTCCGCTTTTGCCGGAATAACGTTGGTTGCCTTGTTCCCGACGTTCAGATCGGTGATTTCGATATTGCTCGCTTGAAACCAGTCCGTACCGTCATCGAGCCTGATCGCCTCGATTTCGGCCAGAATCGCGACCAGCTTGGGAATAGGGTTGTCTGCCAGGTGCGGGTAGGCGACATGGCCTTGCGTGCCAGCGACCGAAATCCACATATTCACTGAACCGCGGCGGCCAATCTTCATCATGTCGCCGAGCCGGTTAACGCTGGTGGGTTCGCCGACAAGGCAGGCATCAGGAATGGATCCCCGCTTTTGCATATGGCTTATCAAGGCCCGCGTGCCATGAATCGCTGGCCCTTCCTCGTCGCCTGTGATGATAAGGCTGATGGTGCCTGCATCATTTGGGATATCATGCAAAGCGGCAACAAATGCGGCAATGCTGCCCTTCATATCGACTGCGCCGCGTCCATGCAAAAGGTCGCCTTTGATTTCGGGCGTGAAGGGATCACTTGCCCAGCCATTGCCGGGTGGAACGACGTCAACATGGCCGGCGAAAGCAAAGTGACGCCCGGCCGCTTGCCGGATTGCGAACAGATTTTCGACAGGCGCGCCATGCGCGGGATTGTCGTCATCTTCGCCCGACACAAAGCGTTCGACGGTAAAACCAAGCGGAACAAGCATGTCTTCAAGCGCGTCAAAAACGGCGCCAGTTGCAGGCGTGACGCTCTGGCAAGCGATCAAGCGTTGGGCGTAGTCAAGTGCAAGGGCATCAGTCATTGACCCAAAGCGTTACGGATTATTGCGCCGCGAAACAAGTCAGACGTCGGCTTTACGCAAAGCCTTTTCTGTGAGCGCCGCGTCGCCTTGAACTGCACCAACGATGGCCATGCTGCCATCCGCTTCGCGGCGACCGACGAGCAGGATAAACTCGTCGCCTGCGCCAGCAAATTCGCTTAAATCACGTTTGCGGGCCGAGCGTAATCGTGGGCGAGGGTCGTCCGACAAGGTGCTGATCTGCAGCCCTGCGGCAACTTTCTTTGCCCGACGTTCGGCGCTAATGATTCCCTTCAGTCCACCTTCATACGTGCTCAGGATATTGGCAAGACCCCCCATTGGAACGACATTGCGGTGCGCGAACTGAAGCGC
>NZ_JBKJMB010000119.1:0-7227 GCF_046596595.1 Sphingorhabdus sp.
TCTTCGCCCGCCAGCCACAACAGTCGGTGATAGCCGTCGGCTACTGCGCCACGGACCAGCGCCTCAACCCCCTGCGCACCCGTGTTATCGACTGGCACGGAAAGCTTGTGCAACGCAACGGCGGTAGCGCTGCCCACTGCGTACACTGGCAGACCGTGGTCGCGGGCAAGAAAATCTGCTGCCGCGCGCACAGCGTTGCCACTGGTCAGCAACAACGCGTCATAGCCATCGGCCGAAACGCGTTCCATGGCCAAATGTTCGATCGCAAATAAGGGCAGGATAATGGCTTGATGCCCTGCCGCACGAAGCCGATGTGCCGTCGCATCTGCCCCGGGCTGCGGCCGAATGACAAGCAATTTCACGATGCGAAAATGCCTCTCAGGTCGGCGCTCGCTTTGCCGAGCAATTGCTGCGCAAGCTGCGCCGGTCCGTCTTCGCCCAGATCATACAGTTTCTCGCCGCACTGCATCTCGGAGCCATCTGCTGTGAAGATCTCGGCGCGCAGCCTGATGCGCGAACCCTCGACCAGCGCAAGGGCTGCAACTGGCGAATGGCAATTCCCGCCGACCGCCGCCAGAAAATCGCGCTCCGCGCTGACGGCGGCAATGGTGTCTGCGTCGTTAATGGCCGCTACGATAGGGATAAGGTCTTCACGGCTGGCCAGCCGGTCAATGCCGACAGCACCTTGCGACGCGGCTGGCAGGAATGCATCGAGCGATAATTCAGCGCCCACTTCAGCCATGCCCAGACGATCGAGCCCGGCGGCAGCCAGCAAAGTTGCATCCGCGTCGCCAGCCGAAATATGCGCGAGCCGCGTGGCGACATTCCCGCGGAGCGGCACGATTTGCAGATCAGGCCGAACACGTTGCAGCTGCGCCGCGCGCCTTGGGCTTGACGTGCCCACACGTGCGCCTTGTTTCAGCTCCTGAAGAGATAGCGCGCCAATCAAGCGGTCATGGACATCAGCCCGTGGCAGCATCGCCGAGATCACGAAGATATCAGCGCGCCATGTTTCGACATCTTTCATCGAATGGACGGCAATATCAATCTGGTCATCGATCAACGCGCGTTCAAGTTCCTTAGTCCACAGCGCCTTCCCGCCAATATCGGCAAGTGGCCGGTCCTGAATTTTGTCTCCCGTTGCCAGCATCGGCACGAGCACAACTGCCTCGTCAGGCAATTGATGCGCCACTTTAAGGGCGGTCATGGTCATCTCGGCTTGGGCCAAAGCCAGCGGAGAACGGCGGGTTCCGATACGTAAGGGTCGGTCGGCTGTGAATATATTGCGTGTCATGCGGCTTGTTCATAGCGAGACCTCCACCTATGGGAAAGCACAATGGCAATCATCCTGGGTCTTGAATCAAGCTGCGACGAAACCGCAGCGGCAATCGTGCGTTCCGACCGGACAATTCTGAGCCATGCGTTGGCGGGACAGGAGGACCATCACCGTGCCTTTGGCGGCGTCGTCCCCGAAATTGCGGCGCGCGCGCATGTCGAACTTATGACGCCCCTCGTGGAGGCCGCCTTGGCCGATGCCGGGCTTAAGCTTGACGACGTTGATGCCATCGCGGCGACCGCTGGCCCGGGTCTCATTGGCGGGGTCATGGTCGGGCTGGTTACCGCAAAGGCGCTGGCGATGGCTTCGGGCAAGCCGCTGATTGCAGTCAACCATCTTGAAGGTCATGCCTTGTCGCCACGGCTGATCGACCCGGACCTCGCATTTCCCTATCTGTTGCTGCTCGTTTCAGGTGGCCATTGCCAATTGCTGCGCGTGAACAATGTGGGCGACTATACCCGGTTGGCTACGACCATCGATGATGCAGTCGGCGAAGCCTTTGACAAGACCGCGAAGATATTGGAGCTTGGTTTTCCGGGCGGACCAGCGGTCGAACGCGCCGCCGCGCTCGGCAATGCCCGGAACGTCCCCTTGCCAAGGCCATTGAAAGGCGCAGACGAGCCGCATTTTTCTTTTGCTGGCCTGAAAAGCGCTGTTCTGCGTGCGCACGAAACAGGCCAATATAAGATTGAAGACATCGCGGCGTCCTTTCAGCAGGCGGTTATTGACTGCCTCTATGATCGTATCACCTACACGCTGGATCGCATCGACCCGCCTGCTGCTTTGGTGGTGGCGGGCGGCGTTGCCGCCAATTTACCCATCCGTGACATGTTGGAGACGCTCGCTGGCAACCGCGGTATGCGCTTTGTCGCTCCGCCGTTGTGGCTATGCACCGACAATGGCGTGATGATCGCATGGGCGGGTGCCGAGCGGTTTGCTATGGGGCTGACCGACGGTCTGGATTTTGTCGCGCGGCCGCGTTGGCCGCTTGATCCTGAAGCAGCGCCCGCCCGTGGCGCAGGCGTGAAAGCATGAATATGGCTAAATATCCGGTAGGCATTATCGGTGGCGGTGCTTGGGGCACTGCATTGGCTGCGGTCATGGCGCAAATCCATGACCATGTCCTGATCTGGGCACGCGAAGATGAAGTTGTGCGCAGTGTGAACACGCAACATGAAAACATTCTGTTCCTTCCCGGCACTGCCCTGTCGGCAAAAATCGAGGCAACGGGCGATTTGGCGCAATTGCGCGATTGCGAAGCCCTGCTCGTCGTCACACCCGCGCAGCATGTCCGAATGACATTAAAAGCGCTTCCCGACACGCAAGCGCCGCTCATTCTATGCGCAAAGGGCATTGAGGCCGACAGCCAGATGCTCGTGTCGGATGTCGCCGCGCATGCCCGGCCCGGCAACCCGTTGGCGGTGCTATCGGGTCCGACATTTGCACATGAGGTCGCGGCAGGAAAGCCGACAGCCGTCACGCTTGCCACCAATAATCAGGCGCTTGGCTCTGTACTCATGCGGCAGATCGCAACTCCGACTTTCCGCCCTTATTGGTCGGACGATGTTGTTGGCGCGGAAATTGGCGGCGCGGTCAAAAATGTGCTCGCGATTGCATGTGGTGTCGTGGATGGTGCTGGCCTTGGGCTGAATGCGCGTGCCGCATTGATCGCGCGCGGATTTGCCGAAATGCAGAGATATGGGCTTGCACGCGGTGCGCGCGGGGAGACGCTGGCCGGATTGTCGGGACTGGGCGACCTTGTGCTGACATGTAGCTCGGAAAATTCGCGCAACTTTTCCTTGGGCCGTGGCCTTGGGCAGGGACGCAGCGCCAACGACCTGCTTGCCGACCGCAAAACCGTTGCTGAGGGGGCGTTCACTGCGCCCGTACTTTTAAAGTCTGCGGTCGCACTCAATATTGAAATGCCAATCGTTTCAGCCGTTTGTGCCTTGCTCGCGGGAACGGCTACAGTCGAGACCGTTGTAACCAATCTGTTGGCCCGCCCTTTAAGGCCCGAAAGCTGGTAACGCCGCGCTTAATCGGCTAATTCGCAACAGAGGGCATCACTTGACCACAGCCAGAACCGATGAAGAAGATATTCAAGCGCTCGCCAAGGGCGGCCGCACGAATGTTTTTGGATTTCTGCTGCGGCTGGCGGCCCGTATCCCTTTTTTGTTCATCGCTGGCCGGCTTTATGGCCCGGAAGCATTGGGCCGCTTTGCTTATGCTCTGCTTATCATTGAATTTGCGGCTCAACTCGCATCGCTCGGACTGCGGCGAGGCTTGGCCGAGCTGTTGGCAAAGGACGACCGGCCGCATGCGCACATCATTGCGGATGCATTGCTGGCAGCGATGGCAGCGGCGGCATTGGGCGCGGCGATCTTAATCGCTCTGCCACAATTAATATTTCCCAACAGCGGAATAACCGGACTTGACCGTTTTCTGCCGCTCGCCATCTTCGCAATCGTCGCGACCGACATCGCCCTTTCGGCGCTTGCGTATAAATTCGACATCGTATCAGCGGTCCGCGCACGTGCCATTGTTGAGCCGTGGACAATCAGCATCGCTGCCGGAGCTTTTTACTTTTATTCTGCGCGTGACGGGCTGATTCTGGCTTATGTTGCCTCACTGGTCGCAGCCCTGTTCTTTGCACTTTGGCCCTTGTGGCGCAGCTATGGCGTTCCACGCGGGTGGAGGCCAAGCGCATCGCGTTCGCTCGCCATTGCGCGACGTAACTTGCCGCTGGCAGCGGCGGACGCCGCAGAATGGGGCAGCAGGCGGCTTGATCTGGCTATCTTGGGGTTGTTTGCTTCCCCTGCCATTGTCGGAATTTATTATATCGCGCAGCAGGTCGCCAGCCTGCCGCAGAAGTTGAAGACAAGTTTTGACCCGATCCTGGGGCCAGTGATTACACGTAACCTGCAAACAAAAAATTATGCCGAAATCGCCAAACAGGTCGGGCAAGTTGGTTTCTGGATCATCGCTGCGCAGGCCGGCATCGCCTTGGCACTTGGTATTCCGGGCGAGGCTGTCATGGGGCTTGTTGGGCCTGAATTTGTCGGCGGTACCGGCGCGCTTGCCTTTCTGCTCGCCGCCGAGGTCGCCGCCGCCACGGCCGTCGTCAGCGAAGCGGCATTGGTGTACATGGCGCGCCACCGCAATCTGTTGATCTCAATCGGGATGCTGGCGGTGCAGGCCTTGGTGAGCGTCGGGCTCATATTTCTGGTCGATGATTTGCCAATCAATCCGAAATATATCGGACTGTATCAAGGCGCAGCCGTTGCCTGTGGCCTCATGATTTCGTTAGGTCTCGGGTCACTGATTAAGGCGCGGTTCCTGTCGCAGTTGCTTGGTCAGCAGATCCGCGTCTGGCGCTGGGCACTGTTATCGGCAGTTGCAGCTTCGGCGTTGCTTGGCATGGCGATCGTTAGCGTTCCTGCCCGCTTTGAGTGGGTGGAGTTGACGCTCGGTATTCCAGCTATCCTTGGCCTTTATGGCTGGATCATCTGGCGCTGGGGTTTCGGCCCTGAAGACCGGGTCCTGTTCCGCAAGAAACGCGATTAAGCCAGCCGTTTGGCCACAAGATCGGCGATGTCCGCTTCGGGCCGCGCGCCATAATGCGAGATGATCTCTGCGGCGCATACTGCGCCCATCGTCAGGCATTCCGCCATCGGACGGCCTTGGGCAATCCCTGCAAAGACACCGGAGGCAAACAGGTCGCCCGCACCCGTGGTATCTACAAGTTGGGTCACAGGCTCTGCGCTGACCTCGGTACGGACACCATCTTGAACGGCAATCGCGCCATGCTCGCCACGGGTACAGACGAGTAATGGAACTTTGGCAGCGATAGCGGCAACCGAAGCTTCGAAGTCGTCGCTGTTGTTCAACGCGCAAATTTCAACTTCATTGGCGAACAGAATGTCAATGCGACCGGCGTCCATTTCGGCAAGAAAATCCGGCCCATGGCGCGAGATTACAAAGGCGTCGGATAAGGTCAACGCAACCTTGCGTCCCGCCGCACGCGCCACATCGATGGCGGTGCGCATCGCGGCGCGGGGCTCTTCGGGATCCCACAAATAGCCTTCAAGATATAATATTGCTGCGCTTTCGATCAGCGATTTGTCGATCAATGCAGCGGGCAAATATTGCGATGCGCCCAAAAATGTATTCATCGTGCGCTGCGCATCGGACGTGACAAGAATGTAGCAGCGCGCGGTCGATGGCGCCCCTTCGCGTGCGGGAATGTCGAAATGAATACCGCCGGCGCGGATGTCATGTGCGAAAACTTCGCCAAGCTGGTCAGTAGCAACTTGTCCGATAAATGCTGTTTTATGACCCAGCCGCGCTAGCCCGGCCAAAGTGTTCGCCGCCGAACCACCGCTGATTTCGCGCGCTGGCCCCATATGGGCATATAATGCCTGCGCCCGTGCTTCGTCGATCAACTGCATGCTGCCTTTGGTCAGACCCTCGCTCTCGATAAACGCGTCATCGGTGTTGGCAATGATATCGACAATAGCGTTGCCAATCGCGAGAACGTCGAAGCGGGTATCAGTCATAAGGGTTCCTATTTAAGCCAAGCGCGCCCTAGTGGGGTTGGACATTTCCGGCAAGCGCTTTAGAACGGCGCGATGATCCAAGCGTTGATGCTATCATTGCAAAGCCTTTCTGACCGGCGCGTCGCGTCTGTCCTGATAAAAGTGGTTCTTCTCACACTCGTCGCTTTTCTTATTCTGGGCGTGGCTTTGTGGTTTGCGCTGCAATGGCTTTTCGCGTGGCTCAATATAGAAGATGAAGGGCTCTGGTCCGGGCTTTTGACTGTCGGAATTATCGGCTTGTCCGCTGTCCTTTTGTTCCGGGCGATCGCGGTTGCGATTACCTGGGTTTTTGCAGACGACATCATCGATGCGGTGGAGGACCGGCATTATCCGCAGCAGGCCGCTTTCGGCAAACGGCCGAGCCTTACCTCGGGTGCCTATATGGGGCTGCGGTCGATTGCGCGGGTGATCGGCTATAATCTTCTTGCTTTGCCTATTTACCTTTTACTGCTGTTTACAGGGGTCGGCACCGCAATCGCGTTTCTGTTGATTAACGCGCTGCTTCTTGGCCGCGATCTCGAAGATATGCTGATTGCACGGCACGGAAAATCACGCGGGGCGATCAACAAAATGCCACGGCTTATGCTCGGTTTGGTTGGTACGGCAGGAATGCTTGTCCCCTTCGTAAACTTGCTCGTCCCTGTGCTGGTTACTGCCATGGCGGTGCATGTGGTACATTCAGGAAACCCAGGATTATGACGCGGTTCCTTCCTCTTGGCTTAACCAGCTTGCTTTTGGTTGGATGCGCTGCGGTGCCGGAAGCTCGCCCGCCTGCGCCACAGGAGCGAACTGCGGGCTCCTTTCCAGTGCGTCCAGTTATGGCAACACGCGGGCTCGATGCAGTGATGGGCAAGGACGTAGGCGCGTTAAAACGCCTGTTCGGTGAGCCCCGACTTGATGTCATTGAGGTCTATGGACGCAAGCTGCAATTTGTCGGTAAACCGTGCATTCTCGATGCATATCTCTATCCTGAACGCAAAGGCGGGCGCGAGGTCGTCACCTATTTGGATGCGCGGCGCAGTGACGGGGCGGCGGTAGACCGGGTCTCTTGCGTAGAAGCCCTGCAACGCCGCTAAAGCGACCCTAATCGTTCTCCTCGAGCCCAGACGAGAGGTAGGGAGGGCTTCCAAAAACCCTCTAATGCGCCACCATATTCCCGTCGGCATATTCCCATTCGGCGCAAACCGATGGGTCTTGCTCCGCAGCCAGATACTCCTGCCGCTTGCGCGCAAATGCCTGAGGTGACAGGCGCCCCAGCGCCCATATCGCAGCGCCCCTGACGACTGGCGTTGGATC